>NZ_JBFQGA010000011.1:0-150593 GCF_040932435.1 Kluyvera sp. STS39-E | reverse complement strand
TTCAATCTGAGCCATGATCAAACTCTTCAATTTAAAAGTGTTTGATGCTCAATGAATTAAACTTCGTAATGAATTACGTATGTTCACTCGTTGAGACTTGGTATTCATTTAGCGTCTTGCGACGTTTAAGAATCCGTATCTTCGAGTGCCCACACAGATTGTCTGATAAATTGTTAAAGAGCAGTGCCGCTTCGCTTTCGCTTTTGTCAGCGGCGCGGGATGTGCATATTACGCTTTCCCGCTTCAGAGTCAAGCATTTAATTTCGCTTTTCTCTGCTGAAGTTCCCTTGAGAACCTCGCTGACCCGGCGGCTTGTAATCCGTTGTTCCGTGTCAGTGGAGGCGCATTATAGGGAGTTCTGAGACGTTGACAAGCCCTGTTTTAAAAAAACTTTTCAACCGTCTCTTTTTTGCTCAAATCAGCCTGAAACAGGCAGTTTTTCGAGCGTTTCAAAGCCATAACGCTGTAAAACGGGTAAAAGTTGCTCAGTTTCAGTCGTTAACGCCATACAGTAGGCCAGATTGGCATCGCTAGATTTCGCATCCGGCGCTTCATGTTCCAATAACCAAGCAGTTCGACGCGCGATTGCAGCACCGGAGTCGATCAGCCGCGTACCTTCCGGAAGCACCTGCAACAGTTCCTCTTGTAATAGAGGGAAATGGGTGCAACCGAGAACAACGGTATCTGGCGGCTCCTGCATACGCAGCCACGGACGTAGAATACGGCGCAGCTCTTCGAGCGGAACGGGCTCACCGTGCAGCTTCGCTTCTGCCAGCTCAACTAACTCTGCGGACCCAAGCATCTCAATCCGGCATTCATCGGCAAAGCGTGCAATGAGCTCATGAGTATAAGAACGCTTTACCGTGCCCCGCGTTGCCAGTAGCCCAATGACACGGTTGGCAGACAGGCGTGCCGCCGGCTTAATTGCAGGCACGACGCCTACAACCGGGAAAGCAAACTTCTCTCGCAGCGCGGGGAGCGACACTGTGCTCGCCGTGTTACAGGCGATAACCGCGAGCGCTAGTGGATAGCGTTGCTGTACGGCAGTGACAATCTCGAGGACGCGTTCAACGATAAACTCTTCGCTCTTCTCCCCATAAGGGAAAGCCACGTTATCGAAAGCGTAGATGTAATGAAGATCCGGCAGAAGGTGCCGGACCTCATCGTAGACCGACAGCCCACCAACCCCGGAGTCAAAGACCAGGACGGTGGGACGTGGTTTAGAAGGTGTAGCTGCCAGACAAGGTGTATTCCCGTCCTGCAGTTGGGTAGCCATATGCTGTCTCGTAATCTTTATCGAACAGGTTGGCGATTTTACCACGAACTGTCAGGTGTGAGGTGACTGGATATGACAATCCGATATCCCACAGGCTCACACCGCCCACTCTAACTCGACTAGAGGTATTTGTTGTCTCGTCATAATCGTTATCATAGCGCTGCCCCAAATATTGGTAAGCGATATTCCAGCCAAGATCGTAAACCTGCCCAGTTACCTCATACTTCACCTGCTGTTTCGCACGGCGAGCAAGAACCTGATTGGTTTCATCATCACGCGGATCAACATATTGCAGAGTCAGGTGGTGCTCTACCGGGCCAGTCGTGATGTTCCCCGTCCACTCCAAGCCTTTAATGGTGGCCGATTTCACGTTGACGTACTGGCTGTATTGGCTCGAGCTTTTATAATCAATCAGGTTTTGAATTTCATAGTGGTACGCAGAGAGCCTCCAATCCAACGGCCCCGTAATCCCGTCAATTCCGGCTTCCCACTGTTTAGATTCTTCAGGTTGCAGATTCGGGTTGGCAATGATGCCTCGGTTGCTTCCATATGCATAACGCGCCGCACCATACTGCTGCCCCAAAGAGGGTGCTAGGAAGCCGGTGCCATAAGAAAGCGTTGCGCGGTAACCATCAATAAATTCCCAACCCGCAGCTGTTTGCCAAGTTCCGTGCCAGCCAAACTGCTCATCATGATCCTCACGGCCCGATGCTTCCAGCGTAATGGAATCAATCTGCTGCTGCCCGGTCAGGTAAAGGCCCGTCGTATCACGTTTATAGGCATCAGTTTTTGTCGTGCTGCCGGAAACCAGCTTTTCCTGCTTCCAGTCAACGCCACCGCTAATCGCGCCGTGTCCAACCTCAATGTTGTTACCCCACTGGATATAACGCTGTTCCATATCATCCAGCGTGGCTTGGCCCGCATAGCGACCTAGATTGCTGCTGTAGTTATAGTCTTTAAGGTGCTGATAGTTGGCGATAAGCTGAGTGGAATAGATGCCAGAGTTATAGCGAAGCCCTGTGTCCCAGGATTGGTTATAGTTCTGCCCTTCATCATTACCTTCAGGAGAGCCATATTTTGTATCCTGATCGTAATCGTTGTTTGCCGTGTATCCATAGCCACGGAAGAATCCCGAGAAGCTATCATCGAACTTGTGCTGTACGGCGCCCCAGAACAATTTGTTGCGATAACCATCGCGGTCGCTATCGCCGCTGTAAGGAGAATCAGGTTTGACGTTAAAACCTTTGGTCGTCTGGTAAGCTCCTGCCGCAGTCACCATCGTGTCACCAAAGCGTTTATTCACCGCACCGTCATAGGTTTGGTAGCCATTCGACCCCATCCCGGCATCGACCTGAGCGCGTTCATCGTCGCTCATGGTAATGATGTTAACCACCCCACCAATCGCCCCGGAACCGTACACTGCAGAACGCGGTCCGCGAATGTATTCGATACGCTGCACTAGGGACACTGGAATCTGGCCAATATCGATAGCGTTACCAATACCCGCTCTTGCCATCGGAATACCGTCGATCAACACCAATACATGGCGCGCTTCGGTGCCGCGTATAAATAGAGAAGAGCTGCTTCCCATCCCGCCGGTCTGCGAAATATCCACCCCAGGCAAGCGGCGCATCACATCATTGAGATCTTTCGACTGCCAGCGCTGAATATCATCGCGCGTCACAACGTCGGTAGGAGCCAGAACGGTATTGACGGGTTGTTGGAAGCGGTTGGCGGTCACCACCAGCGTGTCTGAATTGCTGTCTTGCGCCCAGCCGGAAAATGCCGTGACGGACAACGCCGTCAGCAGCGAAACTTTTTTAATCATTTTTAAAAGCATCCGAAATAGATAAAGGATGCCGCAGGTTTTATCAGTTGCTCGCGACGATAAAACCTCATGCGACGTCATCCGGCAGGTCTTCGGGCTTGGAGGCTATATAAAGAAAGAATGACTTCCCACGGCAAGCCGCAGTGTCTGCACTAGGTGCGCTTCTTTCTTACCTTCCTTACCGCTGCGCGTCAGCTCCAGATTCACACTGGATTCCCTTTTAACTCACAGGACCGGTAAGCGAATGCTACATTTAGTTACATACGGATGTCCAGACTGCTATTTATCATTTTAACCCGCTTGAGGCTGGACATCCCCTGAACAAGCCCTACAATCCCCGCGTACTTTTATTATTCAGGATGCATCATGACCCCCGAACACCTCCCTACCGAACAGTACGACGCTCAGCTCGCCGAGAAAGTGACTCGCCTGCAAACGATGATGACGCCGTTTAGCGCGCCTGCGCCGGAGGTGTTTCGTTCACCGGTCAGCCACTACCGGATGCGTGCGGAGTTCCGCATCTGGCACGACGGCGACGATCTCTACCACATCATGTTTGACCAGCAGACCAAAAACCGCATCCGCGTCGATTCATTCCCGGCCGCCAGCCAGCTTATTAATACGCTGATGACCGTCATGCTCGACGGCGTACGCGACAACCCAACGCTGCGTCATAAGCTGTTCCAGATTGACTACCTGACCACACTCAGCAACCAGGCGGTAGTCACGCTGTTGTACCACAAGAAACTCGGTGACGAATGGCGTGAACAGGCCACGATCCTGCGCGATGCGCTGCGAGCGCAGGGGCTGAATGTGCACCTTATTGGCCGGGCGACCAAAACCAAAATCGAGCTGGATCAGGATTATATTGATGAACGTCTGCCGGTTGCTGGGAAAGAGATGATCTACCGTCAGGTAGAGAACAGCTTCACCCAGCCAAACGCAGCGATGAATATTCAGATGTTGGAGTGGGCACTGGATAGCACGCAGAATTCACGCGGCGACCTGCTGGAATTGTATTGCGGTAACGGCAACTTCTCGCTGGCGCTAGCGCGTAACTTCAACCGCGTGCTGGCCACCGAAATCGCCAAGCCATCCGTCGCCGCCGCGCAGTACAACATCGCGGCCAACCACATCGACAATGTGCAAATCATCCGCATGGCGGCGGAAGAGTTTACTCAGGCAATGAACGGCGTGCGGGAATTTAACCGTTTGCAGGGCATCGATCTGAAGAGCTATCAGTGTGAGACTATTTTTGTCGATCCACCGCGCAGCGGGCTGGACAGCGAAACCGAGAAGATGGTGCAGGCGTATCCCAATATTCTGTACATCTCCTGCAACCCAGAAACGCTGTGCCAGAATCTGGAAACGTTAAGTCAGACGCATAACATCACGCGCCTAGCGCTGTTCGATCAGTTCCCGTACACCCATCATATGGAATGCGGCGTGCTGTTAACGAAGAAGTAAGACTACGGTAGGCCGGATAAGGCGAAGCCGCCATCCGGCCTACAGATTAGGACTCGTGCTTGCGGTTACGCATCCGATAACCAATCCAAAAGACCATCGCCACCGACAGCACCGCAGGGAAGAAGTTAGAACCGATATCCGGGTATTCCGCCCGAACCACGGTACTGTAAAGCAGCACGCCAAGAATAAAGCAGGCAGCAGACAAACCTGGCAGCCCAACCGGCATGGTACGATTTTGATAGCGCTGATGCAGGCAGTAAACCGTCAGCACCAGAGAAATTATAGGGAATACGGAAAAAGGAACGATGGAGCTAAACAGCGCTGCAAACGTGCCGTTAATCGATAAGCCAGCCAACAGCGCTAGCAGCAGCGTACCTTTATCCTGAACTGACTGTTTCATTGCTCGTCTACCACCTTATTCGGAATGATGTGACTCTTCTCTTGTTCGCGACGATACCAGTAGTACGCGCCTTTGGAGATCATCCGTAACTGCAGCACCAGCCGCTCCTCCAGCTGCCGACGCTGCTCAAGGCCAACATCTAAAGCCTCCGCTCCCGCGCTAAATACAATCGTCACCATCGCCTCAGCCTGTGCTTCCGTGAAGGCCCGGGGCATATGATTTTCGATTTCCAGATAGTCGGCAAGTTCCGCAATAAAATGCTGAATTTCGCGGGCAACCGCTGCACGAAAAGCGGCGGATGTTCCAGAACGTTCTCGCAGCAACAGGCGGAAGGCGTTTGGGTTATTACCGATAAATTCCATAAACGTTGAAACCGAGGTGCGAATGACGCTACCGCCTTTCGCGATACGCTGACGTGCCTGGCGCATCAGTTGGCGCAGCATCAGGCCGCTTTCGTCGACCATCGTCAGTCCTAGCTCATCCACATCACGGAAATGGCGATAAAAGGAGGTTGGCGCGATCCCCGCCTCGCGCGCCACTTCGCGCAGGCTCAGGCTGGCAAAACTACGTTCGGCACTGAGTTGACTAAATGCCGCTTCCACCAGCGAACGCCGGGTCTTTTCTTTTTGTTGCGCTCTAACACCCATCACGATGACTGAATCCTTCCATATGCCGTGCTGGCACTATACCAGAGATCAAAACGAATCCACTTACGCAGCTTTGTTAATGATTGTTTACACGCTATTTATGCTATTTCGTATGAAAAAAGCCCAACGATAATTGGGTTATTCATTTGATGATGTTATGATTCTGTTGCTTTTATGTATAAGAACAGGTAAGCCTTACCATGTCACATTCCTACGATTATGATGCAGTAATAATTGGTTCCGGCCCTGGCGGTGAAGGTGCTGCTATGGGTCTGGTGAAGCAAGGAGCCCATGTCGCCGTTATTGAGCGTTACCATAACGTCGGCGGCGGTTGTACCCATTGGGGCACCATCCCGTCTAAAGCCCTTCGCCATGCCGTCAGCCGTATTATCGAATTCAACCAAAACCCTCTTTATAGTGACCACAGCCGACTTCTCCGCTCCTCGTTTGCCGATATCCTGAACCACGCCGATAGCGTGATTAATCAGCAAACACGTATGCGCCAAGGCTTTTACGAGCGCAATCACTGCGAAATGCTGCAGGGCGACGCTCACTTTGTTGATGAGCACACCATCGCACTGAAATGCCCGGACGGTTCGGTCGAAACCTTAACCGCCGATAAGTTCGTCATCGCCTGCGGTTCACGCCCATATCGCCCGGCCGACGTTGATTTTAACCATCCGCGCATTTATGACAGTGACTCAATTCTCAGCCTGCACCACGAGCCTCGCCACGTCATCATCTACGGCGCAGGGGTTATTGGCTGTGAATATGCGTCCATCTTCCGCGGAATGGACGTCAAAGTCGATTTGATCAACACCCGCGACCGCCTGCTGGCCTTCCTCGATCAGGAAATGTCGGACTCACTGTCCTATCACTTCTGGAACAGCGGTGTGGTTATTCGCCACAACGAAGAGTACGAGAGAATCGAAGGCGTGGATGATGGCGTGATCATGCACCTGAAATCCGGCAAAAAGCTCAAGGCCGACTGCCTGCTGTTTGCCAACGGGCGCACTGGCAACACCGAATCTCTGGCGCTGGAAAACATTGGCCTGCAGGCCGATGGCCGCGGTCAATTGAAGGTAAACAGCCTATACCAGACCGCGTTGCCGCACGTCTATGCGGTGGGTGATGTTATCGGTTATCCGAGCCTCGCCTCCGCCGCCTATGACCAAGGCCGGATTGCCGCACAGGCGCTGATGAAAGGTGAAGCTTCCGGGCATCTGATTGAAGATATCCCGACCGGGATCTACACCATTCCAGAAATCAGCTCGGTGGGTAAAACGGAGCAGCAGCTAACGGCGATGAAAGTGCCATACGAAGTGGGTCGTGCGCAGTTCAAACACCTGGCACGAGCGCAAATCGTCGGCATGAGCGTGGGTAGCCTGAAAATCCTGTTCCATCGGGAGACCAAGGAAATCCTCGGCATTCACTGCTTTGGTGAGCGCGCGGCCGAAATTATTCATATCGGCCAAGCGATTATGGAGCAGAAAGGCGGTGGTAACACCATTGAGTACTTCGTTAACACCACCTTTAACTACCCAACCATGGCGGAAGCCTATCGGGTAGCGGCGTTGAACGGCTTAAACCGCCTTTTTTAGCGCCTTGTCAAAATGGCCGTCCATCGTTTCACGGACGGCCTCAGCTAACTGCTCATAGCGGCTGCGCAGCGGCGATCCTGGTCGATAGACCAGACCGACGGTACGGCGAGGTTCCGGCTTAATGCACGGCAGGTAAACCACGCCGTCACGTTTGCGTTCCTGCGGCACCGCAAGCTCAGGCAACAACGTAATTCCGCTGCCCGCCGCCACCATATTACGCAGCGTTTCTAGGCTGGTGGCCCGGAAGTGGGTATCTTCGTCAGCACCCGCCTCAAAGCAGAAACCCATCGCCTGATCGCGTAGACAGTGGCCGTCTTCCAGCATCAGCAGCTTTTCACCTGCTAGATCTGCCATCGGCACACGATCGCGCTCCGCCCACGGGTGATCTTCGTAGATCGCAAGCGACATCGGTTCGTCGTACAGCGGCACTTCGATAAAAGCTTCGCTTTCCTTCACCAACGCCAGAATCACGCAATCCAGCTTACCGCTGTCGAGCTGCGCCAGCAGCTGATGGGTTTGCGCTTCATGCAGATACATTTCCAGCTTCGGGAAGGTTTGATGCAGTATTGGGATAATATGCGGTAACAGATACGGGCCAACGGTTGGAATCAGGCCGATATGCAGCGGGCCGGACATTGTCTCCCCCTGCTGGCTTGCCATCTCCTTAAGCACTTTGACCTCGCGTAGCACAGTACGCGCCTGGTCCACCAGCAGCAGTCCCGCTTGGGTAAACAGCACTTTGCGGCTGGTGCGTTCCAGCAGCATCACGCCAAGTTCATCTTCCAGTTTACGAATCTGCCCGCTTAGGGTTGGCTGACTGACATGGCAGGAGTCTGCCGCCCGGCGAAAGTGCCGATGTTCAGCCAATGCCACCAGGTATTCAAGATCGCGAATATTCATTATTCTTCCTCCATCGCCACGATAGCCCATGGCGATAGATAGAATAGCAACGAATGATTATCCCTATCAAGGATTCTGTTTAATAATACACCACAGAAACAGGTGACCCTTGTTTAACCCTTGAAGTCGTCACACTGATTCGGAGTTTCTCTCAAACTCGACTAACAAAAGCCAACATGAACGTTTGCGGGCCCCGTGGCCCGCTTTTTTTTGGCGTAAAAAACCCGGCGTCGCTTGCGCTCGGCCGGGCTACGCCGCCATCCGGCAATGTGCGCCGATCGGCCTGATGGCGCTACGCTTATCAGGCCTACAACGGTTATGCGAGGCGCGCCTTCGCGTCGCTGATGGCCTGCGCCACCTGCTGAGGCGATACACCGCCTTTGGCTGCACGCTTATCAAGGCAAGATTGCAGAGACAGAATCGGGTACACGTCGTCGCCAATCACCGCGCTGAATTTTTGCAAATCAGCCAACGCCAGATCTTCCAGCGGCTTGCCTTGGGCAATGGCTTCAACCACCGCTTCACCTACAATATGGTGCGCTTCACGGAACGGTACGCCTTTAGCAACCAGATAATCCGCAAGCTCAGTGGCGTTAGCATAACCCTGCTGTGCCGCTTCCTGGCAACGTGGACGTTTCACCTGAATCCCGTCCAGTACCAGCACGGCCATATGCAGACAGTCCATCCAAGTATCGAGCGCGTCAAAGACCCCTTCTTTATCTTCCTGCATGTCTTTGTTGTAAGCCAGCGGCAGGCCTTTCAGGGTCATCATCATGCCGGTTAGCGCGCCCTGCACGCGGCCGCATTTACCACGGATAAGCTCCAGCGCATCCGGGTTTTTCTTCTGCGGCATCAGTGAAGAACCGGAAGTCACGCGATCGGAAAGCTCCACAAAGCCCGCTTCGCCGGTATTAAAGAAGATTAAATCTTCAGCAAAGCGCGACAGGTGCACCATCCCGATAGAGGCATTGGAAAGCAGTTCCAGCACGTGGTCGCGGTCTGACACGCTATCAAGGCTGTTACGGGTCGCGGACGCGAAGCCCAGCCAGCCGGCCAGTTGTTCACGGTCAATCTCATAGGCGGTACCCGCCAGCGCACCGCAGCCCAGCGGGCTAACATCCAGACGTTTGAGTGTATCGTGCAGACGGCTTTCATCACGCGCCAGCATCTCAACGTAGGCCAAACACCAGTGAGCAAAAGTCACCGGCTGCGCACGCTGCAGGTGGGTATACCCCGGCATCACGGCGTCTTGGTTCGCCTGTGCGGTCTCAACCAACGCGCTTTGCAGCTGACGGTTAGCCGCCAGCAGTTCAGCGACGGTATCTTTACACCACAGTTTCAGGTCGGTAGCGACTTGGTCGTTACGGCTACGCCCGGTGTGCAGTTTTTTGCCCAGTTGACCGACTTTGTCGATAAGCTTGCCTTCAACCCAGCTATGAATATCTTCAGCATCGCTTTCAAGGATCTGCTGTGGGTTTGCGCGAACCTCTTCCAGCAGCACGCCCAGCGCATCTTCCAACTGAGTCTGTTCCTGCTCGGTCAGCACGCCAACCGTCACCAGCGCCTTAGACCAGGCGACAGAGCCAATGATATCTTGCTCCGCTAGGCGATAATCAAAGCGTAAAGAGTCATTGAACTGTTTGAACCGCTGATCCGCTGCCTGAGTAAAACGCCCGCCCCAAAGTGCCATAACATGCTTCCTTAAATTCTTCGATTTCAATGCCGGATGGCGCTGCGCTTATCCGGCCGACAAGTTCTGTTCACGTAGGCCGAATAAAGCGTTTACACCGCCATCCGGCACACAAATGCTTAAGCCAAAATACGCGTGCCGATCGGCGTGCCGTTAAACAGCGCCGGGAGTTGTTCCGCGTGACGCCAAGAGGCGATATCCACCGGGCGACCCAGCGTACGCGCAGCATCAAGCGCCGCATTCACTTTGACGATCATGCCGTCGGTAATAATGCCTTGGTCGATAAGCTGTTCCGCCTTCGCCGCCGTCATCTCGGCAATACGCTGGCCTTTGCCGTCCAGAATACCGCTCACGTCGGAGAGCAGAATTAAGTCTGCGCCCAGCGTCGCCGCCAGTGCGGTAGCCGCCTGATCGGCGTTGACGTTCATCAGTTGCCCTTCAGCGGTCACGCCGATTGAACTCACCACCGGCAGGAATCCACCTTCCAGCAGCAGGTTAATCAGCTTCGGCGAACCCGGCTGCGCCTGCCCTACGTGGCCCAGCTCTTCATCAAGCTTGGTCACCTTCACGCTGTCGCCATCGCCGAGGAACAGGCCCACGGACGCGATATCATGTTTTTTCGCCCACGCCAGCAGCGTTTTGTTCGCCGTTCCCGCCAGCGCCCCGGTGATGATGTCAATCTGGTCAGCCGGTGTGACGCGCAGGCCGTTTTTCTTTTTCACCGGCAGATTGAGCTGCTTCATCAGCTCATCCACCACGCAGCCGCCGCCATGGACAATCACCAGCGGACGCTGATGTGATTCACGATAGTTAACCAGCGCGGTAAACAGACGCTCCAGCGCTTCTTCGCTATCCAGTAACACGCCGCCCAGTTTGATAATTAATGGATTCATCGTCATCACACCTTAGATAAGAGACTGCGTCTCAGCGAAGCCGAAACGGATATTGGCGCACTGCACGGCCTGTGCGGCGGCGCCTTTCAATAGGTTGTCTTCGGTTGCCACCACGATCAGGTGCTCGCCCTGAACGGCAAAACCGATATCGCAGAACGGCAGACCCACGACGTTTTTCAACGCCGGCACGCCTTTGTCGTATAAACGAACCATCGGTTTATCCGCGTAAGCCTGCTGCAGCGCATCTGCGACCTGAGACTGGGTCACGCCAGGCTTCAGACGGCAGGTGATAGTTTCGAGAATACCGCGCGGGAAGTTGCCCAGATGCGGAGTGAAAATCACCTCCGCGCCAAGATGGCTGGCGATTTCCGGCTGATGGCGGTGGGTAAACACGCCGTACGGCTGCAGGCTCACTTCGCAGAAGCTATTGGAGATAGCAGCTTTACGCCCCGCACCACTCACGCCGGAAGTGGCATTAATAACCGGCCACTGAGTGAGATCCAACAGACCGCCATCAATCAGCGGCTTAAGTGACAGCTGCGCCGCCGTTGGGTAGCAACCCGGTACGGCAATCAGTTTGGCTTCTTTCAGCGCATCCGCGCTCCACTCGGCCAAGCCATATACTGCTTGCGCCAGCAGCTCAGGATGCTGATGGGTAAAACCGTAATATTTTTCATAGAAGGCGCCATCGTTCACACGGAACGCGCCGGACAGGTCGAACACCACACAGCCCGCCGCAAGAAACTGCGGCGCGAGGTCATGACTGACTTCATGAGCGGTGGCGAGGAACACGACATCAACGCCCGCGCTGAATTCACTGATATCGGACATCGGCTGCAACGGCAGGTCAACGATGCCTTTCAGCTGTGGATGCAAATCGGAGATTAACTTTCCTGCATCATTGCTTTGCGCTGAGACCGTCAAAGCGGTTATGTTCATATGAGGATGGCGATTTACATAGGTCACAAGCTCTGCGCCAGCGTAACCGCTCGCGCCCACAATCAGCGTATTCAACATCGGTGCAGTTCACCTTCTTATGTCTGTTTGCCTGATTAAGCGTAATCACTTCACCCTACTGTTGGTGGGTTTTCTTACGCCTAATGATAATGTATTTTTATTCACAAATACTGCATGAATATTGATACTATCACGACCCGAGGTGTGTCAACAATGAAAAACAATTTACCCCCATTTATCGAGATTTACCGTGCGTTGATCGCCACCCCGTCCATCAGCGCAACCGAAGAAGCGCTCGATCAGAGCAATGCGTCTTTAATCACTCTGCTCGCTGATTGGTTTGCCTCTTTAGGCTTTGAAGTTGAGGTTCAGCCGGTCCCTGGAACCCGCAATAAATTCAACCTGCTCGCCAGCACCGGTCACGGCGCAGGCGGTCTGCTTCTTGCGGGTCATACCGATACCGTTCCATTCGACGACGGCCGTTGGACCCGCGATCCGTTCACCCTCACCGAGCATGAAAACAAGCTTTATGGGCTCGGCACCGCCGACATGAAAGGCTTCTTTGCGTTTATTCTCGACGCCCTGCGTGATGTGGATGTGAAGACGCTGAAAAAGCCGCTCTACATTCTGGCGACCGCTGACGAAGAAACCAGCATGGCCGGGGCGCGCTACTTTGCCGAGTCCACCACGCTGCGCCCAGATTGCGCCATCATCGGTGAACCCACCTCGTTGCAGCCGGTGCGAGCGCACAAAGGCCATATGTCGAACGCCATTCGCGTGCTGGGCCAATCAGGTCACTCCAGCGATCCGGCGCGTGGCGTGAATGCCATTGAAATTATGCACGATGCCATCGGTCGCGTGATGCAGCTACGCGACTCGCTGAAAGAGCGCTATCACTATGAAGCCTTCACCGTGCCATATCCAACGCTCAACCTTGGCAGCCTCCACGGCGGCGACGCCTCCAACCGCATCTGTGCTTGCTGCGAACTGCATATGGATATTCGCCCGCTGCCGGGCATGACGTTGGGCGATCTCAACGGCCTGCTGGATGAAGCCCTTGAACCGGTAAGCGCGCAGTGGCCCGGTCGCCTGACGATTAGCGAGCTGCATCCGCCGATTCCAGGCTACGAATGCCCACCGGATCACCAATTGGTTGAAGTGCTGGAAAACCTGCTCGGCACCAAAACCGAAGTGGTGAACTACTGCACCGAAGCACCGTTTATTCAAAACCTGTGTCCGACTATCGTGCTCGGCCCAGGCTCTATTAATCAGGCCCACCAGCCAGATGAATACCTGGAAACACGCTTTATTAAGCCGACGCGAGACTTAATTAGCCAAGTCGTGCATCACTTCTGCTGGCATTAACGCCTTTGCCCGGTGGCGCTTCGTTTACTGGGCCTACCTCATCGGTAGGCCGGATAAGCGCAGCGCCATCCGGCAACGCAACGCCGCACTTTCCCACGATCGCCCTCACATTTTCATAAGCATTTCTTATCTGGCACGATGCGAATTAACTTTCGTAAATTGTCGCGATTTATTCGTTTGCTGAAGCGATTTCGCAGCAATTGACGTAAGGGTTTTTACGTGGCTTTATAAAAGAGGTGTCTTTATCCCGCCCCTACGTTCCGAGGCCGGGATATAACAAAATAAAATGAGATGGGGTGTCTGGGTTAATGAACGAACAATATTCCGCGTTGCGTAGTAATGTCAGTATGCTCGGTAAAGTGCTAGGCGATACCATCAAGGATGCGCTTGGTGAGAACATTCTTGACCGTGTAGAAACAATCCGTAAGTTGTCCAAATCATCACGTGCTGGCAACGAAGCCAATCGCCAGGAGCTGCTGACCACCTTGCAGAACCTGTCCAACGATGAATTGTTGCCGGTTGCCCGCGCGTTCAGCCAGTTCCTGAATCTGGCTAATACCGCCGAGCAATACCACAGCATTTCGCCAAAAGGCGAAGCGGCGAGCAACCCGGAAGTGATTGCCCGTACCCTGCGTAAACTCAAAGACCAACCCAATCTCAACGAAACCACCATTAAACAGGCCGTTGAATCCCTGTCGCTGGAGCTGGTGCTGACCGCGCACCCGACCGAAATCACGCGTCGTACGCTTATCCACAAGATGGGTGAAATCAACAACTGTCTGAAACAGCTCGATAATACCGATATTGCCGACTACGAACGCAACCAAGTGATGCGCCGCCTGCGCCAGCTAATTGCTCAGTCTTGGCACACCGACGAAATTCGTAAGCACCGCCCAAGCCCGGTTGATGAAGCAAAATGGGGCTTTGCGGTGGTAGAAAACAGCCTGTGGGAAGGCGTGCCGAACTATCTGCGCGAACTGAACGAACAGCTCGAAGAGAACCTCGGCTACAAGCTACCGGTCGACTTTGTCCCGGTGCGCTTCACCTCTTGGATGGGCGGCGACCGTGACGGCAACCCGAACGTCACCGCCGAAATCACCCGCCACGTGCTGCTGCTGAGCCGCTGGAAAGCCACCGACCTGTTCTTGAAAGACGTGCAGATCCTGATTTCTGAACTGTCGATGGTCGAATGTACCGACGAACTGCGCGAGTTGGTTGGCGAAGAAGGTGCCACCGAGCCTTACCGCTACCTGATGAAAACCCTGCGCAGCCAGCTGATGGCAACTCAGGCCTGGCTGGAAGCCCGTCTGAAAGGTCAGCGTCTGCCGAAACCGGCAGGTCTGATTAGCCAGAATGAGCAGCTGTGGGAACCGCTGTACGCCTGCTATAAATCCCTGCAGGCCTGCGGCATGAGCATCATCGCCAACGGCGAACTGCTCGACACCCTGCGTCGCGTGAAATGTTTCGGCGTACCGCTGGTGCGCATTGACGTGCGTCAGGAAAGTACCCGCCATACCGAAGCGCTGGGCGAACTGACGCGTTACCTCGGCATTGGCGACTATGAAAGCTGGTCTGAAGCCGACAAACAAGCCTTCCTCATTCGCGAGCTCAATTCCAAACGCCCGCTGCTGCCACGCAGTTGGGAACCGAGCAACGACACCCGCGAAGTGCTCAACACCTGCAAAGCGATTGTTGATGCGCCACAGGGCTCCGTTGCCGCCTATGTTATCTCAATGGCCAAAACCCCATCCGACGTGCTGGCCGTTCACCTGCTGCTCAAAGAAGCAGGTATTCCGTTTGCGCTACCGGTCGCTCCGCTGTTCGAAACGCTGGACGACCTGAACAACGCCGACGACGTGATGACCCAATTACTGAGTATCGACTGGTATCGCGGCTTTATTCAGGGCAAACAAATGGTCATGATTGGCTACTCTGACTCCGCAAAAGATGCGGGCGTCATGGCCGCATCCTGGGCGCAGTACCAAGCACAGGATGCGCTGATCAAAACCTGTGAGAAATCTGGCATCGAACTGACGCTGTTCCACGGTCGCGGCGGTTCTATCGGTCGCGGCGGCGCACCGGCCCACGCTGCGCTGCTGTCACAGCCTCCGGGAAGCCTGAAAGGCGGCCTGCGCGTCACCGAACAGGGCGAGATGATCCGCTTCAAATACGGTCTGCCGGAAATTACCGTTAGCAGCCTGTCGCTGTACACCAGCGCTATTTTGGAAGCTAACCTGCTGCCACCACCGGAGCCAAAAGAAGAATGGCGCCGCGTCATGGACGAGCTGTCGGATATCTCCTGCGAGATGTATCGCGGCTACGTGCGTGAAAACAAAGATTTTGTACCTTACTTCCGTTCCGCCACACCGGAGCAGGAACTGGGCAAACTGCCGCTGGGTTCGCGTCCGGCCAAACGTCGTCCTACCGGTGGCGTTGAGTCCCTGCGCGCCATTCCATGGATCTTCGCGTGGACCCAAAACCGCCTGATGCTGCCAGCCTGGCTGGGTGCCGGTGCAGCGCTGCAAAAAGTGGTGGAAGATGGCAAACAGAGCAAACTGGAAAGCATGTGCCGCGACTGGCCATTCTTCTCCACCCGTCTGGGCATGTTGGAAATGGTTTACTCGAAAGCCGACCTGTGGCTGGCGGAATACTATGATCAGCGTCTGGTGAAACCTGAGCTGTGGGCACTGGGTACCGAACTGCGCGACCTGCTGGAAGCCGACATCAAAGTGGTGCTCGATATTGCCAACGACGCGCACCTGATGGCTGACCTGCCATGGATCGCCGAATCTATCCAGTTGCGTAACATCTACACCGACCCGCTGAACGTACTGCAGGCTGAACTGCTGCATCGTTCACGTAAAGCAGAAGAGGAAGGCTTAGAGCCGGATCCAAACGTCGAGCAAGCGCTGATGGTGACTATCGCGGGCGTTGCAGCAGGTATGCGTAACACCGGCTAACTCCTTAAGTAGGCCGGATAAGGCAACGCCGCCATCCGGCAATGTGCCATAGACCGCCTGATGGCGCTGTGCTTATCAGGCCTACAGACGGGAACTAACCCCGCAAAAGGCCACATTCTTTGTGGCCTTTTTTTATGCCCTCAGTTAAGGTTTCTACGTTGTACTTTACGACAGGGAGCCTTATGTTTTTCGACATCAACCCACTGCTTTCCCACATTGCTTCAGGTACCACGCCGTTGCAAAAAATCTGGTTTCCCGCAAACCATGCGCCTGCGCCAGAGATGGCATTTCAGGTCGATTTCCCACGCCTAGAGATTGTGCTTTCAGGGCAGTTGGCAGACGCCGGACTGCATGGCGACAACGTGCATATGAACGGGCTGGATGCGTTGTATATCCCGGCTAGTGGCTGGAACTATCCGCTGTGGGACCAACCCGCGACGACCCTGAGCGTGCTGTTTGGCAAGCAACAATTGGGCTTTAGCGTCCAACAGTGGGATGGGTGTCAGTTAAGAAACGTGTCTAAACAACACGTTGCCCGTCGTGGGCCGCGGGTGGGCTCATTTCTGCTGCAAACTATGGGCGAGATCCAAATGCAACAACAGGATCAGCAAACAGCCCGGCTTATCACCACCAGCCTGATTAGCCATTGCGCCGACCTGCTCGGCAGCCAAATCCAAACCGCCTCACGTAGTCAGGCCCTGTTTGATGCCATTCGCGAATACATCGATACCCACTTTGCCGAACCGATGACCCGAGAATCGGTCGCCCAAGCGTTCTATATTTCACCCAACTACCTGTCACATTTGTTCCAGAAAAGCGGGATTATGGGCTTTAACGAGTACCTCAACCATACCCGTCTAGAGCATGCCAGACGGCTGTTGAAAGGGTATGACATGAAGGTGAAAGAGATTGCGCATGCCTGTGGTTTTGTTGACAGCAATTACTTCTGTCGACTGTTTCGTAAAAATACCGACCGCTCACCGTCCGAGTATCGCCGCCAATACCACAGCCAGCTCACTACGGTAGAGTAATATGCGTATGCTGTGGCGCAGACAGCAGCTTGCGCACCGCGCTCATGACTTTCTGCGGCTCGCGCAAAAAAGCGCTAATTCCGGACTGCACGTAACGACTTTGAGTGAATCGGTCCGCGCCATTAAGCTCAATATCGGTAATCAACAGCACCGCGTCCGCCCGGCGGATATCCTCTTCGCTTAGCGCATTCTCAATGCCCAGCGCCCCTTGCGTTTCAATCTTGATGTTCCACTTTTCCTGCTGGCAGAGTTTTTCCAGCCGTTCGGCTGCCATATAGGTATGGGCCACGCCGCTTACGCAGGCGGTTACCGCCACTAACATTCGTCCGCTCGTTGCCGTCATCGTCCTCTCCTTGCAGAAAATAGTCGCTGGCGGACACAAAAATTTTGCGCCCGCCAGTCGGTCATTGCTTATGGTATCGGAAAATCCCCTATGCGCTTTGCGCTAAGTGGGCCTCGATTTTATTCATAATAGCGTCGGCACGTTTAACCGCATCGCTAATATTGACCCGCACGATGGTTTTTCCCGCAAAGCGCTCTTCAAATTTAATGCCGATATCCTTCGTCAGAATCACCATATCAGCCGCCGCCACGTCGTTCGCCGTCAGTTCATTTTCCTGACCAATTGAGCCCTGTGTTTCCACCTTCACATTCCAGCCCTTAGATTTCGCTGCACTTTCCAGCGCTTCCGCTGCCATATAGGTATGTGCTACGCCGGAAGGACAGGCCGTTACCGCAATAATATTGGTCATCTTCTTCACCTTCTCACTTAGTTAACTTCGAAATCTAAATCCAGATCATCTTCTTTTCCGACGACCGCTTTTTGATTCTTACGCGCCAGACTCTTCAAGATGTTGACGCTAACCGCCGTGACCACCGCGCCGACAACAATCGCCAGCAAATAGCCCAGCTTTCCTTCCACCACCGGCAGAACAATCAGCCCGCCCCATCCGGCGTAGCACTGCGCCCCCATCAGCGCTGCGGTGACGGTGCCGCATACGGAGCCCAACATGATGGACGGAATAACGCGCAGCGGATCGGCGGCGGCGAATGGAATCGCCCCTTCGGTAACGCCAACACAGCCCATCACCAAGGCCGCTTTCCCGGCTTCACGTTCTTCATTGTTAAAGTTTTTGCGGTTAATCAGCGTCGCCAGACCCAGCCCAAGCGGCGGTACGCAGATACCGACGGCGGCGATAGCGACCACGGTGTAGACGCCCTGAGAAACGCAGATCAGCATGAAGGCATAAGCCACTTTGTTCACCGGGCCGCCCATATCGAACGCCAGCATCAGACCCATAATCACCGCTAGTACGACGATGCTGCCGGCCTGCATCCCTTGCAGCCAGTGAGTAAGACTGTTGGTCAGCATGCCGACTGGCTCGCCCAGCCCCCACATCATGATGCCTGCGGTAATCAGCGTGCCAATAATGGGGATGACGAAAATAGGCATCACCGAGCGCAGCACCTTATGCACAGGAATTTTCTTCAGGTAGTACACGACGATGCCGCCGATAATCCCGGCAATCAACGCGCCAAAAAAGCCGGCGCCGAAGCTGTTGCCCACCCACGCGCCGATGGCACAAGGTGCCAGCGCGGAGCGCTCAGCGATGGAGTAGCCGATGTAAGCGGCGAGGAACGGTACCATCAGCGTGAGGCCCGCCACGCCGATATCAAACAGTTTTTTCAGGTTAGGATCGGTGGCGACATCCGGCACGGCGCCTTTGCCGTACAACATGACGGAAACTGCCAACAAGATCCCGCCCGCCACGACAAACGGGATCATATGCGACACGCCCGTCATCAAGTGCTGACGGGTATTTTTGAGTATTTGCACCAATTCTTTCATCAGTCGCTCCCGAGCTTATGTTGCCCATGTCCATTAAGGTGTTGAGGCAAACAATAGGCAATTGGCGGCGGGACAGACAGTGGATAAAAAGTGCATTTACTGGATTTTTGTAATGCTAGAAGAAAAATGCGAGCCACCTCAAAAGTTAGCA
Source organism: Kluyvera sp. STS39-E (assembly GCF_040932435.1). Taxonomy (NCBI): domain Bacteria; kingdom Pseudomonadati; phylum Pseudomonadota; class Gammaproteobacteria; order Enterobacterales; family Enterobacteriaceae; genus Kluyvera; species Kluyvera sp. STS39-E. The sequence continues at coordinate 131,578 of NZ_JBFQGA010000011.1, read as the reverse complement.
TTTGCGCTGCATTTATACGCCGGGAAGGCAACCTGTGAGGTGGCTCGCATTTTCCAGCAGGTAATACATTTGTCCAGTTTTTGACATAAATGTCAGATAGCCGAGCCAATGACAAGGCCCCTATTCTGTTACCCATATCGAATGATTTGGGAGATAGCGTTATGACGTTGGTTGTTGAATTTGTCTGCGAATTACCGAATGGCGTACACGCCCGTCCTGCCAGCCATGTCGAGACGCTGTGCAACACATTTAGCTGCGATATTGAATGGCATAACCTGCGCACGGACCGTAAAGGCAACGCCAAAAGCGCGCTAGCGATTATCGGCACCGATACGCTGGCGGGCGATAGCTGCCAGTTACTGATAAACGGCGCCGATCAACAGGCCGCCCATCAACGCCTGGCTCAGTGGCTGAAAGAAGAATTTCCGCTGTGTGATGCACCGCTGGCGCAGGCGGTCAGCGTCGAACAAGAAGCTTTACCGGAATCATTAACCCGCCTAAACCCCACGTTTTTCCGCGCTCTGCCGGTATGCAGCGGAAGCGCTGGCGGTGTGCTCACCCGCCTTGCCGCACTGGATCTCAATAATCTCGGTGAACTGCCTGCGGCGAAAGGTCGCGAGCAGGAACAATCGGCACTGGATCACGGCCTGACCATGCTGGTCAGAACGTTGGAGCTGCGCCTGCTGGATAACGACAGCACCGCCAGCGCGATTCTCGAAGCTCACCGTTCGCTCGCCACCGACACCTCGCTACGCCAGCACTTGCTGGCAGGCGTGAACAGCGGTTTGAGCTGTGCCGACGCCATCATCGAAAGCACCCAGCATTTCTGCGCCGAATTCGCCCGCTCCAGCAGCAGCTATCTGCAGGAACGTGCGCTGGATATGCGCGATGTTGGCTTCCAGCTTTTACAGCACATTTATGGCGAACAACGTTTCCCTGCACCGGGGCAACTGACTCAATCGGCCATCTGTATCGCAGAAGAATTAACGCCAAGCCAGTTCCTTGAGCTGGACAAAACGCTGCTGAAAGGCCTGCTGCTGCAAAGCGGCGGGACAACCTCGCATACGGTGATCCTGGCGCGCTCGTTTAACATCCCGACGCTTGTCGGCGTCGATATCGATGCCCTCGCGGCCTGGCATAATCAGGCAGTCTATCTTGATGGCAATGCGGGCGCGGTCATTGTTGCGCCAACCAACGCCATCTCCCGCTACTACCAACAGGAAGCGCGGGTACAGGCTGCGATTCGCGAGCAACAAAGCGTGTGGTTGAACAAAGAGGCACGCACTGCTGATGGCATTCGTCTGGAAGTGGCCGCCAACATTGCCCACTCGGTCGAAGCGCAAGCAGCGTTTGGCAATGGCGCAGAAGCGGTTGGTCTGTTCCGCACCGAAATGCTGTATATGGACCGCGCCAGCGAGCCGAGTGAAAGCGAGCTATACAACATTTTCTGCCAGGCGCTGGAGTCCGCCGATGGGCGCAGCATTATTATCCGCACCATGGATATCGGCGGCGATAAGCCGGTGGACTACCTCAATATTCCAGCGGAGAACAACCCGTTCCTCGGCTACCGCGCGGTGCGTATTTATGAAGAATACGCCACGCTGTTTACCACGCAGCTGCGGGCCATTTTGCGCGCCTCTGCACACGGCAGCCTGAAAATCATGATTCCGATGATCTCTTCAATGGAAGAGATCCTGTGGGTCAAAGAAAAAGTCGCCGAAGCCAAACAGCAGCTACGCAGCGAACACGTACCATTTGATGAGCGCATTCCGCTGGGCATCATGCTGGAAGTGCCGTCGGTGATGTTCATCATCGACCAGTGCTGTGAAGAGATTGATTTCTTCAGCATCGGCAGTAACGACCTGACGCAATATTTGCTAGCGGTTGACCGCGATAACGCCAAGGTGACACGCCACTATAACAGCCTGAATCCGGCCTTCCTGCGCGCCCTCGACTTCGCCGTTCAGGCAGTGCATCGCCAGGGCAAATGGATTGGTCTGTGCGGTGAACTGGGGGCGAAAGGCTCTGTCTTGCCGCTGCTGGTTGGCCTAGGCATGGATGAAATCAGCATGAGCGCGCCATCCATTCCGGCGACCAAAGCCCGTCTGGCGCAGCTAGACAGCCGCGCCTGCCGCCAGTTGCTAAATCAGGCCATGGCCTGCCGCACGTCGCTTGAAGTCGAACACCTGCTGGCGCAGTTCCGCATGAGCCAACAGGATGCGCCGCTGATCACGCCACGCTGTATCTCGCTAGATAACGACTGGCGCAGCAAAGAAGAAGTGTTGAAGGGCATGACCGATAACCTGCTGCTGGCCGGGCGTTGCCGCTATCCGCGTAAATTAGAAGCGGACCTGTGGGCACGAGAAGCGGTCTTCTCCACCGGGCTGGGCTTCAGCTTTGCCATTCCGCACAGCAAGTCCGAACATATCGAACAGTCGACGATAAGCGTCGCCCGACTGCCGGCCCCCATTGCCTGGGGCGATGAAGAGGCGCAGTTCATCATTATGCTGACGCTCAACAAACATGCCGCGGGTGACCAGCATATGCGCATCTTCTCACGCCTGGCTCGCCGAATTATGCACGCCGAATTCCGCAACTCTCTGGTTAACGCCGCCTCTGCCGACGCCATTGCCAGCCTGCTGCAACACGAACTGGAACTTTAAAGAGGAAATAACATGGAACTGTATCTGGACACCGCCAACGTGCAGGAAGTTGAACGTCTGGCCCGAATTTTCCCGATAGTCGGCGTCACGACCAATCCGAGCATCGTCGCCGCCAGCCGCGAGTCCATCTGGGACGTGCTGCCACGCCTGAAAAAAGCGATTGGCGAAAACGGCACACTGTTCGCCCAAACCATGAGCCGCACCGCCGACGGTATGGTCGACGACGCGCGTAAACTCAACGCTGCGGTGCCGGGCATTGTGGTCAAAGTCCCGGTCACCGCCGAAGGGCTAGCCGCGATCAAATTGCTGAAAAAAGAAGGCATCCCAACACTTGGCACCGCCGTCTATAGCGCCTCGCAGGGGCTGCTGGCGGCCCTCGCCGGGGCGAAATACGTCGCCCCATACGTCAACCGCGTTGACGCCCAGGGCGGCGACGGCATCCGTATGGTGCAAGAGTTGCAATCCCTATTGGAGCTTCACGCGCCGGAAAGCAAAGTGCTCGCCGCCAGCTTTAAAACCCCGCGCCAAGCACTGGACTGTTTACTGGCGGGATGTGAAGCCATCACCCTTCCTTTAGATGTAGCGCAACAAATGCTCGGCACGCCCGCGGTAGAGTCAGCTATAGAGAAGTTCGAGCAAGACTGGAAAAACGCATTTGGTCATCTGAACCTGTAACGGAGAAATGTATGGATCACATAATTCAATCACCAGGTAAGTATATTCAAGGTGCTGACGTCATCACTCGTCTTGGTGATTACCTAACGCCAATGGCTAACAGCTGGCTGGTCGTGGGCGATAAATTTGTGCTGGGCTTTGCTGAAGAGACGCTGCGCACGAGCCTAACCCGCGCGGGCCTGGCGGTAGAAATCGCCCCGTTTGGCGGCGAGTGCTCGCAAAACGAAATTAACCGTCTGCAAGATGTGGCGAACAGCGCCAAATGCAGCGCTATTTTAGGCATCGGCGGCGGGAAAACATTGGATACGGCGAAAGCGCTGGCCCACTTTATGAATCTGCCGGTCGCCATTGTGCCGACCATCGCTTCCACCGATGCGCCGTGCAGCGCGCTGTCAGTTCTCTACACCGATGACGGCGAGTTTGACCGCTACCTGATGCTGCCGCATAACCCGAACATGGTTATCGTCGACACCAAAATTGTTGCCGGTGCCCCGGCACGTTTGCTGGCTGCCGGCATTGGCGATGCGCTGGCAACTTGGTTTGAAGCCCGCGCCTGTTCGCGCAGCGGGGCAAAAACAATGGCCGGTGGTCAATGCACTCAGGCCGCGCTGGCGCTGGCTGAACTGTGCTACAACACGCTGATTGAAGAAGGCGAAAAAGCGATGCTGGCCGCCGAACAGCACGTAGTGACGCCTGCACTGGAACGTGTCATTGAGGCCAATACCTACCTCAGCGGCGTCGGTTTTGAAAGCGGTGGTCTCGCAGCGGCGCACGCCATTCATAACGGCATGACGGCGATCCCTGACGCACACCATTTCTATCACGGAGAAAAAGTAGCATTCGGCACGCTCACCCAGTTGGTGCTGGAAAACGCCCCAGTAGACGAAATTGAAACCGTGGCCGCCTTGTGCCACAGCGTCGGTCTGCCAATCACCTTGGCACAGCTGGATATTAAAGACGATATCCCTGCGAAAATGCGTCTGGTAGCTCAGGCTGCCTGTGCAGAAGGGGAAACCATCCATAATATGCCAGGCGGCGCGGACCCTGACCGTGTGTATGCGGCACTGCTGGTTACTGACCAATACGGGCAGCGTTTCCTGCACGAGTGGGAGTAATCCCCTCACCCTAACCCCACAAACAAAAATCCCCGCTTTCGCGGGGATTTTTTTGTATCAACAACCCTTACAGCAGGTCGAAACGGTCTAGGTTCATCACTTTCACCCATGCGGCCACGAAGTCCTTAACAAACTTCTCTTTCGCATCGTTGGAAGCATAAACCTCAGCCAGTGCGCGCAGTACGGCGTTGGAGCCAAATACCAAGTCCGCACGGGTCGCGGTGTATTTCACTTCACCGCTCGCGCGGTCACGGCCTTCGAACAGTTCAGAAGACGCATCGGTTGCTTTCCACTCGGTGCGCATATCCAGCAGATTGGCGAAGAAATCAGTGCTGAGTACGCCCACGTTGTCGGTAAAGACGCCATGCTGGCTTTCGTCGAAGTTCGCGCCCAGCACACGCAGGCCACCGACCAACACCGTCATTTCTGGAGCGGTCAGCGTCAGCAGCTGTGCTTTATCAATCAGCAGTGACTCAGTGGTCGCTTCGCCCGGTGCAGCACGATAGTTACGGAAACCATCGGCTACCGGCTTGAGCAGCTCAAACATCTCGATATCCGTCTGATCCTGACGCGCATCAACGCGGCCTGGAGAGAACGGAACCTTGATGTTAACGCCAGCGGCTTTTGCCGCCTGCTCTACACCCACAACGCCTGCCAGCACGATGATATCGGCCAGCGACGCTTTGTGCGCAGACTTATAGATGCCCTCAAGCACCGGCAGAACGCGCGCGGCTGCGGCGTTCACTTCCCAGTCACGCTGCGGAGCCAGTGCCAGACGTGCGCCGTTCGCGCCGCCACGCTTGTCGCCGCCACGGAAAGTGGATGCAGAAGCCCAAGCCACGGAGACCAACTCGCTGACGGACAGGCCCGATGCAGCAATTTCCGCTTTCAGGCTTTCGATATCTTCAGCGGTCGGGTTGAAGAACGCATGTGGCAGCGGATCCTGCCAAATCAGATCTTCTTTCGGCACTTCCGGGCCAATGTAACGTGCTTTTGGCCCCATATCACGGTGGGTCAGTTTGAACCATGCGCGAGCGAAGGCTTCATTAAAAGCCTGCGGATCGTTCAGGAAACGACGGGAAATTTTCTCAAAGTCCGGGTCCATACGCAGCGTCAGGTCGGTAACCAACATAGTTGGTTTGCGTTTTTTAGACGGGTCGAACGGATCGGGGATCAGGTCAGGCGCATCAACCGCCTCAAACTGAATTGCGCCCGCCGGGCTGCGGGTCTGTACCCATTCATATTTGAACAGGTTCTCGAAGAAATAGTTGCTCCACTGCGTTGGCGTCTGTGTCCAGACAACTTCCAGGCCGGAAGTAATGGCGTCTTTGCCCGCGCCGCTGCCAAAGCTGTTAGCCCAGCCTAAGCCCTGCGCTTCAATAGGTGCAGCTTCCGGGTCAGCACCAACGTGCGTGGCTTCTGCCGCACCGTGAGTTTTACCCAGCGTGTGGCCACCGGCAATCAGCGCGACGGTCTCTTCGTCGTCCATACCCATGTTACCGAAGGTGGCGCGGATCGCCGATGCCGCAGACAGCGGTTCACCGCTGGCATTTGGCCCTTCAGGGTTTACATAGATGAGGCCCATTTCGGTTGCCGCCAGCGGACGTTTTGCCAGCTCTTCCGGGTCACGGTGCGCCAACCAGGCTTTTTCATCACCCCAGTTAACGTCCAGATCTGGTTCCCAAACGTCTTCACGTCCAGCGCCGAAACCAAAGGTACGGAAGCCGGAGTTTTCCAGCGCCACGTTGCCCGCAAGGATATACAGGTCGGCCCAAGAAATTTTCTGACCGTATTTCTGCTTGATTGGCCACAGCAGACGACGGGCTTTATCGAGGCTGACGTTGTCCGGCCATGAGTTCAGCGGAGCAAAACGTTGCTGACCGCGCCCTGCGCCACCACGACCGTCCATGGAGCGGTAGGTCCCCGCGCCGTGCCATGCCATGCGGATAAACAGGCCAACGTAGCTGCCCCAGTCGGCAGGCCACCAAGATTGCGATTCAGTTAACAGCGCGCGGATATCGCCTTTTAACGCGGAATAGTCCAGTTTGCTGAATTCTTTGTGATAATCGAAATCCTCGCCTAGCGGGTTGGACCGATTGGAATGCTGATTAAGAAGATCGACGCGAAGCTGCTTCGGCCACCAGTCTTTGGTGGAGGTGCCGGCACCGGCGCTCTGATCGTGCCCACCACCTTGGTGGAAAGGACATTTACCTGCGTTCTGGTTATCGTCTGGCGTGCTCATCACTATGCTCCCTTACAGTATTTATCATTAAGATATACACCCATGCTGATAAGTTATAGCTGAAATGACCCACGGATTTGATAGTTAATTCCTCTTATTTTTCCCTTCACAAAGAGGAATTTCTACGTAGGCCAGCTTTATCCTGCCATAAAAAGAGGTCGGTCGACTGTGATCAATCAGGAGAAACGATTACAAAGCCACAGAAAAATAAGGGTATTTATGATTATTTAACTGATGAATGGATCTGGGGCGCACGTTTTTTCAAGCTGACTATCGCCAGCGCAAAAACAATCAGCACAATGCCGAGGCTTTCGAGGCCATCTGGCTTTTCGCCCAATAACCACCAAGAGAACAGAACACCAAATACCGGCACCGCCAAGGTGCTTAGACTGGCAATGCTGGCGGGCAGATTGCGTAGAACGTACAGCCACAGGCTCCAAGCTAGCGCCGTCGCCAGAACCGCGCTGTAGCTCAGTGCCCAGAAAACAGTGGGTTGCCAGTCAACGGAACGCTGCGGCACCAGCAGCGCGACAACGCTCATCACTATCGCGGCATATAGCATTTGCCAACTGGTGAGCGCCAGTAAATCGAGGCCGGGACGACGTTGATACAGTCGCTTGGCGACAATCGCACTCGCCCCCCAGCTAATGCCAGAGAGAACTGCCAGCAGCGCGCTTTTCATCGAGGAGAGGGAGAGCTGCCACGGCTGCATCACTAGGCACAGCCCCACCGCCGCGACGCCAATGGCGGCATATTGCAGCCGGCGCATTCGCTCACCTAAAAACAACGCTGCCAGAATCACCACCCAAAACGGCATCGTGTAAGTGAGAATGGCGACTTTCCCCGCCCCGCCACTCACCAGCGCCCATTGAGCGAGTCCTATCATGCCGCAGCTTTGCAGCAGCGCAATCGCCAACGTCGGGATAAAGGGTGTGGGCCGCATGCCGCGACCGCGCAGGCGTAAAACGATAAACAGGAGCAGTGCGCCGAAGATGCAGCGTAGCGCGGTGAAGTCGAAGGCGCCGATATATAGCGTCACCTGTTTCATTGCAATCCAGCTATAGCTCCAGATGAGCGTCAGCACCAGCAGGCCAACAAGCGCCAGCGGATTGCTTTTCCCTTCAGTGGTCATGGTAAGTCCGTAACGGTGATGTGATGGCCGCTACTATACTGCGCAAAAGCCCCGCATAAACAGGGCTTTTGTTGGGGATTTACCCGGTAGTTGTGACTATCAGGGCGATTGTTTGACGCCGTAGGCCGGGTAAGGCAAAGCCGCCACCCGGCAAAATATTACGCCGGACGCACGCCCAGGGTATGGCAGATGGCGTAGCTCATTTCCGCGCGATTCAGCGTGTAGAAGTGGAAATCCTTCACTCCTTCACGGCTGAGAATTTTCACCATGTCCATCGCTATGTTCGCCCCCACCAGCTTGCGGGTTTCGGCATCATCATCAAGGCCATTGAACATCTGCGACATCCACGCAGGAATACGCACGTTGGTCATGTCGGCAAACTTCTTCGCCTGCTTGAAGTTTGAGACCGGCAGAATACCGGGGATGATTTCCACATCAATACCCGCGGTGACACAGCGGTCGCGAAAACGCAGGTAGCTTTCCACGTCGAAGAAGAACTGGGTAATTGCGCGGTTCGCGCCCGCATCCACTTTACGCTTCAAGTTGAGCAGATCGGCCTGGGCGCTCTTCGCTTCCGGGTGAACCTCTGGATAGGCGGCGACGGAGATATCAAAATCCGCAACGTCCTTTAACAGCGTCACCAAGTCGGCGGCATACATATCCGGCTTACCGCTGCCCGGCGGCAGGTCGCCGCGCAGGGCCACTATATGGCGAATACCGTTGTTCCAGTAATCCTGGGCGATGGCGCGCAGCTCATCCCGGCTGGCATCAATGCAGGTTAGGTGCGGCACCGCTTCGAGACCGGTACGGTCTTTAATGCCTTTAATGATGCTGTGCGTACGGTCGCGTTCACCGGAGTTCGCGCCGTAGGTCACCGAGACAAATTTAGGCTTCAGGCTGCTTAGGCGATCGATAGAGTTCCACAGGGTTTGTTCCATTTCACTGGTGCGCGGCGGGAAAAACTCAAAAGAAACGTTAATCTGCCCGACTTCGGCCAGACTCTGGTTCAGCGCTTCCCGCTGGTTGGCGTGAAAAAAGCTCATACCTTACCTCATCAATCGCGTGTCATTATTGTTGTGTTGTAAACATCTATCCGTTTAGACGTCTGGATGTAAAAATGCCGCAAAAGCCGACGGGCGTCAATAGAAAGATCGGCACAGAAGGAGAGTAATATTCAGCGCAGATGAAAAACCCTCATCTGTATACGTTATAACCACCTCACAACTTATAGCTCGCCGCTATTAACAACAATGTCCTCACTTTTTATACGCAATTAAATTTGCGATGTATATCGCATATTTCTTAAACATCGTAAGTCTAAACCAAAATTCTATTGCAGACGTTAATGGGTTGTTTCACGATAAGTAGAACGTTCTACTAAAACGTTATACTCACTATAAACAGGGTTATGAAAAGCACGCACGAAGAGGCGGCTATTCGGGGGAAATCAGTATGAGTCTGATATCGAGTTTTGTTAAATCGCTTTCCAAGCTGTCGATGATTGGCCGTGCGCTGATGCTGCCAATTTCGCTGCTGCCTGCGGCAGGTCTGCTGCTGGCGTTTGGGGATAAATTCCATCTGCCGCTGATGATGAACGCGGGGGGAATTATCTTCGATAACCTGCCGATGCTTTTCGCCATCGGCTCTGCCGTCGGCCTCGCATCGGAGTCCGGTATTGCGGCACTGTCCGCGGCCGTTTCGGTCTTCGTCACCAACATCACCATCAGTACGGTTCTCAGCATTACCCCTGAAATGGCGGGGCAAGGCGGCAAATACGCCATGGTGGTCGGCATCCCAACCCTGCAAATGGGCGTCTTTGGTGGCCTGATTTGCGGCATCCTCGCGGCATGGTGCTATAACCGCTTCCATAAATTGCAGTTGCCGGAATTCCTCGGCTTCTTCTCCGGCAAGCGTTTTGTCGCCATCGCCACGGCCCTGCTGTCGTTTGTACTCGGGCTGATTCTGCCGTACATCTGGCAGCATATTCAGGCAGGTATTGATGCGCTGTCAGTTATCATCAACGGCGATAACCAAGCTGCCTCTACCTTTATCTTCGGTCTGGTTGAACGCGCGCTAATCCCGCTAGGTCTGCACCACATCTGGTATCCATCGTTCTGGTACTCGTTTGGTGACTACACCACCCAAGCTGGGCAGGTTATCCACGGCGACCAAACAATCTGGTTCAAAATGCTGGAAGAAGGCGTGAAATCCTTCAGCAGCGATAGCTACCAGAATGCTGGTAAATTCATGCAGGGTGAGTTCCCGCTGATGCTGTTTGCGCTGCCTGCGGCGTGTCTGGCGATGTATCACGAAGCACACACCAAGAATAAGAAAATCGCAGCCGGTATTCTGTTCTCCGCTGCATTGACCTGCTTCCTGACCGGGATCACCGAGCCGGTAGAGTTCACCTTTATCTTCGTGGCGCCGATTCTTTACGTCTTCAACGCCATTATGGCCGGTCTCTCCTACATGGTGATGTACCTGCTGCATGCGCACATTGCTAAATCGTTCTCCGCCGGGCTTATCGACTACATCTCGTTTGGCATCCTGCCGTCATTCAACGGTTACCAGACCAACTTCCTGAACGCGATTATTGTCGGCGTGCCGATGGGGCTTATCTACTACTTCACTTTCCGCTTTGTGATCCGTCGTTTCGATGTCAAAACGCCTGGTCGTACAGAAACGACGGTGACCGCCAATGATAAGAGCGACAGCGAACTGGCTACTGATATCATCGGCCTACTGGGTGGCGAGCACAACATTGCCTCCGTCGGTTCTTGCATCACCCGTCTGCGTCTTGAAGTAGCAGATAAAAAGGCGGTAGATAAGGACGGTCTGAACAATATCGGCGCCCGCGGGGTCGTTTTCGTCGGCGATAACGGTATTCAGGTGATATTTGGCGCGCGAGCGCAATTTATCGCGGAAACCATGTCGACGATGATTGGTAAATAATCATAAGATTGTCAGCGGTTGAAGGTTCCCATCCCTGATGGGAACCTCCTTGTTTTTTGTGGATTTGCGAAACAGCTCAGGGAGCGATTTTTGAAGAAGGTCAGCATAATAGATGTCGCAAAAAGAGCGGGCGTATCGGTTTCGACCGTCTCGCTGGTGCTGCGCCAGAAAGGGAAAATTTCTGAAGCGACTATCGAAAAAGTGCAGGCCGCCATCAATGAGCTGGGCTATGTCCACAATATTGCCGCCGCCAACCTTCGTTCCAACACCTCAAATCTCATTGGCCTGATCCTGCGAGACTTTAGCGACAGCTTTTCTATCAAGGTGATGGCGAGCATTGTTCAGGAGCTGGAAGCACAGGGTTTTATGGTTTTCCTCGGCCAGCCACTCAACGAACATGAGCATCTAGAACGCTGCCTGCTGTCATTTAAGCAGCAGGGCGTCGCCGGGGTTATCTATCTGGCGTCGGACGTCAGCCGTGATACGCTTCCCGTGCAAATTCGTCAGTGCCCAATGCCGCTCGTGGTGGTGTCGCAATCGCCCATTAAAGAGGCGTGTAATCTGGTTCTTCGCGATAACCAACAGGCGGCAAGCCTCGCCACCCGTTATCTTATCGAGCGTGGGCATCGTTATATCGCCTACCTAGGCGGTCAGGAAAATAACCTCATTCGTCAACAGCGGCTGGAGGGTTTTCGCAACACCTTAACCCGCTACGGGATTACCCCACGCGAAGAGTTCATCCCGGCCTGTGGTGACGATACCCGCGCCGCCAGCATCGCTACGCGGCAATTGCTGGAAAACAACAACGCCATCACCGCCGTGCTGTGCCATTCACCCGATGCCATGATCGGCTGTATTGATGGGATTCATAACGTGGGTCGCACCGTAGGGAAAGACGTTTTCCTAACCCAGCAGGTGGCGCTGATTGGCTTTGAGGATATGCTGCACATCAACCTCACCTCACCGGCGTTTAGCTATATCTCGTCTGCCAGTGAAGAAACGGGTCGCCAGGCGGCGACGCTGATGATCCGTAAGCTCAAAGACCCGGCGTTGCAAAACCAATCCATCACCCTATCCGGACAACTGGTCGCGCGCGAATCAGCTTAAAGCTGAGCACCCTATCGCTCCGGGTTTATTTGCCACTGTGTAACGGATTAACAATCTCTATCCCTCTTGACAGTCGCTCTTTATTTCCCTGGTAATCTTCCAGCAAAATGGCAATAAACAGGCTGTCCAGCAGGTTCAACTGCACAATTCTGGCCACGGCATTTTGCCCAAGAAGCGGGCCACTCATCGCCGGGCTAAAAATCGATAAATCAGAACATTGCGAAATCGGCGAACCGTTATCATTAGTAATGCAAATGACTTTGGCCTTGCGTGCCCGCGCTGTATTCACAGCACTTAACGTTTCGCGGGTCACACCTGTTTGTGAAATGGCGATCACAACATCATTTTCATCGAGCTGGCTCGCGGTCATTAACATCAGATGAAAATCGCTGTACGCATGGCTGATAATGCCGATTCGCAAGAGCTTGTGTTCAAAATCCTGGCCAACCGAAGCTGAACCACCAACACTAAAAATGATGACTCTACGCGCATGAAATATTAGATGCGCGGCTTTACCTATCGTGGCTGAATCAGCTACCGACCGCGCCTCTTTAAGCACCTGAATACTATTTGAAAAAACCTTATCCAGTACAGTGTCCAGGCTATCATGCTCAGTGATCTCCTCTTCTCTCTCATAAGGAAGAGACTCAAAGTAGCTGATAAGCGCGCTGCGTAATTCCCTAAAACCCGAAAAACCGATCTTTTTAGCCACCTTAACCAGCAGCGGCTCTGAAACTTTTAAAGCTCCAGCCACTTCGCGCAGACTCGTATTCTTACTGATATTTCCTTTAGTAATCAACCACTCAACTATTCTTCGCTCAGTCGGATTCAACTGTGAAAGGGACATTTTTATTCGTGCCCCAATGGCTAACGTGCTGTCCATTTCTTGAATGGGATCTTGATTTATGGTCATTTTTTACACTGTTATTGCGCTGAAAGAGATAGGAGAAAGATTATCACAAGGTGATAGACGGTCAAATGATTAGCCCGCTGAGACCGCAGTTTTTTTCACAAATACAATTATAACTGTGAATTAAATTCACCTTTTAATTAAACAACCCCAATGAGATTAACCGTACCGTGAACCATAAAATCACAATAATTGATCGTTTTGTGAAGTTGATCGTAAACAGCTATTGACCGACACTAACTTCACAACAATAATCTAAATCGTAAAGTTATTGCTCGGTGGCGATAAACTGCGTTTCGATTTATTGCCTGACTTTGATTCGATTGTTGTACCCTAACATGGTCAAAAAACACGATGAAAACAACAATATTCGGAATTCTACAGCGCACAGGGCGCTCTTTTATGCTCCCTATAGCCCTTCTCCCGGTCGCGGGGCTGTTATTAGGCATTGGGGCTTCATTCACTAACCAAACGACTATCGATTCGTATGGACTCGAATCCCTCTTAGGTGCAGGAACCACACTTCACGCCTTGCTTACCGTAATGAAAAGTTCTGGCGGCATTATCTTCGCTAACCTACCGGTTATTTTTGCTATCGGTGTAGCACTTGGGATGGCAAAAAAAGAAAAAGAAGTGGCGGCTATTTCTGGCGCTATCGGTTTTTTAGTGATGCATGCCACCATCAATGCAATGCTGGACATTAACAACTTGCTGACTCCGGGTGTGCTTCCTGAAGGTTCACTGGGGATGACACTAGGTATTAACTCTCTGCAAATGGGCGTCTTTGGTGGGGTAATTGCCGGTCTTGGCGTCGCAGCTCTGCACAATCGTTTTTACCGGATAGAACTGCCGACCACCTTCTCGTTTTTCGGAGGTACGCGATTTATTCCGATTATCTCCGCCGTCACCTTTCTTTGCGTTGGCATCCTGATGTTCTTTATCTGGCCAACAATACAGCGAGGGATTTTACATATCGGAGATCTGGTGAACAGCGCCGGTTATGCGGGAACCTTCCTTTATGGCCTGATGGAACGCGCACTTATTCCTTTCGGCCTGCATCATGTCTTTGCCATGCCGTTCCTACAAACCGGCCTTGGCGGTACGCATCTTATTGACGGCGTCGCCGTTTCAGGTGCCACCAATATCTTCTTTGCCGAGCTCGCGAGTCCACACACTCAGATCTTTTCCGTCGATGCTACCCGCTTTATGGCCGGTAAGTTTCCTTTCTATATGTTTGGTATTCCTGGCGCCGCGCTGGCTATCTATCACACCGCTCGCCCAGAAAAACGCAAGCTGGTTTTAGGTCTACTGCTGTCGGCAACGTTAACGGCCATTCTGACCGGTATCACTGAACCGATTGAATTCTCTTTCCTGTTCGCCGCACCGCTGCTGTACGTCATGCACTGCGTGCTGGCAGGGCTGTCCTTCATGCTTTGCCATATCTTTAACGTCGGTGTCGGGCAAACCTTCTCCGGTAGCCTGATTGACTTCATCCTTTTCGGCGTCATGCAGGGCAACGCGAAGACACACTGGATAAACGCCATCCTGATTGGGATCCCGTTATTCCCTATTTATTACTTCACGTTCCGCTTCGCCATCACGCATTTCAACTTCAAGACGCCGGGACGAGAAGATGACTCCCAGGAAACGAAACTCTACACCCGCAAGGATCTAGAAGCGCGGGACAAGCAGTCCGTATCCAGCCACAAAGCCAATAGCGATGAAGTTTCAGCGCTCATCCTGAACGGGCTGGGAGGAGAGGCCAATATCTCTGACCTCGACTGCTGCGCCACGCGCCTGCGTATCACCGTTGTTGATGAAAACCTAGTCGATGACGCCATGCTCAAGGCATCCGGTGCGAAAGGCGTCATTAGAAAAGGCAATGGGATACAGGTTATCTACGGTCCACACGTCACGCTTATCAAGTCCAGCCTGGAAGATTGTCTGGATAGCGCGCATTAACAACTTCGGCTGGGTTTTCCAGCCGTTAAAACCTTCAAATGATTAAGGGAGAAAGCATGAAAATTGCAATTGGTTGCGATCACGTAGGTATCATTCTTAAACCAACGATTACCGAACACCTTGTCGCTCGCGGGATCACTGTCATTGATAAAGGCGCGCACTCTGAAACGCGCACTGATTATCCCATTTATGGTAAAGCCGTGGCGGAAGCGGTGATGTCAGGAGAGGCTGACCTTGGCATCGTTATTTGCGGATCGGGGATCGGCATTTCGATTGCCGCCAACAAAGTGAATGGTATTCGTGCCGTAGTGTGTAGCGAGCCTTACTCAGCGAAGCTTTCTCGCTCACACAACAATACTAACGTGCTCTCTTTTGGTTCTCGCGTCGTTGGGGCTGAACTGGCAAAAATGATCGTTGATGCTTGGCTGGATGCACACTTTGAGGGTGAACGTCACCAGAAGCGCGTGGAAATGATCGCAGCCATAGAAGAGGCGCAACAATGAAAACCCAATTTTGCCCCTCTCTGATGTGTGTAGATTTCTCGCGGCTTGGGGAAGAGTTGGCTGACCTCGAGGCGGCGGGCGCCTCGCTGTTCCATATCGATGTGATGGACGGCCACTTTGTGCCCAATTTCGCTCTTGGCCCGGAAGACATTAAAGCCGTGTCTAAACTGGCCACTGTTCCTTACGATGTACATTTGATGGTGACGAACCCTGATCCCTATATAGATCGTTTCGCTGAACTGGGTTGTAGCATTATTTATGTTCATGCCGAATCACCGATTCATTTGCATCGTACTTTAAGTAATATTCGCAGTAGGGGAATTAAAGCCGGTGTTGCGATTAACCCAGGAACCTCTCTGAGCATACTTGAAGAAGTGCTGGATGTTGTGGATGTGGTTATGGTTATGTCGGTCAATCCGGGTTTTGCAGGCCAACCTTTTATTACGGCCTCGGTGAATAAAATTCGTCGATTGAGAACAATGCTACAACAACATCAGAGCAAAGCTCAGATTGCTATTGATGGCGCTATTTCTCCTGATGTTGTCAGAACGCTGGGAACGGATGTCGACATGTTCATTTTAGGTACCGCGGGTTTATTTCGCAAAGACATGTCTTACTCACAGGCGATGACCATTCTGCGTAAACAGATTGAATTATCTGATGTCTCAGCCGAACCCTCTCTCTAACCTAAACGCCTTTAAGGAAAAAAATGAGTCTATCAGAAAAATTTTTATGGGGCGGCTCTTTATCAGCGGCTCAATGTGAAGGTGCATGGGATGAAGGTGGGAAAAGCCCAGTACAGGTAGATTTTGGTGCCCCAGGGTCAACAGAAGACCGCCGTTATATCCATTATCTCAATAAAGACGGATCACGGGGCAAAATGAGACAATTTGATCATTTGCCCGAAGGTGCTAAATATCACCTATTTGACGATATCAAATATACCAATCATGTAGGGATCGACTTCTATCACCGATATAAAGAAGATATCGCCTTGCTTGCCGAAATGGGATTTACAACCTTTAATACAACTGTTTCCTGGGCAAGAATTTTCCCAAAAGGTGTTGAGGGTGGGGTAAATCAGGCGGGTGTAGAGTTCTATCGTAATGTGTTTAAAGAATGTCGTAAGCACGGGATGGACCCCGTTATTACCTTGTATAAGTATGACGAGCCGACTTATCTAGAAGAAACATATAAAGATTGGACAAATAGGGAGATGATTAACCAATTTGTCGAATTCGCCAGAGTTTGCTTTACTGAATACAAAGATTTAGTGAATAAATGGTTAACATTCAATGAAATCAATATTCTTTTGCATTTCGATGTAAAGGAAGGGAAGCAGGTTGCTTATACAGAATTACATAATCAAATGGTGGCTTCTGCAAGAGCAACAATCGTTGCCCATGAAATAGATCCCAATATCAAAGTGGGATGTATGGTTGCAGGATACTGCTCATATCCATATACATGTGATCCAGAAGATGTCATTGAGAATTATAAAATATTCCAAAACCTGTTTGGATATTGTGCTGATACGATGGTAAGAGGCTATTACCCTTCCTACGCCACACGTATCTGGAAAGATAATGGGGTTAGTTTGGTCATCAGTGAGCAAGATGAAAAAGATTTATCAGAAGGTAAATCAGATTTCTTAGCTTACTCATATTATATGTCTAATGTCTTCACGACACATAAAGATGAAGGTGAAGTATTGGATGGTGCTGGTGTACAACATTCAATCATAAACCCATATTTAAAAGCAAGTGATTGGGGCTGGCAAATTGACCCAACAGGTTATGAGTATTTCTTGCACTTTATCTATGACCGTTACCAAATCCCACTCTTTGACGTGGAGAATGGATTAGGTGCACATGATAAAATTGATGCTGATGGATTGATTCACGATACTTACCGAATTGATTATCACAGAAGTCATATCAAAAGCCTGATGAAAGCAAGGGAGGAAGGGGTAGATATTTTTGGATACACGTCCTGGGCACCCATTGATTTAGTTTCATTCACCACAGGTCAAATGGATAAGCGATACGGTTTCATTTATGTCGATATGAATGATGAAGGCGAGGGCGATTTTCATAGAGTGAAGAAAGATTCATTCTATTGGTACAAAAAGTGTATCGAGTCCGATGGTAAAGATTTAGAGTAATTAATTAAAAATAAATAACCTCCGACATAGTCGGAGGTTTTGACGAAAGCGTAACTCTGCCGGATGGCAGAATAAATGCCCTACCCGACCTACAGAGTTCGGCACAACAGTTGCGCCAGATGGTTGATATCAGACTGAATCCCCCCCCGACGGAAATATCGCGACCATCACCCAGCCCACGAATCAATTTTTTGGGCATCACGTCTTACCGAAAAGATCCACGCGCGGGTCGGCTTGAACCATGTTCAGAAGCCAAAAAAGGCGCGCCGAACTTTCCGATAACATGACCAAACCACACTGAACACATAATGCCGCTTCATCAATAGGCCGAAAAATCACGCCCTGCCGCTGAATGACGGCAAACGACGCAGGAAACAGACTCAGACCATCGCCACGGGCAATACGCGCGAGCAGCACGTCATGCTCCAGCGGCTCTTCAATGCAGGAAGGTGTGTAGCCTGCTCGCCGAAAAATATCCCGCGTGTAATCGAAGAAGGCCGGATTACGCTCGCGCTTAAACCAGAACAAGGGACGGGCATTGAGGGCGTTCAGCGTCAGCGATTCGGCATCAGCTTCCGGCCAGTGCATTGGCAAGGCGGCAATCAATGGCTCCTGCAAAGTCAGCGGGATGACTGTCAGCCCGGCGCTCTCCAGCGGCAGCGCCACCAGCGCAGCATCCAGTTTTCCCCGTCGCACCTGACGCACCAGTTCCGGCGAAGCGTGACGCACAATATTAAGCGCCGCAACCCGCTGCGTGAGACGCGTTTCCAGCGCTGCATAAAACCCCTGCTCGAATGCCGTCGTCAGCCCAAAACGCAGCGACGGCTCGCCGGTTTTCGCAAGCTTACTGAGCGTGGCATAGGTTTTATCCTGCAACGCCAGCAGCGGGCGGATAATTTCCAGCACCCTTTGCCCTTCATCGGTGAGCGTCAGTCCCTTGGTGTGACGGACAAAAAGCGCCAGCCCCAGCCGTTCTTCAAGCTGGCGAATCTGGCGGCTGAGCGGCGGCTGCGACATAAACAAACGCTGCGCCGCGCGGCTCATATTGTTCTCTTGTGCCACCACCGCAAAGTTACGCAGCAGGCGAAGATCCAGAGAGTGAAGTAGAGATGTTGTCATACCGAAAAGGTATCACAGAATAGGTATTATCCAAATTGTTCTGCGCCGCCTATTCTCTGACTTACATCGGGCTTATGAGGAATTAACCATGGATTCAGAACGCTTTATTATCGGTCAAAAAATGCTGCAACAGGTTGATGGCAAAGGCGGTGACGCGGTCGTGGAGAGTTTGCGAGATATTGCACCAGACTTCGCCCGCTACCTGCTCGAATTCCCATTTGGCGATATTTATGCTCGTCCGGGCCTGGACTTGCGCAGCCGGGAAATTGCCACCGTGGCCGCGCTTACCGCCATGGGCAACGCCGCGCCGCAGTTGAAGGTGCACATAGCCGCCGCGCTGCACGTGGGATTAACGCAGGAGGAAATTATTGAGGTGATAATGCAGATGGCGGTGTATGCCGGATTCCCGGCAGCGCTCAACGGGCTATTTGCAGCAAAAGAGGTGTTTTCGGCGCGGTGAAGCGCCGGATGGCGATGCTGACGCATCTTATCCGGCCTACGGACTACAGACCGTGTAGGCCGGATAAGCGGAGCGCCATCCGGCAACCCAAACTACAGCAATTGCGCCAAGCGGTTGATATCAGACTGAATCGCCCCAGCGGTTACGTCACGACCGGCGCCCGGCCCACGAATCACCAGCGGATTATCGCGATACCAGCGGCTTTCGATGGCAAACACGTTATCACACGGCAGCAACGCCGCCAGCGGATGCTCCTGACGGACCGCTTCCACGCCAACGCGTGCTTTGCCGTTGGCGTCAAAACGCGCCACGTAGCGCAACACTAGCCCCATCTCCTGAGCCGCTTCAAAACGTTGTAGCATCTGCTCATTAAGCTCTTCGCCATTCTCAAAGAAATGGTCAATCGAGCCATCTTCGCAGTGCGCAGGCACCAGAGACTCGACGCGGACCTGATCCGGTTCGATGTCATAGCCCGCTTCACGCGCCAGAATCACCAGCTTACGCATCACGTCTTTGCCGGAAAGGTCAACGCGCGGGTCGGGTTCCGTCAGCCCCTGCTGCCAAGCCTGATCGACCAAGTCTGTAAACGGTACGCTGCCATCAAACTGCAAAAACAGCCACGAGAGCGTGCCGGAGAAGATGCCGCTGATAGCCAGAATGCTATCGCCGCTGTCGATCAGATCACGCACGGTGTGGTTAACCGGCAAACCGGCACCCACGGTCGCGTTATACAGCCAATGGCGGCCCGTTTTTTCGAAGGCATCATGGATTTGGCGATATTTATCGCTGCTGCTGGCACCGGCCAGCTTGTTAGCGCTGATCACGTGGAAGCCGTGGCTGGCAAAATCCAGATACTGATCGGCCAACTGTTCGCTGGCGGTAATATCCAGTACCACTAAATCGTCATAAGGATGAGCGCGCATCCACAGGAATAATGACTCTTCATCCTGTTCCACCGCTTCATCATCAAAGAAAGCCAGCGCGCGACTGGCATCCAGCCCTTCATAGCTCAGCAGGCTACGGCGGCTATCCACTACACCCGCCAGCACAAATTCAAATCCGGTACGCGCAGAGAGCGTGCCCTGCTCGCGAGCAAACAGCTCCAGCCAGCGTGAACCAATATTGCCTTTACCAAACAGCACGAGGCCAATACGCTTTTCCGCTCGGAACAGCGACTGATGGAGTCCCTGAATAAGGCTTTCGGTCGGGCCTGCACGCAGCACGGCAACGAGGCTAATGCCCTCTTCCGATTGCCAAGTAAACTCTACCGGCTGGCCTTTCAACTGCTGCCAGAAACGGTGGCAGTGCAGCGGGTTACGGGTGACGCCTGCGCCAACCATCGCTACCAATGCCAACCCCTGACGCAGACGCAGTTCGCCCGGCAGGCCGGCTTCATCGAGAATTTTCAGCGCGCTGTCAGCGACTTCTGAGGTGTAGCAGAATTGCAGCAGTTGATGATCGGCATGTACGCCCACCGCCAGCGGGCGGATTTGCGCGCGCTTAAGCAACTGGTCAATGTCTTTATATGCCAGCTTGAAATCTTGGCTGGCGGGTACGCGAAATTCAATAAGGCAAACATCGTCATGGCTGGTGACAATACGTGCGCCGGTGCCGGAAGCCAGTACGCGCTCTATGCGCGTGGAACCTTGATCCGGCGTGTAGCTACAGCGCAATTGCAGGTCGATGTCGCTGCCGGAAACCGGCTGCAGTGTACGCGTGTGCAGTACTGGTGCCGCCAGACGCGCCAGCTCGCTGGCTTCGTCCAAACGCAGCAGCGGCAGCAGGCAGGCATCTTTCACTTTGCGCGGGTCGGCGCTGTAGACACCGGCGACGTCGCTCCAGATGGTGACGCGGGAAACGCCCGCCAGCGCACCAATTTGCGTCGCCGAGTAGTCAGAGCCGTTACGCCCCAGCAGTACGGTTTCACCCGCATGGTTGCGGCTGATAAAACCGGTGACAACCAAGCGCTTACCAGGATGCTGGGCCAACAGTTGTTGCAGCAGTGGATAAGAGAGACCTTCATCCACCTGCGGCTGGGCGCTGCGTTCGGCGCGTAAAAAAGCGCGCGCATCGAGCCAGGCGGCATCCAGGTTTTGCAGCTTGAGGACTTCAGCCATCAGGCGTGCAGACCAGACTTCACCGTGGCCGACCACTTCGGCATAGACTGCGTCGTTCACACCCGCGTCCAGCAGACCGGCCAGACGTTCCAGATCGTGGATAAATTCAGCAATCAAGCCGTCAGCAATTTCGGCAGGCAGCAGGCCACTAATCAGATCCGACTGATAGCGGCGCAGCGCTTGCTGAACCTGATGCGCAGAGAGGCGATCGGTCTGGCTGAGCTTCAGCCAACTGATCAGTTGGTTAGTGGTGCTACCGGCGGCGGAAACGACCATCATGTCGCCGGGCTGCGAGTACTCGACCATAATGCCGGCAACGCGCAAATAACACTTCACATCCGCCAGGCTACTGCCACCAAATTTATGCAGCTGACGCTCTTTCGCCCCTGCCTGCGCAATCACACTCATTTTTACCCCTCGGCTGCGATCCGGAATCCATTTTCCAGATCGGCAATTAAGTCTTCACTATCTTCGATACCGGTTGAGATACGCAAGAGCGTCTCAGAAATGCCCGCAGCGGCGCGCGCTTCCGGCGCCATACCTGCGTGCGTCATAGTTGCCGCATGAGAAATCAGGCTCTCTACGCCACCCAGCGATTCCGCCAATGTGAACAGCGACAGCCCGCTCAGGAAGCGACGCAATGTTTGCTCATCGCCGCCCAGCTCAAAGCTCAGCATCGCACCAAAACCTTTCTGCTGACGCGCGGCAATTTCGTGGCCCTGGTTTTCCGGTAAAGAAGGATGATACAGCTTTTTCACCAGCGGCTGCGTCTTCAGGAAATCGACAATGGCATAAGCATTACGCTGCGCCACTTCCATACGCGGAGAGAGCGTACGCAGGCCGCGTAACAGCAGGTAGCTGTCGAATGCGCTGCCGGTGACGCCGATATTATTCGCCCACCATGCCAGTTCTGTGACCGTTTCCGGATCTTTTGCAATCACCACGCCGGCCACCACGTCCGAATGACCGTTCAAGTACTTGGTGCAGGAGTGCAGCACCAGGTCAGCGCCTAAGGCCAGCGGATTTTGCAGCGCCGGGCTCAGGAAGGTGTTATCCACCACGCTTACCGCACCCGCTTCGCGGGCCAGCTGGCAGATTTTCGCAATATCCACCACGCGTAACAATGGGTTACTTGGGCTTTCCACTAGGACCAGTTTCGGTTTTTCCGCCAGCGCCGCTTTTAATGCTTCTTCATTGCCTTGGTCAACAAACAGCACGCGATAGCAGCCGCGTTTGGCCAAGCTATCAAACAGACGGTAGCTGCCGCCGTAGCAGTCGTGCGGTGCAACCAGCAGATCGCCAGGTTTGAGGAAAACGGTGGTCACCAGATGAATCGCCGACATCCCCGTATTGGTCATGACCGCGCCTGCCCCCCCTTCCAGCTCGGCCAGCGCCCGCTGAACAACATCACGCGTCGGGTTTCCACGACGAGAGTAGTCATGCGCACGCGGCTCATTAAAGCCGGTAAAGTTATAGGTGCTGGAAAGATGAATGGGCGGGACAACACAACCATACTGCTCGTCGTCATTTAATCCGCTACGCACTGCGATGGTGGCCTGTTTACGGGTCATGAGGATTCGTTCCTGGCAAGGTCTGTGAAAAGTCAGGCTCCAGAGTAAACATTGTTATCATAGCCGTCAATACATCTAGACTTCTAAACTTCTTTGCGTATAGATTGAGCTATTGGCAAATAGCCGTTAAAATTATATGCATTAGTGCACATCTGTGACGGCTAAACTCGTGCCAGAACGGGGCCGCTGCGGTAAACTGCGCGCGATCATGGCCGTGACCCGGCCTGTTAACTCATGACTAGAGGATTAAAGGTATCTCATGGCTGAATGGAGCGGCGAATATATCAGCCCATACGCTGAGCACGGTAAGAAGAGTGAGCAAGTAAAAAAAATTACGGTTTCCATTCCTCTGAAGGTGTTGAAGATCCTCACCGATGAACGCACGCGTCGTCAGGTCAACAACCTGCGCCACGCCACCAACAGTGAGCTGCTGTGTGAAGCGTTCCTGCATGCATTTACCGGTCAACCGTTGCCTAACGATGAAGACCTGCGTAAAGAGCGCAGCGATGAAATTCCAGAAGCGGCGAAATTGATTATGCGTGAGCTGGGGATTGACCCAGAGACGTGGGAGTACTGATTACCGATCGGTAGGCTTAAAAAAAAGCAGAAATGATTTTCTGCTTTTTTTCGAATTTTTTCCGCGCAAGACCGAAATTCGGACACAAAAAAAGCGCCCTAAGGCGCTTTTTTCGCTTGGCAACTTACTTGCTGCCTGGGATGCTGAAACGCTTGTTGAAGCGGTCAACACGGCCACCGGTAGCAACATCACGCTGCTTGCCAGTATAGAACGGGTGGCATTTACCGCATACGTCCAGGTTCAGATCGTGACCTACGGTAGAGCGGATTTTCATGATGTTACCGCAAGAGCAAGATGCAGTAATTTCTTCGTATTTCGGGTGAATATCTTTTTTCATGGGGAAAACCTCGGTTAAGGCCGCGTCGCTCTTCCAGCCCTAACGCCAGACACCACGCGATGTTAATAGTATATTTCCTGATGCCAAAATGCATCAAAGGCGGCGAATCATACAGAATTTGACCAGCATATGCAAACTGATCCGCACTCCTGTAATGTGTATACTGTCTCGCCAGATTTCAAGTCAGGAACAAAACATGCCCGTTGCTCACGTTGCCCTGCCTGTACCACTGCCCCGCACATTCGACTACCTGCTGCCTGATAACTTCAGCGCCAAAGCAGGCTGCCGCGTGCGCGTGCCATTTGGCAAACAAGAGCGCGTGGGCATTGTGGTCGCAGTCAGCGAAAACAGCGAGCTGCCGCTTGGTGAACTCAAAGCCGTTGCCGAAGTGCTGGACGCTGAGCCGGTCTTTTCAACCTCCGTCTGGCGTTTACTGCTGTGGGCGGCGGACTACTATCATCACCCGATTGGCGACGTACTGTTCCACGCGCTGCCTATTTTGTTGCGCCAAGGAAAACCCGCCAGCGCAACGCCGCAATGGTTCTGGTTTGCCACCGAACAGGGTCAGGCTGTTGATATCAACAGCCTGAAACGCTCGCCGAAACAGCAGCAGGCGCTGGCGGCGTTGCGTCAGGGGAAAATCTGGCGTCATCAGGTTGCGGAGATGGAGTTTAACGAGAGCGCCATGCAGGCGCTTCGCGCAAAAGGTTTTTGCGAGCTGGGTAGCCTAGCGCCGGACACCATCGACTGGCGTGCCACCTACTCCGTGCCGGGCGAACGACTACGTCTGAACACCGAACAGGCCACGGCGGTAGGCGCCATCCACAGCGCCAGCGATGAATTCTCCGCGTGGCTGTTGGAAGGGATAACCGGTTCAGGTAAAACCGAAGTCTATCTCAGCGTGCTGGAAAACGTGTTGGCGCAGGGAAAACAGGCGCTGGTGATGGTGCCTGAAATCGGTCTAACACCGCAGACCATCGCACGTTTTCGCGAACGCTTTAACGCGCCGGTTGAGGTTCTGCACTCCGGGCTTAACGACAGTGAGCGCTTGGCGGCATGGCTAAAAGCCAAAAACGGCGAAGCGGCAATTGTTATCGGCACCCGCTCTTCGCTGTTTACGCCGTTCAAAAACCTCGGTGTTATTGTCATTGATGAAGAGCACGATAGCTCTTATAAGCAGCAGGAAGGTTGGCGTTATCATGCGCGCGACCTCGCCGTCTGGCGCGCTCACAGCGAACAAATCCCGATTATCCTCGGCTCGGCCACGCCTGCGCTGGAGACATTGCTTAACGCCCGTCAGCATAAGTACCGGATGCTGCGCTTAACCCGCCGCGCCGGTAACGCACGTCCAGCGCATCAGCACGTGCTCGATTTAAAGGGTCAGCATTTACAGGCCGGGCTTTCTCCCGCCCTCATCAACCGCATGCGTCAGCACTTGCAGGCCGATAATCAGGTTATTTTGTTTCTAAACCGCCGCGGTTTCGCGCCAACGCTTCTGTGTCACGATTGCGGCTGGATTGCGGAATGCCCGCGCTGCGACAGCTACTACACGTTGCATCAGGCGCAGCATCATCTCCGCTGCCATCACTGCGACAGCCAGCGCCCGATTCCGCGCCAGTGTCCTTCCTGCGGCTCCACGCATATGGTGCCGGTGGGTCTTGGGACCGAACAGCTTGAGCACGCGCTGGCCCCGATGTTCCCCGGCGTACCGCTGTCGCGTATCGACCGCGATACCACCAGCCGTAAAGGCGCGTTAGAGCAGCATCTGGCAGAAGTCCATCGCGGCGGCGCGCGCATTTTAATTGGCACCCAGATGCTGGCGAAGGGGCACCATTTCCCTGACGTTACGCTGGTTGCCCTGCTGGACGTCGATGGCGCACTGTTCTCCGCCGACTTCCGCTCAGCTGAGCGCTTTGCCCAGCTCTACACCCAGGTTTCTGGCCGTGCAGGACGCGCAGGGAAACAGGGCGAAGTGGTATTGCAAACGCACCATCCAGACCACCCGCTACTGCAAACGCTGCTGTACAAAGGCTATGATGCCTTTGCCGAACAGGCGCTGGCTGAACGCCAGACCATGCAACTGCCGCCGTATACCAGCCACGTGCTGATCCGGGCGGAGGACCACAACAGCCAACAGGCCCCGCTATTCCTGCAGCAGTTACGCAATCTCATTCAGGCAAGTCCGCTTGCTGACGATAAGCTGTGGGTCATTGGGCCGGTGCCCGCCCTCGCCCCCAAACGCGGTGGGCGTTACCGCTGGCAGATTTTGTTGCAGCACCCTTCACGCGTGCGGTTGCAGCACATTGTCACCGGCACGCTGGCGCTCATCAACACGCTTCCGGAGTCCCGCAAAGTGAAGTGGGTTCTCGACGTTGACCCTATTGAAGGTTAATGCAGAGTTGAGAGCCGGATCGTGAAATAAAACAATCATCACACTTTTGATGAAAATTCTGTAACAGATCCCCCTAACTATCTGATAAAAATGTGTCAGATGTCAGGTCACAAAGGATGTGCCTGCGCCAGTGAGTGAGGAGAGGATCAGGTGAAGGCTAAAAAATCGGTTGTTGCCGCAACCATGAAAGATGTTGCCCTACAAGCGAATGTCTCTACGGCAACCGTATCTCGTGCATTAATGAATCCCGAAAAAGTTTCGCAAGCCACGCGCAACCGCGTCGAGCAGGCGGCGCTGGAGGTAGGTTATCTCCCGCAGCTGCAGGGACGTAACATGAAGCGCAATGAATCGCGCACCATTCTGGTCATCGTTCCGGATATCTGCGATCCCTTCTTTAGTGAAGTGATACGTGGGATTGAAGTTACCGCAGCGGCGCAGGGTTATCTGGTACTGATTGGCGATTGTGCGCATCAGAATCAGCAGGAAAAAACCTTCATCGATTTAATCATCACTAAGCAGATTGACGGTATGCTGCTGCTGGGTTCTCGTCTGCCGTTCGACGCCAGCATCGAAGAGCAACGCAATCTGCCGCCGATGGTCATGGCTAACGAATTTGCTCCTGAACTGGGCCTACCAACGGTACACATCGACAACCTCACCGCCTCATTCGACGCCGTTAACTATCTGCACGAACTCGGGCATCAGCGCATTGGCTGTATCGCGGGTCCCGAAGAGATGCCGCTTTGCCATTATCGTCTGCAGGGATACGTTCAGGCGCTGCGTCGTTGTGGCATTACCGTTGACCCTCACTACATCGCTCGCGGTAACTTCACTTTTGAAGCCGGGGCTACTGCGCTCGAACAACTGCTCGCCTTACCACAGCCGCCAACCGCGGTCTTCTGTCACAGCGATATCATGGCGCTGGGCGCGCTCTCCTTTGCGAAGCGCAAAGGGCTAAAAGTCCCGGAAGATCTGTCCATCATTGGCTTCGATAACATTTCGCTGGCGGAGTTTTGCGATCCCCCGTTGACCACCGTTTCTCAGCCGCGTTTCGATATTGGCCGGGAAGCGATGCTGCTGCTGTTGAACCAGCTCAGCGGGCAGGTTGTTGATAGCGGTTCGCGTCTACTGGATTGCGAACTGGTGATCCGCGGCAGCACAAGCAAAATATGATGCAAAGCCGGGTGCTTTAGGACTTGCTTGTCTGGTCAAAGCCCCGCCGCTTAAGTAACATGTCGGGCTAACTAACGGAAAAAGACAGCGAAACGATAGTGGCACAACGAGACTATGTACGCCGCAGCCAGCAGGCACCTTCGCGGCGAAAGAACGGCGCTTCACGGAATACACGGAAAAAGCAGAATAACTTTCCGGCGGTCTCTCCTGCCATGGTGGCAATCGCGGCTGCGGTAGTGGTCGCTTTTATCGGCGGTTTATACTTCATTACGCATCACAAAAAAGAAGAGTCTGAATCGCTGCAGAACCGCCAAATAGCGGGGAATGGACTGCCGCCAAAACCGGAAGAACGCTGGCGTTACATTAAAGAGCTGGAAAGCCGCCAGCCGGGCGTCCGTGCGCCAACCGAACCGTCTGCAGGCGGGGAAGTGATCAACCCAAGTCAGCTCACCGACGAACAGCGCCAACTGTTGGCACAGATGCAGGCGGATATGCGCCAGCAGCCGACGCAGCTCACCGAAGTACCGTGGAATGAGCAAACGCCTGCGCAGCGTCAGCAAACGCTACAGCGTCAGCGTCTAGCCCAGCAGCAGGTACAGCAGCAGCAGTGGACGCAAACGCAGCCGGTACAACAGCCGCAAACCCGCGCTACTCAGCCGGTTCAGCAACCGCGTCAAACGCAAACTCAGCAGCCGGCAAAATCTACCGCCGCCAACTCGGCGTATCAGGATCTGCTGCAAACGCCTGCGCACACCACCGCTTCACAGCCAAAAACCCAGGCCGCCGCGCCGGTTGTTCGTGAAACAACGCCGCCAAAAGCGACCGAGAAAAAAGATGAACGTCGCTGGATGGTACAGTGTGGTTCATTTAAAGGCGCCGAGCAGGCTGAAACCGTCCGCGCCCAGCTGGCGTTTGAAGGTTTTGACTCCAAAATCACCACCAATAACGGCTGGAATCGTGTGGTTATCGGCCCGGTTAAAGGCAAAGACAACGCTGATAGCACCATTGCCCGCCTGAAGATGGCCGGTCACGCAAACTGCATTAGGCTCGCTTCTGGGGGTTGAAACCCCCAAAAACCCCCCCATCTATAGTTACATTCTGCCCCGTACGCGGTACGGGGCCTCTTTATTCGTAGCTGCAACAAAGGGGTCTGCTCGTGACAACAATCGTAAGTGTTCGCCGTAACGGCCACGTAGTAATCGCCGGTGATGGTCAGGCCACATTGGGCAATACCGTCATGAAGGGCAACGTGAAAAAAGTGCGTCGTCTGTACAACGACAAAGTGATCGCCGGTTTTGCGGGCGGTACTGCGGACGCCTTCACGCTGTTCGAACTGTTTGAACGTAAACTGGAAATGCACCAAGGCCATCTGGTGAAAGCCGCCGTTGAGCTGGCGAAAGACTGGCGTACCGATCGTATGCTGCGCAAGCTGGAAGCCCTGCTGGCAGTCGCGGATGAAACCGCGTCGCTTATCATCACCGGTAACGGTGACGTCGTGCAGCCTGAAAACGATCTGATTGCTATCGGTTCTGGCGGCCCGTACGCCCAAGCCGCTGCCCGCGCACTGCTGGAAAACACCGAGCTTAGCGCGCGTGAAATTGCTGAAAAGGCGTTGAATATTGCAGGCGATATCTGCATTTATACCAACCATTTCCACACCATCGAAGAATTACCGTCTAAGGCGTAAGGATCTCCCATGTCTGAAATGACCCCACGCGAAATCGTCAGCGAGCTGAACAAACACATCATCGGTCAGGACGCGGCTAAGCGCTCCGTGGCTATCGCCTTACGTAACCGCTGGCGCCGTATGCAGCTCGATGAAGAGCTGCGCCACGAAGTGACGCCAAAAAATATTCTGATGATCGGCCCAACCGGCGTCGGTAAAACCGAAATCGCCCGTCGTCTGGCCAAGCTTGCTAACGCGCCGTTCATCAAAGTTGAAGCCACCAAGTTCACCGAAGTTGGCTATGTAGGTAAAGAAGTTGATTCCATCATCCGCGATCTGACCGATTCGGCGATCAAAATGGTGCGCGTACAGTCGATTGAAAAAAATCGCTACCGTGCCGAAGAGATGGCGGAAGAGCGCATTCTCGACGTGCTGATCCCACCGGCAAAAAATAACTGGGGCCAGTCTGAACAGCCGCAGGAACCTTCTGCTGCGCGTCAGGCATTCCGCAAGAAGCTGCGCGAAGGCCAGTTGGACGACAAAGAGATTGAAATCGATCTCGCTGCTGCACCGATGGGCGTAGAAATTATGTCGCCTCCAGGTATGGAAGAGATGACCAGCCAGCTGCAGTCCATGTTCCAGAACCTGGGCGGCCAGAAGCAGAAGCCGCGTAAGCTGAAAATCAAAGACGCGATGAAACTGCTGATTGAAGAAGAAGCGGCGAAGCTGGTAAACCCGGAAGAGCTCAAGCAAGACGCTATCGATGCGGTTGAGCAGCACGGTATCGTGTTCATCGATGAGATCGATAAAATCTGTAAGCGCGGTGAATCCTCCGGCCCAGACGTCTCCCGTGAAGGCGTACAGCGCGACCTGCTGCCGCTGGTTGAAGGCTGCACCGTCTCCACCAAGCACGGTATGGTCAAAACTGACCACATCCTGTTTATTGCTTCTGGCGCATTCCAGGTGGCGAAACCGTCTGACCTGATCCCAGAACTGCAGGGTCGTCTGCCGATTCGCGTAGAGCTGCAGGCGCTGACCACCAGCGACTTCGAGCGCATTCTGACCGAGCCAGATGCGTCCGTCACCGTACAGTACAAAGCGCTAATGGCGACCGAAGGCGTGAATATCGACTTCACCGAAGACGGGATTAAACGTATCGCCAAAGCAGCATGGCAGGTTAACGAAACCACCGAGAACATCGGCGCCCGTCGCCTGCACACCGTCCTTGAGCGTCTGGTGGAAGATATCTCCTATGACGCCAGCGAGATGAGCGGCCAGAGCATCACAATTGATGCGGAATACGTGAGCAAACATCTAGATGCATTAGTCGCAGATGAAGATCTGAGCCGTTTTATCCTATAATCGCGTTCACTGCATTTTCATCTTTAATTGATGGGGCTGAAAAGCCCCATTTTTATTGGCTAATTACTATGACAAATACACCTGTAAGCCGCTCTCAGGCCTGGCTGGAAAGTCTGCGCCCCAAAACGTTACCTCTGGCCTGCGCAGCGATCATCGTTGGCACCGCGCTATCTTGGTGGCAAGGGCACTTTAACGCGGGCGTTGCCGTGCTGGCGCTTATCACCGCAAGCCTGCTGCAAATCCTTTCTAATCTCGCCAACGATTATGGCGATGCGGTGAAAGGCAGCGATAAGCCGGACCGTATCGGGCCATTGCGTGGTATGCAAAAAGGGGCGATCACCCAAGAGCAGATGAAGCGCGCGTTGATTATCACCGTCGGGCTTATCTGCATCTCTGGCCTTGCCCTGCTATTTACCGCCTCGCAGACCACCGGTGACTTTATCGGTTTCTTGGTGCTGGGTTTGTTGGCGATTATTGCCGCCATCACCTACACCGTCGGAACGCGCCCGTATGGCTACATCGGCCTTGGCGACATCTCGGTGCTGATCTTCTTCGGCTGGCTGAGCGTGATTGGCAGCTGGTACTTGCAGACGCATACCCTGAGCAGCGCCATTATTCTGCCGGCCACCGCCTGCGGCCTGCTGGCAACGGCGGTGCTTAATATCAATAACCTGCGTGACATCGACAGTGACCGGGAAAATGGTAAAAACACGCTGGCCGTGCGCTTGGGGCCGGTTAACGCTCGCCGCTACCACGTCTGCCTGCTGATGGGGACGCTGGTCTGTCTGGCGCTGTTCAACCTGCTTTCACTGCACAGTCCGTGGGGCTGGTTGTTTATCCTCAGCGCACCGCTGCTGGTGAAACAAGCGCGCTTTGTGGTACGCGAGCGCTCGCCGCTGGCGATGCCGCCAATGCTGGAACGGACGGTAAAAGGCGCGTTATTAACTAACCTGCTGTTCGTCATCGGGATTGTGCTAAGCAAGACGCTGGCTTAACTGACAAATATCAATTAACAATTGATGATTTTGCCAACAATGCGTAGAGCGCGATATACTAAAATCACTCGCAGCAACTGAGCGTTAATCCTATGAAATACGATACTTCCGAGCTTTGCGACATCTACCAAGAAGATGTCAATGTAGTGGAACCCCTGTTCTCTAACTTTGGCGGACGGCTGTCGTTCGGTGGGCAAATCATCACCGTAAAATGTTTCGAGGATAACGGGTTGCTGTACGATCTGCTCGAACAGAACGGCCGGGGCCGCATTCTGCTGGTCGATGGCGGCGGTTCTGTCCGTCGTGCGCTGATCGACGCCGACCTCGCCCGTTTAGCCACGCAAAACGAGTGGGAAGGCATTGTGGTGTACGGCGCGGTGCGTCAGGTTGATGATTTAGAAGAGCTGGATATCGGCATTCAGGCGATTGCCGCTATTCCGGTTGGCTCAGCGGGCGAAGGCGTTGGCGAAAGCGACGTGCGCGTCAATTTCGGCGGCGTGACCTTCTTCTCCGGCGACCATCTCTATGCCGATAACACCGGCATTATCCTGTCGGAAGATCCGCTGGATATCGAGTAACCCACACCAATAAAAAAGCCTTCTCATTGAGAAGGCTTTTTTTTGCTCGTCATCTGCCCGTTTCCGGGCAAGTGGCAAATTAGTACAGCTGCTTAGCGCATTCCAGCCAGTCACCTTTGAACGGACGCTTCATGCTTTCGATAGCGTCGATGATGTCATGGTGAACCAGTTTTTCGTTCTGAATACCGACGCAACGACCGCCGAAGCCCTGCTGCAGCAGTTCAATCGCATATGCGCCCATACGGGACGCTAGGATGCGGTCGTAAGGAACCGGGGAGCCGCCGCGCTGAATGTGACCCAGAACGGTTGCACGCGTCTCACGGCCCGTCTCAGCTTCAATGAAGTGCGCCAGCTCGTCGATGTCACACATGTGTTCGGTGATCGCCACAATCGCGTGTTTTTTACCTTTGGCGATGCCCGCTTTGATTTCAGAAACCAGATCGTCACGCTTGAATTCAACTTCCGGCACCACGATAAACTCACAGCCGCCTGCAATTGCTGCCGCCAGAGTCAGATCGCCGCAGTAACGCCCCATCACTTCAACAACAGAAATACGCTGGTGGGAAGAAGAAGTGTCGCGCAGACGGTCAATCGCTTCTACCACGGTGCTGAGCGCCGTAAAGAAGCCGATGGTGTAGTCGGTACCTTTGATATCGTTATCGATGGTGCCCGGCAGACCGATGCATGGGAAGCCCATTTCGGTCAGACGTACGGCGCCCATGTAAGAACCGTCACCGCCGATAACAACCAGTGCATCAATACCGCGTTTCTTCAGGTTTTCGATAGCCACTGCGCGAATGCTTTCATCGCGGAATTCCGGGAAGCGCGCGGAGCCTAGGAATGTGCCGCCACGGTTAATCATGTCGGACACGCTGTAACGGTCTAGCGGAACCATACGGTCTTCGTACAGGCCTAGGTAACCGTCATAAACACCCATGACTTCAATACCTTCCGTCAACGCCGCGCGTACAACACCGCGGATCGCGGCGTTCATGCCCGGCGCATCACCGCCACTTGTCAACACACCGATTTTCTTAATCATGACTACCTCTGAACTTAGGAATGCTAAAAATTAATTCTTCTGCCCGAAGCGCTCCCAAATATAACGGGAGAGAACGACTCTATACAGAGATAGTATATCAAGCGCTTCTTGCTGAATTGATTCAGGTCAGGCTAAACGGCGGTTATTTATACAAATAATGCCAGTCCAGCTCACGTTTTGTACAACCACTGCGAAAGTTCAAATTCCTCTGTTTCCCTGCGGGACAACAGAGCAGGGATCCTGATGAATAATCACATCGGACCCTGGGAAGCGACGCAAAATGGCCTGCTCAACCTGGTCCGCGATGTAATGCGCTTGAACCAGAGGCAGGTTATCTTCCATTTCCAGATGGATCTGAATAAAGCGGGTCGGCCCTGACTGCCGCGTTCGGAGATCGTGAGCACCGCTTACGCCAGGCCAGGCGTTCACGATGTCGAAAATTTCCTGTCGTTCTTCATCGGGCAACGCACGGTCTAATAACGATTGAACCGCTTCGTACCCCATGCGTAGCGCGCTATATAGAATATAGATGCCAATCCCTAATGCAAACAGCGCATCCGCACGATGCCAGCCGTACCAGGAGAGGCCAAGTGCAACAAGAATCGCACCGTTCATCATAACATCAGACTGATAATGAAGCATATCAGCACGTACGGCCTGACTTTGCGTTCTTCTTACCACCCAACGCTGAAACGTAACAAGAACCAATGTGCTAATGAGCGCAATCACCGTAACTATTACGCCAATGCCAGGCTGGCTCATTGGCGTAGGCCGAGCCAAATGCTGAAAGCCGGTTAAAAACAGGAACAATGCCGATCCTGAAATGAACATACTTTGCGCCAGCGCCGCCAGCGATTCGGCTTTTCCGTGGCCGAAAGTATGCTCTTCATCCGCCGGCTGCAATGAGTAACGCACCACTAGCAGGTTGGTCAGCGAGGCGGCGATATCCACCAAAGAATCCACCAATGCCGCCAGAATACTGACCGAACCGGTGTACCACCACGCAAAAATTTTTATCACCAGCAGCAGCGATGCCATCACCGTTGCCGCAATCGCCGCACGACTGACCAGTCGGCCATAAGTTTGATTCATAAACACTCCCGCCTTCAGATCTGCGTAGTATAGCGGAATGTATGAGGGGTGCGCGGTGACGAATTTAAGACAAAAAAAACCCCCACATCATGTGGGGGAAGACAGGGATGGTGATTTATTTATCGCCATAACCTCATGAAACAAAAGGATTTGTTTCATATGATGTCCACACATCGTCCACATCGAAAAAAAGCCCCGCGTCTGCGGGGCCTTCATTATATCGCTAAATTTAGCTGATCGCGTCCGTAATGCGAGGCAGGAAAAACACCGGCAGGGATAAAATCAGGGGATAACTCTTCGCGGCGCTCACGTTTAGTGACTATCTTTTCAACGCTGTTAAGCGTGGTGAATGACAATCCGCATTCCATGTTCTGGCACTGGTGATACTGCCTGTATATGGTTTGCTCTTCGTTTAGTGGCTTACTGGTACGTGTGCGGGCCGTAGCGCCGCAATGTGGGCATCTGAACATAATGGTGACTCCCCTGGGGAGTTGAACTCATCGCCATTCTATTCAGTTTCTGCGATCCAGTCAGATATTTTTGCTTCAAAGTTAAGCTGTGTAGTAAATCCATTGCTATCAACGTCATGCTGTACCTTGCTGATTATCCAGTCCTGGGCGTCAATATCTGCCTTAAAACCGGTCACCGTCGAATGCATTTCCGGGTACAACTCCGCACGCCCGCGCGCCAGGGTGATCGAAAACTCCGCCGCGCCGCGCTGTAACTGCTGCCACTTTGCCGCCGCTGCGCGCCTGGCGGCTTCTTCGTTCTGGAAGGTTTTACGCATAATAAAAACGTTACCTTCAGCGCCTTCAATGTAGTCACCTTCCCTGCTGCTGCTCTTATCCTTTTTTTTCGTTGTAGCACGGCGATGAACGCTAACCTTTTTCTTTTTCCCGTAGTTCAGATCAAGCCAGTACGCGCGGACGCCGGTATAAGCGTCACGATCAGCAACCCGGAAGCGGTGCCGGTCTCCACTGCTGCGAGTGATGGCAATCGACGGAATAGCCTTCCCTGATGCAGTGAAACCACCACCCGGCACGATAAACAGCAGACTTCCATTTTTTACCGTGGCGATGGCCCCTAACATTTCCGCCATTCTGGTCAGAAATGACATATCGCTTTCCTGAGTCTGATCGGCATGGTCAATTTCCACATCCATCAACATATCGCTGATTTGCGGCATCAGGTCATACCGTTTTGCGATAGCAGACACAACCCGCTCCACAGTCACATCATGCCAGGAGACTTCACGCTTAACGTTAAACTCTTCTCTGAAATCTGCACTTCTGGCGGTCACGGTGATACGGTCGGGCGGCCCGTCGTGCGCCACTTCATCAACCGTGTAGATGCCCTTATAAACCAGCGCTTCACCCATCCACCCCAGCCAAAAAGACAACTCAGCGCCACGCGGCGGAAGAGCAACGCTTCCATCAGTGTCATCCAGCTCTAATGTCAGCTGATCGGCGTCAAAACCCCGGTTGTCCGTCAGGCTGATGGATATCACGCGATCTGATAATTCTGTTAACACCTTCCCGCCTTGCCGGACGCTGAATGCTGGTATTTTTAACGCCTCAGTCAGGATGTCATCGACACCGCCAGCCGCGCCCGAAATCATACTGCTGATCACTGAAACACTCATATACCCTCCCGTTTTGCTGAATAATTCCACGCGGGCGCGCGTGGGAGAATTCGTTTTAGTTGTCAGAGAGATAGCACAACCAGAAAGGCGTGAAGCCGTTACGTCAATCAGCAATCATGGTGGCGAACTCAACAAAACGTAATGGTGACAAACATGTCTGAGACACGTTTTCACGGTGCTCGCACCAAAGAAGAAACCGACATCACGAGGGTAATTAACGACATTGACTCCAGCGTCATTGGCGTGATTGTCGTCGCTGATGACGCAGACGAAGACGCTTTCCCACTTAACATCCCAACGCTTATCACGCGGCCTCAGTCGATGCTCGGCAAGGCAGGGAAAACAGGGACGTTGTACAAAACACTGAAAGCTATTTCAGACCAGGCAAGCGCGAAAATCATTGTTGTTCGTGTTGCCACGGCTAAACCGCCGGAGGAAGGGAAAACAGCGGAAACACAGTCGCAGTTGATTATTGGTGGCTCTGATGCTGACGGTAACTACACCGGCATGTATGCGCTACTGACCGCCGAACAAAAAACGGGATATCGCCCGCGCGTCCTGGCAGTGCCGGAATACGATACCGAAGAAGTAACATCACAGCTTTGCGTGATCGCCAAACAGCTTCGCGCCTTTGTTTATGCTGGCTGTAACGGCTGCAACACACTGGCAGAGGCCCGGCAATATCGTGAAACCTTCGCATCACGTGAACTCATGCTGATCTGGCCTAACTACATTGCCTATAACCAGGTGTCTGGGGCAAATGAAGAGTTTCCCGCCCCAGCCTATGCGGTAGGGCTGCGCGCGTTTATTGACAACCAATACGGCTGGCATCGCTCTCTGTCTAACATCGCCGTCAGTAACGTGCTTGGCATGTCGAAGGACGTTTTCTGGGCACTCCAGGCTGAAGACAGCGACGCCCAGACACTGAACAACGATGAAATCACCACCATCATCAAGCGTAACGGCTTCCGCTTCTGGGGCAACCGTACCACTGACACCAATGAATTTACTTTTGAGGTGTACACCCGTACGGCGCAAATCCTAGCGGACACCATCGCAGAGGCACAGTTTGAAACCGTTGACGGGCCACTTACCCCAACCAACGTGAAAGACGTGGTGAGTGCAATTAACAAGAAACTCAGCGCACTTGTGACCGCTGGCAAGCTGCTTGGCGCGGAGGCGTGGTTTGACATTGTGGACAACCCGACCGCAAACCTGATTCAGGGAAAAGTGGCGATCCGTTACAAGTACACGCCAGTGCCGCCAATGGAAGATTTAACGCTGATCCAGACGTTCACCGATGAATATTTTGAAGGCGCGTTTTCGTCTCTGGGGAGTAACTAAATGGCGATTCCAGCAAAATTGCGGCTGTTCACCTGCTTCGTGAATAGCGTAAACAATATCGGCAAAGTGACATCTGTGACGCTGCCAAAACTGACCCGGAAAACGGAAGACTACCAGGGCGGCGGCATGATTGGTTCCGTTGCCGTCGATCTCGGACTGGATAGCGGCGCACTTGATGCAACGATGGTTGTTGGCGGTCTGGTTCAGGCACTGCTTCTGGAGTACGGCGGCGATCTGGACGGTACGCTAATCCGCTTTACAGGGGAGTATTACACGTCTGGCGAGAGCCAGATCGTTGATGTGGAAATGCGCGGCAAGTTCACTGAAATCGACGGCGGCGAAAGCAAACAGGGTGAAGACACATCCGTGACCTACGCCATTAAAAACACGTACTACAAGCTGTCAATTGACGATAAACCCCTATGGGAAATCGACCTGCTGAACTTCGTGTACAAACGCAACGGCGAAAATATTTATCCTTCCCGCGTGATGTCTGCGCTTGGCATGGGTAGCTAACAACCACTACAGGCGCGGCATCGTGGTGATGCCGCCCGGAGATTAAAACGATGACCGAACAAAACACCGTAACACTGACCCGCCCGATTACCCGCGACGGCAACGAAATCAAAACCATCACGATCACTGACGAAGTAAAACAGGCTGGCACCCTGCGCGGCCTTCGCCTGGTGAACGTCATGAATATGGACGTGGACAGCATCAGCACCCTGTTAACCCGCTGCACCTCCCCACGCCTGAAGCTCAAAGAAATCAGCGAAATGGAAACGTCTGACTTTGTTGAACTTTGTGAGGTGCTAACGCCTTTTTTAGCACCGAAGGAGCCTGGCACGAAGAGCGAGACGGAGACGGAGAGCGAGTAATCGCACCCCACTTTGACCTGATCGATGATCTGGTTGCTGACATTGCAGTTATTTTCAACTGGCCGCCCTCAGAGGTTTTCACTATGTCCCTGAGTGAGGTGATAGCCTGGCGTGAACGGGCGGCTATCCGAAGCGGAAACAGTGAAGATGAAAGACCTTAATATTCGCGTTGCCTTCAGTGCGATTGATAAGTTAACCCGCCCGGTAAATGCCGCCCGCAACTCAGTGGGCGGCTTATCAGAATCCCTCAAAAAGACACAGTCCTCTATCAAGGATCTGGAAACGCAATCCCAGGCATTCAACCGCCTGAATGAGCGCGTTAAAAAGACATCCCAGCAACTCGCCACAACACAGCGCGCTTTTGACGGCCTGAATAAAGCCCAGAAGACCGGCACCGTTCTGACCGACGCACAGCGCGAGCGCATGACAGCGCTGGCGGCAAAACTTGATCGCCTGAATGCCAGCCGGTCACAGGAAACCGCAAAACTCCAGCAAGCATCCCAGGCACTGCGCGCGCACGGCGTCTCGCTGGCTGGCGGTGATCGCACAATTCAAAGCGCCATCAGACGCACTGAGCAATACAACCAGACGCTTGAGAGAGAACGGCGACAACTTGCCGCCGTGACCAATGCGCGCGCCCGTTACGACCGACTGAGCACCACAGCGGGCAAATTACGCTCCGGCGGCGCAATGGCAGTTGGCGCAAGCGCGGGGGCGGGTTACGCCGCCGGACGCTTCCTGGCCCCTGCTGTTGGTTTTGATGAGGAAATGTCGCGCGTAGGCGCACTGACCCGCCTGGACAAAGGCGATGAACAATTTGCCGCCCTCCGCGCCCAGGCCAAAAAACTGGGCGCTGAAACCGCATTTACCACGCGAGACGCCGCCAGCGGGCAAGCCTTCTTAGCAATGGCTGGCTTTACACCACAGTCAATTCAGGCCGCGTTGCCTGGCGTTCTGAATATGGCGCTAGCCGGTGGCATGGATCTGGGTGAATCCGCTGATATCGGTTCAAACATCCTGACCCAATTCAAGCTGTCATCAGATCAGATGGACAGGGTTGGCGATACGTTAACCGCCGCTTTTACCCGTACCAATACCGACCTGCGCGCCCTGGGTGACACAATGAAATACGCGGGGCCGGTGGCGGCTAATCTGGGGATTAGCCTTGAACAGGCTTCAGCGATGGCGGGTATGCTTGCCAATAACGGTCTGCGCGGCAGTGACGCGGGTACAGCATTGCGTTCCAGCCTATCCCGTCTTGCCTCACCACCAAAAGCCGCCGCTGATGCCCTGAAAGAGCTAGGCGTGTCGGTTGCCGACGCCAACGGGAAAATGCGCCCGATGGAAACGGTACTGTTAGACCTTTTCAAAGCCACGCAGAAATACGGGCAGGTTGATCAGGTATCTTTCTTCAAAAATATCGCCGGTGAAGAGGCCTTTGTGGGCCTTCAGACACTGGTACAGGCAGCAGGTTCGGGAGAACTACAAAAGCTCACAAAAGAACTTCAGGGCGCTGCCGGTGAATCCGCTACCGTCGCAAAAAAAATGGCTGACAACCTCGGCGGCGATCTGAAAGAACTCGACAGCGCCTGGGAAGCATTCCGCATCCAGATTGAAGAACTGGCGGACGGCGCACTGCGAAAACTCACCCAGACACTGACCGGCACGATCGGCGTGATGACTGAATGGGCGAATAAGAATCCGCAGCTATCAAAAACCCTTCTGGCTGTTGGCGGCAGCGCGCTGGCCCTCACCGCCGGGATTGGCGCAACGTCCCTGGCTATTGGCTTACTTCTGGGGCCACTGGCAAAACTTCAACTCGGCTTTACCCTGCTAACCAGCGGGAGCGGGCTGGGTGGCGCGGTGACACTGTTCAGCCGCATGTCTGGCGTTATATCCGGGCCGCTTGGCGGTGTCCGGGGCTGGGGCATCGTCTTCAGTAGCATGACCGGCAACGCCGGGAAACTGGCTGGCGCGCTTGCCCCATTGCGCGGGCTGCTTGCCGCCGCGTTTATCTCGCCAGGTGCCGCCCTGGGCGGAATTGTAAAAGGGCTTGGTAGTCTACTGCTCCGCCTGACCGGCATACCGGCAATCATGGGGATCGCTAGTTCGGCCCTCTCAATGCTCGGCGGCACGCTATCATTGCTGTTAAGTCCGATCGGGCTGATTGGCGCGGCCTTCATTGCCACAGGGTTGCTTATATGGCGATTCTGGGAGCCGATCAAAGCCTTCTTTGCGGGCTTCTTTGCCGGTGTGATGCAGGCGCTTACACCGTTCCGGGATGCCTTTGCCGGGCTGGCCCCCGTCTTTGATGTGATCTCGAATGCCGTTTCACAATTGTGGCAGTGGTTCAGCAACCTGCTTTCACCAATGACGACCAGCAAAGAGACGCTTGATAAATGCGCAAGCGCTGGGGAGACATTCGGCAAAGTGTTTGGCTTGGCAATTCAGGGGTTAATGTTGCCTCTGACCGGGCTAGCCAAAATGGTTGGATGGATACTTGAAAAGCTGGGGCTGATTCCGTCCGGGATTGAAGCAGCAAAAGCAAAAGCTGAGAAGTTACAGAAGGAACTAACACCGGCAGGATTGGCTATGCTGCAGGACAAAGTTGGCGCGCTCACTGGTGATGTAAAAGCGGTGACCGCACCACCTATCGCACCGCCATCACCGGTGATTGCCGCAGATACAGGAACACAACGACGCTTACAGAAAATTGCCGACAACACCGGCGGGATGCTGGATGAAACCAAAAAACGGATCGGCCCCGGCGATATCGTGTTTAAAAACCTGCCCCGCGCATTAGCCGTCCACGGCGCATGGCAGGAAGCACAATCAACCCAAGGCGCTAACCTGACCCAACTGAGCGGGCGACCGGTTATCGCAGCGGCATCAGCCCCGATTAAACCGGCGGCTGAAATACAGGCTATTGGCGGACAATCCAGTAAACAAATCAGCAGATCGGCGCAAAACACCACGCCTGATGAAATGCATATTCACATTCATATGCACGGCAATTTCAGCAACGACGCCCGCGACATTGCGCGCATGACCGCCGACGCAGTACAGGCAGAATTTAATAAGCGCTTCCGCTCACGTAGCAGCTTCAGTGACAATGAATAGGAGAGCAAAACAATGATGATGGTTTACGGAATGTTCGTCTTTGAGTTAAAAACCGTTCCCCACCAACAGTTACAGCAGTCTAAGACCTGGCGGCATGTGAAGAACGAACGCATAAACCGATCGGCAAAGTGGCAATACATTGGCGCGGGTGATGATCAAATCACCCTATCCGGCGTTTTGTACCCATCAGTGACCGGCGGCAAGGTGAGTCTAACTGTGCTCGATACACAGGCATACACCGGACGCCCCTGGCCTCTTATCAGCGGCACCGGGCGGATCTATGGCATGTATTCGATAACACAGCTTCAGACCACCGATACTGAATTTGACCAGTATGGGGAGCCGAAGAAAATAGAGTTTACGATCACGTTTCAAAGGCAGGATGAAGACCTGCGCGAAAGCCTCCAGTCTTCATCAGTGAGTGATTTACTCGGCAACCTGCAAAACACAGCCAACTCAGCACTGAATAATATCAGCGCCGCTGCATCAAGCCTATTCTAAACAACTGCATTACTGGCTTTCATTTCCCCGTCTCAACCTTCACAGTGGCGGGGAATTTTTTATATAACGTCGATATCCCGACATCAAAAAGCAAGGCAACCCGCTGGCGAGTCTCACCGGCAGCAATCAACCGCCCCGCTTGCGCCCATTGATCATCAGATAGCTTTGGGCGACGCCCGCCAATCCTCCCCTGTTCCCTAGCAGTCTTCAGGCCCGCTCGCGTCCTCTCAACAATCAATTCACGCTCCATTTCAGCCAGCGCCCCATAACATGAAAGAAAAAGCGCCCCATCGGGGTTGATGTATCAATGCTATCTGTCAGGCTTTGGAAATTTACCGATCGCTGGCGCAACTCCTCCACAAGTACAACCAGGTGCCGCATACTGCGCCCAAGCCGATCCAGCTTCCACACAACAAGCGTATCCCCCGGAGACAGGTTTTTTAATAGCTTCTTAAGCCCCGGCCTATCTGATGTTTTACCACTGATTTTATCCTCAAATATCAGCTTACATCCCGACCGTTCCAGCGCGTCACGCTGTAATGCGGTGTTTTGGTCATTTGTTGATACGCGCACATAGCCAATCTGCATCGACTTTCCCTCATGCAAAAGCCGGGATGATGCCAGTCAGGGCGCAAATTCGCATTTTCTTAAACGTTGGTTTTGGAGAAGGTGCTAACTGGGTTATGTTACCTGGAGGAATGATAATTCAGCGTGCTTATCTTGGATTTCCTGTCGGCACCAATGTAAGACACATAACTTTCCCCCGGTCGTTTACAACAACGAACTATTCCATCTCAATTAACTGGAATGATATCGGTACTGTAACAACTGAAACACAATCGCCAGCAAATGTGGCGGTTGTTCATCAAACAAAATCATTAACAGGGGCCAGCATCTGGCAGGCAGGTCCCGGGGGATTTAATGTGGACATTATAGCGGTGGGGTATTGATATGTACGTATGGAGCGCTAAAGCAAATGGCTTTTTCCCCATATCGGAGAAAGAAAAATTTGAGGTATCAGGTCTGTGGCCTGATGATGGTGTAATAGTCAGTGAGGAAGAACATAAAAAGTTATTTACGGATATTCCACCAGGAAAACAGATTGGAACACTGAATGGAAAACCAGCACTGATAGATATTCCTCAGCCGACCAAAAAGGAATTAATAGCTATTGCTGAAGTTCAAAAATCCCAATTACGGGAAAAAGCTGACAGTGAAATATCCTGGCGTCAGGATGCTGTTGATGCTGATATCGCAACTGATGAAGAAACTTCAACTCTCACCGAATGGAAGAAATACCGTGTGCTGCTGATGCGTGTTGATACTTCAACAGCACCCGATATTGAATGGCCTACGCCTCCGGCAGTTCAGGCCAGATGACATCCGGCGCGGTGCTGGTATCTGTTGCCGTCACCGCGTCAATGTAATCAAGCACGGCGTTAAGGCGGGTTGTTTCTGCCTGCGTCAGCTTCCTCCCGGCCTGCAATTTCAGTTGAATCAGACTAATGGAAGCCATTGCAGTATCAATCAGTGACTGACGCTGTGCTTCTGCCGCGTCTACTGCGGCACTATGCTGTGCCTCGGTATCCGTCACCCATTTCTCACCATCCCATTTATCGTATGGCGTTAACGGGGCGATAGTGGTTGTATTTTCAGGGTAATCACCCAGATCTGTGATTTCTTTCGATTCTCCTGTTTCGGTGC
Organism: Kluyvera sp. STS39-E; assembly: GCF_040932435.1. Taxonomy (NCBI): domain Bacteria; kingdom Pseudomonadati; phylum Pseudomonadota; class Gammaproteobacteria; order Enterobacterales; family Enterobacteriaceae; genus Kluyvera; species Kluyvera sp. STS39-E. The sequence continues at coordinate 88,483 of NZ_JBFQGA010000011.1, read as the reverse complement.
TATAGATGATTTCACCGCGATGGTCTGGCACATATTCCCATGAGTTAAAATCTGCAGAACGGCAGATTGCATAACCAGCTTTATGTGTAACTGGTGCATCTAAACAAGAACATGCCGGGATACCGACGCCAACGGCAAGATATTCTGTTGATGATGAAATGTATTCCCGTGTCGTGTTGTCATAGTTATAGACGGTAATATCACCCGCTACTGTGGCAATAAATTCACTGTTTAATTTTGCCTGTGTCATTATGCGGCCCTCACGATGAAGTTAAATGCGATACTGCGTGGACGGTTTTCGCTTGACGTGGGTACCGATAACGATAAATCAATTTTGATAGCGTTTCGCGTACTCCCCCCTCCAACCCCGATATTTTCTGATATTTCCGGCGCAGAAAATTTAACAAACGGAGCTTTAGCCACCACTGTGCTGTGCGCACCAAACCAGCCTGTAATATTTCTAATAGCATCCCCCTGAGCAGACAGAATTTCGCGCCCCGCGTCAATACCGCGCCCGTCATCCCAGCCACGAATAAACTCACCACGTAAATCTGGCAATTCATTTGTCGGATAAACTTTTGCCAGTTCCGGATACTCTTCGGCAGAAAAAGGCGCACCATTGCATTTCAGCCAGCCTGTTGGCGGAGTGACTGAAGGCCACGGAACAGGCACCCCAACCGGTAATGCAGAGCCTTCTCCCAAGCCAAGGCTTTTGAGAACATCGCCAACCAACCCGGCCTCAGCTAATTCTTTAAGGGCATTTTCAATCAACAGGTACTGACTATGCGGATTAGCAGCGGCAACGTGCTTTTTCATCGCGTTGTCTGTATAGGTTTTCACCTCAATAACAGCACTATCAACATACTGCCGGGTTGCCAGCACAACCGATGGATCAACTTTCAGGGTAACGGCGTCTGTGCTCGATACCGTGAGCATCATCCTGATAACCTGCGTACGGCCTGATCCTTCCTCTGTTGTGGCCTTGTACGTCTCCGGGCAGTTAGCCACAGCGATCAAGATACCATCAGCGTCAAAGAGTCCGATTTCACGAATCCACCACCCGCCAGAGGATTCAGGAATAATCTGTTCCGCAATAATCTGACTGGCGTTTTTATCGTCCACTGACAGCGAGTTAAGCTGGGCGCGGCGTACCTCGTTAACCAGCGCTGTCTGTGCCTGGTTTGGCGTTGGAGATATGCCGCCGCCGTCACCAACTGCGAGCGAAGTGATCTCTAACTTCTCACCCAGCGCAGCCATATTTGATAATTTTGCCGCCCCCTGATTAGTCAGCAGAGCAAAGAATTTAGCCGCCATTTGTTACCTCTAACGTATCAATAATATGAATTGCGCCCCCGGAAAAATACCCGCCACTGACTTCTACGGCTTCAGGCATATAGGGATAAATAGTCATCACGTCACCGCCATAACACCCGGCGTGGGCGTATACCTCTCCCTTAGCCTGCATACTGATTGCAAGACCGGTCAGGTGGCGTGAACATGGTTTTGCATCAGCGATCAGGCGCTCAAGCTCGAGATAGGTTTCTTCTGTAATCCCTGAGTCAGAAACGCCAATTTCAAGTTGAAATGTTCCCCGCTCGCCTCCGTTCTGCCACCATTCAACGACTTTTATCAGGAAGCCGAACGGTTCAACGACACGGCGCAGCGCCGCAATAGTTCCCTTTTGCCGGTGTACCAGCCAGGCGGATTTAATCACCTGTCGCTTTGTCTGTTCTGACCAGCCTTTATCCCAGCGATCAACCGATAACGCCCAGGCCAGATAAGGCAGTAAAGCAACCGGGCATTCATCAGGGTTCCACAGCGTTTTCAGGTCTACGGGTAAATCACTCACGCGCCAGGTTGCGGCCTCGGCACCGCGCATAAAATCACTGGCTGAAGGTGGCAACAGACTGTTATTCATCGGTTCCGCCTCTCGTGATGGTGACCGAAGCGCACCGCGCCGCCTGTGTATCGCTGATAATCAGCCGTTCAGGTAAATCCAGTTCCACACGCTGCACGCCCTGCACGTGTAACGCCGCCAGAATTGCAGACCTGGCAACATCAAGCCCGATCCGCCATTGGCTTTTGAGCCACTTCTGCAACGACGCCTCAGCAGCGTTCACAATGGGTTCTGACTCTGGGCCAGGGTAGAGATACAGCGTTGCATTGATGTCATAACTGATAATCTCAGCGCTCTGGACTGTCAGCCGGTCACCAACGGGGCGAATACTCTCGTCTGATAACTTTGCATTGACCGTTGCGATCAGCTCGTCTGAAGCCGTTCCGTCACCCTCAGCAGAGAGCACAGAAACGACAACTTCAGCCGGTGCCGGACTTGACGCCTTAACATCAGCAACTTTCCCCGATGCGCTTTTAGCAAAATATTCATAAGCGCCGGTAGGCCCAGCAACGCTTAACCCTTCAAATGCCGATTGTGCCCGTAAGCGCAGCGCGGCATCACTTTCCATTACCGCATCTGTTGTATCTGTCGCCTCCGTAACCACTAGGCGAACTGTGTTGTTATTGGCAACCAGGTTATCCAGATTGCCGCCGTTGGCGTGACTCAACATACAAGCGCCAGCACCGTCATTGATCGTTTGTCGAAACATCAATTCACGGTAGGAAAACACCTGAGCGATCACGGTCAGGGGTTCTGACTCCAGCGCCATTGCCGCCGCTATTGCCGGTTGTTTTTCTTCCGGGTATGCGGCAATGATCATCGCCATGACATCACTCAGAATGGTTTCATAATCCAGCGTCGCGATAATCTCCGGCGGTGGAAGTTCAGATAAATCAACCGTTGCCATTGCCTGACTCCTTCACTTTTACCGCGCCGCTTACCGGCTGCATTGTTGTGGTAACCAATCCGCTTAACTCAACCGTCACGGCCCCGGCGTCTGAATACGTAATATCGACCTGGTTAAGTGCTATCCGTGGTTCCCATTGCGTCAGCGCAATCACCGTGGCGCTCATTAGCTGAAGGCGTGTTGTCTCGTTTTTCGGCGCGTCCAGCAAATCAGGTAACAAACTGCCGTAGGCGCGGCGCATGACGCGTGACCCCAGCGGCGTCAGCAAGACATCTTTCACGGATTGCCACAGGTGATCGCTATCTGAAACCGTCCCTGTGCCGCCCTGGTTCATTCCCGTATATTTCGCCGTCACTATTTAATACCCTCCGTCCATGCATCGCCGCGCTGCACTTTGCCGTGGTCATGATCATCAACCTGGACGCCGTTTGACTTCAGTGCGCCGCCGCTGTGATTTACATCGCCGGTCATCTTGCCGCCTTCAGTGAAATCAAAGGTTTTCGCTTTCAGATGGTTGGTACATTCCACCTCTGGCACATCAAGCGTGACTTTCGTTGCTGCCTGGATAGTGGCGGTTTTCATGCCGCCGGCACTCAGTGCGCCCACCTTCGCGTCATAGCTAAATTCAGCCCCATCAGGTGCTGTGATCATCATCTGCATCAGACTGCTGGCGGGGGCGTCGTTGTCGTTGCTGTAGAGGCTACCCAGCACAACGGCTGTTTCAGGATTGCCGCCCATACATCCCAGCAAAACCTGCTCACCAAGCGATGGCGGGCACCAGAATTTAAAAGCACCGGCGCGCGTCGTCGTCCAGCGAAGCCAGGTTGTCTGCAAATCATCGCTCTGCACCCGCACACTCTTGCCATCTTCCGATATGGCAAAAACCACGCCTACGCGGAGCACGTTAGACAGGAGGCGCAACAGTTCGGCACTCATGCCCCGGCACTCCCCAGGCTGTTAATCACCGCGCTACGGATCAGCACTTCATCGGCCTTAGAAATCCCCAACAGGACACGCGGCGCATACTTCGCAAACGACCCCGGCCCCACCTGCTCACGCAACCCGTACTGATGAATGCGGGCGATACGGGCCGCCATACCGCTGTAACCCACTTCAGCCCCCTCACTGGATGACTTCGCTTTCATAAAGCGGGCGGTTCTCAGCTTTACAAACATCGGAGCTTTAACCACTTTTGGGCGCTGGCCCGCGCGGGTATTAATCTCCGTATAGCGCTCAATATCGGCACGGTAGAACGTGCGGATCTCATTACGGTCTTCATCAAATCCGGTAATAGTCCGCCCGTACTTACCGCGCCCGCTGTGCCAGTTTTTCAACCGGCGCAACTGCCCTTCCCAGATAAAAGCGATCCCCTGCTGGGTGCGCAGCGTTTTACGACGGCGTGACGGGTACTGGCTTCCGTCCGGGTTGCGCTGTGCGCGGATGCGCTGCTGCTGGCTAATCCGCAAAACCTTACCCACGGCGCGCGCTGTTCTGGCCCGCCCGCTGGATGACACGCCCGCCAGGATGTCGGCAAAATATTGATCCAGCGCGTGAACATCACCGGCATTCATTGACTGTCACTCCCCGGCGCGCTAAACATCGCGCCCCACTCCGGCACCATGCGTGGGCGTGGCTCTGGCTTATGTTCAGCAGTTAACTTTCCAGCCTCATTGCGAGACACGATCACGCGCTCGTTAATGGGCAACTCGAAGAAGAGATCGGCGGTGTCGTCGTTATTGATTGCCGTTGTGAACTTAATTTCTTTGTTCTTCTCCGGGTTCAACAACAGTTGCGGCTGTTCCTGCCACAGCCAGGCCATCAGCGGTAACGTGAAATCATCCAGATCACCGGCAAAATTCATCACAAAGAGACACAACGTATAGGCGTAAACAAAGTCAGCCGTTTCGCCGGTCGTCTCAACATGCCCGGATTCAATAAAAACGCTGAAGGCTTCAGGGTTGGCACGACACCACGGATTAGCCCTGGTGAGCGCGCTACGCAATGAGTTAATTTTCAGCATGTGGTTCCCCTCCCTTCTGGCGCGACAGGCGCAACAGATTTAGCGCCCGGATATCACTTTTATCCGCATTGCAGGTATCAAGCGCGTCATGCAACTGATCCGCCCAAATCCCAATACCACCCCACGTCACCGGCTTTTTCAGCACCGGCGTGGGCGTTTCATCGGTCAGGCTTTCCGGTATCGGCTCGTGAATCAGCCGCGTTTGCACTCTGATTTTTTCTGAGCAACCCATCACTGACAGCAACAGGAGCAAGAGCACTGGCACACGAATCATCACGCATCCCCTCAGTTATGTTTTTACGGCGTTCTTCACCCGCCTGGTTGCGTGTTTGATTCGCTTTTTTGGCCTCTGCCAGCACCGCTCGCGCATCAGCAGACAGATCACGCATTTCGCCTATCACGGCTTCACTTTCATTAAACATGCGCTGTAACTTCTGTTCGTTGTCATCCGCCACGTCGCTTGTATATCCCCGGTAATACCCGGCCCCGTAAGTAAGAGCGGTTAGCACCAAACCCCATAAAATTGATTTCATTGCGCCCCCGCATCCATCCTGCACCACGCCTGAAAGTCAGTGCGCCGATTGACCAGCCCTTGCGACCGCTTACCGGCACTGTTTACAAAGTCAGTTAGACGATCACAGACGCCGCCCCAGTTGTGAGCCTGGGCATTTTTCCAGATGGTTGTGCGCTGTTTGCGACCCTGCTTATCGGTAAACCACATCAAGCCCGTACAACCCACATTCAGCCCACCATCAACCATGCTTTCGAACACCTTTTGCGGCATCGCTTCGCCGTTGAAGTTCTGATTTACGCAGCGTTCAGAATGCTGCATATCACTAACCCACCGGCGCGCTACTTCAGCGTTGCTGTACTCGCGTTTTTCCACACTACCGGTGGAGCCGATCCCCACGGTCAACACTCCGGCGGTGCAGTAATAAGGCGTGTTACGGCAGTCTTCCCAGGAGGCTATTTTTTGCTGTGCTTCCGGCGACGTTCTCAGCGCATCGGGCGACATTGATAAGCCTAGAGCAACAATAACGGCGATAGAACAACGCTTAATAACCGTCTTCATCGTCACCCGCCTGGAATTGCGCCAGCCTCACCCGCTCAAAATCGGTAAGCCCCCGGCGCTCGGCCTGATCAAGAATTTGCTCAATCAGCGAGTTTCGGCGGGCCTGTGCCTTCTCCACCCGCGCACGATGTACCCAGGCGCGCCAGCCGGACAGGACACCCAAAACCAGACCGGCAACCCCCAGTTTTTCATTCCACGTCATCACACCAACACCAACGCTGATGGATGAAGAAACCCAGGTGATCCAGTCCCACAGCCGGTGAAACGAATTTAACTCCATAACTGCACCATCTCTTGTGCGGGCTGGGTATCAATGTCCGGCATTTCAACCACCTGCCCTGCGTTTAAAAAAACCTGTCCACTCAGGCCCGGATTGGCGGTCAATACTTCTTCAGTAACGCCTTTGGTTTTTCCGTAGTGCCGGTGGCATAGCTGATCCAGCGTATCGCCCTGTAACGCGGTGACCTTCATCAGCACAACTCCGCATAAACGCGCGGCTTGCGCTGGATGTCTGCAATACCCCAGCGCGCATCACGCCAGAGATCTTCGCGTTGCAAATCCAGCGCGGCGGCGTCTTTGTCGCCTTTTGGCGTGGTATCAACGTCCCGATAACCTTCAATCACCAGGGCGCGGGCAATGGAATAAACCGCGCGACGGTAGCGGTACACCTTCACGCTCTCGCCGTTTATCTCCACGGCGGGCACGTTCTTCAGCGCCTCATAGCCCAGCCCCTGCTGATTGATCTGCCACTCTTCAAGCTGCTCAATGACATGTGCAACGGCCTCAGTAGTGACGTGCATCAGTCGCGAAGTAGTGACGCCGCCGGTAATACGCGCGGCAAGGCGCAAATCCTTCAGGTTAATGACAGGCCAGAAACTTCCCGCCGTTACCGTGGAATCACCGTCATCAACATCAGTTACGTCACTGCCAGGCGGAAACGGCGTTTTTGTAGCAACCAGGCTACTCATGAGCGCTCCTCAAAAAGTCAGGAGGTGGACACGCGGTGAAAAGACCAGTTACGGGCAGATCTCCGCGCGTGCCTCCTGTCGGTCGGGGCCGAAGTCGTTAAGATTCTTTTTTATCTTTCGCCGTTTTACGCGGTGCGCGTTTTTTTGCTGCCGGTTTCTCAGCTTTATCCGCGCTCGGCTTACGTTTGGTTTTCTTCTCTGCGACAACCGGCACAGGCTCCGGTTGTGCTGTCGCTTCCGGTTGCGGGGCCGCCAGCTTCTTCAGTTCGCGTGAAATAGACTGCATTTCACGTTTCACGCCCGCTGCGGGGTTCAGCTCTGTCGCGCGGCGAAACAGTTTTAGCGCTTCGCCTTTTGTCTCATTGTCAGCCGTTCCACGGCGTGAGAAGGCGCGGGCCTTGCAGAGCTTGGATTGCACTTCGTCCGGCATATCAGCCCCGGCGACAATCTCCGCCAGTTCATCCAGCACGGTGATATAAGCCGACATATCCGCCTCAGCGTCAGTCGTCGCCACGTTCAGCGCCTGATTGCTGATTTCTTCAGCCAGCATCACCGGCGCAGTACGTTTGAAGTCGTCACGCATAGACAGGCCATGCTTCACCACATAGCGCCCAATCTTCAGCGCTTGCGGGTAGTCCTGGCAGTCAATCGCCCACAGCATCATCGTGGTGATCACTTCATCCTGTCGCCCGCTGTCGCCCTCCAGAGTCCCATCAATCCAGCCCTGGTAGCCCGGCAACATGTCACGCTTCATCACAGCTTTTGTTTCAGTGGACTGCACCGCTTTAAGAGAGGCCTGATCGAGGCGTAGACGATGCAAAATTTGCTCATGCGCGGTGCGCACAACGCTATGCTGTGCAGCACTGTCTCCGCGTCGATCAGCCATCACTTTCTGAAAGTGTTTTTGCGCTGGGGTTAACATTTTTGTCTCCAGGTGGCGGGCGCATATGCGCCCGCAATTGCAGTTACGCGCCCGCGTTCTCGTCAGGCTCTACGGATAACGATGCCGGGGCGGCCTCCGCGAAGGTGATCCCGTCAATGAATGCGCATTTGCCGTAGTCTTCTACAACGAAGTCATCGTTTGAGGACTGGTAGTTAGCCACGCGGTTATATTGCGGTTCCTCTTTGATGGTTCGACGCAGTGCGCCCAACTGGTAATACACAGAGAGGTTTTTCAGCGACGTGATCAGCACACAGTCATCAGGCATGTACGGTGCGAAAACCACCGGCAGACCGCCAACTTTTTCACTGGACACAATCAACTGTGCCGCGATCAATTCGCTGTTCGGGTTGGTCTGGCTCAGGGCGTTCAGTTTCGGGAAATAGCTACTGGTCAACAGATCAGAAGACAGGATCACAACCAGATCAGGCGCTTTGCGGTGCCACGAATCCAACAGCGTGTTTTTGGCGTCAAAAACAGCCGCGTCCAGGTTGCCATAAGTACCTTTGGCGACAATTTTGTTATCTTCATCGCGCGCAGTCAGCGTGACTTTGCTGATGATGCGGTGCGGGGCGTCATTGCGGATTTTCTGAAGCCAGCCAACGCCGCAATCCTGCAACAGTGGATTGGCTGCACGGTCAGACACATCCGCGTAAGACGTACCGTTAAAACCAATCATAATGCGGTCCAGCGCAATCTGGCGGGCGTTTGCTTCGCTGATCAATGACTGGAAATTAGGCTGCATAGACCAGGCGTCCAACTGCGAATAACTCACAGCGGAGTCGTAGTTTGTTTTGCGGCAACGGTAGTCGCTCGACTCTTTAGAGTAATTGTCTACAGGGTTACGGCGGGCCGAACCATCGCTGCTGTTATTGGTGCTGGCGATCGGGCCTTTACTACCGATCAGGATTTTCTGGCCTTCCTGGGCTTTTACCGGAAAGACGTTAATTTTCTTCAGAAAATCATCACTTTCCATTGATGCCTTTTCCATGCGCTGTTGCACGGACGGCTCAACGCTGAAGGACTTGGCGACATCATCTGCACGAACGCCACTTAAATTGGCCTGGCGATCGATATAGCCGTTAAAAAGTACGCGGGTACTGTTTTCCATGTGTTTTATTCTCGCTTGCGTGGTTAGTAATCGGCCTGTTCGACGCCGGTGTTACCGCCCTGTGCGGGCTGGCGGCTGAAGGTGCTGGCATCTTGTTTAGCCAGCGTGGTTTTCAGGTCGGTCAGCTCACTGGTCAGCTTCTGAATTTCCTTTGCGTCGTCAGCGCGCTGGCTTGTCAGCGTCACCACCTGATCGATAAGGTCAGCCTGAGACGTGGCGACACCTTCAACCACTTCGCGAACCTGGCTGAATTGCTCACTTTCCGTCTTATGGCTTTTGGTCAGAATGCCCATTACGCGGCTAAACCACTGTTTACCTTCATCACCGCGCTGTTCCGCCAGTTCGACAACGTCCGCTTCAATGACATCGGTAATCATCGGCGCTTCGCCCTGCTGGTTATTGAATTTCATAACCTGAGCGCGCTGCTCAGCGGTGAATTTCAGGCGGTCAGTTCCGAGGCTTGCGGGAGTATCAGTCATCGCAATGCCCGCCACGTAAGGCCCGCCGTTTAAGGCGAAACGCGGATAAAGCTCAATACTGGTATGTACTTTTTTACCTTCATCGGTGAGCTTCTTCATTCGCTCGGAAGGTTCAATTTCGGCATAAAGGGCAACGCGTCCGGTCAACGGCCCTTCTTTGATGTCTTCGGCGCTCATCGATACCACTTCACCCATAGCGCTAAATTCGCTACTAGGGAGAGGTGACAAATAGTGTTCCATGTTCACTGGCGCTTTGTAGACGCTGGGGCTGTAGTTCGCCGCTGCATCCTTCAGGTGCTGCCCGCTAATTTCACGACCATCGACGGTCGTTCCTGAGACAGCAACACGGAATTTCTTCCGGGTTGGCTTGCTGGATTCACTCATGTTATTTCCTGCCGGTTGGTTTCTGTTTTTCCATGATGTCAGTTGCTAAGTCATTGTCTCAACGCGTTTTAGTTGTCAGAGACGGCCCACAACCCAAACAGCGGGAACGGCCCACGCGCGCGGGTTAATCTCTCCATCGAAACGAGAGGACACCGCATGATCCAGGACGCATTTGTAAGACAGAGAGCAAAGCAGCTTTACTGGCAGGGCTACCCGCCAGCAGAGATCGCACGCCTGATGGGTATCAGTCAGAACACGGTTTATTCGTGGAAAAAGCGCGACGAATGGGACGAAACGCCCGCGATTCAGCGCGTCACACAATCTATTGATGCCCGGTTATGCCAAATCGCGATGAAACCAACAAAGACCGGCGGCGATCTGAAGGAAATCGACGCGCTCACGCGCCAGGTGAAGAAGCTGGCAGAAGGCCAACCGGCGCAACCCTTCAAGAAAGCGCGCGCGGGCAAGAAGAAAAACCACTTCACCGAAGCGCAGATCGCCGCGCTGCGGGAAAAAATTCAGGACTCTCTGGCCTGGCATCAGCAGGGATGGTTTGAACAGCGCCAGCAACGAAACCGCATGATCCTGAAAAGTCGCCAGATTGGCGCAACCTGGTATTTTGCCCGCGAAGCGCTATTACAGGCGCTGCGGGATGACGTTAAGCACGGATACCAACGCAACCAGATTTTTCTGTCCGCGTCACGCCGCCAGGCGCACCAGTTCCGGGGATTCATTCAGAAGATTGCCGAAGAGGTAGACGTAGAACTAAAGGGCGGTGACAAAATTTTGCTGTCTAACGGGGCTGAATTGCATTTTCTCGGCACGTCTGCCGCTACCGCGCAGAGCTACACCGGCAACCTGTTTTTTGATGAATTTTTCTGGGTAGGCAACTTTGCCAACCTTCGCAAAGTGGCTGGCGCTATGGCAACCCTGAAAGGGCTTACGCGCACTTACTTTTCAACGCCATCGAGCGAAAGCCACGAAGCCTACCCCTTCTGGACGGGCAAGCGCTGGAATGAGAAGCGGGCCAAGTCCAGCCGGGTAGACCTCGACACAAGCTGGAAAACGCTAAACAGCGGCCTGTTGTGCCCGGACAAAACCTGGCGGCAAATTGTCACCCTGAAGGACGTGATCGACCACGGCTGGGAGTTCACCGATCTGGAAGAAATCCAGGACGAAAACACCCCGGACGAATACACAAACCTGTACATGTGTGAGTTCGTCAAAGAAGGCGAAGCTGTTTTCTCACTCAACCAGCTACTGTCGTGTGGTGCGGACGGTTATGACGACTGGCAGGACTGGAAACCCTACGCACCCCGCCCGCTGGGCGATCGCGAGGTCTGGATAGGCTACGACGCCAACGGCAGCAGCGGCAACGGTGACAGCGGCGCTGTTTCCGTGGTTGCCCCTCCCCTTGTCAGTGGCGGCAAGTTCCGCACGATAGAGACGCGACAGCTACGCGGAATGGAGTTTGAAGAACAGGCCAAAGTGATCGAAGACCTGACGATGAAATATAACGTCCGACATATCGCAATTGACGGTACCGGCATCGGTGAAGCGGTCTGGCAACTGGTCAAAAAATTCTTTCCGGCTGCTGTCTGCTTCATCATGTCGCTGTCATCAAAGCGCACCCTGGTACTCAAAATGCAGCAGGTGATCCGCGCGGGCCGCTGGGAGTATGACCGCAGTGAACAGGCGTTAGTTTCAGCATTCAACGCTGTCAGAAAAATCACCACTGCCGGCGGACAAATCACCTATGACACCGATCGCGCGCGCGGCGTCAGCCACGGCGACCTGGCCTGGGCAAATATGCTGGCAGTCATCAACGAGCCGCTTGGACGCGAGAACGGCGGCGGCAGTAGTTTCGTTATGGAGTTTTAATGAACACAGCAACACATGAAAGCGGCCTGACTATGCTCACTGACAGCGCGCCGCAGACTGATATTGGCGAAGCACTGAAGCGCGATCCCGCCCTCAGCGCCTTCACCTTTGACGGGCCATACCAGGTCACTGACGCTTACGACCTACTCGACAATATGTATTGCGCCGACAACGGCAGATACTACGAAACGCCGGTAGACTGGTACGGACTTGCGCGCTCATTCGGCAAAGCGTCCTGGCACCAGTCAGCGCTGTATTTCAAGCGCAACGCGCTGGCGGGATGCTTTATTCCACACCCGCTACTGTCTCGCCAGACGTTCTCCGCCCTGGCGCTTGACTGGTTTGTGTTTGGCAACTTCTACCTTGAAGAACGAAAGAACCGGCTAGGCGGGCGGCTACCGCTTCGCCATTGCCCGGCGAAGTACACCCGGCGCGGCACCGACCTAGACACATACTGGTTTATCAGACAGTGGAAAGACGAATGCCCCTTTGAAACCGGCTCAGTTTGCCACGTGTTGAACCCCGATATTCATCAGGAGATTTACGGGATGCCGGAATATATGGGTGCCCTGTTGTCAGCCAGCCTGTCACACTCGGCGGATATGTTTCGCAAAATGTACTATGAGAACGGATCTCATGCTGGCTGCATTCTTTACATCGGCACATCACAGGTAGATGACGCCGGTGTAAAACAGATACAGCAAACGCTGGCAGGAGCCAGGAACAAAGGCGCATTTAAGAACGTAGTGATCCACGCCCCAGGCGGCGGCAAAGACGGGGTACAACTGATGCCCTTCAGCCAGATATCTGCAAAGGATGAGTTTTTAAATATCAAATCAGCTACGCGTGATGACATCCTTGCCGCTCACCGCGTACCACCGCAACTGATGGGGGCCATGCCGGACGGCAACGGCTCATTCGGTGATGTGGAGAAAGCCGCGCGCGTGTTTGCCATCAACGAACTAATGCCAGCAATGGAAGCGCTGAAGCACGTCAACGACTGGCTTGGCGAAGAAGTGATCCGCTTTAGACCTTACGCCCTGCTTGAATCCATCAAATAACCACACCGCCGCCACCCCGGCGGCGATCTCCACCTCACATCAACACACGGCGCGCCAGCGCCATTCTAAGCGCCCCATAATCTAAACACGCCATTACCCGCACACAACACACAGAACGCAGCAACGCGCCAGAATTGCGCCAATTTTCCTATATTTGAGGCACCCCCCCACCTACCCTGCCGCGCGGGCTTTCCCCCCGTCACCTGCGCGCAACGATCACGCGTGTTTTCGTGCACTTGCAGATCCACGCCCAGCCAGCAGAACTACAGGCGTTATCGCCCAAAATCAGTGATAATTTTTTTGTGCAAATTTGCGCACTATTGTGCGGGTAAAAAAGTGACCGTTTATTTGACTACCCATTACCTTTGAGGTAATTTTGTCACATAAAACCACTAAAAGTGGTGAGTACCGAATCTGAGGAGGTTGGTTATGAAAAATATGTTTGATGAATTTGACGGCTTCTAAGCCGCATGACCTCTACGAGGCGGGGATTTTACCCCGCCTTTTTTATGGATAAAATTTGATGACTATCGACGCAAACACACTTTCCATCATTAGCAGCGCCGTTGTTTTTCTCGGTGTTGTTGCCGCTATCGTAACGATTATCTACAACGTTCGAACGGCAAAGAAAACGCAGACCGCAAATTTTCTGTTTGAAAGCCGTCAAGATGCGCAATACCTAGAGTCGCTCCACGTTTTAAAACAGGTGCATCGTTCAGGAAAATCTTTTCGCGCTTATGTTTTCCCATGCAATGGCGGTGCAATCACTGAAGATGAAATGCTTGAGCGTCGAAAATTTCAGTACATCCTGAACTTTTACGAAAGGGTAGCGGTAAGTATTCGCGAGGGCATCTATAACGAGAAGATGATCAAACGCACATCTTACAACACTGTAATTGAAACGTTTGATATTGCCGAACCGCTAATCAAAGCCATCAGAGAACACATTAACTCAGACACCACCTATCAAGAATTCGAGTGGCTAGTTAAGCGATGGAAAGCGAACCCACTGAAAAAAAATAAGTAACTTCCATTACAGAAAAAGCCGCCCAATAAGGCGGCTTTTTCAATATCAGAGCTTCATCATGCTTTTGACATAAACGACCACAACGCCAGGGTTCTTCGCTTGAGCCACTTTCAAAAGCGCGGCGCTATGACTATCAAGAAACCCACCCGGATCAACGCAATCACCATCATCATACTCAACCGTGGCTGATCCATTACCAGCAAAAACAACATGACCTGTCGCATTACAGCCTTCAAAGTAACTGATATAACTTGCTTTCACTTTACTCACCTCTCGTCATAAAACTTGCCCACGTGTACCGCCATTGATTAACGCAACTCTGAGTCTTTCCAATAGCGCGTCATTTTCCTGTTTTCTTTCCGCCTTAATCATCTGCCTTGCCTCATTCTGACGCCGTTCAATGACATCGGGGCCGACCTGTTTTGTTGTACACGCCAGACACAGCCCTTCATCGCCGTAATCCTTGTCGTCTTTGGTTAACTCAGCGCAGCAATTTTTCGCCCTGCAATACGTTACCCGCTCCTTTTCCACCAGGTAGTCATCGTCCAGATAAACGAGTTGCCCACCAATAGAAATCGAAGCCCCGCGCCGAAGGGCATCAATTGCAGGTTTGGATTTAATCCCCCAGGAGGAAAGCTGATAACGAAGGTGATCAGTCATTGGCGCGGCCTCTACAACACTGCTCCGCCGGGTTGCTGATTCTTCACGGATAGCCGCCGCCACTTTCATGTAATTTTCAGCGCGCTCCTGATCTGCCTTATCGCAATCTGAAGCAGCAATAGCATTAGCAAGCGACTCAAACACATCAGCAGGTGATTTTTGCTGTTTTGGTTTGTAGTTTCTGATGCTCTCATTAAGCCGTTTTTTCTGCTCTCGGCTCATTTGACCAATTTCATACTGTTCTGGATCTTCAGGCGGTGGATTTACCCCCCCCGGATTTGTATGTTTTTTGTACTTAGTACAGTTATTGACACGAGTCCAAGAGGGCGCAGACGCGCCCTTAAGGTCAAAACCCGGATCGGCGCGGTCTGAAGATTTAGGCTTCATCTTCACAATGCGATAAGAATGGAGGCGCGTTTCTACGGGTGGAATGCTGGATGCTGGCATAACCAGACCCTTGATAGCTTTCTGATACTCGCCGTAACTGCTTGGCTCGTTTTTGTATTGATACCAGGCGCGCAGCACCAACTTGGAACGGGAAACAAAAGGGCCACCCTGTAAGGTGATGTAACCCTGCCAATCTCCTGCGTGAGCCGCGCGGTGCAACTCACCAAAAACAGGACTAACCCTGTCGGCTAAATCCTGATTTTTGAGGCGGCGAAGTTCACGCCAGACTGACACCGGCGCGCCCCCTAAAAACTGGAATTGACGTATGCCCCAGCATGACGCCCAGGCCGTTGCGTGCTTCGCGGTTTCCTTCAGCGGGCGTCCACTTTCGTGATCGCTCTCGCCGTCCAGGGCGTAACCATCAATATTTTTTGAGATGTATTTGACGACATAACCCGTAGCGCTACCCAGGGCCGGATCTATCGGCTTCAATTCAAAGCGAGGCTGCTTACCAGCCTTACCTTTCAACTCATCCTCGTCTTCACGCGTTGCGTAGTCTTCCATCACCTCTTGCAACTCTGCTGTATGCTCTGGGGCCGTAAACAGCAGGCCGTGCCAGTGCGGAGTGCCGTCATGATGGGATTCAGCAACGCGAAGACCAAAAACAGGAATTTCACGGCGTGCGAGTTCAGCGCGAATCTGTTGCCATATTTGATTTAAATAACGCTGTGTCCGGCGCGGGCTTGCACCGTTCCATTTGTGATTGCGATGTCCGAACGCTGTGTAAGCATGGTATTTAGACGGCGCAGTAAGCGTGAAGAAACTCCCGGCATATCCGCTTTCCGTTGCCACCTTCTCAAAGCCACCTATACGCGTCATCAATTCAACACGGCGTTTTTCTGGGTTTGAGACGCTTTTATCAATCTGCTCTATCAGCGACATGCGCTCACCCGTAACCTGATCTTCAAGCTCCAGGCGGCTCATGATTGCCCTGCTACGTTTGCGGCGCGCATCCCACTGTGTAACGTGGTTTTTACTGCAATATGGGGAAACGTCGCGGCGCACATCACCAAACGCAATATGCAGATGCTCACGCCAGCGGCGCGCGTACTTTCGCAGCAGTCGCGACCAAAAACGATCATCAAGCATTTTTCGAATCGACGCTGCCATTTCATCAAGTGGCATTTTGCGCCGTGAAGCCCAGGGCGCGATTAGCCTGAAGTAAGCAACCAGCCTTGAGCCTTCACGCAGCATTCGTTTGCTGTACTCCACAGGGCTAAGTGCAGCACAGTTTTCACTCACTTCAGCTAAGGCAGCATTTGCATAAATAGCGATATCCTGAGCAAGTAAATCAATATCTTCGTCCGTGCTGTCAGCCAACTGATTGAATCGGCGCGTTAACTCACGAAGGTTTTCAAACGTATGAAACAGCGGGTTTAATTCGGAAGAAATGATCCAGTCGCTGCCAACAGGCACGGCGTATTGCTCTGTAACTGCTCGCACGTGGGGAAGGTCACGCGCCACGATATTGCGAAGGGTTAACTTTGCGATGTGACGCCCTTTGTCAGCGTGTACGGCATTTATGCGAGAGGAAACGCGGCGGCGGATAAATGTAGGTAGTGGCTTGAGGGTATCTTCAACCCACGCGAAAAACTCCTGCTCTTGACCCAATTCATATAGATCAACAGCGGGAGTCTTATCGACAGCAATGGCCTGCTTGGGTTCATTCCACGGATAGGCGTACCGGGCAGACTCGTTAAAGCAGCCCGGTTTATCCGTAGTCATTGAGTGAACACGACGCGCCTGGGTCACCGGCTCACCCTAGATTGTCACTGTGTCGCCGGGCCTTACTTCCCGCGCGTCACGTTCGGAATAACTGACTATCTCGACGTTGCTGTAACCGCCCTCGCTGAGAACCTCGACGCGGATGATCCAGAAATTACGGCATGGGATAACGTCCAGAACCTTTGTCACCACGACCTCAACTAAGCTCATCAGAAGTCCTCCGGCGCGGTGTATGAGTCGCAGATCTCGCAGTTGCGACAGCAGAAGGTATCGCTTCCAGATTCATAGCCATCACCAGCAACGGCGGGGCAACAAGTAGCGCAGAAACCGCGCCCCACTTGCCCGCATTCATCACAAACACGCAGAGCGCCAATCACCTCGCCAGCCAGGTTGCGAGTTTTGGCCCCTACTGAGCGCCGAACGTCGAAAACTTTTAGGGTGAACGGGTAATAAATTTGGTGCGCCTCAGGTGTATCACTGCCAGATATGACAGAGGGTATTTGTGCGTTGTTGTAGAGGCGTGAAAGCAACGCAACCAGGGCGCGGTGATCTTCATCGGTAAATGGCTTGCCGTAAGCCGTAAAATTCGCAGTTTCGCTGGCTGGCAGATATGGCGGATCGCAATAAACCACGCAGCCCGAATGACCAATCGCCAGCGGGATTGTTTCTCTGAAATCACCATGCAGGAACATAGCGCCCTTTTCCCACGCTCTTTTAGCAAAATGCTGAATCTCAGCCACAGGGAAAATTGGTTTCTTACGAAAACCAAAAGGAACGTTGAATTCATTTTTCAAATTAACGCGATATACGCCGTTATAGCAATGGCGGTTCAAATAAAGGAACAGCGCCGCATATCTAACCAACGCTTCATCATCATATTTTCGGCGGTCATATTTAAATTCACGATTGATTACATTAAATTCGTCGCGATATTCATAATATGGAATCTCATTATTACCATTTTCGAATATCTTTGCGGAAGCAGTTAAAAGCGCCTCAGTATTACGCTTAACCATTGAAAAGAAATTAATCAGCGCTGCATTGCTATCGCAAAGAACATAGGTTTTGTAATCAGTGTTAAGGAAGACGCTACCGCTTCCCACAAAAGGCTCAACCAGACAATCACCGTGTGGCAAAGCATCAAGTACATGCGACATAGCGCGAGACTTGCCGCCCGCCCAGATAAGAGGGGAGCTAATCATTAGACACCTCCGCGATAGCACGGATTACGCCCAGCGTTAGTTGGCAGTCGCAAAGCGCGCGGTGTGGTGCGCCGTTGACGGGTGGGACGCCAAGAGCCTTTGCAGCTTCAGCGAGTTTTTTCCATTTGTACTTACGGCGGTAATCATCCCATTCGCCATTAAATTCAGCGTAAAGCTCCATTGCGCACTCTGGCGAACCCAGCAGGATAGGAAAATCACATTCAGGAATATGGGATGAAGACTGCTCAATCATCCGATCATCAAACTGAGCGTTATACGCAATCCAGCGATCGCCGATTAACTCGCTCACCTCCGGCATAAGTTCCGCCCATATTGGCGCATCGGCAACCATCTCATTTGTTATGCCGTGAATCGCCGTAGCTTCAGCGGGAATTTCGCACATCGGCTTAACCAAAGTGTTAAGCAATGTCCTCCCCATGCAGTCGATGATCGCGATTTCAACAATCCGCGCATCACGCCCCAGGCCGGTAGTCTCAGTGTCAACAATGACGTAATTTTTACGAATCCAGCGCTTTGCGCGTTGCTTCGGGCTTTCGACACGGTTTTCGTGATAGACCGCCATATCAGCCAAAGACCACACCTTACGGATCACATCATCCGCTAGCTCACCTTTAAGGTGGGGGTTAGCCGCATAGCCCGCTATTATCGCGGCAAAGAATTCATTGCGTTTATTCATGCTCATTTAATTAATCTCACTGTTGATTAATGATTCACGACTACTTATCCATGAATCGAGGGATTTAAAAATATCGTCAGTGGTGACGCTTTCATTTTTCAAGAGCATCAGTCGAATGCGTAAAAGCCCCAGCAAATGACTACGCTCTTTAGTTCTTATTTCCGTTGTCGCTGTTACGATTTTTCGCTTCATTATTTCCCCTCAATCTTTACTGATTGACATGAAAGCCCTAAAAAAATGCAAAGCGAAGCCCCGGCAAAATGCCGTAAATAAATAGATTCAGATTGCAGTTATTTAATTAGCGCGCGCCACTATTCCAGTACGCTTCTAATTCTGCGGTGAATAATTCGCAAATTGAGCCGCCCGGAAGAATTGAAAATTGAATACCCGTTTCCTTGCAACGCACCTCAAAACCATTTCGGGCAATATCAGACAGAGCCATACCCTGAACAACATTACGCGATCTGCTGTATTGATGATCGGGGCCGTAACCGCCACGCGATATATTGCGCGCACCATCTTGCCTGTTGGCATTCAAACGGTTTCGCGCTTCCATAACTGCTGCTGTTGAAGTTGTCATTAGTGCCCCCGATGTAGCTGATCGATAGTCTGTCGAGCCTGAGACAATCCGAAGTCCAGCCCCAGATAATTACCATCTTTGGTGATTTGGTAACGCTGGCGTGAATACGGCTTTTTGCGTGGCAGCTTCACAATAGTGAAGCCGCGATAGATTGCTGTTTTGCTGTTGATCTGGATAAGCATCATCAATCCCTTAGCTTCGGTTATTAAAGGCCCATCCAGAGCAACCAGGCATCACGCTGTTCAACCGGGCGGTTATAGAACGCCTCACGCACCCCGCGATTGAACTCAGGAACAAAGACCAGCTTTTCACCCGCGCGCGCTTTTGGCTTTGACGGATCACGAAACTCAATAACCGGCAGTTTATTTTTTTCAATCATGGTTTGTACGGCTGTGCGTGGCTTACCCAACAATTCCGCGAACTTATCAGGATGAACCGCATCAAGTGGATACTGAATTACATAATCACTTGCTTCCATAAAACCTCCAGTTAGTTACTTTGCAACTCCATGCTATGAGCATGGTTTTTGTGTTATTTTCTTTACACCTCATGCGGTTACAGGCATGAGGCGTAAACCTACATACAAAAGGAAATAACATGACCTCAGAAGAAAAAGTTCTCTTCTTATTCGCTCAGACTTGCACCGTGTTAAGCAAATCCGCGCCTGATTCTCAGATGTCCGCCATCAAAGCCCGCGTTATGGGTCCGGGGACACAAGTCAGCGCTAATTTCGATGATGTTTATGCTGTGCTTGAACAGAAGCTGAACGAAAAGCTAAACGCTTAATCAGCCAGCTCACCCCCAAGCATTTCAGTAAGAACCAAAACATCCGAGATGCTCTTGCCAGAGAGATTTTTACCAAGCTCTCTGGCTTTTTCTTGCATGAACACAGCCACATCAGCAGCCAACCCAATTTTTTCATGAGGGGTCAAAGGCGAACCCTTATCCTGATCAACCCTCGTGTTTGCATCCTGTGAACCACTAACAACATGCTCCGTCATCATTCATCCTCATTTGGTTACATGCTAACCTTGTAAGATCCAGCCGGTTTAAAACGGTTCGGGATGGTTCCTGAACTGGCTGGCTACATCCGTCTTGGTTTTAAAAGTAAAACCATTGACGGCGATTTTAGTTTTAGTTTTGGAACCTTGTCAAATGAAAATGGGCGAAAAAGTGAAGGCAATAAGGGCCGCTGAAAAGATTACGCAAAAAAATTTCTGTGAAATCACTGGTATACCGCTTAGTTCTTTAAAAAACTATGAAGGTGGGCACTCAGAACCAAGCCTAACGAATATGCTGATGATTACCTCTAAACCACGTTTTGAAAAATACACCCTCTGGTTAATGACCGGTAAGACAGCCCCCGAAGCCGGGCAGATTTCCCCGGTCGTCGCACACTCTGGGCAAGAAGAAACAACCTCGTCACGCTCAGGCCGCAAAACTGGCTAACGATTAACCGAGCCTATATTTATTACATAAGTTGTTTACTTGTAAGGAAATATAATTTCAGGCGTTACAACGAAGTAAGTAAGAAACCTCGGACAGTAACTACTAATCCGGGCAAGTTTGAAAGCTCTATTCGGAGGGTCTTATGACTATCAAAAGACTCGATGATGGGCGTTATGAAGTGGATATCAGACCGCGCGGGCGTGAAGGACGTCGCATCCGCCGGAAATTTGAAAGAAAAGCTGAAGCAGTTGCCTTTGAGCGCTACACATTAGCGAACGCTAATCAGAAGGAATGGGCGGGCCAGAGAGCAGATCGCAGATCTCTATCTGAATTACTGGATGCCTGGTGGAAGTATCACGGTCAAAACCATGAACACGGTGAGAAGGAATTTAACCACCTCACGAAGACGATCGGCGGCATCGGTGACATACCCGTTAGCCGCGTGAGCAAACGGCTTCTGATGGACTACCGTTCTATGCGACTTCGTGACGGTATCAAGGCATCAACAATTAACCGTGATATGTACCGTTTTTCAGGCATGTTCACCAAGTTGATTCAATTAGAAGAGTTTTCCGGCGTACATCCAGTGCATGGACTACCACCACTGGCAGAAGAAAACCCAGAAATGACATTTCTGGAAAAGGAAGAGATCAGCAGCTTACTAAATGCCTTAACCGGCGATGCAAGATTGATTGCCCTTCTTGGTGTCAGTACCGGCGCACGATGGTCTGAGTTGGCAACGTTAAAGCCTTCTCAGATCGTCAATTGCCGCGTGACTTTCCTGAAGACCAAAAACGGGAAAAAGCGCACAGTTCCAATTTCTGCGGAACTGGAAAAACTGATCAAGAAGGAGGCAAGCGCGAAACTGTTTAAAGTGGACTATGAAAAATTTTGTCTGATACTGAAGGCGGTAAAACCAGATATACCACCGAACCAGGCAACACATATTCTGCGTCATACCTTCGCTAGTCATTTCATGATGAATGGGGGAAATATTATCGCGCTACAGCAGATCTTAGGACATGCCAGCATCCAGCAAACGATGGTTTACGCGCATCTGTCGCCAGACTATCTGCAAAATGCTGTCTCACTAAATCCGCTTGCCGGTGGCGTATCGCTTTAAGATAGGAGTGACCCGGAGTGTCCACATTGTGTCCACACTCTGGGAAATTCAAAACGGCTCAGGCTGGCTCCAGCATTTTATAAGTAGCTGTTTTTACTTGAGGTTATACGTAAGTTATTGATAAAAAAAACCCCCACATCATGTGGGGGAAGACAGGGATGGTGTCTATGGCAAGGAAAAACAGGGTTGTTACTGGTTGCTACGGGTATTGCTACTAAACAGGGTTTTACTCGAACCTTGTTGCATCCGTGCAACATCACGCAGCTGCTCCATACGCTGCTGGTGCTTCTCGTTTAAAGCCGCTTGCTGCTCTGGCGTAAGCAGACGGTACATCTGGTTACGCACCTTCGCCATTTCAACTTGGCGGTTCACTTGCTCCTCGGCCATTTTTTCGGCCTGAGTGCGCACAGCGGCTTCATCAAATTTATCTGCGGTGACAAGGCGATGCATTGTCTCCATTTCGCTAACATTAACGGGTAGACGTTCGTGTCGTGCCCGGTGCATCAGATCGCGCATTTGCTGGCGCTGATGTTCGGTTAAACTAATACCGTCGAACATATGGCCCTGGCCACTACTTAGCGGATTAGCCTCCGCCGGGTGCCAGTTAACGCTGGTGACGACTTCATCTGCCTGGCTTAGTGCACTGAATGCCAGCGTTGAGGCCATGACGGCAGCGATAACATTGCGCATCACATGCTCCCAAAAACTTTTGTGTCGCGAATCAACGAGAGACAGTTTACGATTCAGGCTGCAAACATGCGTCAGGGGGTGTAAAACAACGTAAAGTCATGGATTAGCAAGCCCTGATGACGTAATTTCTGCCTCGGAGGGAATAAAATATGAATAAAATTTTGTTAGTTGATGATGACCGTGAATTGACTTCACTTCTCAAGGAACTTCTTGATATGGAAGGCTTTAACGTTCTGGTTGCCCACGATGGTGAGCAGGCGTTAGCGTTGATTGATGATAGCATCGACCTACTTTTACTCGACGTGATGATGCCGAAAAAGAACGGTATCGACACGCTTAAAGAATTACGACAGACACACCAGACACCTGTCATCATGCTGACTGCACGCGGAAGCGAGCTGGATCGCGTACTGGGCCTTGAACTGGGCGCAGATGACTATTTGCCTAAACCATTTAACGATCGCGAACTTGTTGCACGTATTCGCGCTATTTTGCGCCGTTCACACTGGAGCGAACAGCAGCAAAATAGCGATTCCAGTTCGCCAACCGTAGAAGTTGACTCCCTGAGCCTGAACCCAGGCCGCCAGGAAGCGAGCTTTGATGGTCAGACACTGGAACTGACCGGTACCGAATTTACCCTGCTTTATCTGCTTGCACAGCACCTAGGCCAGGTCGTTTCACGCGAGCATTTGAGCCAGGAAGTGCTGGGCAAACGCTTAACGCCGTTCGACCGCGCTATTGATATGCACATTTCCAACCTGCGCCGGAAGCTGCCTGAGCGTAAAGATGGTCACCCATGGTTTAAAACCTTACGTGGCCGTGGCTACCTGATGGTCTCCGCTTCATGATTGGAAGTTTAACCGCACGCATCTTCGCCATCTTCTGGCTCACGCTAGCGCTGGTGTTGATGCTGGTTTTGATGCTGCCAAAACTCGACTCACGCCAAATGACGGAGCTGCTGGATAGCGAGCAGCGCCAAGGCTTGATGATCGAGCAGCACGTTGAAGAAGAGCTGGCTAACGACCCTCCAAATGATTTGATGTGGTGGCGTCGCCTGTTCCGCGCAATTGATAAATGGGCACCTCCAGGCCAGCGGCTGCTGCTGGTCACCAGCGAAGGTCGCGTGATCGGCGCTGAGCGCAACGAAATGCAGATTATCCGTAACTTCATCGGGCAGTCTGATAATTCCGATCATCCACAGAAGAAAAAATACGGCCGCGTAGAGTTGGTTGGGCCATTTTCTATCCGTGACGGTGAAGATAACTACCAGCTATACCTGATTCGCCCAGCCAGCAGTTCCCAGTCCGATTTTATCAACCTGCTGTTCGACAGGCCGCTATTGCTGCTTATCGTGACCATGTTGGTCAGCGCGCCGCTGCTGCTATGGCTGGCGTGGAGCTTGGCAAAACCGGCACGTAAACTGAAAAATGCCGCCGATGAAGTGGCTCAGGGCAACCTGCGTCAGCATCCTGAGCTAGAGGCCGGGCCGCAGGAGTTTTTAGCCGCCGGTGCGAGCTTTAACCAGATGGTGATGGCGCTGGAGCAGATGATGACCGCACAGCAGCGTCTGCTTTCCGATATCTCCCACGAGCTACGCACGCCGCTTACGCGCCTGCAGTTGGGGACCGCGCTGCTGCGTCGCCGCAGTGGTGAAAGCAAAGAACTGGAACGAATCGAAACGGAAGCCCAGCGCCTCGACAGCATGATTAACGACATGCTGGTTATGTCGCGTAATCAGCAAAAAAATGCGCTGTTGAGCGAAACGCTGAAGGCCAATCAGCTGTGGGGCGAAGTGCTGGACAACGCCGCGTTTGAAGCCGAGCAGATGGGGAAATCGTTTAGCGTCGATTATCCGCCAGGACCTTGGCCG
Organism: Kluyvera sp. STS39-E; assembly: GCF_040932435.1. Classification (NCBI taxonomy): domain Bacteria; kingdom Pseudomonadati; phylum Pseudomonadota; class Gammaproteobacteria; order Enterobacterales; family Enterobacteriaceae; genus Kluyvera; species Kluyvera sp. STS39-E. Next base: position 64,293 of record NZ_JBFQGA010000011.1, on the reverse strand, counting down.
CTTTACGGCAACCCGAACGCGCTGGAAAGTGCGCTAGAGAACATCGTCCGCAATGCGCTGCGTTACTCGCATACCAAAATTGCCGTGAGCTTCTCCGTCGATAAAGACGGCATCACCGTCCATGTTGACGATGATGGTCCAGGCGTCAGCCCGGACGACAGAGAGCAAATTTTCCGTCCGTTCTACCGCACCGACGAAGCGCGCGATCGCGAGTCTGGCGGGACGGGGCTGGGGTTGGCAATCGTGGAAAGCGCGATTCAACAGCACCGTGGTTGGGTCAAAGCCGACGACAGTCCGCTCGGCGGTTTACGCCTGACGCTCTGGCTACCGCTCTATAAGCGAACCTAAAAAACCATCGGCCTGCTTATGCAGGCCGATTTTTTATGCGGCTAACGGCCGTAGGCCTGATAAGCGTAACGCCATCAGGCATTGCCGCGCACATTGCCGGATGGCGGCTATGCCTTATCCGGCCTACTTACCCCACAAACGTCGGGAATTATCTTCAATCTTGCCGCTTAAGCGACGCTTTTGCATCGTTCGACTCCAACTTGCCGACAGCCCCGCCGCGCTCAGCAAACGGTGGTACTGGTCATCATCAAACGGCATCGACCAAGCGATAACGCCCGCCTCATGCACCGAGATATCGCTCAGTCGTGACACCAGCTCAAGGGGGGCATCGCTGGACACGTTGCCCGGCGCAATCACCCGATACAACCAACCGGTTTTGCCACTGTTTTGCATCAGGGAGGCCATATCGCCGCTCGCGAAATGGAAATTGAGCTTAAAACACGGGGAGCGTGGCTGGGTCACCTGGATTAAAGTCTCGCCCCAGCGGTAGATATCGCCAATAAAGACATTATGTTCGGTCATCCCCTCGGCTGACAGGTTTTCACCAAACGCTGGCGCGCAAAACAGGGCCGCCTGCTCAGGGAACTCTCGCGACCACTCGGCATAATGTTCACGAGGATACTGGCATAACGCACGATCCGGGCCGCCGTGGATTTTCTTCTCGGCCTGTTCATCGCCCAACAGCCCCAGTTCGGTCAGCTCCAGCTCACCGTCTACCTGCACTTTGGCAATTGCGCTCGGGCGGCTACCGTCGTAGTCGCGAATCTTACCTATAAACACGTCAACCGGATGATGCATCTGCTGCTCCTTAGGCGGATACAAAAAAAGCGAGCCATCAGACTCGCTTCTACAGACCGGCAATGCAAATTATTTTTTAGCGGCGAAACGCGCTGCTGCTTCGTCCCAGTTCACTATGTTCCAGAACTCTTTGATGTAGTCCGGGCGGCGGTTCTGGAATTTCAGGTAGTAAGCGTGTTCCCATACATCCAGACCCACAATTGGGAAACCCGATGCGCCGGAAACAGCTTCACCCATCAGCGGGGAGTCCTGGTTTGCGGTAGAAACCACAGCCAGTTTGTCGCCTTTCAGCACCAGCCACGCCCAGCCGGAGCCGAAGCGGGTTGCTGCTGCTTTTTCAAATTCAGCTTTGAAGTTATCAACGGAACCGAAGTCGCGCTCGATAGCCGCTTTCAGGTCGCCCTGCAGGGTGGTGCCTTTTTTCAGGCCTTTCCAGAAGAAGCTGTGGTTAGCGTGGCCGCCAGCGTTGTTACGCAGAACGGTTTTCTTGTCAGCTGGCAGCTGATCCAGTTTGGCGATCAGTTCTTCTGCAGACAGAGAAGCGAACTCCGGCAGGCTTTCCAGCGCTGCGTTAGCGTTGTTGACGTAAGCCTGGTGGTGTTTGCTGTGATGGATTTCCATCGTCTGTTTGTCGAAGTGCGGTTCCAGGGCATCGTACGCATAAGGCAGTGATGGCAGGGTATAGCTCATAATCATCTCCATTATTGTCGGGCGGCAAACCTGTTAACGCCGCGTAATCAGTTGGTTCATTATAGTTATTTAAATGATATTGAAAATGATTATCAATGCCGTAGTTTTTATAAGGTTATAACGATTTGTTATGTCCGTGAAAATCTGGGCGCTTTTCGTTAACCGAATTGATGAATTCTTAAAATTTCACATTTTGACACCGATAGATGCAAACACGCCTTTTTTGCCACCTTAGCGCAACTGTTGGCAATAACCGCAAGGTCATCATAGGTATTAACAGGTAATTTCGCCCCAGAACTATCAAACGTTGAGGGTTATATGAAATTACTACGGACAGTCAAAATGCTCCTGCTCTGCTGCCTGTCACTGCCTGCCTTTTTGCATGCCGAGACCGTACTGCGTCTTGCCTATGCGGAAAACAGCCAGCCGGTGAAAGATGCGCTGCGCTTTCTGGGCAACCAGATCGAGGAGAAGACCCAGGGTGACATTAAGGTAATGTACTTCCCTGACGGCCAGCTAGGCGGCGAACGCGAGCTGGTTGAACTCACCCAGGTTGGCGTGGTGGATATCACCAAAGTATCTTCCGGACTGATGGAAAGCTTCTCCCCGATGTATGGAATTTTCTCCCTTCCCTACCTGTTTGCCGACCGCGATGAATATTACAAGGTGATGGATAACCCCGATGTAATGACCCCCGTTTATCAGTCCACCCAAGCGCAAGGCTTTGTGGGCGTCGGTTGGTACGATTCTGGCGCGCGTAACTTCTACATGAGCAAAGCGCCGGTACGCAGCATCGACGATTTAAAGGGCAAAAAAATCCGCGTGATGCAAAGCGACACCGCCATCCGTACGCTCAAACTGCTGGGGGCCTCCCCTATCGCCATGAGCCAGGCCGAAGTCTATACCTCCTTGCAGCAAGGCATTCTGGACGGCGCTGAAAACAACGAATTCGCCCTCACTATCGCCCGTCACGGCGAAGTTGCCCGCTATTACTCCTACGATATGCACACCCGTATTCCCGACATTCTGCTAATGAGCTCGCTGACGCTGGAAAAGTTAACGCCAGAGCAGCAACGCATCGTCAACGACGCTATCAAGGCCTCTATTGAATTTGAAAAAGCCGCATGGGATGCCGAAATAGAGAAGACCAAACAGCAGGCGGTGAAGGACTTTAACGTCGAATTCTTTGATATCGATATCAAACCCTTCCAGCAGGCGGTTCAGCCTATCTATGCCGAGCTGAAGAATCGCCCGCAGCTGGATGCGCTCTATCAGACAATTCAGGCCGCGAAACACTGATCTCTAAGGACAAAAAATGGAAATAATCAGAAAAGGACTCGATCGACTACTGGAAGTCGTCTGCTGCCTGGTTTTGGCAATGATGGTTGCCGTCTCCTGCTGGCAGGTTATTAGCCGCTACATTGTCGGCCAGCCCAGCACCATCACCGAAGAGCTGCTGCGCTTCTCGCTGGTGTGGATCTCCATGCTCGGTATGGCCTACGTCGCCGGTAAACAGCAGCATATCAGCCTGACCATCTTAGTCGACAAGGTCTCCGCGCAGGTCCGCAACGTGTGGATGATCATCCTGCAACTGACCTTTATGGCTTTCTCAATCTGGATTTTGATCATTGGCGGCCTGAAGATTTCCGCCATCTCAATGCTGCAAATCTCCCCCGCACTGGGTATTCCGATGGGCCAAGTCTACTACGCGCTGCCGATTGCCGGCGTGCTGATCATTGTTTACAGCGTGCTGAATATCGCCGACTCACTGCGCGCCCTGACCCGCTCTTCCCCGCTGCATGTGGAGAAACAACATGATTGATCCGATTACCGCTTCGTTAACGCTAATTGGCGTCTTCGTCGTCCTGCTAGCGATGGGCGCGCCTATTGGTATCTGCATCGTCATCGCGTCGTGCAGCACGATGATGCTGGTGCTACCGTTTGATATTTCGATGTTCGCTACCGCGCAGAAAATGTTCTCCAGCCTCGATAGCTTCGCGCTACTGGCAGTACCGTTCTTTGTGCTGTCCGGCGTTATCATGAACAGCGGCGGCATTGCTACTAGGCTAGTGAACTTCGCCAAACTGTTCACTGGTCGCCTGCCCGGCTCGCTCTCTTACACCAATATCGTCGGCAATATGATGTTTGGTGCCATCTCCGGCTCCGCCATTGCCGCATCAACCTCAATCGGCGGCGTGCTGGTGCCAATGAGTGCCAAAGAAGGTTACAGCCGCAGCTTCGCGGCAGCGGTGAATATTGCCTCCGCGCCAACCGGAATGCTGATCCCGCCCACCACCGCGTTCATCCTGTATGCGCTGGCCAGCGGCGGAACCTCAATCGCCGCGCTGTTTGCCGGAGGTATGGTGGCCGGCATTCTGTGGGGCGTGGGCTGTATGGCGGTGACGTGGGTGGTCGCAAAGCGCAATAACTATCGCGTCTTTTTTGCCTTACAGAAAGGCATGGCGCTGAAGGTCACGCTGGAAGCCGTACCAAGTCTGCTGCTCATCGTCATCATCGTTGGTGGTATCGTGAAGGGCGTCTTTACAGCAATTGAAGCCTCTGCCATTGCGGTGGTTTATACGCTGTTCCTGACCCTAGTGTGCTATAAGACGCTGAAACTCAAAGATATGCCGTCGGTATTTATTCAGACGGTAGTGATGACCGGCATTATTATGTTCCTGCTCGCCACCTCATCAGCCATGTCGTTCTCCATGTCGATAACCAATATTCCCACCGCGTTAAGTGAGATGATCCTCGGCATTTCAGAAAGCAAGGCGATGATTTTGCTGGTGATAACCGTCTTCTTGCTGATCATCGGCGCATTTATGGATATCGGCCCGGCCATTCTTATTTTCACGCCAATCCTGCTGCCGATTATGACCCAACTGGGCGTCGACCCGGTGCATTTCGGCATTGTGATGATCTACAACCTAGCAATCGGCACCATTACGCCGCCGGTGGGTAGCGGCCTGTACGTCGGGGCAAGCGTGGGCAAGGTAAAAGTGGAAGAGGTGCTGAGGCCATTAATGCCTTTCTATATCGCGATCATCACCGTACTGCTGCTGATCACCTATATCCCTGAACTGACGCTATTCCTGCCGCGTTTGCTTGGGGTGATGTAAAAACATGCGACGCCGGGATTGTATAGAGTGGGAACGACGCTACGCCGCAACCCGGCTGCGCTGCCGCCACTGTCCCGGCGTCACGCCAATTTCCCGGTTAAATACCACCGAGAAATAGTTGCTGTCCTCAAACCCGCACTGCATCGCCACTTCGCCAATCAGCATTTCAGTGTGCTGCAGTAAATACTGCGCGTGGCAGATGCGCAGCTGACGCAGGTAATGGTTCACCGTCATGCCGGTCTGACTGCGAAACTGTTGGCGCAGCGTGCGTTCGCTGCAACCATGGTGTTCGCAAAAAGTATCCAGCACAAAGGGACGATTGAGACTGCCTGCCAGCACCGTCAGCAGCTTATCAAGCAGCGCTTCGCTCTGCGTTGCGGCCTGATTATCCGTGGCATAGCGATGGCGCGTCAGGCACACCACCAACTGGGCAAACAGCAGCTCCGACATCTCGTTTGCCAGCGCATCGTCTTTACGGCTCTCCTGCTCAAGCTGGGTCATGATCTGTCGCGCCTGGGCCATACCGGTGCTGCCGATACGCCAGTGCGGAGCCCAATGCGAGCCGTGCAATCCAGGAATATGAGACACCCAGTCAAGATTGAGCTTTAAGCGCTCCGGACAATAGATAATATTCTGTAAAACCAGATCGTTAACAGAAGCGTAGGAGTGTTTGTCTTCGGCGCGAATGTAGAAGAGATCGCCGCGAGTAATGCGGTAGGGACGGTCATTTAGGATGTGCAGCCCGTTGCCACGCCAGACCATCACCAGTTCGCAAAAGTCGTGGGTATGTTCGGCAAAAACATTCTGCGGATAGCGGTCAGCCACCGCAACAGCCTGCGTCGGGCGAGCAAAAAAATCGGATTTTCGAAGAATTAACTGGCCTGACACGCGGATACCTCACGGCTAATAACTCTCTATTATTAGCCGTTTTTCGGTAAAAAACGGTGATTACCCTCGCGTTACTGAAGCATCGTATCTCGCCCCTGGCGGATGTCCCGCGGCGACCAGTTAAATTCCCGGCGGAACAACGTCGAGAAATGGTTGCTGTCACCAAAGCCGCAACGATAGGCAATATCGGTGACGCTGTCGTCACTGTGCCGCAGCAGATGACGCGCCTTGATTAGGCGCAGACGGTTGAGATAGCGCTGTGGCGTCAGGCCGGTACAGTGCTTCAACTGGCGGTGCAGGGTACGCAATGAGAGAGAAAAATCTTCAGCCAGCCCTTCCCAGCAAACCTCTTGCGCAAAGTTCTCTTCCAGCCATGCCATCAACTGATTGAGGCGGGCATCGTTATCCATTGCCCCTTGCTCCTGACTGCCCTTGCGCAGCACAACCAACAGTTGCATGAACAGAATTTCCCGATTCGCCAGCGACATCATATCGGTGCTGTCCTTCACCTCTTCCATCTGGCTGACAATGGCCCTGACCTGCTGCAGCGTACTCTGGTTCACACGCCAATGTGAAGGGTAATGGCCATCCTGCTCCTGCGGCAGCAGTTTATTGAGACCTGACAAAAACTGGAAAGCATCCGGCGCGCGGTACAGCACGTTGGTCAGACACAGGTTATCGGTGTGTTCATACAGGTGTCGGTCAAAGTGGCGGACGAAGCAAACCGTGCCTCCACAAATGGTATGCGGCTGACCATTAAATACATGGATACCTGACCCGTGTTCAACGATGACAATCTCATTGAAATCATGGTGATGCTCAGGAAAAGCGGCCTGCGGAAGTCGTGGTTCAATAGCGACGGGTAGCTGACCTGATGAGAAGAAATCCACGCTGTGTAGTACGGTCATAACGACTCCCGGCAGATGAGAAAGGTTATCAGAATAGTAATATCCGATGAGAGATCTGACCTTGACGTTTTGACAGCAAAGCTTGCAAACCCGGTCATTTTTTCAAGAAACAGCCGGAAAGATCGGGAAATGCGGTCACCATCACACCCCTCAATAACAGCCTCTTCGCAGCAATTTGTGAACTATCTCACGTTCATCTTTGCTTTCTTGCCAGCGCCCCATTTCGCCTGTCAGTGGCAAGAAGGTTGTGTCGTTGCCCTTTTTCTAGACTGAGCGGTAATGACTCATAGAAGGACTCTAACCATGACTTTTCGCCATTGCGTGGCCGTCGATTTAGGCGCCTCAAGCGGACGTGTAATGCTGGCGCGTTTCGACGCCGAGCAGCGTTCGTTATCACTGCGCGAAATCCACCGTTTCGTGAACAACCTGCACAAACAGGACGGTTTTGAGACCTGGGATATCGACGGCCTAGAAGCTGAGATCCGCACTGGACTCAATAAGGTGTGCGATGAAGGCATTCTTATCGACAGTATCGGCATCGACACCTGGGGCGTGGACTTCGTGCTGCTGAATAAAGATGGCCAGCGAGTGGGCCTGCCGGTGGCCTATCGCGATAGTCGCACCGATGGCTTGATGGCTCTCGCAATGGACCAGTTGGGCAAAAGCGATATCTATCGCCGCAGCGGTATTCAATTTCTGCCGTTTAACACGCTTTATCAGCTACGCGCGCTGGTTGAGCAACAGCCGGAGCTGGTATCACAGGCCGCTCACGCGCTGCTGATCCCTGACTATTTTGGCTATCGCTTAACCGGCAAGATGAACTGGGAATACACCAACGCCACCACCACGCAGTTGATCAATATCGATAGCGATAACTGGGACGAAGACCTGCTGAACTGGACCGGCGCACCGGCGTCGTGGTTTGGCACCCCAACCCATCCTGGCAACGTGGTCGGGCACTGGATTTGCCCGCAGGGTCATGACATTCCGGTTGTGGCCGTCGCCAGCCACGACACCGCCAGCGCCGTGATTGCCTCACCGCTAGCCAGCGCCGACGCCGCCTATCTGTCATCCGGAACTTGGTCACTGATGGGTTTTGAAAGCAAAAAACCGTACACCAGCGAGCAGGCACAGCGTGCCAATCTCACTAACGAAGGCGGCGCAGAAGGCCGCTATCGGGTGCTCAAAAACATCATGGGGCTGTGGCTGCTACAGCGCGTGCTGAAAGAGCAAAACATCAGCAACTTGGCGGAACTGATCGCCGAAACGGCGGCGCTGCCAACCTGTCGTAGCCTAATCGCCCCAAACGATGACCGCTTTATCAACCCAGCAAATATGAGCGCTGAGATTCAGGCGGCCTGCCGCGAAACCGCCCAGCCGGTTCCAGCCACCGCCGCTGAGCTCGCGCGCTGCATTTTTGACAGCCTGGCGCTGCTCTACGCCGACGTGCTCAACGAGCTCACGCAGCTGCGCGGTAAACCCTTTAGTCAGCTGCATATTGTCGGCGGTGGCTGCCAAAACGCATTGCTCAACCAGCTGTGTGCCGACGCATGCGGTATTAGCGTGGTGGCAGGCCCAATTGAGGCGTCCACGCTTGGCAATATCGGCATCCAATTAATGGCGCTGGACGAACTGTCCAACGTCGATGATTTCCGCAAGGTGGTGAGTAAAAACTACGCCCTCACCACCTTTACCCCTAATCCTGACCATGAAATTGCCCGCTACGTTGCGCAGTTTCAGCAACAACGACAGACAAAGGAGCTTTGCGCATGACCACTCAACTTGACCAAGCCTGGGAACTCGCCAAACAGCGCTATGCCGCCATCGGTATCGACGTCGAAGAAGCCTTACGCCAGCTCGACCGCTTACCTGTATCAATGCACTGCTGGCAAGGTGATGACGTTGCGGGTTTTGAAAATCCAGAAGGCAATTTAACGGGTGGGATTCAGGCAACCGGCAACTATCCGGGCAAAGCGCGTAACGCGACAGAACTGCGCGCCGATCTGGAACAGGCGTTGAGCCTGATCCCAGGGCCAAAGCGTCTGAATCTGCATGCTATCTATTTGGAATCTGAGACGCCGGTTGCGCGCGATGAAATCAAACCAGAACATTTCAAAAACTGGGTTGAGTGGGCGAAAAAACACAAGCTGGGTCTCGACTTTAATCCGTCATGTTTTTCACATCCGCTGAGCGCTGATGGCTTTACCCTGTCTCACGCCGATCCAAAAGTTCGCCAGTTCTGGATTGACCACTGCAAGGCCAGCCGCCGCGTTTCCGCCTACTTTGGCGAGCAGTTGGGCACGCCGTCGGTGATGAATATCTGGATCCCAGACGGCATGAAAGACGTCACCGTGGACCGTTTAGCACCGCGCCAGCGCCTGGCCGCTGCGCTGGATGAAGTCATCAGCGAGAAGCTGGATCCCGCGCATCACATTGATGCCGTGGAGAGCAAGCTGTTCGGCATTGGCGCAGAGAGCTATACCGTTGGCTCCAATGAGTTCTATATGGGTTACGCCACCAGCCGCCAGACCGCGCTGTGCCTAGATGCCGGTCACTTCCACCCAACGGAGGTGATCTCCGACAAAATCTCCGCCGCCATGCTGTACGTACCGCGCTTGCTGTTGCACGTCAGCCGCCCGGTGCGCTGGGACAGTGACCACGTGGTGCTGTTGGATGACGAAACTCAGGCCATCGCCAGCGAAATCATCCGCCACGATCTGTTTGACCGTGTGCACATTGGACTCGACTTCTTCGACGCCTCCATCAATCGCATCGCGGCGTGGGTTATCGGCACTCGCAACATGAAGAAAGCCTTGCTGCGCGCACTGCTGGAGCCAACCGAGCAACTTCGTCAGTTGGAAGTAGACGGCGACTACACCGCCCGTCTGGCGCTGCTGGAAGAGCAGAAATGCCTGCCGTGGCAGGCGGTATGGGAAATGTACTGCCAGCGTAACGATGCGCCAGCGGGCAGCCAGTGGCTGGAGAGCGTGCGGAGCTACGAGAAAGAAATTTTGAGCACGCGTCAATAACCGAGACCGATCGCCGGATGGCGGCTTCGCCTTATCCGGCCTACGAAAATAGCCATTGTAGGCCCGATAAGCGAAGCGCCATCGGGCATCAGCACACAGGACAACAAGACTATGCAAACCATCACCGATTCCTGGTTCGTCCAGGGCATGATCAAAGCCACCTCCGACGCCTGGTTAAAAGGCTGGGACGAGCGTAACGGCGGCAACCTAACCCTGCGTCTGGACGAGGCAGATATCGCCCCGTTCACCGCCGACTTCCACGCTAAGCCGCGCTATATCGCCCTGAGCCAGCCGATGCCAATGCTGGCCAACACGCCGTTTATCGTCACCGGCTCCGGTAAATTCTTCCGCAACGTCCAGCTTGACCCGGCCGCCAACCTTGGGGTGGTGAAAGTCGATAGTGACGGTGCGGGCTACCACATTTTGTGGGGGCTGACTCACGAAGCCGTTCCAACCTCCGAGCTGCCGGCGCATTTCCTGTCACACTGTGAACGTATCAAACTGACCAACGGCGTCGACCGCGTGATCATGCACTGCCACGCGACCAACCTGATCGCGCTGACCTATGTGCTGGAAAACGACAGTGCGTTTATCACCCGCAAACTGTGGGAAGGCAGCACCGAGTGTCTGGTGGTCTTCCCGGACGGCGTCGGTATTCTGCCGTGGATGGTGCCAGGCACTGACGAAATCGGCCAAGCAACTGCCACCTCAATGCAGCAGCACTCGCTGGTGCTGTGGCCGTTCCACGGTGTGTTCGGCAGCGGTCCGACGCTTGACGAAACCTTTGGTCTGATTGATACCGCCGAAAAATCAGCAGAGGTACTGGTGAAGGTGTACTCGATGGGCGGTATGAAACAGACCATCACCCAGCAAGAACTGATTGCCCTCGGCCAACGTTTTGGCGTAACCCCGATGGCCAGCGCGTTAAATCTGTACAAGTAAGAACATCGCATAACCCCTGCGGGCAGCGATCCACAGGGGAAAAAATCTGTCACCTGCAAACCAACTAACTCAAAACCGTGGAGTACAAGCAATGAAAATAAAAGCAAGCTTCATCCTCACCGTTGCCGCCCTGGCGTTGTCCGGTTCCGCTTTAGCTGAAGTAAAAATTGCCCTTGTGGCAAAGTCATTAGGCAATGGCTTCTTCGAGGCCGCAAACGTCGGCGCGCAGGAAGCGGCCAAAGAGTTAGGCGATGTAAAAGTGATTTATACCGGCCCCACCACCACTACGGCTGAAGCGCAGATCGAAGTGCTCAATGGGTTGATCGCCCAGGGTGTCGATGCGATCGCGATTTCCGCCAACGATCCCGATGCGGTGGTGCCGGTGCTGAAGAAAGCCATGCAGCGCGGCATTAAGGTTGTGTCATGGGATTCCGGCGTTGCCGCCGGCGGGCGTCAGATTCACCTGAACCCGTCTAACAACCAGTTGATTGGCGAAACCAACGTGAAGCTCGCCGCCGACGCGTTAAAAGCGTTGAATGTTGAAAAAGGTGACGTGGCGATTCTGAGCGCCACCCCAACCTCCACCAACCAGAACATCTGGATTGGTGAGATGAAAAAAGTGCTGCCGAACTATCCCTCTATCAACTTGGTAACCGTAGCCTACGGTGACGATCTGTCGGATAAGAGCTACCGCGAAGCGGTCGGCCTGCTGAAGTCGTACCCGGACCTGAAAGTGATCGTCTCGCCGTCATCCGTCGGGATCGTAGCGGCAGCGCAGGCGGTGAAAGACCAAGGCAAGATTGGCAAAGTGTACGTCACCGGGCTAGGGCTGCCGTCTGAAATGGCCGGGGCTATTAAGTCCGGCGCCAGCAAGAGCTTCGCCATCTGGAACCCTATCGATCTGGGCTATGCTGCCACTTACCTTGCCGACGATCTCGTGAAAGGCTCAGCGACCAAAACCGAAGCCAGTATGGGCAAGCTGGGCAAAGTGAAGCTGGATGCGGACGGAAATGGCGCGATGTCTGAGCCGTTCGTCTACGATGCCAGCAACATTGATAAGTTCTCAAAAATCTTCTGATGCGTTTTGTAGGCCGGATAAGCGCGAGCGCCATCCGGCAAAACGGCGGGTGCGCTACAGCTTACCCGCCCTACAAAATCCCCTGTGATGGAGAACTATCATGTCGACACCTTTGTTGCAGCTTAAGGGGATCACCAAAGTTTTCCCCGGCGTGCGCGCACTTGAAAACGTGCAGCTCGATCTGTGGCCCGGTAAAGTCACCGCTTTAATTGGCGAAAACGGCGCAGGAAAATCTACGCTGGTCAAAGTGATGACCGGCATCTATCAGCCCGAAGAGGGCGAAATCCTTTATAAAGCTATTCCCATTTCACTGCCGACGCCGGATGCGGCGCACAGAGTCGGTATAACCGCCATTCATCAGGAAACTGTGCTGTTCGATGAACTCTCGGTCACCGAAAATATTTTTGTCGGCCAGTACCTGCATAAGGGCTGGCTGAAACAGCTCGACTGGCCTGCCATGCACCAAAAAGCGCGCGAGATCCTGACTCGCCTTGATGTGCAGATTGACCCGCGCGCCATATTAAAAACACTCAGCATTGCCCAACGTCATATGGTCGCTATTGCCCGTGCGCTGTCATTTGACGCGCAGGTGGTGATCCTCGACGAGCCTACCGCCGCGCTTTCTCAGCACGAAATCCTCGAGTTTTATCAAATCGTTGAACGGCTCAAGCAAGAAGGCAAAGCCATCTTGTTTATCTCGCACAAATTTGACGAAATTTTTGAGCTGGCGGATCACTACACCATCCTGCGCGATGGCGTGTACGTCGGTTCCGGCGCGATAAACGAAATTACCGAGGAGCGGATGGTCGCCATGATGGTCGGTCGTGCCATCACGCAAACCTACCCAAAAGTCGCCTGTGAAAAGGGCGCAGAGGTACTGGCGGTCAAAGACCTGTGCCATCCCACCGAATTTGCCCATATCAACTTCACGCTGCGCAAGGGTGAGATTCTCGGTTTCTATGGTCTGGTCGGTGCCGGGCGCACAGAACTGATGCAGGCGCTCTCCGGCGTATCACATCCATCTTGCGGTGAAATCGTGCTTAACGGTTCGCCGGTGCATTTCCGCCAGCCCGCCGATGCCATCAACGCCGGGATTGTCTGCGTGCCGGAAGAACGGCAAAAGCAGGGTGCAATTATCGAATTGCCGATTGCGCAGAACATCAGTCTGCCTCAGCTAAACAAGCTTAACCCACGCGGTGTGTTAAACGATGCCCTAGAGTGGCAGCTGGCCGACGAGTACGCGCGCCGTCTGCAGGTTAAAGCTTCCAGTTGGCGTCAGCCGGTAGAAACACTCTCCGGGGGGAACCAGCAAAAAGTGGTAATCGCCAAATGGCTGGCGACGCATCCGCAGGTGATCATCCTTGATGAACCGACCAAAGGCATTGATATCGGCTCGAAGGCCGCGGTGCATCAGTTTATGTCCGAGTTGGTGGCGCAGGGTCTGGCGGTGATTATGGTGTCGTCCGAGTTGCCAGAAGTCATGGGCATGGCTGACCGCATTATCGTGATGCACGAAGGGCTGATGGTCGCTGAATACTTGGCCGGTGAAGCCACCGCAGAGACCATCGTCAGCGCCGCGAGCGGTGCCGGTAAGGAGGCAGCATAATGTGGCAATCCTTGTTTAAACACCGCGAAGCGCTGCTCGCGGGCGTCATTATCTTGATGGTGGCGGCGATTGGCAGCCGCGTGCCGTCGTTCATATCACCGGGAAACTTGGTGGAAATGTTTAACGACACCGCCATCTTAATTATCCTCGCGCTGGGCCAGATGATGGTGCTGCTGACCAAAGGCATCGACCTGTCGATGGCCGCTAATCTGGCGCTGACCGGCATGATTGTCGCCTTGCTCAACTTCCACTACCCCACGATCCCGGTCTTCGCGCTGCTGCTACTGGCAACTGCGCTGGGGCTGGTGATGGGCATGATTAACGGGTTACTGGTGTGGAAACTGGGTATTCCGGCAATAGTAGTGACGCTCGGTACCATGAGCATTTATCGCGGCATTATCTTTTTACTGTCCGACGGCGGCTGGGTTAACTCGCACCAAATGAGCCCCGATTTCCTCGGCCTGCCGCGCGCCGCGCTGTTGGGGTTGCCGGTACTAAGCTGGTTTGCCATCGCTGCGCTGCTGCTAGTGGGTTACTTCCTGCGCTTTAGCCGCACCGGGCGGGCGCTGTACACCGCCGGCGGTAACGCTACCGCGGCGTATTACACCGGCATCAACGCGGGAAAAATGCAGTTCGTCAGCTTCTGCCTCTCCGGGGCGCTGGCGGGTTTTTGCGGCTATTTGTGGATTTCCCGCTTCGCCGTCGCCTATGTCGATGTCGCCAACGGCTTCGAACTTCAGGTTGTCGCAGCCTGCGTGATTGGCGGTATCAGCACCATGGGCGGCACCGGGCGCGTCGTCGGCTGTCTGTGCGGCGCGCTGTTCCTCGGCATCATCAACAATGCGTTGCCGGTCATCGGCATTTCTCCGTTTTGGCAAATGGCAATTTCCGGCGCGGTGATTGTGATTGCAGTGCTGCTGAATGAACGCGGCAATAAACGTAAAGGACGGCTGATCCTGCGCGATGCCGCGCTAGCCCGACAAAAACAGGCGGTACGCTCATGAGCAAAATAATGATGCCTGAAGACATTAACACCAAGGCCAGAACGTCGCCGTTCTTTGCGCGGCTGCTGTGCTGGGAAGGCTTTCTGCTGGCGGTGACGCTGCTGGTCTTTGTGATAAACGCGCTGGCCTCGCCCTATTTCCTCAATATCTGGAATCTGTCGGACGCCACCTTCAATTTTACCGAAAAAGCGATCATCGTGCTGCCGATGGCGATGCTGATTATTGCCCGCGAAATCGATCTTTCCGTCGCTTCAACCATCGCACTGAGCTCAACGCTGATGGGTTTTTGCGCCGCCGCTGGCGTCGATACGCCGCTGCTGGTCTGCGTGGGGCTGGGCGTTGGGTTACTGTGCGGGTTATTCAACGGCCTGCTCGTGACGCGCTTTAATCTCTCTTCCATCGTCATCACCATTGGCACCATGAGCCTGTATCGCGGGATCACCTACATTCTGTTGGGCGATCAGGCGTTGAATAAATACCCGGAGAGTTTCGCCTGGTTTGGTCAAGGCTACGTGTGGGGCGCGCTGTCGTTCGAGTTCGCGCTATTCATCGTGCTCGCCGCCCTGTTCGCCTTCCTGCTGCACAAAACCAACTTTGGCCGCCGCACTTACGCCATCGGCAATAACCCAACCGGAGCGTGGTATTCCGGTATTAACGTCAAACGTCACAACCTGCTGCTGTTTGCGCTGGTTGGTCTGATGTCCGGCCTAGCTGCGGTGCTGCTGACTTCACGCCTGGGTAGTACACGACCGACGATTGCCATGGGTTGGGAACTGGCGGTGGTCACCATGGCGGTGCTTGGCGGCATCAATATTTTGGGTGGTTCCGGCAGCATGGTCGGCGTGATTATTGCCGCATTCTTGATGGGGCTAGTCACCTTCGGCCTGAGCCTGCTTAACGTCCCTGGCATCGTCATGTCGATAATTATTGGCGCGATGCTGATTGTGGTGATTTCTCTGCCAATTATCACCCGCCGCATCATGCAGCGAAGACGGAATTAACCCCCTCATCCCGGCTCTCTCCCCAAAGGGGGGGGAGGGCGAAAACGGAATGGTTCCCTCGCCCCTTTGGGGAGAGGGTTAGGGTGAGGGGGAAAGCGAATTTGTAAAATCGTAATTAAGGAGCATTATCATGAGCTTTATGTTGGCACTGCCAAAAATCAGCCTTCACGGCGCGGGCGCAATCGGCGATATGGTTAATCTGGTGGCGGGTAAGCAGTGGGGCAAAGCGCTAATCGTCACCGATGGTCAATTGGTCAAGCTGGGCCTGCTAGACAGCCTGTTCACTGCGCTGGACGCGCATAAAATGTCTTACCATCTGTTCGATGAGGTCTTCCCAAATCCTACTGAAGAGTTAGTGCAAAAAGGCTACGCGGCGTATCAGGCTGAATCTTGTGACTACATCATTGCCTTCGGCGGCGGCAGCCCAATTGATACCGCCAAAGCGGTAAAAATCCTGACCGCAAATCCCGGCCCTTCCACCGCTTACTCCGGTGTCGGTAAAGTGGTTAACGCGGGCGTGCACCTAGTCGCCATTAACACCACGGCGGGTACTGCCGCAGAGATGACCAGCAACGCAGTCATCATCGATAGCGCCCGCCAGGTGAAAGAGGTGATTATCGACTCCAATATTATTCCAGATATCGCCGTTGACGATGCCAGCGTGATGCTCGATATCCCTGCCTCGGTCACCGCTGCCACCGGGATGGATGCGCTGACCCACGCAATTGAAGCCTACGTGTCGGTGGGTGCGCACCCGTTAACCGATGCCAACGCGTTGGAAGCGATTCGCCTCATCACCCTCTGGCTGCCAAAAGCCGTAGATGATGGCCATAACCTAGAAGCCCGCGAACAGATGGCGTTTGGGCAGTATCTGGCAGGGATGGCGTTTAACAGCGCCGGTCTGGGACTCGTCCATGCGCTGGCGCACCAGCCGGGCGCAACCCATAATCTGCCGCACGGCGTCTGCAACGCTATTCTGCTGCCGATCATCGAGAACTTTAACCGTCCAAATGCGGTTTCCCGCTTTGCTCGAGTTGCGCAGGCCATGGGCGTTGATACTCGCGCTCTGAGCGATGAAGCGGCAAGCATGGAAGCCATCAACGCTATCCGCAAGCTCAGCGCACGCGTGGGTATTCCAGCAGGCTTCAGTCAGTTGGGTGTGACCAAAGCTGATATCGAAGGATGGCTGGATAAAGCGCTCGCGGACCCCTGCGCGCCGTGCAACCCACGCACCGCCAGCCGCGACGAAGTTCGTGAGCTGTACTTGGAGGCATTATGATCCGCAAAGCCTTTGTGATGCAGGTTAACGCCAACGCCCACGAAGAATATCAGCGCCGCCACAGCCCAATCTGGCCGGAGCTAGAAGCCGTGCTGAAAGCCCACGGCGCGCACCATTACGCGATTTATCTCGATGAAGTACGCAATCTGCTGTTTGCTACCGTGGAAATTGAGTCTGAGGAGCGCTGGAACGCGGTAGCAAATACCGATGTGTGCCAGCGCTGGTGGAAGCACATGACCGATGTGATGCCGTCGAATCCGGATAACAGCCCAGTGAGCGCAGAGCTAAAAGAAGTGTTTTATCTGGCGTAAGCTGGCGCTATTTATGTAGATCGGATAAGGCGCTAGTCGCCATCCGGCAATGTGTGCTAAAGAACCTGATGGCGCTACGCTTATCAGGCCCACCGAAGAAAAAGGCCTCTGCTTGCAGAGGCCTTTGTTTTTTAGAAGTAGTATTTGAAGCGAACGCG
This sequence comes from Kluyvera sp. STS39-E, assembly GCF_040932435.1. Taxonomy (NCBI): domain Bacteria; kingdom Pseudomonadati; phylum Pseudomonadota; class Gammaproteobacteria; order Enterobacterales; family Enterobacteriaceae; genus Kluyvera; species Kluyvera sp. STS39-E. The sequence continues at coordinate 47,131 of NZ_JBFQGA010000011.1, read as the reverse complement.
TGCGCCGTAGCGATCGTCGTCTGTAGAAATTTCCTGGTCACTCTGGATTTTAGAGTAATAGGTTCCCAGATAAATATTAAAGTTTTCCATATTCATCACGTCTTTAATCCAATAAGAGGCGTGGATTGTATGAATATCGTAGGTGCCTTCTTCCTGAATAATGCAGTTGTTTTCACAGACTACGCCCGCAAAATCGCTAATTTTGTTGTGCGCATAAATATAGCCCACTTCAAAGTTCTTCCACCAAATGTTGGTTGCTGCGGTGAAATCGTCTTCGTTATTGGCATCTAAATAGGCAGTATTCAGGTTAAAGATAACGCCATTATCCGGGTCACCTTTAGTGGTATCCCAAGTCATGGTTAAACCATAGCCGGTACGGTCAGACTGATCGACAAACTCGCCTTTGCTGTTGGTATAACCGTAAGCGTTGTTCACCACGTTCGATTCCATTGCCGCGGAGAAAGAAAGCTCAGATGTTGGCTTCCAGTTCACGACCGGACGCAGATAGACGACGTTTTTATCCTGTTCCATCTTACGACCGTGGTAGGTACGACCGCCTACATTCACGTTGTCACCGTCGGCAAACAGGGTAGTGCCGTCTTCGACCAACGAGTTCAGCTCAAAGTACCAGTCATCAATCTGTTTGCTCATCAGGAAGTTACCGCCAGAATCGGAACGCCCACGGGCTTCTTTCATCATATAGATATAGCCCTGACCATCGGTATACAGGTCATTAGCAGTATTCCCCGAATGCTCGACGAAGGTATCTTGATTCAGTGGGAACATATCGAAGGCTTCGAAACGACCGATCTCTACTTTCCAGTCATTTTCCTGACCGAAGTTGAAGCGCGCATCATCAAGATTCATGCTGCCGTACATATCGGCCAGCGGCTGGATAGAGAAGCCTGCAAACTGGCCATTGCTCATCTTGCGCACGCCGTCGAAGCCAATCAGAATACGACCGTCCATATCCCACGTTCCGATGGAATGATCTTCATTCAATTTAGTTAACGTGCCGCGACGGCTTTCGCCATCCATATTATATTCAACGTCGCCGTAGATTTTGAGATCGCCATAGCCGCTCAAAATAAGGTTCGGTGTAGCCGCATTTTTCCGCATTTCTTCTGCCGGTGTCTTACCATTCACCGGCGTATTGCCCTGAGCGGCCTTAATTTCTTTAATTTCTACCGCCTGCTGTGTTTGCAGATTCTGTACTTTCTGCTCCGCCTGCCGAGCTCGTGTTTCCGACGCTTCCAGACGTGATTCTAGCTGTTCCAGCCGCTGCTCTAGCGTCATTTTAGTTGTCTTAGCAAAACCCGTATTGGCCACCAACAATAATCCAATAGCTATCGCTAATGTCGATTTCTTCATCATTCAATTCCCTTGATAACAATATAAATAAGAAATCCAGAAAGAGATTTCGTGCGCACATGTATTACAGCGATGAATGTATATTCATAATTTATTTGTCATGGGTAGTCTCTATTTAAAAACAGATTTATTTCATGACGAACAAACGAACACTAGCTAATAAAGTTTAGCGCGTAAACGATAATATAGAGAAGATCGTGAGCCAGATAACACTGAATAATATGAAAGGGGATAGGATGGAATCATCAATTATTTAAAAGAATAAAGATGCTGGATTAATAGATAATTAGTATTATTAAATGGATATGGCAATTAATAATACGTGCAGTTTTATATATATTTCTGCACGTACTCACTATTAATTTTGCTCTGCAACCAACAGCGCCAGCGTATCAGGCTCCAGCGCTTTAAACAGATGCTCTTCATCGGCGGGATAGCAAATATAATCACCGGCGTTCAACTCTTCCGGCGCTGCCGTTAAGCCGACTAACGCCCGGCCCTGGGTCACAATAATGTGCTCGACCGAACCCGGTGGATGCGGATGCGAGATTCTGTCCGCACCCGGCTGAGTGGCTAGCAGGTAAATATCCCGGCGCGCTCCCGGCGGACATGCCGCCAGCAGCGTGGCCTGATAGTTTGCCTGTTCAGCCACGACTTTCGTGCCTTCGCCGCGGCGGATAACCTGAGTTTTATTCGGCTGCGGTTCTAGCAGACGGGCAAAAGGTATATCCAGCGCCACGCAAAGCGCCCATAGCGTCTCTAGACTGGGATTACCGTTACCTGCTTCAAGCTGTGAAAGCGTTGATTTCGCAATACCGGCGCGACGGGCTATTTCGGCCAGCGACAGGCCGGTTCTGGCCCGCTCACGCACCAGACTTTTGGCAATCACGCTGATTGGCTGTGTCATACACAACTCCATCGTTTTATATATTGAACGAATCGTTCGACTTGAACTACCAAATTGATTCGTTCATTATAATGGAGATCTTGTTCGATATGGCAAATTAATATGTCTCTGAAAATGTTCTCCTGCCTGAAAGGCAGCACGGTGAAAGCTATTTTTCTGGTGTGCTTAGCCGTCGGCGTCGTTGGAGTTTCCTACGGCTCGCTGGCAATGGCCTACGGATTCCCACTTTGGGTTCCCCTACTTCTGTCGGTTTCCGTGCTTGCAGGTGCCTCAGAATTTATGTTTATCGGAATCGTGGCCAGCGGCGGCAACCCACTTGCTGCAGCAGCGGCAGGACTGCTGGTCAATGCCCGGCACATTCCGTTTGGTGTCACGGTGCGGGATCTGGTCGGCCGTCGTGCTGCCAGCTTTATTGGCTGCCATATCATGAACGATGAGAGCGTGGTGTTCGGGCTGTCGCAGCCAACGCTCGAGCAGCGTAAAGCAGCATTCTGGCTATGCGGAATGGGCGTCGCGCTCTTCTGGCCGCTGGGTGCGCTATTTGGTGCCGCAGTGGGCAAACTCTTGCCCGCGCCGGAAACCATCGGTCTCGATGCCGTGTTCCCGGCCATCTTGTTGGCTCTGGTGATCCCAGCCTTTAAGAACCGCACCACGCTCATCCGCGCCGGCAGCGGCGCAGCAATCTCATTAGCATGTGTGCCTTTTGCTCCCGTGGGGCTGCCGGTGCTGTTGTCTCTGTTTGGCCTGCTGGCGAGGAAAAAATAATGGCAAATATGACGCTATTTATTATCGGTATCGCTGTTCTTTCCGTAGGCACCTATCTGATGCGCCTTGGCGGCGCTAAGCTCGGAAGCCGTTTAGCATTTTCCGAACGTTCTCAGGCCCTGCTCTCAGACGCTGCGACGGTGCTGCTGTTTTCAGTAGCGCTCGCAACCACTTTCTATGAGGGTGAGCATTTCTCCGGCATGGCCCGTGTGCTGGGTGTCGGCTTTGCGGTGTTCCTTGCTTGGCGTAAAGCTCCCCTTATCGTGGTGATCATCGCCGCAGCGGTTGTCACCGCGTTGCTGCGCCTCGCGGGGATACACTAAAAGTACGCCTCAGAAACGAAAAAAGCGCCCCGAGGGCGCTCTTTCAACAGTTGCTTACGCTTATTTGCTCAGTTCAGCGGTCATGTGCACGCGGTTACCGGCATAAGCCTGGGTAATTTTATAAGAGCTTGCACCAGCCTGTTCAGCTTGAGCGGCAATTTTCGCTTCGGCACCGTCAATGGTAGAGGCGGTTGCGGTCACGGTCTGAGCAGCGAAGGTACCGAAAGAAGCGGCAAGAGCGATAACTGCGACAAAAGTTTTGATGCTTTTCATGATATAAACCCTTTCACTTGGTTGTTTGGATAAGGCATGTTGCCTTGATGTGATAAATAATAGCCCTCACATCGTTCAACGAAAAGCGGAAGGATTTGTTGTCATCATTCAAATAAATTGATCAATATTGCAGCTGTGCTTCAACCCAGTCGTAGACCTCTTCAATATCGGGCAGCGTTTGCTGATCAACGCAATATACAGACCCCAGTTGCATCGGTTTTGCCCGTTCAGCCAACTGCGCCAGTTCGGGCAGATACTCTTCACCGGGATGACCCGGCAAGCGCTGCGCTAACCGCTGAGCGTAGCGCGCCACAGCGACGTCTGGAGGAATTTGATTCCAGACTTCGACGATCCGCTCGACTCCCGCGTTGTGGGCTAGCCGCTGCAACACGTCCTTCGGCTGGAAGCCAAACCAGGCGTCAATAACCCAGGCGCAACCCGCCGGAGACTGTTCCACAATCGACCAAATAGCCTCATAGGCAGCACAGCCGAGCTGGCGGTTGAAGGGGCGGTCAATATCCGTAAAGCGTGCCATAAAGGGCTCTTTGATACCGTCGATAGTCAGCAACGGCAGGCCAAAGGTAAGCGAAAGCTGCCGGGCAATGGTGCTTTTTCCCGACGCGGGAATGCCGTTTACCAGAATGACGGTTTTACAGCTCGGCGTAAGATCTCTTTTCATAGCAGCGCCACAACCTCCTCTTTAGAGTTCGCCGCCCGCAGTTTGGCCATGCGTTCATCGTTATCAAGTAACGAGATAATGGCGCGGATCCCCTCTTCAATATGCGCATTGCTATCCTGCGCACCGAACATAATGACAATATCTGCGGCCTCACTTTCGGCAAACCGAATCGGTTTATCCAGCAGCACGAGGCTAAAACAGTTGCGCTTAACACCGCACTCAGGACGCGCATGCGGAATGGCAATCCCTTCGTCAAAAACGTAATACGCGCCGTGATTGAGGGTATTCTCAATCACCGCCTGGCCGTAATCTGCCGAGATAAAGCCATTTTCAATCAGCGGCATGGCCGCCAGTTGAATCACCTTTTTCCAATCTGACTCCGTGACGCCAACCTGGATAGCATCGGCTTCGATGAGTAGCTCTTTTATCGTCATGTCCACTCCCTAAATATTACGGCGAATAATATTGCGTAATTCATCTATACGGATAAACAGTGAGTCAATTTCTTGCCGGTGGGTCTTACTTTTGGCATACACCGACAGCGCCCGGTTATAAATCAACATCAATGTTTTCTGTATTTCGCCATTACCCGGGTTACCCTGTAATTCACCTTCTAATCGGGATATTTCCTCCGCCAGCAGAAGTGACTGTTCATCGTAATCTTCCGACGGATTGTTTTGCTTTTTCCACAACGTTTTCAATGATTCAAACATAGCGAATCCCCTCCCTGATGAACAACAGGGTAACGAAATATCAAGTCATAAAGAGGCGTTTATTTAAATAAAGCGATCTTTTCCATTAATACATTGGCGACGGCATTATTGGCTGGAATTAAAAACTTCCGCACGCTGTCATTCACCTTACCTTTTTCGAATGCGGTTTTGCATTGGTCAACCCACTGCACGTTCATTTCCGTGCCGACGTTGACCTTGTTAATTCCCTCGGTCACCGCCTGACGCATATCGTCGTCACTCACGCCGGTTCCGCCGTGTAACACCAAAGGCACGCCGGTCGCCGCGCTAATCTCTTTAAGCCGCTGGTGCTGAATTTTCGCCTTACCGGTATACAGCCCATGCACCGTCCCGACCGAGACCGCCAGCATATCGACTAGAGTTTCGTCGACGAAGCGTTTGGCATCCTCTACCGTGGTGAAGGTGATATCCTCTACGGCAACGGCTTTGCCGTCTTCGGAACCGCCAATAGCGCCCAGTTCACCTTCCACCGTGATATTACGCGGGCGGGCCATTTCAACGACGATGCGTGTATTGCCGATATTCTCTTCCAAGCTGAGATGAGAGCCGTCATACATCACCGATGAAAATCCGGCATTCATCGCCGTTTCAATTGCGCTGATATCCGAGCAGTGATCCAGATGCAAGCAGGTTGGCACATTTTCACTTTCTGCCAGCGAACTCACCGCATCCACCAATAAACGATAGCCTAAATATTCCGCCGTCCCGGTGGAGATTTGAATCATTAACGGGCTATTACTCTGCTGCGCGGCTTTGAAAAAAGCGGGCAGCATTTCAATACAGTGCAAATTAAACGATCCGATGGCTTTAAAATTTCTTTGCTGGGCGATATTCAGAATATCGTTGAAGTTATACAGACTCATGAACGTTTTCCCCTTTCGGCTTAGTTGATTTACCGTTTACAAACCATGCCAGTGCGGCGACAAAGACAATAAACAACGCGACAAATAACCAGTTATTTTGGAAGGCGTGGCCTAATACCAGCCCAGAACTAATCACATCCGAATCGCTGAACGTCACGCCTGTAAAACCGTAACTTTCAAGCATCGGCACCAAAATGGCAGGCAGGAAAGTGATAAACAGCCCGTGCACCACGCCGCCGATCATCGCCCCGCGACGACCTCCCAGCGCATTTCCGAATACGCCTGCCGTGCCACCCGCAAAGAAGTTAGTCAGCAGGCCGGGCAGAATCATCGCCAAACCAAACATCGGGAAGACCAGCATGCCGATAATCGAACCCACCGTGGTCGCTAGGAAGCCGACAATCACCGCGTTCGGCGCATAAGGGAACAATACCGGGCAGTCCAGAGCTGGCTTGGCATCAGGAACAATACGCATTGCAATACCGCGAAACGCGGGCACTAACTCATTGAGCAGCAGTCGCACGCCGCTATAAAGGACGAAGACCCCGGCCACAAACTGGATGGATTGCATAAAGGCGTACATCAGGTAGTTAACGCCGTTAGAGAATTGGCCGATATACGCCGGGCCTGCCGCCAGCGCCGGGATGAGGTACATCGGCACCATCACTACCGCCATAGCGAGATAGGTATCCTGCAAAAACTTGAAATTATCCGGTAATTCAAGATCTTCTGTAGAGCGGGAGCCTTTACCGACCACTTTGGCGACAGCCGCCTGCACCAAGTAACCAATGGTGCAGAAGTGTCCCAGCGCAACGTCATCCGAGCCGGTAATGCGCCGCACCACCGGTTGCGCCAGGGCGGGCATCAGTACCGCCATCACGCCACCGAAGATCCCGCCGGTCAAAATCAGCGGCAGTCCGGTCAACCCGGCCTTATAGCCGATAACCGCACCGATAGTCGCCATCCACAGCAGCGCCTGCCCGGTCAGGAAGATATATTTCAGTGGCGTCAGCCGAGCGATGATGATGTTGACGGCAAAAATTACCAGCAGGGTCAGCGCCACCTCAGATCCCAACTCACGGTTGGCTAAACCGGCAATCGCCGCCACATCGGTAATGTAGCCCTTCATGCCAAAGCCCTGGGTGAAGATGTCATTCAGGAACGTTAGCGTCGCCACAATGATGTTGATGCCGGCCATCATGATTAAAAAACCGAGCAGGGTTTTAAATGTGCCCTCGGCCGTTTTACCCAGCGACTTTTTCTGTAAGATAAGCCCCAACATCGCAATAAAGGCGATGAGTATTGAAGCTTGGCCGAGCAAATCTTTGACGATAAACTCAACGAAACTATTCATAGTCGGCTACCTGTAAATTACGTTCATTTAAGAATGCGACAATTTTTTGTTCTATCTCATCTTTGTCCGTCAGCTTATTTAATATCACCACACGTTTTATTTCTTCTTCGCTGGCATCGGCTGTCAGAATATCGGCAAAAGTTTTTTGCGTCAGAATCATGTCAGATTTAAATGCCCCAGCCTCAGACACTGTGGTGTGTTCAATATGCGCAGGAATTTCCAGTTTTTTTAAAACGGCCTTCGCGGTCATTTCAATCGCAAAGCTTGAGCCGAGGCCGCAGCCACATACGCAGAGAATTTTCAGCATGTAGGGTCTCCTCAAATAATATTGAGTTGTTTGGCAAGTTTATAATAATGTCCGTCGGTATCAACCAGACGTTTTTTCATACTGACTAAATCAATCGGAATAGGTTTATTGCTTGAATTAATAATAACAGCTTTATTTTTCATACCAGACTGAATACAGCGGACCACTTCATTCGCCATAATCGTGCCTTGGTAAATTTCCTCGCAGGTCGGGTCGCCATTACGTAAGCCATAACCAATAATAGTTTTGCGAATACGTACACCAATACGCGGTTCGAGTTGCTTTATCATCGTATCAATAGCGCCCTGGAAGCCCGGTGAATACTCGCGGGTGTAGCCTTCTGAGCACAGAATAACGACGCTGTTCTGGCTGGCTAGTTTTTGCTTCACGCGTTCTGCCAAATTCTCCAGAGGGATCTGCGCTTCTGGAATCAGTGCGATATCAGCATTTGATTTTATCGCTGATTGCAACGTTAGCTCGCCGCAATACCCGCCCAAGATTTCCGCCATAAACACACGTCCGGGAAGCGCTCTGCCGGTATTTCTTAAGCGCGAAACCTCTTTGATAATTTGCTCACAGGCGGTTGAAAAACCAATTGTATAGTCACTGCCATAAACATCATTGTCGATCGTCATACCGACGCCAAAGCAGTTAATATCAAACTCGCTGAGTGTATTCAAAAATTGCAGACTGCCATCACCCCCAGCCATAATGAGTACGTCAATGCGTAACGATTTTATTTTTCGCGCAATGGTTTCATATTCACTTCGCTGTAAATTTCGCGCCGTGCGCCCGGAAGTAATAATTGGAATCGAAGAAATTGAAAAATCGACTAAGTCTGACCAAGAAACCTCTCGGTGATTTTTCTCTAATAAACCGGGTATGCCACCGTTAAATAGCGTGATCTGTGCGCCGGCGAGTCTTGCGACCTGAAATATAAAATTATTTATTCCGGAGACATCTCCGCCGCTAATGACAATACCGATTTTCATCTTCTGCCCTCACCTGTTTCCGTGAAAGCATTTTTCCCTGACTTCAAGGTCTCTATTTGCAACGAAGATCACATAATGGCGATAATTTAAGCCAGACCTAATATTGACAGGCATTAATAAGCAGTCATTTTTGTGATTTAAATCTCATTTATAAAATGAGATTTAAACGACATTTCTTAATTAAATACTTTAATTATCAGGAAGTTATTTTATGGATAAATATCCGCAAATAAACAAATGGTATTTAGGATTTATCGCTGTTTAGTGGAAATGCAAAAACGTGAGCATTAACACATATTTTTAGCTTAAGAAGGGAGAGATGCTTAGGGGAGGTTTGGGCAGAAACGAAAAAAGCGCCCCGAGGGCGCTCTTTCAACAGTTGCTTACCGCTTATTTGCTCAGTTCAGCGGTCATGTGCACGCGGTTACCGGCATAAGCCTGGGTTATTTTATAAGAGCTTGCACCAGCCTGTTCAGCTTGAGCGGCAATTTTCGCTTCTGCACCGTCGATGGTCGAAGCCGTTGCGGTCACGGTTTGTGCTGCGAAAGAACCGAAAGAAGTAGCCAGAGCGATAACTGCGACAAAAGTTTTGATGCTTTTCATGATATAAACCCTTTCACTTAGTTGTTTAGATAAGGCATGTCGCCTTGATGTGATAAATAATAGGTCACATCTTCATCAACTAAAAGCGGAAGGATTTGCTTAAATCGGTTAAAATAATTGAACAACAATCAACCACCAATTAAACGCTGCGGATGTGTATAAATCGTTGCCCGCCCCGGCTTGCAAAAGCCTACCAGCGTCAGGTTGCAGCGTTCAGCAACTTCGACTGCCAACGTCGTGGCGGCAGAGACAGCAAACAGAATTTCGACGCCGCACATGGCGGATTTCTGCACCATTTCATAGCTGGCACGACTGGAAACTAATGCCGCCCCCTCTTGCCACAGCGCCCCTTCTTTTGCCCGGTGCCCCAACAGTTTATCGAGCGCGACATGGCGACCGACATCTTCATGGCCACCCACCAGCTCGCCCGTTGGCATAATCCAGGCCGCCGCATGGGTACAGCCGGTTTCACGGCCAACCGGCTGGACATCGTCTAAGTGTCTTAGCGCACGATCGAGATAGGCCAGATCGAAGGTCTGGCTAAATGGAAGCGGTTTGATGGGTTTACCAATATCGTTAAGCTGTTCAACGCCACAAACGCCACAGCCCGTACGTCCGGCCAGCGCGCGACGGCGCTCTTTAAGCCCCATAAAGCGGCGGCTGGACAGCTCAATACGCACCTCCATCCCATTACAAGCAGGAACGACTTCCATCCCGAAAATTTCCCGGGGATGTTCAATAATTCCTTCCGATAATGAGAACCCGATGGCGAAGGCTTCCAGATCTTTCGGCGTCGCCATCATCACGACGTGGGAAATGCCGTTGTAGACCAAGGCAACGGGAACTTCTTCAGCAAGAATGTCCTGGGTAGGTTGCATAATCTGTGGCCTTCTGAAGACAGAACGCTCGGCCGCGCCAATCAGCTGCAACGAGGGTTTGACTTCATCTTTAAAATTAAACACGGCAAATACTCTGAACAACGTCGAAAAAGTGGGGTAGCTATTCCATCACAACATGAGGGAATTGAGGCTTATTATGGATCAAGTTTGTGGTGCAATAACGCTCAATTATGATTTTTTACTGTTATGTGGGAGAAAACACCTAGCAACCCAAAGTAACCCGTTATGGTTAAAGCCCTTAACAACGTCGTCAAAACCGACAAAAATCAGACTAAATTGCGATCAACATCGCAGTTCAATGTTAATGCGCGCAAATTCTATTCACCTGCCATTAACCGCATTGGAACAAGCCTACCGATAATGTGGTATTCTGAATCAAAGCCCTTTTGGAATTGAGGGCATAGCATGATTCAGTGCCTTTGCCACACCCCGGCGAAGAAAAACTACAAGCAATGACAATGTCGAAACAAGGAGCGATCCATGCAGGTCAGCAGAAGACAGTTCTTTAAGATCTGCGCTGGCGGTATGGCAGGAACCACGGCAGCAGCACTGGGCTTTGCCCCAGGCATCGCGCTCGCGGAAACACGGCAGTATAAATTGCTGCGTACTCGCGAAACCCGTAACACCTGCACTTACTGCTCTGTCGGTTGTGGGCTTTTAATGTATAGCCTCGGCGACGGCGCAAAAAACGCGAAAGCCTCGATTTTCCATATCGAAGGGGACCCGGATCACCCGGTCAACCGTGGCGCACTGTGTCCGAAAGGTGCAGGTCTGGTGGACTTTATCCACTCAGAAAGCCGTCTGAAATATCCAGAATACCGCGCACCAGGCTCCGATAAATGGCAGCAAATCAGTTGGGAAGAGGCGTTTGATCGCATCTCTAAACTGATGAAAGCCGACCGTGACGCCAACTTCATTGAAAAGAACGATGCTGGCACCACAGTCAACCGTTGGCTCTCCACCGGTATGCTGTGCGCCTCTGCATCCAGTAATGAAACCGGTTATTTAACCCAAAAATTCACTCGCGCGCTGGGTATGCTCGCGGTCGACAACCAGGCGCGTGTCTGACACGGACCAACGGTAGCAAGTCTTGCTCCAACATTTGGTCGCGGTGCGATGACCAACCACTGGGTCGACATGAAGAACGCCAACCTCATCGTAGTGATGGGGGGGAACGCGGCAGAAGCGCATCCGGTGGGATTCCGCTGGGCGATGGAAGCCAAAATCCACAATGGCGCGAAGCTGATTGTTATCGATCCCCGCTTTACGCGTACTGCGTCGGTGGCGGATTTCTACGCCCCTATTCGCTCAGGCACTGACATTACCTTCCTGTCAGGCGTCATGCTGTACCTGTTGAATAACGAAAAATTCAACCGCGAGTACACCGAGGCCTACACCAACGCTAGCCTGATCGTGCGCGAAGACTTTAGCTTCGACGATGGCCTGTTCAGCGGCTATGACCCGGAAGCCCGTAAGTACGATAAGACCTCGTGGAACTACGAGCTAGATGAGAACGGTCACGCTAAACGCGATACTACCCTCACCCATCCTCGCTGCGTCTGGAATCTGCTGAAACAGCATATTTCCCGCTACACGCCGGAGATGGTGGAGAATATTTGCGGTACGCCAAAAGCCGACTTCCTCAAAGTCTGTGAATACATCGCAGAGACCAGCGCGCACGACAAAACCGCCTCATTCCTTTATGCACTGGGCTGGACGCAGCACTCCATCGGTTCGCAGAACATCCGAACCATGGCAATGATTCAGCTGCTGCTCGGTAACATGGGTATGGCGGGCGGTGGCGTTAACGCTCTGCGCGGTCACTCTAATATTCAGGGTCTGACCGACCTTGGTCTGCTGTCACAAAGCCTACCGGGCTACATGACACTGCCAAGTGAGAAACAGGCTGACCTGCAGACCTACCTCACCGCCAACACACCAAAACCGCTGCTGGACGGCCAGGTTAACTACTGGGGCAACTACCCGAAATTCTTCGTCTCAATGATGAAGTCTTTCTACGGTGACAAAGCCACCGCCGACAACAGCTGGGGCTTTGACTGGCTGCCGAAGTGGGACAAAGGCTACGACGTGCTGCAGTACTTCGAGATGATGAACCAAGGTAAGGTCAACGGCTATATCTGCCAGGGCTTTAACCCGGTCGCCTCATTCCCGAACAAAAACAAGATTGTCGCTTCGCTGTCGAAACTGAAGTTCTTGGTGACTATTGACCCGCTCAATACCGAAACCTCGACCTTCTGGCAGAACCACGGTGAGTCGAACGATGTTGACCCATCAAAAATCCAGACCGAAGTGTTCCGTCTGCCATCAACCTGCTTCGCCGAGGAAAACGGTTCTATCGTCAACTCCGGTCGCTGGCTGCAGTGGCACTGGAAAGGCGCGGACGCCCCAGGGATTGCGAGAACCGACGGCGAGATCTTGGCTGGTATCTTCTTACGCCTGCGTAAGATGTACGCCGAAGAAGGCGGTCCGGTCCCTGAGCAGGTGCTGAACATGAGCTGGAACTACTCGACGCCAGAAGAACCGGCGTCCGAGGAAGTGGCGATGGAAAGCAACGGCAAAGCGCTGGCCGATATCATCGACCCAGCCACCGGCGCAGTTATCGTCAAGAAAGGCCAACAGCTTAGCTCGTTTGCCCAACTGCGCGATGACGGTACTACCGCCAGCGGTTGCTGGATCTTCGCCGGTAGCTGGACGCCGGACGGCAACCAGATGGCGCGTCGTGATAACGCCGACCCATCCGGCCTTGGTAACACGCTGGGCTGGGCTTGGGCATGGCCACTTAACCGCCGCATTCTGTATAACCGTGCTTCCGCAGACCCGCAGGGTAAACCGTGGGATCCGAAGCGCCAGCTCCTGAAGTGGGACGGCGCGAAATGGGGCGGCGTGGATATTCCTGACTACAGTGCCGCGGCACCGGGCAGTAACGTCGGGCCATTTATCATGCAGCCAGAAGGGATGGGACGCCTGTTCGCTCTCGATAAGATGGCAGAAGGACCGTTCCCAGAACACTACGAGCCGTTTGAAACACCGTTGGGCACCAACCCGCTGCACCCGAACGTTATCTCCAATCCTGCCGCCCGTATCTTTAAAGGCGACAAGGAAGCGTTGGGTACTGCAGATAAGTTCCCGTATGTCGGTACAACCTATCGTTTGACCGAGCACTTCCACTACTGGACCAAGCACGCGTTGCTTAACGCAATCGCCCAGCCAGAACAGTTTGTGGAGATCGGTGAAAAGCTGGCGAATAAGCTCGGCATCGGCCACGGCGACACCGTCAGAGTCTCCTCCAATCGCGGCTACATCAAGGCCAAAGCGGTGGTGACCAAGCGTATTCGCACGCTGAAAGTCGATGGTAAGGATATCGATACTATCGGTATTCCAATCCACTGGGGCTACGAGGGCGTGGCGAAAAAAGGCTTTATTGCCAATACGTTGACGCCTTTCGTCGGTGATGCGAATACGCAGACGCCGGAGTTTAAGTCCTTCCTCGTGAACGTGGAAAAGGTGTAACGGAGACGACCTATGGCTTATCAATCACAAGACATTATCCGTCGTTCCGCCACTAATGGTTTCACCCCCGCGCCACAGGCGCGGGATCACCAGGAAGAGGTGGCGAAGCTCATCGACGTGACGACCTGTATCGGCTGCAAAGCCTGTCAGGTCGCCTGTTCTGAGTGGAACGATATCCGCGATGAAATTGGCAGCAACGTTGGGGTGTATGACAACCCCGCCGATTTAACGGCCAAATCTTGGACGGTGATGCGTTTTTCAGAAGTGGAGCAGAACGACAAACTGGAGTGGCTCATCCGTAAGGATGGCTGCATGCACTGCGCTGACCCTGGCTGCCTGAAGGCATGTCCGGCGGAAGGGGCTATCATTCAGTATGCCAACGGCATTGTCGACTTCCAGTCTGAGCAATGTATCGGCTGCGGCTACTGCATTGCTGGCTGCCCGTTCAACGTGCCGCGACTGAACCCGGAAGACAACCGCGTCTACAAATGTACGCTGTGCGTCGACCGTGTGAACGTGGGGCAAGAACCGGCCTGCGTGAAAACGTGTCCGACCGGGGCCATCCACTTTGGCTCCAAAGAGGACATGAAAGTGCTGGCAGGCGAACGCGTAGCCGAGCTGAAAACCCGTGGTTACGACAATGCAGGTCTGTACGATCCGGCGGGCGTTGGCGGTACGCACGTAATGTACGTGCTCCATCATGCCGATAAGCCGAATCTGTACCACGGCCTGCCGGAGAACCCGGAAATCAGCGCCACCGTGAAATTCTGGAAAGGTGTCTGGAAACCGCTGGCGGCGATTGGCTTTGCCGCAACGTTCGCTGCGAGCATCTTCCATTACGTCGGCGTCGGTCCTAACCGCGCGGAAGAGGAAGACGACAATCTGCATGAGAAAGACGATGAGGTGCGCAAATGAAAAAACGTGACACCATCGTGCGCTACACGGCGCCGGAACGTATCAACCACTGGGTTACCGCCTTCTGCTTCATTCTGGCGGCGGTGAGCGGGCTGGGATTCTTCTTCCCGTCCTTCAACTGGCTGATGCAAATTATGGGAACCCCGCAACTGGCGCGAATTCTGCACCCGTTTGTCGGCGTCATCATGTTTGCCTCGTTTATCATCATGTTTTTCCGCTACTGGCACCACAACCTAATCAATCGGGATGATATCTTTTGGGCGAAGAATATTCGTAAGATCGTCGTCAACGAGGAAGTGGGTGATACCGGGCGATATAACTTCGGCCAGAAATGCGTATTCTGGGCGGCGATTATTTTCCTGGTGCTGCTGCTGGTGAGTGGAGTGATTATCTGGCGTCCGTACTTTGCGCCTGCTTTCTCAATCCCGGTGATCCGATTCGCGCTGATGCTGCATTCATTTGCCGCAGTAGCGTTAATTGTGGTTATCATGGTGCATATTTACGCCGCCCTTTGGGTGAAAGGCACTATTACCGCGATGGTGGAAGGATGGGTTACCAGCTCATGGGCGAAGAAACATCACCCGCGCTGGTACCGTGAGGTCCGCCAGAAACAGGAAAAGTCATCTGAATGAGTATCCGCATAATCCCGCAAGATGAGCTGGGTTCGAGCGAGAAACGCACGGCGGAAGTGATTCCGCCGCTACTATTCCCCAGACTCAAGAACCTCTACAACCGCCGCGCAGAACGCCTGCGCGAGCTGGCTGAAAATAATCCATTAGGCGATTATCTGCGCTTTGCGGCGCTTATCGCCCACGCGCAGGAGGTGGTGTTGTACGACCATCCGCTGCGCATGGATCTCGCCGCACGCCTGAAGGAAGCGAATGACCAAGGCAAACCGCCGCTGGATATTCACGTTCTACCACGCGACAAGCACTGGCAAACGCTGCTGCATTCCATGATTGCCGAACTGAAGCCTGAAATGAGTGGCCCGGCGTTGGCGGTTATCGAAAACCTAGAGAAAGCCTCTGCGCAGGAGCTGGAACTGATGGCCAGCGCGCTGTTCGTTGCCGATTTTGCTTCTGTTAGCAGCGACAAAGCGCCGTTTATCTGGGCCGCGCTGTCTCTTTACTGGGCACAAATGGCAAGCCTCATCCCAGGCAAAGCGCGAGCAGAATACGGCGAACAGCGCCAATTCTGCCCGGTCTGTGGTTCAATGCCCGTTTCCAGCGTAGTGCAAATCGGTACCACTCAGGGGCTACGCTATTTGCACTGCAACCTGTGTGAAACCGAATGGCACGTTGTGCGAGTGAAATGCAGCAACTGCGAACAGAGCCGCGACCTGAACTACTGGTCGCTGGACAACGAGCAGTCCGCCATTAAAGCCGAAAGCTGCGGTGACTGTGGGACTTACCTGAAGATTCTGTATCAGGAAAAAGACCCTAAAGTTGAAGCGGTCGCCGACGACCTCGCCTCACTGGTGCTGGACGCGCGGATGGAGCAAGAAGGGTTCGCCCGTAGCTCTATTAACCCGTTCCTGTTCCCGGGAGAGGGGGAGTAATTCCCCAGAAACCCGGCTGGCACATATGCTGCCGGGTTCTTCCTCAGTCGCTCAGCGCCTGCAAAACATTTCTAGGATCGTTAGCAATAGCGCGTAGCAGTGCTCTTGCAGGACCTGTTGGTGAGCGTCTGCCCTGCTCCCAGTTGCGTAGCGTATCTACACTAACGGAGATAAGCTCAGCAAAACGAGGCTGAGATAACCCCGATGCCTGTCGGATGGCCTTGATCTCCAGCGCATCAATGTGAAAGGTCCGTGAAGGCTCCCGGTCCCCTCCAATAATTTCGTTCATTTGAGCCATGCTTTGAGTGAGTCGCTCAAAAAGTGCCTTATCCATCTACCACCTCTCATTCAATACACGCAGAATCGCTTTTTCCTGTGGCGTGATATCGTCCTTAATGCCCTTTTGATAAATCAGCAATAAGCGAATCTCATATTTATGGCTCTGATAAAAATAGATAATGCGCACACCACCACGCTTTCCCTTGCCTCGCGCCCGCCAGCGAATTTTTCGCAGACCACCCGTATCCTGAATCAAATCACCGCAATCAGGATGCAGCGCCATGAATAGTTGCAGTCGGTGATACTCACTGTCATCCAGCAGTTTTCTAACATCTTCGGTAAAGAATTCCGTTTCTATAAATAGCATATTCAGTACGCCATTGGCTTATGTTAGTCCAATCAAACCATACGTCAATGGCGTATGATCAACATAACTTACCGTACTGAAATTAATCCGAAGAAACCAACAGTCTATTCGTTTTTGCGAGCCGCTATCCACAATCACCATCCCGCCCAATTTCCCCATTTTCATTCGCGATAAACCAGGTTATAAAACTGTATGTTTATACAGCAAAAAGGACATCATCATGGCATTGGAAAACGGCATTGCGCAGTTAGTTGCTGAGTTTATTGCAGCGGGTCGCCCTTCTTCGCGCGGACAGAATATTGATGACCGGAGAAAGGGCTACATTGCCAGCACGGCGCTGGCCGGTAAGAAAGAGATTCGCGTCAAATCCGAAGATGTTGTGCTGGAAGGGATGACATTTCGCGTCATTTCGCCGCTAAATGCTGCATCTTCGCTCCCGTGCATTATCTACTTTCATGGCGGCTGCTTTGTTAGCGGCGGGTTTATCACCCATGATAATCAACTGCGACAACTAGCTTGGCATAGTGGATGCCGGGTCATTGCGGTGCAATACCGACTGGCACCAGAACACTCTTTTCCTGCAGCCCATGATGATGCCGAACAAGGCGCAAACCTCATTCACAAATACGCGCAGCAGTTAGGTATTGACCCCCGGCGAGTGACGCTCATTGGGGACAGCGCTGGCGCTCATCTAGCGCTGGTAACGGCACTGCGACTGAAAGCTTCCGCCGCGTGGTGCCCCGCGAAACTCGTGCTGATTTATCCCATGCTTGATGCCACCGCCCAATTTGCAAGCTACATCAGCAATGGTCAGGACTACATCATAACCCGCGATACGCTACTCTCCGGCTTTGAGATGTACCTTCAGGAAAGCGACCGGATGCACCCGGAAGCCAGCCCACTCTGGCGAGAAGATTTTAACGGCCTACCGCCAGTACATATCATCACTGCCGAGTACGATCCGCTGCGGGATGAAGGGGAAGCGCTGTTTGGACGGTTAATCCAACAGGGCGTTTCATGCACCTGTCAGCGCTATCTTGGGGTTATTCATGGTTTCTTCCAGCTAGGCGGTGTAAGCCAGACGGCGCGGGAAGCTATGTGGGATGTGGCCCGACGGGCGGCGGGCCACTAAATCTATTAGGGTAGGGGCGATCCCTACTCCTCTTCGTTCCCGCCCTCTTCATACGAACCAAATGGTCGCGCAGGCAGCACAATGTAGGTCCCCTCAAACACGACGCCAGGAGTGTCATCACCGAACAGTTCAACCTGCATCTGCACACGCGCTTTGCGCCCTCGCGCCAGTCGGTCTAGGTCACCGCTAAGCGAGCCAAGGTCGGCGATGGCGGTGGGTTTACCGGTGATCGGTTTTCGGTATCGGATATGGGCATCGGCGAGAATAATGGTGCCGCCTAGGTGGCGCTCGCGTAGCATCAGCCAGATAAGTCCCCAGCCGGTGAGCGTTGCCAGTGAAAAGAGGCTGCCGGCAAACAGCGTGTGGTGTGGGTTCTGGTTGCCGGTTTCCGGCATGGTGGTAATAAATTTCTGCCCAGTGTACTGCTGAATGCGCACGCCCATTTTTTCACTGAGCGGAATATGATCATACCAAGCCTGCTGCAGCTGCGCGCACCAATCGCCACGGTGCAGTATATCGTCCAGCGAGGCAACGGGTTTAATCATCAGGAAATGGCGAACGGGGGTGGTCTGCGGGGCGGTGATCTCCCCTTCGTTCGTGAACCCTAGCTTGGAAAAGAACGGCACTGCGTCTTCACGTGCGCTACAGGTGACGCGTTTAACCCCTTCCTGGCGCGCGACGGATTCCAGCGTCATCGCGATAAGCGTCCCCAACCCTTTGTCCTGAACGTCAGGATGCACCGCCATAAAGCGGATGGAGGCTTCACTATCCGCGTTGATGTAAAGCCGCCCTACAGCGACCAGCTTTCCCTGTTCATCAACCACCATCTGATGGTGCGCCATGGCATCCCAGGCATCACGTTCGGAACCTTTGGGCTGATGCAGGGGTTTACGCAGCATTTCCCAGCGGAACTGGTAATACTGTTCTAACTCTTCTTCAGTCTGCGGTACTCGGAGATGGTACATAGTGGCACTCTCTTTTGTCGCCCACGTCCTAACGGGAAGCGTGGTCATACTTGTAACCAGAACGTCACGGGGCCGTCATTGACCAGCGACACCTGCATATCCGCTGCGAATCGTCCTGTTTGCGTGTTCATGTCCTGTTGGCGACAGCGTTGTACAAAATAGTCATAGAGCGCTTCAGCGCGATCGGGCGCAGCGCCTTTTGAGAAACCCGGACGCATACCGCGTTCGGTATCGGCCGCCAGCGTAAACTGCGAAACCACCAGTACGCTGCCACCAGCCTGTTGCACATTCAGGTTCATCTTACCGTCAGCATCGCTGAAGATGCGGTAGCCCAGCACGCGCTCGCACAGGCGATTCGCCTTCTGCTCGTCATCATCCTTCTCAACACCCAGCAATACCAGCAGCCCTAGGCCAATCTCTCCCGTCACTTCATCCGCCACGCTGACGCTCGCGCGGGTGACTCGCTGAATTAATGCAATCATGATTCTTCGGCTTCTTGTTGTTCTGTTTTCAATTTTCGGTATTCACCGAGAGTGACAGTTATTTCGGCACCTAGCAAGACGATGCACCAAGTCCAGTAGACCCAGACAAACAAAATAGGGATCACCGCCAGCACGCCATAAATAAGCTGGTAGGAGGGAAATGCGGTGATGTAGAGCGAGAACGCTTTCTTGCCAAGTTCGTGCAGCAAGGCAGCAATCAGAGCCCCAATAATGGCATCACGATTCGGCACGCTCGTGGTGGGCACGATGCTGTAGAGCATCCAGAACGACAGCCACGAAAGCAGCAGCGGGAACACACGCAGCAGATTATCGATAACGCCGTGCAGTTCGCTAGCCCAGCGTAAAGAGAGCAGATAGGAGCTGATTGCTAGACTCACACCGGCCAGAAGCGGCCCAAGAGTCAGGATCATCCAGTAAACGGCGAAAGAGTAAATCTTGGGCCGTGCCCGTTTACTCCGCCAGATAGTATTGAGCGCGCTGTCGATGGAATACATCAAAAGCAGCGCGGTAATAATTAGACCGCAGGCGCCAAAGGCGGTCATTCTGTTGGAGTTAGCAACAAACTGCTCAATATAGCGCTGAATAACATCCCCGGTAGCCGGTAGGAAGTTGGCAAACACGAAATGGCGAATCTGCAAACTCACTTCCGAAAACATAGGAAATGCCGCGAACAGGGCGAAAATCACCGCCACCAGCGGCACCAGAGAAAGCAACGACACATAGGCCAGGTTTCCCGCCAGCGTCGTCATATTATCTTCTTCGATACGCCGCCAGAGGAATTTACTCCACGCCACCAGCGGCCGGGTATGATGAATACATTTTTGATGAACGGTTTTTAACATAACGACTTCATAAAATAGTTGGGTAGGGTTTCTCTCCCGGTCACCAGCACGCTGGTGATCCCCAACTGGTTAGCTCCCTCTATATTATCGGCGTTATCGTCAAAAAAGACCGCATCTGCGGCAGAAAAACCTTCCAGTTCAAGGACGCGCTGATAAATTCTGGCCTCTGGTTTACGCATCCCCATCTCCTGAGACAGATAAACCTTGTCGGCAGCCGCATAGATTTGCGGATATTCATCCGGCCAGAATTCGGTGTGTAGCGCATTGGTGTTAGAGAGTACAACGACGCGATGTCCCTGCTCGCGTAGGGTCTTCATGATGTCGATAACTTCGGGACGTAAAGCAACAAACACCGCCTGCCAGCCGTGGGCAAACTGCTCGTAGCTGAGCGGCAGATCCATTTCATGGCACATCGCTTTGGCAAATTCTTCATCGGATATTTCACCGCGTTCATGCTGATGAAATACCTCACCCATTGCGAAACTCTGCTTCAATCGAGCCAGAGGAACACGCGCGAGATCGCTCCACGTTCCTAAAACACGGTTGAAATCAATGTCGACAATCACATTACCTAAATCAAAGATATAGAGCATTTTTGCCTCCGTTCACGCCGTGGAAAAGTAACTGTAGCGGGAAAGGCGGCGTTTGACTATGCGTTAGCAATCGCTTTAAACACTTATCTTAAATGGAGTTAGGTGGCACATCATGTTGATAAACCAGAGCCGCATAACATCAGCGGCTCCAGGCATTTAAACTTCGAGGGTGAATCGCCAGCACGTTTCTATTACCAGAGGATGATCCTTTTTGACGTACTGTGGTGCCTTATTGATTGCATTTGGTGCCTGAGAAAGAGGATTGACGCAGGTCGCATCAGGTTGCTTATCAAAAACAACCAAACTGCGTGCCGCCGATGTCATCGACATGCTTAATAATCCCGGCCAACGCAGGCTAACATTCACTCCCGAAACGAAGCCAAAGCAGTCGTCCCATGGGCCAAGCTGTGGCGCGATTTGCTTCCCCGTTGGCAGCTCATTATCGCCCGCCTCTTCCTGCCAGTCGGCATGGAAAAGGACTTGGAGTGTCTGCTCATCTGCTTGGCCATTAAGATTTTTTGTAAACCACGGGTGCCAACCCATCGACGCCGGAAATGCTTCGGACTCGGAGCACACTTCAAGCCGAAGAATCAGCGCATCCTCTTCCAGAGTAAGCGTTTGGTAAACGTCGCCCTGCCAGGGCCATGGTGAGCCAAGCGCCATCCGCAGCCGTAATCTGTCGGTTGTCTGGTCGACAATTTCCCATGACGAATAGCAGGCCATTCCATGCAGCGCATGCGGTGGTTTATTGGCGGGCAACGTGTAACGTTGCTCACCAACATTCAGCGTCGCATACCCCAACCGGCCAGCCCAGGGAACCATGGGGAAACAGCCATACTGGAAGGCTTTTCTTTGTGGTTCCCACTGTCGCAAAACTTCATAACCAAATGCGTTTAATGACGTAATCCGCGCACCATCTCGCGGGTAAACCTGGAGACTAACATTCCCTTTTTTCAGCGAAACAACATCACCGAGTGGCCCCGGCCATGGTGCATCAAAAGCTTGCTGTAACGCTTGTTGGTGTTGGTTATTCCATTCAGTTTTCATGTGAGTGTTCCCTACTAAAGCGGTAAGACGTGGATCGTTTATTCACATCTTGTGTATTTTGTGAGTGCGGCTTAATTAGCCAGACACAGATAAAAGAGAGGGTAGAAATCGCGAACAAAAACAGGGCGACGTACCACGGTTCGCCGT
The DNA here is from genome assembly GCF_040932435.1 of Kluyvera sp. STS39-E. Taxonomy (NCBI): domain Bacteria; kingdom Pseudomonadati; phylum Pseudomonadota; class Gammaproteobacteria; order Enterobacterales; family Enterobacteriaceae; genus Kluyvera; species Kluyvera sp. STS39-E. Next base: position 25,164 of record NZ_JBFQGA010000011.1, on the reverse strand, counting down.
CGCCTAATGCCAGCAAACTGGATGCGATAAGGGGGCTCATCCCTCCCAGAATGGCAGAGAATTGATAGGCAAATGAGAGGCCGGTATAACGAACGCGGGTGCCAAACATATGGGTAAACAGCGTTGGCTGCACGGCAAACATCATGGTTGGGCCTAAGTTATAGCCCAGAATCATGCTGCACCAGATAATGAGCGTGCTTTTCGTACCCAGTAGAAGGAAAAAGGGAAAGGCAAACAAAACGCAAAACCCTGCTCCAAGCAGGTACATTTTCCTCTGCCCAACACGGTCAGAAATCCACCCAACCAGAGGGCAACACACGATGCCAATAGCCGACGCGATAAGCATACCGGTTAATGGAATATCCCTTGATAGTGCCAGTTGGCTAGAGATGTAGACAATACCGAAAGCATTAATGATGTTTGACGACACGCTTTCCGCGAGCCTAGCCCCGAGTGCCAGCAGGATATTACGCGGATGCTTACGGAATAGTTCGATAAGCGGTGGCGCCGTTTTTTCGTGCGATGCCGCCACTTGCTGCTTTTTAAAATCCAGCGTTTCTTCCGTATGCAGTCGAATGAACATCCCCACGGCCAGCATCACCGCAGATAGCCAGAACGGAATACGCCATCCCCAGGAGAGAAACTGTTCCTGAGTCAGGAAATGGTTACAGAGCGCAAACACCCCCGTCGCCAGCATGATGCCCACCGATGCCGCAGTCTGCGGTAATGAGCCCAAAAATCCACGCTTCTCCTGAGGCGCAGACTCAATGGTCATTAACGCGGCTCCCCCATATTCTCCACCTAGGCCAAAGCCCTGAATGAGGCGCAGAATCATCAGCGTGATAGGAGCCCAGATACCAATATCCTGATATGTCGGGATAAATCCGATTAAAAACGTTGAGACGCCAACGATACCCAGCGTCCAGATGAGCGTAATTTTTCGTCCCACTTTATCGCCGAAGTGCCCAAAAACAATTCCCCCCAATGGGCGGGTTAAGAACCCGACACCGAAGGTGGCAAATGCGGCGATCAAACCAATGAAGGGATCGCTATCAGGGAAAAACAGAGGCGCAAAAACCAGCCCGGCTGCCGTACCAAAAATAAAAAAGTCGTACCATTCCATCAGCGCGCCGGCAAAACTGCCCATGACAACGCGCCTCATGGCTTTGCCGGATAGCCCTTCTCTTGATGCCTGTAATTTTTCAGCCATAATTTTCCTCTCCGGGTCGGCGAGAAATCTGCGGAACACGCCGCATCAGCAGAGTGTTCCTTTTGTGGTGTATGTGTCGACGTAGTCGGCGCATACAGCCCTATTTCTCAAGCTCAGCCAATACCTCAGCGTCTTCGGCATCAACATTTGCGCCAAGCGGTTCCCACTTAATCAATACGCACGTCAGGAATCCAAGGAAGGGCACAATCGCCAGCCAATAGAATGCGTCTGTCTTTAGCGCCCCCCACAGCATTGGCCAGAAAATTAACCCGGCGATTGCACCTGTGCGCATAATTGCACGCGCAAAGCCAACACCTGTCGGGCGAATCGTCGGCGGATACGAAAGGGTGGCAATTGTCATCCCTAACCCGCCGGGTCCCGCTGAATGGAAGAAAATAATGGCCCCCAGCAGCCCCAAAGAAAGCCATGGGTTTGTGGTTGCCAGTGTTCCAAGGGCCAGCAGTGCAATCGTCACGACGGCAAATCCATACATTGACTGCAGACGCGTTCCTAGACGCTGGAGAATAAGAGAACCGATCATTCCGCCGGTAATACCGCAAAGGGCGTTAACAACGGCAGATCCAGAAAGCGCACCGGTCAGCCCACCGCTGAGTATTCCAGCAAGCGTCAGCGGCAGATAAACGCCCACTGCGTTGTATTGCCAGGCCTGCATCGTCGCCACAACGCAGCCGAGGATAGTGCGTTTGCGATAGCGCGAGTTGAACAAGATGCCGTAGCCACCGTGAAATTTGTTTTCCGCTTTATCAGATGACTGGCTTTGGGTACCAGAAGGGGCAGCAACGCGAGCATGGACGCCATAGCGTTTGGCAAGAATGCCGCAAGCCTCTTCATAACGCCCTACACGCGCAGCCCACATTGCGGACTCGCCAATAAAGAAGTAGCGGAGAATCATGATGATAACGGCGAAAATTGCACCAATAAAAATGCCATAACGCCAAAGCTGTTCCTCGGCAACGCCCGAAAGAAGCAGCGGGAGCAAAACGAGATAAACTACGGTAGTTGAGACATACCATGCCATTTGCCAAAGATTCACCGACGAGCCGGTTTTCTTCGAGGATGAGCCGCGAAGTTCCGCCACGGCGTTGGTCGCCAAAGGAAAATCAATCCCTAGGCCAAATCCCATGATTACGCGGCACACCAGCACCCACCAAATGTTAGGCGCAATGGCGACAGCGGCGGCACCTATCGTGCACAGCCCCATTCCGATAATAAATGCCCGTTTTTGACCAAATCGATTAATAACACGGTTAGCTAATAATCCGCCAATAAGTGCAGCCACTAAAACCGAGGCGTTAACCGTGGCCGCAAGCCCCGGTGAGATCCCGAACTGAGCGGCAATATATTTATTACCGAACCCCACCATTGCGGCCTGATAAGCATCGATAAGAATGCCACCCAGAGCGATAAAAATAACGCCTACGCTGGTATTTACAGCTGAGTTTTTATTAACAATATCAATCACGTCCTGAGGACGGCTGATTGAATAAGGTGTAGGACTGGTGATTTGACTCATCGCAGTATCCTTTTATCATTGTTGTAGGGTGGCGCTGCCGTTATGCAGCGCCAAGCAGAGGGTTACACCATCACTCTTGTGCAAATTGCAGCATGACTTTTATTGAGTCATTTTGCTGCGCACGCTCGAATGCTTTTGCTGCATCGTCGACCGGGAATAAATCCGTCACCAGCTCACGGGTATCAAACCGCCCATCCGCCAGCCACTCGATTACCGCGTCAAAATCTTCCGGGATATACATACCGGAGTTCAGCAAATCACGTTCGAAGCGTTGCATCATCGGCAGCGGTATTTCACGAGGGCCGCTCGGCACACCCATGCAGACAATCGTCCCACCGGCATAAACGCGAGTGCAGGCGTCGTTCAGCGTGGCCTGTGCGGCAACGACATCAATCGCCCCGGTGAAACGAACTTGCGGATCGAGTTCACCCGGTGCCCAAACTTCCACCGCCCCAAGTTTCAACGCCAACGCGCGCTTCGCAGCATCAGGTTCAATCACGGTAATTTTCCCCGCTCCCATAATCCGCAATGCCTGAACAATGGATAAGCCAATCGTTCCTGCTCCAATAACCAATACGCTCTCCAAAGAGGCTGTCGGCATACGGTTAACACAATGGCGAGCACAGGCTGCAGGTTCAGCGAAAGCCAACACTTTCAGGGGCAGAGAGGACGGCGCAATATGGCAATTACGTGCTGGAACGATATGCTGCGAACGAGCGAATCCAGGCGCGCGGAAGCCTGCGACCTGAGGAGGCTCGCAGAGATTAAAGCGGCCTGCTTTGCAGGCACGACACTCCATGCAGGCCATAATCGGGTCAACCACGACGTGATCGCCGGGCTTAATGTCCGTCACATCACTCCCGACTTCCGTCACGCGCGCCGCAATTTCATGCCCCGGTACAACAGGGGGCTTAGCAAACGGATGACCCCCTTTTAATACATGTAAATCTGAACCGCAGATTCCGTAGAACACCGGGGTAATACGAACTTCATGAGGCTTAAGGTCCTGGTGCGGCTGTTCAACGTACTGGGTTGTTACTTTTCCAATATCGGAAAATAAAACTTGGGTGATCTTATCCATGGTTCTTCTCCAGAGTCGTTAAGCACGAATTAGCGTTGAGAAATCCCTTCATCTACGATTTCGGCCAAACGCTGTAGACGCTGAACAGAAACATCACGCAGCATGGTTTGTGGATCCTGCGCACCAATGACCGAAGCCCATACCGCGCGTCCTGCAAGGAATCCAGAAGCCCCCCCTTTCATGGCAATTCGTACGGCCCGTCCAAAAACGTCCGCATCAACGCCAGAGGAGAGAATTACCCATGGCATTTTCATTTGGTCGTTCAGCTTCTGGCAGGCAACGAGTAATGACTTCTCGTCGCCTTTGCCACCTAATGGCATTTCGGCTTTATACAGGTCTGCACCGGTATCACCGAGTTCAGCAGCGGCAGCAACAATGGCCTTTTCCTTGTCAAATTCCCAGCCACGACGCGGCGGACGAACAACGGGTTCGATAATGCTGACAAGACCGGCGCTACGACAACGCTGAACAAAATCCTCCACCATTGTCAGTCGGGTTTCCGCTGGCTCATCCTCGCGCCAGAGTACCAGTAGTTTCATCGCTTTTGCGCCCATCTGGCGGGCTTTGTGAGGGTCAATAGCTTTATCAATCTCAACGCTATCAACCGGGATGCCATTACCTGGAACAAAATGATCGGCAGCCACAATCAGGCCGCATGAATCGGCTACTGCCCGTTGAGCCACGATTTGATCGAGGCAGAATTGTTTATCTGCCAAAACGGCGGAAGCGTAAGGAGACAGAATTTGGGTCGCCGCGACTTTAAAATCAGTTAGAACGCTATCGGCAACAGGCTTCGGATGCCCGGATGCGGCAAACATCAAACGCATCGCTTCACGTTGATCGACTGCCAACATGGCAAATCCGCCATCAGGACGTGAAATATCTTTCAGCGAGTACGGATTATTGTGGGAAGACATAGTAACTCCTGTGAACATGTAATTTTTAAAGTGAGTCTGGTCGGCCAGCCTGCTGACGAACCTGTGATAACAGCGCGCTCCAGTCCTGACGGCCTCTGCCGTTCTCGCTAGCTCTGGAGTAGTAGGCTTCTGCCGCAATCCCCATATTGAGAGGTGCGCCCGTCTGGTGGGCGACATCGACGGCGATACGCAGATCTTTTAAGGCCAGGTCCACCATAAAAGCCGGGGAGAGATCGCCCTTGAGCACCTTATTAGGCCAAGTAGTTGTAAAGTGCCCCTTACCCGCCGCCGTACCGCTCATCACCTTGATGGCCACATCAAGGCTCAGTCCCAGCGATTCGCAAAGCACAGCCGCTTCCGCTGACAATGCATTCAGCGCAATACTCATATAGTTGTTAATGAGCTTTACGCGGATACCCATACCTGGGCCACCGGCTTCCACCAGCTCATTACCCATGCACATCAAAACAGGCCGCGCACGTGCAACCTGTTCTGGCATACCGCCAGCAAGAATGAGCAAGGTCCCGTCAATAGCATTTACGGATGTTCGGCCTACCGGCGCATCCATCATGCTGAAGCCCTTCTCGTTCATCTCATCAATCAGTGCATCGGTCTGTAGCGGGTGGATAGTCGACATATCAATAAGTAATGCATCGCGGGACAGGGTTTCACTCACCCCGTTGTCACCTAAAAGCACTTGCCGAACGATGTCGCCATTTGGCAGCATCGTGATGACAAAGTCGGCGCCCTTAGCCGCTTCAGCTGGCGTGTGGGTAGCCAGCGCGCCTTTTTGGACTAACGCATTGACGGCTTGCTGATTCACATCGAACACGCGCAAAACATGCCCTTTATCCAACAGATTATTGGCCATTGGGCTGCCCATCTGACCCAATCCCAAAAATGCAATCGTTGTCATGAACGGTCTCCTGTCTCAGGTTGACAAAATAATTACAATCAAAAACTCGTTTTCGTCTGTTTTTGAGCATATTTGTAATTTATGACTAAAAACTCGACACCCATCACTAATCTGATCATTTATGTCATTAAAATGAGCGAAAGAAGACAAAATCACATAGGACTAAACAGATATGACCAGAATTGCATGCGTTGGAATAACCGTTCAGGATCGTATTTATTCCCTAAGCGCTCTTCCTGACGGCGGTGGGAAATATCAATCTCATCAATACATGGAGACAGGGGGTGGGCCAGCGGCAACGGCGGCGGTCGCGATAGCTCGGCTCGGGGTTGACGTTGATTTTATTGGTCGCGTAGGGGACGACAGTTGCGGCAATACGTTGCTTAAAGAACTTCAGGGGTTTGGGGTTAATACCGAATTTTGTCGTCAGTACCCCAACGCACGCTCCTCACAATCAGCCATCCTGGTCGATCAACACGGGGAACGTATTATTGTTAACTACCCTAGCCCCGACCTAAATACCGACGCACAATGGTTGGAGTCGATTGATTTTACGCGTTACGACATAGTCCTTGCTGATGTTCGTTGGCACGAAGGCACATTGAAGTCTTTTGCCCTAGCTCGTGCGGCGGGGGTGATGACGCTGCTTGACGCTGATATGACGCCGCAGGATATCTCCCCCTTGGTCGCGCTCGCCGATCATGCCGTTTTCTCGACGCCTGGGCTGAAAAGAATGACCGGGAAGGATGGCGCCGAAGTAGGTCTGAATCAGGCCGCAAAGCACACCGATGGAAAAGTCTACGTGACGCTTGGTGGCGAGGGGTCGCTTTGGCTTGAAAATGGGCAACAGTATCAGCAGCCAGCATTTTCTATCGATGTCGTAGATACAACTGGGGCTGGCGATGTTTTTCATGGTGCAATGGCCGTCGCTCTGGCGGAAAAAATGCCCACGGCAGAAGCAATTCGCTTCGCTAGCGCGGTAGCTGCCATGAAATGTACTCAGCCCGGTGGACGAGCCGGTATTCCTAATCGTGAGCAAACCGAATCATTTTTGTCACTTTATGCGTAAAATGGTCAATATTTACGGGGAAGAGTACAGGAGTATTCATGAGCATCACTGAAGTCACCGGCAATCCACGTCACGATCAGCTGGTTCACTACATTGCAGAACGCGGCTATATGAATATCGAAGAGCTGGCGCAGCTGCTGGATGTCTCCACGCAAACCGTGCGTCGGGATATTCGTAAGTTAAGCGAACAGGGCCTGATCACCCGTCATCATGGCGGCGCAGGGCGGGTATCTAGCGTAATGAATACCGCTTTTGAGCAACGAGAGCTTTCGTTAACGCAGGAAAAACGCGCTATTGCGGAGGCGGTTGCTGATTATCTTCCTGAACGCTGCACCGTTTTTATTACCATCGGCACAACGGTGGAAGCCGTTGCCCGCGCACTACTCAACCGTCGCGATCTGCGCATCATCACCAACAGCCTACGCGTAGCACAAATTTTATATAAAAATCAAGATATTGAGGTCATGGTGCCCGGAGGGACATTACGCGCGCATAATGGCGGTATCGTCGGGCCTGGAGCAGTAGATTTTATCGAAGGTTTTAGGGCTGACTACCTGATCACCAGTGTTGGCGCTATTGAACAAGACGGGACACTGCTGGAGTTTGATGTGAATGAAGCGCTGGTTGTTAAGACGATGATTAAAAATGCCCGCAATACCCTGCTCATCGCCGATCACACGAAATTCGCCGCATCCGCAGCCGTTTCTATCGGTAATGCGCGTAAAGTCCAAGCATTCTTCACCGACGTACCGCCACCCAACTCTTTCAATCAACTCTTAAATGAAGAAAATGTTGAGTTAATCGTTGCAGAACAGGAAGTTGCCTAAAGTCTTCGACGTAAAAAAAGCCGCTGAAAACTCAGCGGCTTTTTATGTATCAGGCAGACTCACATCTACCCCAACCTACAATCCTTACAAGAAGACTAATTAATCTTCTTTAGGACCACGGTTCGCACGTTTGCGATCGTTCTCGGTCAGGTGACGTTTACGGATACGGATAGAAATTGGAGTAACTTCTACCAGTTCGTCGTCATCGATGAATTCCAGAGCCTGTTCCAGAGTCATTTTCTGAGCTGGAACCAGGGTGGTAGCTTCATCAGTACCGGAAGCACGCATGTTGGTCAGTTTTTTACCGGTCAGGCAGTTTACAGTCAGGTCGTTAGAACGACTGTGAATACCGATGATCTGGCCTTCGTAAACTTCTGCACCGTGACCCAGGAACAGCTTACCGCGATCCTGCAGGCTGAACAGTGCGAACGCAACTGCTTTACCCTGGCCGTTGGAGATCAGTACGCCGTTCTGACGCTGGCCAACTTCGCCCGGACGAACATCGTCGTAGTGGCTGAAGGTGGAGTACAGCAGACCGGTACCGGAGGTCATGGTCATGAATTCTGAACGGAAGCCGATCAGACCACGGCTTGGGATCACGTAGTCGAGACGTACGCGGCCTTTGCCATCTGGATTCATGTTTTTCAGGTCGCCTTTACGCTCACCCAGTGCCTGCATAACAGAACCCTGGTGCTGCTCTTCGACGTCCAGCGTTACGTTTTCGAATGGCTCTTGTTTACGGCCATCGATTTCGCGGAAGATTACTTTCGGACGGGAAACCGCCATCTCGAAACCTTCACGACGCATGTTTTCAATCAGAACGGACAGGTGCAGCTCACCACGACCAGAAACGCGGAATGCGTCAGCATCCGGAGTTTCTTCAACGCGCAGCGCAACGTTGTGTACCAGTTCTTTCTTCAGACGGTCAAGGATCTGACGAGAAGTAACGTATTTACCTTCTTTACCGCAGAACGGAGAAGTGTTGACGTTGAAGAACATGGTTACGGTTGGCTCATCTACGGACAGCGCTGGCAGCGCTTCAACATTCTGCGGATCGCAGATGGTGTCGGAGATGTTCAGCTCGCCCAGACCGGTAATCGCGATGATATCGCCAGCTTCCGCCAGGTCGCTATCAATACGTTCCAGACCCAGGTGAGTCAGGACTTTACCGACTTTACCGTTACGGGTTTTGCCTTCGCTATCGATGATAGTGATCTGCTGGTTCGGTTTAACTTTACCGCGTTTGATACGGCCGATACCGATAACGCCAACGTAGTTGTTGTAGTCCAGCTGGGAGATTTGCATCTGCAGCGGGCCATCCAGGTCTACGTCTGGAGCAGGAACATGGTCAACAATCGCCTGGTACAGCGGGGTCATGTCTTCCGCCATATCTTCGTGATCAACGCCAGCAATACCATTCAGCGCAGAAGCGTAAATGATAGGGAAGTCCAGCTGTTCGTCGGTCGCATCGAGGTTAACGAACAGGTCGAAGACCTGGTCAACAACCCAATCAGGACGCGCGCCAGGACGGTCAACTTTGTTGATAACAACAATTGGTTTCAGGCCATGAGCAAATGCTTTTTTAGTCACGAAGCGCGTCTGCGGCATCGGACCATCCATTGCATCAACAACCAGCAGCACGGAGTCAACCATGGACATAACGCGCTCAACTTCACCACCGAAGTCGGCGTGCCCTGGGGTATCAACGATGTTGATACGGTAATCATTCCATTTGATAGCGGTGTTTTTCGCGAGGATGGTAATCCCACGCTCTTTCTCCAAATCGTTGGAGTCCATCACACGCTCTTGTGTTTCAGCACGCGCATCAAACGTACCGGATTGCTGGAGCAGCTTATCAACCAGGGTAGTCTTACCATGGTCAACGTGCGCGATGATGGCGATGTTACGCAAATTTTCGATCACAACTTTGCCTCGGGCATTAGAAATAGCGCGTTATTGTACACGGATTAATCGCACTACAAAACAGGATCACAGAGATCCTCCGCAAACAAGTATTGCAGAGTTTCTTTGTGATCGCTTTCACGGAGCATAAAAAGGGCACCTAATCACAATTTGCACCAATATGGTGCTCAGCAATGACAGATAAGCACTATAATGGTGCAAAGAAGCTATCATGGTGCAGCCCTTTTGCACTATGGTGCGCATGATAACGCCTTTTGGGGGTGATTTAAAAGTTGGCACAGATTTCGCTTTATATTTTTTAGGGCAACAACGCCACTTTAAGCAGTGATTGAAGACCTCGTTACCACGACGACAATGATAAAATCCGGGAGATGTTAAGTATGTCCGCTGAACACGTTTTGACGATGCTGAATGAGCACGAAGTGAAATTTGTCGATTTGCGCTTCACCGATACCAAAGGTAAAGAACAGCACGTCACTATTCCTGCTCATCAGGTAAATGCCGAATTCTTTGAAGAAGGCAAAATGTTTGACGGCTCCTCAATCGGTGGCTGGAAAGGCATTAACGAATCCGACATGGTTCTGATGCCAGATGCGACTACCGCTCTCATCGACCCGTTCTTTGAAGAGTCTACCCTGATCATTCGTTGCGACATCCTGGAACCAGGCACGCTGCAGGGCTATGACCGTGACCCACGCTCCATCGCTAAACGTGCTGAAGAGTATCTGCGCGCTACCGGCATCGCGGACACCGTTCTGTTCGGGCCAGAGCCAGAATTCTTCCTGTTTGATGACATTCGTTTCGGCGCATCCATCTCCGGTTCCCACGTTGCTATCGATGATATCGAAGGCGCATGGAACTCCTCCACCAAATACGAAGGTGGTAACAAAGGTCACCGTCCTGGCGTGAAAGGCGGTTACTTCCCAGTTCCTCCGGTCGATTCCTCCCAGGACATCCGTTCTACCATGTGTCTGATCATGGAAGAGATGGGTCTGGTTGTTGAAGCGCATCACCACGAAGTGGCGACCGCAGGCCAGAACGAAATCGCCACCCGCTTTAACACCATGACCAAAAAAGCGGATGAGATTCAGATCTACAAATACGTTGTGCACAACGTTGCACACCGTTTCGGTAAAACCGCGACCTTCATGCCAAAACCAATGTTTGGCGATAACGGTTCCGGTATGCACTGCCACATGTCTCTGTCCAAGAACGGCGTAAACCTGTTCTCCGGCGACAAATACGCAGGTCTGTCCGAGCAGGCGCTGTTCTACATCGGTGGTGTTATCAAACACGCTAAAGCGATCAACGCCCTGGCGAACCCAACCACCAACTCTTACAAGCGTCTGGTCCCAGGCTACGAAGCTCCAGTTATGCTGGCTTACTCTGCCCGTAACCGTTCTGCTTCCATCCGTATCCCAGTGGTTGCTTCTCCGAAAGCGCGTCGTATCGAAGTGCGCTTCCCAGATCCAGCGGCTAACCCGTACCTGTGCTTTGCAGCCCTGCTGATGGCTGGTCTTGATGGTATCAAGAACAAAATCCACCCAGGCGAAGCAATGGACAAAAACCTGTACGACCTGCCACCAGAAGAAGCGAAAGAGATCCCACAGGTTGCAGGTTCTCTGGAAGAAGCACTGAATGCGCTGGACGCAGACCGTGAGTTCCTGACGGCTGGCGGCGTGTTCACTGATGAAGCTATCGATGCTTACATCGGTCTGCGCATTGAAGAAAACGACCGCGTACGCATGACGCCACACCCGGTTGAGTTCGAACTGTACTACAGCGTTTAATCGTAATTTGAGTTGTTCTGTCCAGATGACGTCGCGCCACGGTCAACAGGCCTTGGCGTAATCTTCTGGAATTGAGTTGCCGTGGAAACTTTCAGCCCATCTCAGGATGGGCTTTTTTCTCCACCAACAGCCTGATATTTCGCGCTTTTTATCAATAAAAAGCTATAATGCACTAAAACAGTGCAAGCCTTTTCAGGAGACTGCTAAATGGCAACAGGCGCACTGCCCGATGCTGGGCAGATCCTTAATTCGTTAATCAACAGCATCTTATTGGTCGATGACGACCTCGCCGTACACTACGCGAATCCCGCGGCCCAACAGTTGTTGGCGCAGAGCGCGCGTAAGCTTTTCGGCACCCCGCTTCCAGAGCTGTTGAGCTATTTTTCGCTGAATATTGGCTTGATGCAGGAAAGCCTGCAAACGGGCCAAGGGTTTACCGATAGCGAAGTCACACTGGTCATCGATAGTCGGTCGCATATTCTCTCTCTCACAGCTCAGCGCCTTCCTGATGGCTTTATCCTGCTGGAAATGGCCCCGATGGATAATCAGCGCCGCTTGAGCCAAGAGCAGCTCCAGCACGCCCAGCAAATCGCCGCTCGCGATCTGGTGCGTGGCCTAGCGCATGAGATTAAAAACCCGCTGGGAGGCCTGCGCGGTGCAGCACAGCTATTAAGCAAGGCGCTGCCCGATCCGGCGCTCACCGAATACACCAACGTGATTATCGAACAGGCCGACCGTCTGCGAAATCTGGTCGACAGGCTGCTGGGGCCGCAGCATCCCGGTACACATGTGACCGAAAGTATTCATAAGGTCGCGGAACGCGTGGTGAAGCTGGTCTCAATGGAGCTGCCAGACAACGTCACGCTGGTGCGCGACTACGATCCGAGTTTGCCGGAGCTTCCGCACGATCCAGACCAGATAGAGCAGGTTTTGCTGAATATTGTGCGCAATGCCCTTCAGGCTCTTGGGCCGGATGGGGGCGAAATCGTCCTGCGTACCCGCACCGCTTTTCAGCTCACGCTGCACGGCGTTCGCTATCGCCTGGCCGCCAGGATTGATATCGAGGATAACGGCCCCGGCATTCCATCACATTTGCAGGACACGTTGTTCTACCCAATGGTCAGCGGCCGTGAAGGCGGCACCGGGCTGGGTCTGTCGATTGCGCGCAGTCTTATCGATCAGCACTCCGGCAAAATTGAATTTACCAGTTGGCCGGGTCATACCGAGTTCTCGGTTTACCTGCCAATCAAAAAATAAGGTGTGTTTATGCAACGAGGGATAGTCTGGGTCGTAGATGACGATAGCTCCATCCGTTGGGTGCTTGAACGCGCACTCACCGGTGCTGGGTTGACCTGCACGACGTTTGAGGGCGGGAAAGAGGTGCTGGAAGCGCTGGCAACCAAAACCCCTGACGTACTGATGTCCGATATTCGCATGCCGGGTATGGACGGTTTAGCGCTGTTAACGCAAATCAAGCAGCGTCATCCGATGCTTCCGGTCATCATAATGACCGCGCATTCCGATCTGGATGCCGCGGTGAGCGCCTATCAGCAAGGTGCGTTTGATTACCTGCCAAAACCATTCGATATTGATGAAGCTGTCGCGCTGGTTGAACGTGCCATTAGCCATTATCAGGAACAACAGCAGCCGCGTAATGTGCAGGTGAACGATCCAACAACCGATATTATCGGTGAAGCGCCGGCCATGCAGGACGTATTTCGCATTATCGGTCGCCTATCCCGCTCCTCTATCAGCGTGCTGATTAACGGTGAGTCCGGCACGGGTAAAGAGCTGGTCGCCCATGCGCTGCATCGCCATAGCCCGCGAGTTAAAGCACCGTTTATCGCACTGAATATGGCCGCTATCCCGAAAGATCTGATCGAGTCCGAGCTGTTTGGTCATGAAAAAGGGGCATTTACCGGCGCCAATAACGTTCGCCAGGGGCGTTTTGAACAGGCCGACGGCGGCACCTTATTCCTTGATGAGATCGGTGATATGCCGATGGACGTTCAAACCCGCTTGCTGCGCGTGCTGGCCGACGGCCAGTTCTACCGCGTTGGCGGCTATGCGCCGGTGAAGGTGGATGTGCGCATTATTGCGGCTACTCACCAGAACCTTGAACAGCGCGTGCAGGAGGGGAAATTCCGCGAGGATTTATTCCACCGCCTAAACGTCATCCGCGTACACCTGCCACCGCTACGCGAGCGCCGAGAAGATATTCCTCGTCTGGCACACCATTTCCTGCAGGTTGCCGCGCGCGAGCTGGGCGTAGAAGCCAAGCTGCTGCATGCGGAAACCGAAGCCGCGCTAACGCGTCTGGCTTGGCCGGGTAACGTTCGTCAGTTGGAAAACACCTGCCGCTGGCTGACGGTGATGGCCGCCGGGCAAGAGGTGCTGATTCAGGATTTGCCGAGCGAACTGTTTGAAGCCAGTATGCCGGATAGCACCACGTCGTCTTCGCTGCCGGATAGTTGGGCCACGCTGCTCGCACAGTGGGCCGACCGCGCGTTACGTTCCGGTCATCAAAACCTGCTTTCCGAAGCACAGCCTGAGATGGAACGGACGCTGTTAACCACCGCGTTGCGTCACACACAGGGGCATAAACAGGAAGCGGCACGTCTGCTGGGTTGGGGGCGTAATACGCTCACGCGTAAGCTCAAAGAGCTGGGGATGGAGTAACGGCGAGCCGGATAGCGCTGACGCTTATCCGGCTTACCTGTGCTAGTAGCCTGTCTGCCCGGTAAACCGGGCGCGACTTAAATCACCCGCGAGAACTGCTGCATCCGCGCTTTTTGGCGGAGATAGGCGTCAAAGCACATACAGATATTGCGAATTAGCAGGCGGCCTTTCGCCGTCACCTGAATGCCTTGCGCATCGATATCCACCAGCCCATCATTCGCCAGCGGTGCCAGTAACGCTAAGTCGGGTGCAAAATATTCGCTAAAGTTGAGATCCCACGCTTTTTCCACCGCCGTAAAGTCGAGCGCGAAGTTGCAGATAAGCGCCTTAATCACATCACGGCGAATACAGTCATCGCGCGTTAAGGCAATGCCACGCCACAGCGCGTTGCCCTGCTCAGCTACCTGCTGATAGTACAGCTTCAACTCTTTCTGGTTCTGCGCGTAGCAGTCGCCAATCATGCTGATAGCGGAAACGCCCAAGCCCAACAGGTCGGTATCGCCTTGAGTTGTGTAGCCTTGGAAGTTACGGTGCAATACGCCTTCACGCTGCGCTACCGCCAGTTCGTTATCCGGGCGAGCAAAGTGATCCATGCCGATAAACTGGTAGCCAGCTTCAGTCAATGAGCCGATGGTTTCTTGCAGAATATCCAACTTCTGCTGCGCTGATGGCAGGTCGTGGTCCTTGATTTTACGCTGTGCGGCGAACAGTGTCGGCAGATGTGCGTAGTTAAAGACGCTCAGACGATCGGGGTTCAGCTCCGCAACGCGTTTTAGCGTGAAGGCAAAGCTTTCCGGCGTCTGCTTCGGCAGGCCGTAGATCAGGTCAATATTGGTCGACGTGAAGCCGATTTCACGGGCGCGGTTGAGCAACGCAAAAATGAACTCTTCATCCTGCTCGCGGTTAACCAGCCGCTGGACTTCTTTGTTGAAGTCCTGCACGCCCATGCTCAGGCGGTTAAACCCTTCACTGCGTAAATGATCAATGACGTCCAGCTCGATTTCACGCGGATCGACTTCAATTGAAATCTCCGCATCAGCATCAAAATGGAAGTTCTCGCGCAACAGCGACATCAGGCGGCTGATTTGCGCTTTATCGAGATAAGTTGGCGTACCGCCGCCCCAGTGCAGCTGGCTGACATGACGGCCAGAGAATAACGGCGCACGCTGGCGAATCTCCCGCTCTAGGACGTCGAGATATTGATCGGCTTTGTGCTGCTGACGGGTAACAATTTTATTGCAGCCACAGAAGTAACAGAGCTTATGGCAGAACGGGATATGCACGTACAGAGACAATGGCCGTTCTGGGTAACGCGCGACGGCGTCAAGAAACTCACTTTCGCCAAAGGCGTCAGAAAATTCCAGCGCGGTGGGATATGAGGTATAGCGTGGCCCGGAATAGTTATATTTCTGGATCAGGGCCAGATCCCAGTCGATTAACTGCACAGACATGCTCACTCCTTGCGATGGCGTCGAGAACGACGACGGCTTGCCGGCGTGGCCGCACTACTGCGCCACAGCCGGTTGCGCAGCCAACTTTGACGCCGCGACAACCGTCGTAGTTTAACGAATAACCACCCCAGATAACATACAACCAAAAGGGTTATAAGCAGGACTGGCAAGCCAATCGGGTGCAAACGTTAGTTTCCACCTCGCAGCAGGCGCATCATGTCTTCCTTGCCCTCTTCTTCCTCTTCGTCTTCTTCTTCGTCCTCATAGGTGAGGCCAAGCTGCTGCATCAGCTCATCAATTCGGTCCAGTTTGGCATCAACCCACTTCTGCTCTTCAGCAGACAGGACTTCGTCATTTTCCAGACGTTCCAACAGCGCATCCAGGCGCTCATCACTCTCCAGCATATCCAGCTCGGCCTGCGGTGAAAGCATAGGTTTCTCGCTCTTCGGTTTGTGCTGTTTCACGACAGGCGCATCGGTTACGCCCAGCGCGATCGGTTTTTTACTACCAATACGAGGATCTTGTTGCTGCTTCTGTTTGTTGCCGCCGGATGCACCGTCGGTGCCTTTCGCACGGCTGCCCGCCGCGTTGCCGCGGTGCTTTTTGTCGTTCTTACGGTCGCGCGCTTCGAGGTTCAGTTCTTCACGCGTTTTACGACGCTGTTTGCCCGGTGCTTTACTACGCGGTGCAGAGGTTGGTTTTTTCATGATGTCAGTCTTTAAGCCGTTTTATTCAGTATAGAATTGAGCCGGAATCTAGCAGAAAGCAAACAAAGAAAAAAGGCGACAGAGTAATCTGTCGCCTTTTTTCCTGACTCACAACCCATTACGGGTTCCACATTCCATGTTGGCTTACAACACGCCCTGTTTATCCATTAGCTTTATAACAGTCCCTGTTATTGTTCCCTATCCCTGCGTAGCGTCTCCAGACGCGGGTCATCCTGACAGATTCCGTAGGTCTTCGCCTCTTGGCGCTCCTGACCCCTCATCCTGAGTCTAAATCCTTCTGGCACCCTTGCCGATGGGTGATACTTTAGCGCGTTGAGTTAAACTAACAAGCAATGAAACAGTGAAAAATGGACAATCCAGAATATTGCCCAATAGCAAACATTTGATTTTAAATGGTTTGATTATTATATCTTCTGCTTTTTCTCTTAGATTTCTCATGATTCGAATGGCAAATGTCTTACAAACGAAGGGGCATGTGCTTACATCTATTGAGATCTGAGGAAAACCAGCCTTTTTCTGCCGTTCGGGTATAATCGCCCCCATTGCATGATTTAACGGAGACGACCGTTTTGACAAACCTAAATTACCAACAGACGCATTTTGTGACCAGTGCGCCTGATATCCGCCACTTACCTTCCGATACCGGAATCGAAGTGGCGTTCGCCGGCCGTTCCAACGCAGGCAAATCCAGTGCGCTAAATACGCTGACCAACCAGAAAGGCCTGGCTCGTACCTCAAAAACGCCGGGGCGTACCCAGCTTATCAACCTGTTTGAAGTGGTTGAAGGTAAGCGTCTTGTCGACCTGCCAGGCTACGGTTATGCGCAGGTTCCGGAAGAAATGAAGATCAAATGGCAGAAGGCGCTGGGTGAATACTTAGAAAAGCGTCTGTGTCTGAAAGGATTAGTCATCCTGATGGATATCCGCCACCCACTGAAGGACCTCGATCAGCAGATGATCGAATGGGCCGTCGCGAGTGATATCCAAGTTCTGGTACTGCTGACTAAGGCCGATAAACTGGCAAGCGGTGCACGTAAAGCGCAGCTTAATCAGGTGCGTGAAGCGGTAGTGGCCTTTGACGGCGACGTGCAGGTTGAAGCATTCTCATCGCTGAAAAAGCTGGGCGTGGACAAACTACGTCAGAAGCTGGATAGCTGGTTTAGCGAGATCCCGCCACAGGAAGAGCCTGAAGCAGCAGAAGAATAATTCCGCCATAACCCCGGTTCGCGGCGCCTAGCGCCCTGTTCCGGGTTCGAACGCCTCCCTCTCTTTCCC
This sequence comes from Kluyvera sp. STS39-E, assembly GCF_040932435.1. Classification (NCBI taxonomy): domain Bacteria; kingdom Pseudomonadati; phylum Pseudomonadota; class Gammaproteobacteria; order Enterobacterales; family Enterobacteriaceae; genus Kluyvera; species Kluyvera sp. STS39-E. The sequence goes on along the minus strand of NZ_JBFQGA010000011.1, from coordinate 7,765 downwards.
CCACCATTATCATCATGACTGATGCGAAAACTTTTCTTTCGCCCAATAAAAAACGCCCCAGTCATTACTGACTGGGGCGGCTAAAATATTCAGCCAAATCCGATTACGTGAAGTAAAAGGTCTGAAAGATAGAACATCTTACCTCTGTACCCTACGAGATTAACTCTACTCTTTTTTAGAGTTCACAGAAAGCACTTTCTGTAGTTTTTTTTCATCTATTACATAACGAATTCTAATGCTCATCACAAAAATAGATAAGTTATGTTGCTTACTTACATAAAATGCCGTTTATCATCGAACAATTAATGCGCTTGATCCCAGTTTTCACCGCTGCCCACTTCCACCAGCAACGGCACATCCAGCTGCGTGCTGTTTTCCATCAGCTCATGCACTTTCTTCGCCACCGCGTCCACGTCATCTTTATGCACTTCAAAGACCAATTCATCGTGCACCTGCATGATCATGCGTACGCGTGGCTTTTCACCTTCCAGCCAACTATCTACCGCAATCATCGCCCGCTTAATTACATCAGCGGCAGTTCCTTGCATCGGGGCGTTAATCGCCGCGCGCTCGGCACCGGCCCGGCGCGCACCGTTACTGGATTTGATATCAGGAAGGTACAGACGGCGGCCATCGAGCGTTTCAACGAAGCCCTGTTCTTTCGCCTGCGCACGGGTGCGTTCCATATAGTCCAGTACGCCAGGATAACGTTCGAAGTAGAGATCCATATACTTCTGCGCTTCTTTACGCGGGATGTTTAGCTGACGTGCTAGGCCAAAAGCGCTCATGCCATAAATCAGACCGAAGTTTATCGCCTTCGCACTGCGACGTTGCTCGCCAGTCACACTCTCCAGCGGCAGACCAAACACCTCTGCAGCGGTGGCACGGTGAATGTCTTTACCTTCGGCAAACGCCTTCAGCAGCCCCTCGTCGCGAGAGAGATGCGCCATAATGCGCAATTCAATTTGCGAGTAGTCCGCAGAAACGATGACGTAATCTTCCGGCGCAATAAACGCCTGACGAATACGACGTCCTTCTTCACTGCGCACCGGAATGTTTTGCAGGTTAGGATCGGTGGAGGACAGACGTCCGGTTGCCGTCACCGCTTGGTGATAAGAGGTATGAACGCGCCCCGTTTTCGGGTTGATCATCAGCGGCAGCTTATCGGTATAGGTCGACTTCAGCTTCGCCAACCCACGATACTCTAAAATCACCTTCGGCAGCGGGTAATCTAGCGCCAGCTCTTCTAGCACTTCTTCCGACGTAGACGGCGCGCCGCCCGGCGTTTTCTTCAGCGGCTTGATTCCCTGTTTTTCAAACAGAATGGTCTGCAGCTGTTTTGGCGAGGAGAGGTTAAATTCTTCACCAGCAATCTCATAGGCTTTTTGCTCCAGCTCAACCAGACGCTTACCGATTTCCTGCGAGTGCGCGTGCAATACGGTAGGGTTAATTTTTACCCCATTACGTTCAATACGCGACAATACCGGCACCAATGGGATTTCAATCTCATTGAAAATGCGCAGCGGCCCTTCGGTCTTCTGCAGTTTTGGCCACATTTTCAGATGCAGTTGCAGCGTGACATCCGCATCTTCTGCCGCATAGCGGCCGGCTTCTTCAAGCGCAATCTGGTTAAAGGTAAGCTGATTTTTACCCTTTCCGGCAATCTCTTCAAAGGTGATGGTTTTATGCTTCAACCAGCGGTCGGAGAGGCTGTCCATATCATGACGACCACCAACGCTATCCAGCGTATAGGACTCCAGCATGGTGTCGAAGGCAATACCACGCAGCTCAATGTCGTAGTTGGCGAGAATACCGCGATCGAATTTCAGGTTTTGGCCAACTTTCAACAGACTGTCATCTTCCAACAGCGGTTTAAGCAGCTCCAGAACACGCTCACGTGGGATCTGATCCGGTGCATCGAGATAGTCATGAGCAACCGGCACGTATGCAGCAACGCCGGGCTCAATCGCAAACGACAGACCGACCATATTGGCGGAGATGTTATCGAGGCTATCTGTTTCGGTATCGAAGGCGAACAGCGGCGCTTTTTTCAGTTTTTCTATCCACGCCAGCAGCGTTTCTTCATCGAGAATAGTGACGTAATTTTCCGATGACAGCGCCGTGGCCGGCTCAGCTTCTTCTTCCGGCTCAGCGGCGGATGCAGCTTGCGCAGGTTTTGCCGCTGGCTTACCGCCTTTGGATTGCATCCAGGTGCCCGATTCGACGTCGGTTATCCAGCGTTTAAACTCATACTTTTTAAACAGTTCCAGCAACTCATCTGCCGCTGGCGGTGAAACGGTTAGCTGTTCACAGCCTAGCTCCAGCTCGACATCCGTTTTAATGGTTGCCAGTTTGTAGGAGAGATAGGCCAAATCTTTATTCTGCTCAAGTTTCGCCGCCATGGTTTTCGCACCGCGGAAGGTCAATCCGGCAATTTTTTCAGGCTCGCCGTATAGCGCATCCAGTCCACCAAGACCCTGCAGCAACGCTTGTGCCGTCTTCTCGCCCACGCCCGGAACTCCCGGGATGTTATCTGAGGAGTCGCCCATCAGCGCAAGGAAATCAATAATCAGCTCAGGTGGTACGCCGTATTTCGCGACCACTTCGTCAGGACCGAGGATAGTATTGGTCATGGTGTTAATGAGCGTAATACCCGGCGTCACCAGTTGCGCCATATCTTTATCACCGGTGCTGATCAACACCGGGCGACCGATTTTTTCCGCTTCACGAGCCAGCGTACCAATAACATCGTCAGCTTCCACTCCAGAGACCGCCAGCAGCGGCAGCCCCATTGCTTTTACCATGGTATGCAGCGGTTCAATCTGCGCGCGCAGATCGTCCGGCATTGGCGGACGATGGGATTTGTAGTCCTCAAACAGTTCGTCACGGAAGGTTTTGCCCTTCGCATCAAAAACCACAACCGCATGTGTCGGCTGATACTGCAAAATCAGGCTGCGCAGCATATTCAACACGCCATACATGGCGCCAGTTGGCTCGCCTGCACGGTTCGTCAGCGGTGGGAAAGCATGATATGCCCGATAGAGATAAGAGGAGCCATCAACGAGGATAAGAGGGTTTTCTGGGATCTGAACCATAATTTCCGTGCCTGTTTATCAGATTATGGGTAAAGGATGCCACAGACAGCATGAAAACATGAATCTTTCGCCAAAATAACGCGAAAAGATTTAAAGATCTTCGCGATCGCGCGTAAAACAAATTGTGGATAAGTTTGTGAATAGTTTTATTTTACTTATAACATATGATATTTAACCCCGCGTTAAATGAAAAATAATTATTATTTTTCAATCTGTTATGTGTGTTACGTTACAAAATTTCATGTTCTGATGATAATTCACACAATGTGGATAGAGATAATGTCCTTTTTTCTACCCCGCTAAGACCCATCATTTAGCGTGTTTTCTGGTAAAATTGGCCTCTTGCGCTCTTTTATCTGTGCACGTTAAATAACTAACTATCTGAATAAAAAAACTATGTCGAGATTGCTCGCTGCGATAACACTACCCATTAGTATCGCGCTCACCATTTTGCTGACTATATTGTGCTCAATTCCCATCATCCTCGCAGGGGTCATCAAGCTTATCCTCCCTGTCCCGGCGATCTGGCGTTCAGTCTCGGTATTTTGTAATTTTATGATGTATTGCTGGTGCGCGGGACTCGCAGCACTGCTGCATCTCAATCCTTGGCTCAAATGGGATATTCAGGGGCTGGATACCTTAAATAAGAAGAACTGGTATCTACTTATCTGTAATCACCACAGCTGGGCTGATATTGTCGTGCTATGTGTTATTTTCCGTAACCATATCCCGATGAATAAGTATTTCCTCAAGCAGCAGCTGGCTTGGGTACCGTTTATGGGACTGGCATGCTGGGCGCTAGACATGCCTTTTATGCGCCGCTATTCGCGCAGCTACCTTATTCGCCATCCTGAACGTCGCGGTAAAGATGTGGAAACGACTCGTCGCTCGTGCGAAAAATTCCGCGCTCACCCAACCACCATCGTTAACTTTGTGGAAGGATCACGCTTTACGTCAGAAAAGCGCCAAGAGACCCGTTCGCCGTATAAGCACCTGCTGCCGCCTAAAGCTGCAGGGATCGCTATGGCGCTAAATGTATTGGGATCTCAGTTTGATAAGCTGCTCGACGTGACTCTTTGCTACCCGGAAAATGATAAGACGCCGTTTTACGATATGCTGAGCGGGAAGTTGACGCGCATTGTCGTCCGCGTCAATCTTCGGCCAATCGATCCGGAGATGCACGGCGATTATGTTGGAGATAAGAACTTCAAAAGGCGCTTCCAGCTGTGGCTGAATGCGTTATGGGACGAGAAAGACCAACAGATAGAGGCATACAAAAACGCCGGTCAGTGACCGGCGTTTTCATTTTATTTCATCTCAACGAGCTGTTTTACGGTATCAGCATATTGAGCCACAAAGACATCCATGTTGCTGGTGTCCATCCCCTGTGGGTTCAACTGATATTTGCCGTTAACAAACATTGCCGGAACGCCCTGCAGCTGGAGATCGGCTGCCGCTTTTTCCTGCTGAGCAACCATCGATTTCACGACAAAGCTGTTCCACGCTGCATCATAATCTTCGCCTTTCACGCCAGCGTTAATGAAGACGTTACGAATATCCGCAACCGTTTGAACCGTTTGTGTTTTCTGTACGGCTTCAAACATTGGTACGGTGACTTTGTCTTCAACGCCCAGCGCCATTGCCACAGCCCACGCCTGAGTCAGGTCTTTGCCTAATGGGCCAAGGAACTCAACGTGGTACTTCGTCATTTTGACGCCTTCAGGAAGTTTTTTCTTCACGTTATCAGAAACGTGCAGAACTTCCTCGAACTGATAGCAATGCGGGCAGTAGAAGGAGAAGAACTCCAACACCTGCGGCTCACCTGCAACCGGCTTATCAATAGTAATGTACTGTTTGCCTTCGGTGATCTGAGCAGCAGATGCGCTGAATGCCAGAATCATACCTGCCAGCGCAAGCCAAACCTTTTTCATAACTCACTCTCTCCTGACTGTGTCGAATTAATACATTGGCGTTAGCTGTAGAGGGGGTTCTTGCAGAACCTTCACCTGCTCAACGAAAGTAGCAATCTGCCGATGCCAGAAATCTTCCCCGGTTAACCAAGGAAAATTTTTCGGAAATGCAGGGTCATCCCAGCGCCGGATAATCCAGGCAAGATAATAAACCAACCGCATTGCGCGTAAAGGCTCAATCAGCGCCAATTCATCTGAATCAAAGCTGCTGAATTCTTCATAAGCCTCTACGATCATTTCAAGCTGCATACGTCTCTCAGCAACAGAGCCATTAAGCAGCATCCAAAGATCCTGAACCGCTGGGCCGTTGCGCGCGTCATCAAGATCGACAAACATCGGGCCATCGCGCCAGAGAATATTTCCGGCATGGCAATCCCCATGCAGGCGTAGCGCGTTAAAACGCCCGTGCCATTGTCCCATGACCGCGTCTATTAGTGCGTCGGTTGCTTTGAGGAACCGCTCTTTTAACCCTGAAGGGATCAGTGCGGAATGTTCAAATAGCGCGCGCGGCTCAATAAGGTACTCTTTAACGCCAATATCAGGACGAGACACAAAGCGCGATTTGCGCCCGGTTTGATGCAGTCGGCCCAGGTAGCGGCCAACCCACTCCATCTGATCCAAGTTATCGGACTCAAACTGTCGGCCACCTACGCTCGGAAATACCGTGAAGTAGAAACCATCGTGGGTAAGCAGGGTTTTATCGTTAAAGGCGAGCGGAGCCGCAACCGGTACATCATCCTGTACCAGTTCCAGCGCAAATTGGTGCTCTTCAAGAATCTGCGCGGCAGACCAGCGTTCTGGACGATAGAACTTCACTACCATACGGCGGCGGTCTTCATCCTGAAACTGGTAGACCCGGTTCTCATAGCTATTTAGGGGGGTGAGACCAGAATCCACCCGGATGCCCTGTTCAAACAGAGCATCGATAATTGTATCCGGGTGGAGAGTCTGGAAATTGAAAGCCTTGTCGTTCATCCTGACATCCGACTAACGATACGAATGAGTCAGGATATCATTTCGCAGCGAGTTGATCGGCTCTGCTTACAACCTTTTACTCTTTAATTACGCCGCGAGCGCGCAGCAGGGCGGTTTTGAAATCTTCTTCATAATCTTTCTGAATACCGGGGATCACTGCGTCCTTTGCGGAGTCGCGCATTTTCAGATGATAGATCAGAATATCGTCCGTTAAATCCGCCAATTCGCCGTCATAGCCTGACTCTTTCGCCAGTTTCTGCAAAAATTGCATAAGATTCAGCTCAGGCTCTTTTTGCCAGGCTGGCTGGAGGAGTTCAATAACTTCATTCAGACGTTTACATTTCATGGTCGTGCTCCTTACGCTTGATGAAGATACGGTAGCAGGGTAAACCCCACAATAAAAGAGGCGATAGCAGTGAAAGCGAAGAGCCAGGTAACCGGCGTGGTGCTGGCAGGCGGCAAGGCCTCCAGAATGGGTGGTGAAGACAAAGGTCTGATGCGGTTAAACGACAAACCGTTATGGCAACATGTAGCCGACTGCCTGTGTCCACAGGTGGACGCTATCGTGATTAGCGCAAATCGCAATCTGGATACATATCGGGAGAGCCATTTTCCAGTGATCGCCGATGCACTCCCAAATTATCCAGGACCGTTGGCCGGTATGCTATCGGTGATGCAGCAGATTCCTGATGAATGGTTTCTCTTCTGCCCGTGTGATACCCCATTTATTCCCGCAAACTTATATCAGCGCTTAGCGGAACAACGCCATCAAGCTCCCGTAGTTTGGGTGCATGATGGCGAGCGAGATCATCCTGCCGTTGCGCTTGTTCATCGAAGTCTGGCCGCGAAGATAGAGGAATATCTCGCTCGCGGAGATCGGCGCGTTATGCTGTTTATGCGCGAAGTTAATGGCCATTCGGTTGATTTTAGCGACATGCAATCCGCATTTCGCAATATTAATACGCCCGATGATTTGCAGCAAAACCAGGCGGTCGAATGATTCCATTATTGGCCATTGCAGCCTGGAGCGGCACGGGGAAAACGACGCTGTTAAAAAGAATCATCCCTGAACTTTGTGCTCGGGGCATTCGCCCTGGGCTAATTAAGCACACCCATCACAATATGGATGTGGATAAACCAGGCAAAGATAGTTACGAACTCCGTAAGGCTGGGGCCGCTCAAACGCTGGTTGCCAGCAAGCAGCGATGGGCGCTGATGACCGAGACGCCGGAAGAAGAGGAGCTTGATCTCACGTGGCTGGTGAGCCGAATGGATGCATCAAAGCTAGATTTGGTGCTGGTTGAGGGATTTAAGCATGAATCGGTGGCCAAGATTTTGCTCTTTCGTCAGGCAACCGGACATCGTATTGATGAACTAGCAATTGATGAACATACGATCGCGGTGGCTAGCGACGTTGCGTTGGATATCGATATTCCAATGCTGGATCTCAATAATCTCGATGAAATCGTTGAGTTTATTGTCGCGTGGCTTGCCACTGCCGGGTGATAACTAGAAACGAGAACAATGTGAAAGATCCCGTAGGCCGGATAAGGCAACGCCGCCATCCGGCAATCTGCACCGGGCGTGCCTGATGGCGCTGCGCTTATCAGGCCGACACCATGAGCCGTTAATGCCATTTCCCCAGACCACAGACGCAAAAAAGCCCATCCGTTAGGATGGGCTTCTTCACTATTTGATGCCTGGCAGTTCCCTACTCTCGCATGG
>NZ_JBFQGA010000010.1:0-208215 GCF_040932435.1 Kluyvera sp. STS39-E | reverse complement strand
TCACTGTTGCGAGGTGGCGTATATTACGCTTTCCTCTTTCAGAGTCAAGCGTTTAATTTCGCTTTTCTCTGCCGAGATTCTCAGGAGAACCTCGCTGACCCGGCGGCTTGTTTGCCGTTGTTCCGTCTCAGTGGGGCCGCATTATAGGGAGTTTCTCATATCCCGCAATAGCTAAATTGCAGAAAAATGACTGACTGCTGCAATCCACAGCAGAACCCCACCTTATACCCATTTACACACAGAGTTATCCACAATCGTCGGAAGTTAGCATCAAAATAGCGCGAGACAATCCCGTCCAATTACCATTTCGCCTTCTATATATAAAGAAGGCGCTGTCGTTTTCTCCGATATCTGCAAAGGTAGTGCCGCCGAGTTGCCAAATCATCCAGCCACCAGTGGATGCTGTATGCCGACACGCGGTCAACTCCGATAGAGATCAAGACAATAGTACAGACGCTACTCTATGAATGAATAGCCCGGCAGGGTAACAATTGATAGGAAGACTTTATTGAACATCAAGATGGTATTAGCGCCTTGAACCAGAAGGACTTTACAAGCATCATCACAATTATTTGGTTACACAGGTAACGTGATGGCTTCCAGCAAATCCCTGCAACAGGCAATTTCTAGTATCACTATCTGGCGCAAAGACGGACAGCGCGCACCACATAAACCGTTATTGCTCCTGTATGCTCTGTCACGTTACAAACAAGGGCACGGCCGTTTCTTTAACTACGACACTGAAATTAGAGAGCCGTTGCATAACCTTCTGGAGCGTTTTGGACCACAGCGCGCCCAGTACCGTCCAGACATGCCATTTTGGCGTCTTCAGGGCGACGGATTCTGGGAACTTATCAATACCGAACGCTGCTCAACTACGGGGAGAAGCAAAGAACCTCGTGCTGGTGAGCTTATAGAAAACAATGTGTCTGGCGGATTTGACGAAAAACACTATGCCTTGCTGGTAAATAGTAAAACGCTTATTAACACTCTTGCACAACAGATTCTAGAATCCCACTTTACAGAAAGCATTCAAGAAGAGCTTGCTGATGAATTGGGCTTTGATATTCAGCAAATTCGCAAATACCGCGACCCTTTGTTCCGCCAGCAAGTTTTACGCGCCTATAACTATCAATGCACCATTTGTGGTTTCAACATGCGGCATGATAATACTTCTATCGCACTGGAAGCCGCTCATATCAAATGGAAGCAGCATGGAGGACCATGTGAAATCACAAATGGCCTAGCACTTTGCGCAATCCATCACAAAGCCTTTGATAAAGGCGCAATTGGAGTGGATGAGAACATGCGAGTCCAAATATCTTCCGCTGTTAATGGCAACAGCATTGTATCCAGACTCTTTTGGGATTTTTCAGGGGCTCAAATCCATCTCCCGATGCAAAAACAGAATTATCCGCAGGACAGTTTTATCGCATGGCATGCGCGGGAAATTTTCAGGAAGTAGCGCTCATATAATTTTGTGTGTGATAAGGATGCTATTTCCGAGATATAGGGGTGGGAAAGCGAGGAAAGCCTTGCGGATACTGGATTTCAGGCACAAAAAAGACGCCCGTTGACGTCTATTGATGTGTTGATGGTGCGAAGGCCGCACCGCGATTTTCAGCATAACAACATGAAATCAATGGATTTATAAAAATACGCAGTTGCTTTGTATACTCACATGTATACTCAGCACCATTTCTTAAGAAATCAATTCATTCAATACTACTCATCATCGTCTTCCACTGGTTCCAGTACGTCAAGCGCAACTCGCACCATCGCAATAGAACCTATACGGATAAAAGCATCCTCCCCATCCTCATCAGTTATCATGTAGCGATCTGCTGTTTCAGGCTCACAATCCAGCATTTCAAAGAACGCGTTCAACTGACCGATATCCCCCGCCTCCTCATTTTGCGGCGCATCAGACTCAACACTCAGCGGTATCACTGGCCCACCGTTGACCAGAGTGATATGAACATTGAAATAATCGTCCTCGTAGTCATCCTCTTCATCAACGATTGTTGGTAAACCATCAGCCAGAAACTGATGAAATACCACTTCACGTATATTTAATGCGTAGCGATGCTGCTCGGAATTAAAAACAAAGAAACGTTCTATATTAGGGGCGGTCTGTTCCTGAAAATAATAATAGAATCGCCGCTTATCCGCAGAAGATATAGGCAATAGCAGGTAATCCTGCTGCCCCTGTAGCCAAAGTTTTACGGTCCAGAGGTTGCAGTCCATTTCGATGCCACTGGTCGCAATATTTTCCAGCTCCTCATCGCTACAACTATACTGACTGCGCACTTTTTTCAGTGTGTTTTCGCCACCAGGAAAGACGGCATTTAGCGGTTTATCCAGCGCTGAACATATTGCCTGCGCAAGCCCCAGTCGGGCTGCAACCTTTCCACTTTCGATACGCTGAATTTGCTGCTGGCTGGTTCCGACCATAAATGCCAGTTCGCGTTGGGTGATAGATAGCTGGGTACGAAGCTGTTTGATGTTGTTCTGTAACATGGCATCCATCCTTCAGAAGGAGACAGAAAGTACCATTAAAACACATAAATGAGTAAAGACACAAAATCGTGTTTTTACTCAGTAATCAGCGCTCGTGAACGAAAAGAAAATCTCTTCAGCGTTCTTCTTTTGTATGCCAGAGATCCACGATATAGATATCATTGTCACGAAGTTCGTAGTGAACCTCGTAATCATCAAATAACACTTTTCGGACTTCCCGAGGTTCATACCGAGGCTGCTGTACGCCAATTGCCGGATGCGCTGCAAGGCCAGCGCATCCAGTAATCAGGCGATCCAAAACGTCATCGGCGTGCTGGCGGCTATACTGAAGGGCAAAACGGTAGATACGCTCCAAGTCATCCTGAGCTTTAAGCGTCCAGTAAATTTCCATTTATCAAGCTTTCTTTAAACGGTTAGCGAAATCCACCATGTTCGAATGACTCACCACACGACCAGCATCCACATCGGCAAGACCGGCCTGGATACTCTGATGACGCCGTTCTCTTTCGGCCAGCATACTGGTCAACGCTTCCTTAATAATCCAGCTCTTAGAACGATCTAACTCAATTGCCAGATTTTCAACAGCAGCAGCCAACTCCACTGGTATCTGTGCGCTGATGGTTTGTTTAGTAAGCGAACCCATAGGGATTATCTCCTTTAATAACATTTAATAACTCCTATTAAGATTAGCATAGAGGTGCCTATAAAAACATCACATCTCATTTTGCAGGCAACATCCCCGGAAAGTGCTTTGCCACAATGTCATTCATCTTTTCCACCAGATCCAGCCGTTTGAACGTGATATGCCCGCTCCCCTTCTGAAAGTAGCGAATGATGAACAAATCATCTTCGAAAACCTGCTGATGCGGGTTATCGCGCACAAAATCCATAAACCGGATGGAGACATCATGCCGGTTATCGGGAATGGTTTTGCCATCCAGCAGATACAGCATCCGCTCCAGATCGGCGAGCTGATCGCGCCGCCAGCCCCAGTTTAGGCTGTAGCCCCATCGGTCATGTTTCACCAGATTGTTAACGATGATCTTCTTGCCGAAGTAGCAAGGGTTATTGGTTTTATAGTCCCAGCTCAACCCTTTAAACACATTGATAATGCCGCGCTCAAAAACGTCCTGCTTGTTATGGTGCAACTGCTCAAAGGTACTCAGGATATTGGCTTCGCTGATGGCCGGAAGATCGCCCTCCTCCAGGTTCTTCGCCCACTGACTACGGGCTTCAGCGTCCATCAAGGTTAACATCCCGGATTTCAGCATCAGATCGCGCCAGATGCTGCGATCGATATTGCGGGCGATAACTGGCAGAGCTTTGTCAGTTGCCTGCATCAACCAGCAGTCAAAAGCCCGCCCCTGTCGCATCGCCCAGTGCTCCGCCGTGTTGCCGCCAATACCGGATGTCAGTCGGGAAATCTCATCAAGCTGGTGGATCACGGCTTCAATCTGTTGCAGCGCAGCATTCCGCCCGGTGACGATCCGTTCAATATTTGTCGAGCAGATAAGTTCGTTATGGTTAGTTAACACTTCAGCTTCTGTTTGCATAATTTTTCGTCCGTATAAAAGCAAACGCGCCCGCCGGGAATGGCAGGCGCATTATGCAGGGAGTTAACAGGGATGAAAGATCGGGAATGGAATACGGGAAGGCCGCTCGCAAGATTCAGTGCGCCGCCAGATGACGGCGACCTCGCAACAGGCCCGTTGCCTGTCGCGCCCGCAGAATATCAACAGCCCTAAGGTAAGGTGATGCGTCCTGCCAACCGAATCCTTTGCGATCGATACGAACCAGTTCGTATTTCTCCACAATAAAATTCACGGCATTAGCCAGCGTGATACCGGCGTCAATGTGTTCCTGAATCACTTTCTCTTCGCTAAACGGCGTGTCGTTGAGCGTGAGGCCATAATGCTTAGCCAGCAAATGCGTCAGCATTTTCTGCCAGATTTCGACAGGCGACGGCTGTGATGGTGTCGCCCGGTATGGGTGGTTGTATTGGGTTTGCATAATGAAATTCCGTTGGTAAACAGATATTGAGGGAGGATGCCGGTCAGCTTTTAACGATGGTTGGGTAAAGCGAAAGATAAACGTAACCAAACGATCCGCACGTATCGGCTTCACAGGTTATGCCACGAATTTCAGTCGTAAAACGTCTGGCCTCGCGCGGATTGAGTGCGCCAGTGCGTAAAGCAGCCTCCATCTGTTTAATAAACATCGGAAATACGATATTCAGCGTCTTTAGTTGCGCCGGGGTAAATTCACCGTAAATACCCGCCCGGTCAGCCAGATAGTGCAGGTGATTACCCTCCTGAACTAACCGCGCGCCAAATGACGGGAAGACATCTTTCCGTAGTCCCCATACCGGTGTGGATGTAGTTTTATTTATTTTCATTTTTAGCTTTCCTTAAAGATGATTAATTCAGGGTCACGCAGCGCAGGAGTGCATACGGTCCGTATTGGTCCTGACGACGTTCGGCAAAGACGGCCAGTACGCCGCTGATCTCGGGTACGTGACGACCGGTGTAATGACAGACGCTGCCGGTCCAGCGGTAATGACCAGTACAGTAAGAGGCCAGCCGCGCGCCGGGCGTCTGCCGGTAAATCGTCATCGCCTGGCGTTTACTGACGATGTTCATAGCCAGCCTCTCTCAGCAAACGAAACAATTTCCCGGTGGCCGACGATGAAGTGATCGAGTGTCCGTACCTCAACCAGCAGCAGCGTATTTTGCAAATTACTGGTGATAAGCCGGTCCGCTTTGCTGGGCTCTGCCGTGCCGGAAGGATGGTTATGCGCGAGGATCACCGCAGCGGCGTTATGGCGCAGCGCTGCTTTCACGATTTCACGGGGATGCACTTCGGTATGGTTGATAGTTCCAGTGAACAGGGTTTCACAGGCCAGTAGCTGGTGCTGGTTATCCAGAAACAGAACTATAAATTCCTCCCGCTCCAGTGCGGCCATTTTCAGCCGCAGCCAGTCACGGGTTTCCTCTGCCGAGAGGAACGATACACCGGGCTGGCGCAGGTGCTGTTCCAGTATCGACAGTGCCTGATGGATGATGCGCTGAGCGCCAGGGGTCAGACTGATTGCCGCAGAGGGTATTACATCGGGCTGGATGGCAACCAGCGATAGTGCTGTGTTCATAAGGGGTTTCCTCAGTCAATCAGCCGCATGATGCCGCTGCATTCAGGATGGGCCAGCGCGTAATCGCGCAGGCGGTAGTAGTGCTCACTGATAGCCTGACAACTGGTGCGGCAGGCATGGTGACTCCAGGCCATCAGGCACACCGCGATACCGGTGGCTTCGGTGCTGAGCTCAGCGTCATTGCCGTTGTGTTCGTTAAACAACGTGTAGCTCTCTTGCTCCGGCGGAGTCAGGAACGCGCCGCCATTCGACAGTATGTGAAAATCCCAGATGCCGCCCTGATAGTCGGTGCTCCAGAGGTCAAGCCAGGAAAACACCTGAGGCTCCAGAAAGACCCACTGGCGGACGCGCCCAAAGCGACGACCCCAGAAGGCGATTCGTTCTTCGTCGGGAACAAGGCTGGCCGTGATGATGGTGCGGTCAGGTTGCATCTGGCGTACCGGTGTTTTTGCTTCAGGTGTAGTGGTGTGTTGCATGATAAAATCTCTCTGCAAATTAATGAGTTGGATAGATAAAGTGAAAAAGGATGTGGTGCTGTCGGGTATCAACTCAGCGCCTGCTGGAGTTCTTCGGCCATCACCCATAACGCCCGGTTGAGCTTCAGGTCGCCATCGATGCCTTTCACGGCACGGGTGTGACTGCGTTTCCCCTGAGCTGAACGGCCCGACAGACCGCCTTTTATCAGCGACTCCTGGATGCGGTTATAGACCGTCCACAGGTCGCCGGATTCGTCCTGCCAGCGGCGGGGGGCCAGAATTTGCGCTTCAGTTACCGGCTGGTGGTCTTCACCAAAGCGGTAAGTCAGCGCGGCCTTTGCAAAAGCCTGTTGTGCGGGAGGTGGAAGTTGCAGCGACTGCATGGCCTCGCGTTTTTCCTCCACGCGGTCAAACACGCCGAGCACCTCGTAAGCGCCTTTGATAACCTTCTCCACCACGTCTCCCCGATGCGGCACGCGGATTTCACCCAATGACTGACCGCAGACGAGCGAATTGGTACAGACGCTTCTGAAGTACCCCGGCAGCATCTGGTACGAACTGGAACCATCGTGGCTGTTGAGCAAAATAATCTCCGGCACCTGCACACCGGTGATTTGCCCGGCACGACGCAGACGCAGCAGATGTTTGGTGTGTTCACGTTTGCCGGGGTCCCTGACTCTGGACTGGCAGGCAAAGAAGGGCTGAAACCCTTCGCGTTGCAGGTTCTCCAGCAGTGTGATGGTGGGGATGTAAGCATATCTGTCACTGCGGGATTCGTGGCGGTCTTCACTGAACACGCTGGGAACCACCTGCATCAGTTCCTCATGGGTTAATGGACGGTCACGGCGTATCTGGTTTATCCACCCGAATCGGCTGGCTAATCGCATGGTTTGTTCCTCAGTAGTGGGGTAACGGTATAAAAAAGACCATGCTCCTGGCGGGAACATGGTCTGATGGTGTGGTTGTGGGCAGGTTATGCCCGCTGTGGCTGAATGTCGGTGGACTACGTCTGCGCTTCTGCCAGCTGGTCACTGGTTTCTTCCAGTGCGCTGACTGCTGCATCCAGTGCAGCAATGGCCGTCTGCATCGCATCGCCGCGCTCGCCATTCTGTAAGCCTTCCGGCAGGTTGTTAAAGGCATCCTCTTCCTCCTCAAGCACAGCCTGCACGTCGTCCTTCAGTTCAGTGACTTGTTGCGCCAGCAGAGCCAGGCGTTTACGGCGTTCGTTGTTCACGCGGACTCCTTACGAATGCCGTAGTCAGCGATAAAGCGGTTCAGCCCCTGACCGGCTCCGGCAGCAAAGTTCCAGTCCCGCCAGATAAGGCTTCCGTCAGTATCACGAACGACCAGACGAAAGTGGGTCTGCTGATCATCTTCGATGGCAACATTCTGATAGCAGTCGGCAATTGCATTTGCTTCGGCACGGATAAATGGCCCGTCGGGTAGTAATGCTGGTTCGGTCATTGCAATCTCCTCAGAGAGCAAACAGAAATAAAGAAGCCCAGTCGCCGTAACGACTGGGCTGTGAAAAAACAGAGATGATGTTGTGTAGAGCGATAAATCAGCGGCTTAGTCAGTATCCTTATAAAACTGACCGTCCATACGGCTCTGAAATGCCATCGGCCAGCAGACGTAGGGAAGTGTGAGCTCAACCTGCTGCTGGCTCTGAATGCTCTGGTAAGTACAGACTTGTTGATTCAGCTGTGCGCTTTTTCTGCTACTAATAAACCGGTAGGTAATATAATCGGTATAGCTCCCGGCCTGACTGGTGACGGGCAGGCATAATGCTCCGGCGACAAGTAATAATCCTGACAGGGCTTTCAGATTGAGTTTCTGGCGTTGCATATTTTACAGCTCCTTATTGGCAATATTGATGATGAATTAATGGCATTGATGTATCACGTAGCTCAGTTCGTCACGATGAGAAATGTTTTCAGTCGTGTGTTATGAATTTTTCATTAGGGAGAGAAAGGGCGATAAATGACCGGGATGTAGTGTTTGAAAAAAATTCATTAGTGTAAGGAATGGCACAACCAAAAGAAACGCACGCAACAAATGCAAAGAGAATGTTTTTACACATTCTCTTTGATGTTCAATGAAGTAATATATATTTAAAATTTATTTAATTTCACCGGAGGAGGTTTTTTGTCTGTTGTATTCCTCAGAAATAAGATGATTAATGAAATAATCCTGATTGAAACCCGTGTGTTTTACCATGCTATCCAACTTTTCATTGTTTTCATGAGATATATAGAATTTTTTGTTGATGTTTTTTCTACCCTTTTTATCTCTTGTTTTTTGCGATGATAATGCGCTGCCTATTTTCTTTCTAAATAACTCCTTCTTCTCCGGAGTATCAAGAATTGCATCATAGAAACCCGTTAGGCATATTTTTTTATCTTCATTTGTGATGGGCAAAAAATACCTGGTGATATTATAAGGCGGTTTCTCAGCATAGTCCCATCGATACGTTATTTCCCTCTCATTATCCTTTGCAAAAGGATCTGGCATATTTACATATTTTTGCCACTCGCCTCTTAAATCATCAAGGATTTTTTTCTTCCTCACCCCACTGCAATCCAATTCATCAAAGTATTTTATCAGCGCATCAAATCGTCCACGATGATCGGGAAATACTTCATTACGTCGGGTGTTGCAACCAATTTTAATATACCATGCCCATAGACAAATTCTTTTATCATTTATCAACCCAAAGTCAGTTAACGGCAACAATTCATCCTTACAGGCCGCCTCCATTTCCTCTATGAACTGATCTATCCGCCGCTTATTTCCCCGATAATAATCGTTGAGTTCATCATCAATCCATTGGCATATTTCACTCGTATTTCCGGATTTATTATCCCAGTCAAATTCATCGCGAACGCTTATTCCTGAACGTCTTCTGCTTTCCATGTAACGGACATAAAACTGGCACTTTCTAATGTTAGTTTCAGAAACATATTTTTCATAACTCATCAACAAATACCTCATTACATAAACAATCACGCCGTGATTTTACCGTCATTCTGCATGATTTTATGGTGTTTTTGTCGCAAATTTATCAAAAATTAACCGAAAATGCGCCGTGACGATTTTAAAGGTCTAAAGAGTGAATGGTGATCGACGTTGATCTTCAGTGAATGAATTTTTAGTTTTATCGACCAGACTATGCTCTGTCACCCTGGTTGGATATAGCCGTCAGTGCTAGCCAGTCACAGCCCAGGAAGCAGTGATTCGTGATATGTGCCATCATGCTGAAATAAGGTTATTACTGTTATTATACAGCGACAGTATATCTGACCGGATACAACGTACATCGTTATCAATACCCTATCTAATATTACTAACCAGAGTCAACTAAAAACTTACGTCCCTCTCTCATGTTCATGATGCAACATAATGAGGAACGCATGATGAAATCAATCCCAGTTACAAACGCTAATCACCCAACATCCCCTCATCTGGAAAGCTGCCTGCACCGGCATGTAGATAACCTCTTCAACAAATTCTCCAAACTAATTCTGCTCAGAATCGATTTTGCCTATCTGAGTTACTCGCCTGAGTTTACTCAGCAGGATGTTCATGGCCTGTGTGCTGATATGGTTCAACTGGAGAACGCATTAAACAATATCCACGGTATCGCGGGTTATCTCTGGGTCGCTGAATATGGGGATAATCACCGACACCATGTACATAGTGCAATATTCATTAATGCTCAGTTACGCAATAAAGCCTGGCCGGTCTTTCAGGAGATTGCTGAGTGCTGGCAGCGTATTACCGATGCAGAGGGTTATGCTCATCGATGTACGCCACAGCGCCATTATAAAGTCAGAGGGGAAGAAGTAACTGAATACAATGACGATGAGGGGATAAACTCTATGAAATACATTCTCAGCTATCTGGCGAAGACTGAGCAAAAACCTGATGGAATAAATATCCGGTTTAGCACTATTCCAGATAGAACCCGCAGGGGAAGGCCAAGAACCCATCTCTGGAAGTGATTTATTACGGCGGCTGTTTTTGTCATGAGCAGTACCACATTCATTCTCATCCATCCCGGTACTGCTCTCCTGTTTACCGGAGAGAACATCATGACCAGCTTGCCAAATACATTATTAAGCGATCAATTAGTCGATATGAAATTCATCACTACATTTACCGGCTTGACGGATAAGTGGTTTTATAAACTTATCCAGGACGGGGGATTTCCAAAGCCGATTAAATTAGGCCGGTCTTCACGCTGGCTGAAAAGTGAAGTGGAAAACTGGCTGCAACAGCAGATAGAAAAATCCCGTGGATAAGGGGGTAATATCCATGAACGATATGATCCAACTATCCGCACTGCAACGGCATTATCAGCGGCTCTTAAACAAGTGTGTTGCCCGCGATGATGCAACGGGCCGTTTGCTATCCCGTCATCGTGACCTGCTCAGAGTTGTACCTGCTGATATATCCGGGATTGGTATCATGCTGGTTCCGACGTTCTTACTCCCGACATCACCAGCGGATTGTGGCGAACGGTTAGTACCTCGCTCTGCCATTCGCTTTACGTCTGAGACGCCCTGGAGCAGTATTCTGACCAGTGAGGTGCATAGATTGGGGCTACGGGATTACACGGCGGCATATAGCCATTTGTCGCCGTATCAACGCGAGGCCCAGGCGCTGGTGGTCTTCAGTGCATTACTCACTAACCACCCGCATTCTCCTGAGCCAGATATCAACGACTTGCAGCGCACCAACCCGGAACATCACCAGCTGGTGGACGAATATCTGTTCTTTGCCTTCTACGACCAGTGGTGCGACATTCCAAAACCAGTGTAAGGCGATTATGATGGTTAGCTGTGTTTTGCTGGCCGCATCGTCATCGCGATTCAAAGCACCGGAAGCGCCTCCCAGTCAAACACATGCCCGGTCGTATCCATCACGTCGGCGTGGCCGCTGTGATGTTGCAGGTAATCGCGTATCGACTCCGGCTGTTCCCCCTGCCGGGTGATCCCCATCCATTCTTCCATTAGCCGGTTGTTGTTTACCGTAGACCAGAGCGGCTGTTGGTTACCAGTTATCGAATCCTGAGTGGCTACCTGTGGGCTGAACCAGAAGAACATCGGCACCTGAATAGCCTCGTGCGGCGGGTGAGTCCCTGCGTGGTGATACATCACATCTCCCACGGGATCGCGCACCAGTGCGTGATCGGAGAAATAGAGCACGGAGGCGTGTTTATCCTGCAAAAGCCGGAAGACCTGACCCATCAGCGCATCAGTGAAATGCACCGAATTGTCATAGCAGCCATCCGGGTTATTCGCGTCCGGGAAAACAGCAGCGTTATGCGGATAGCGGTCGCAGGCGTTTTCATGGCTACCGTAAAGATGCAGCACAATCAGCTTTTTCCCCGGATGCGTCAGCGCATCACGTAAGAGCGGCACCAGTGCATCATCATAGCCCTGATCCACCCATTGCTGGTGGTGAGCCAGTGAAGCGATGGCGGTAATAATATTGTTGTGCGCACCGCCGGTCCCCTGACGACTGAACCACCAGGTATCAAAGCCTGCCTGATTTGCCACGCTGATAATATTATCCCGGTAATGCTGAAAATCATGGTGTGAAGGCGTATCGCCAGTCAGCGCCAGCGGCACTGCCATAATCGTGACGGGCGCACCGCTGGCTGCATGGCGAAACAGCAGCAGATGGTTACGCTGTGCCTCCAGTTCGGGTGTCGTCTCTCGTCCATATCCGTAAATATGCATATTCGCAGTACGCTCCGACTCACCAATAATCAGCACGTAGGTATCAATGCCGGTATCGCGGGTGGTCGGTGCGTACTGTGGTGGATTCGCGGTGACGGAGGTAATGATCTGACTGTCCTGCCAGACCTGTAAAAATACATTGGCATTGCTCACTGGCGTGGCAGCCAGCACCCGCTGTAACGGGCTCTGAAGATTATTGCTGCGCAACTGATGGATCACGGCCTGAATACTGAACCCGGCCAGCAGCAGAAAAAGCAGTAAAACCGGGGTCTGACGAAAACGGTTTGTCAGGTGGGGTGTTCTGATGACGCTCAGTAGCAGAATTGCCAGCGCTATAATAAACAGTATCACGTAGCGGAAATAAAGCCCCAGCATGGACAGCGATTCATCCACGTTGGAATCCAGAACGCTCTGTGCAAATCCATAGCTGAATGCCGAATGAAAGCTGAGCCAGGCCCAGCCGGTCAGGGTGATATCCAGTGCAATCAGCGCCAGCACAGGCAACGCAATACCGTAGCGCCAGCGCTTACTGACGAGCTGAGAGAGACTCAACATTATCAGAACAAAGACCAGCGCCCGGTCAAAAACAACATGGACTGGTGCTATCAGAATATTGGCGAGAACCACCAATAGCGTGGCGATAATTAACGTGGACCAGCGGGAAATACAGGCGACAGAAACAGGCCGTAGCCGGATTTTAGACATAGCTTACCCTACCCGTAATTACAGGTTATTTTTCAGCAGAATGCTGCGGTTAGAAGGCTGGCGCTGCCAGCGCCGCTATTGAGGAGAACGCAATGCGGCCTTCATTCATGAGCCCCTGTTGGCGGGGAATGTAGGCATGTATCCCGATATCTTCGTTTAGCACCACGAGTTATGAATATAACCATGCCGGAGATATGGATTATGCGGAACGGATGCTGGCAGATGTTCACGAGAAAGTCAGATCGTTTTCACAGATCAATTTTTCGATATTGATCGTTTTCACCGATCAGGCGTGAATTCCGGGGATATTTCTCTGAATATTTTTAAGTTCAATCAATAAATGACCAATTTTCTATCGCTGAGTTATGACGCTGGTATCAGTAAGTTAGTCTGAATTATGGTGATGACATAACCAGCCATTAGGCTGGCGTACAGTGCGGTGATTTTCAGTGGGTGAGTAGAGGTATATAAACGATTAGCACAACAGCATTCTGGCCGGTGAGATACTGTGATTAGGGTTAACGGGTGATACGGTAGTATATACCGGTTCGGGGCATCATTGGCTGGCAGACGAATTCTCCGGTAAAAACAGAACCAGCATCAGAGTGAATTTAATAAACTCTGATGCTGTTCGTTCGGCGATATTGCGAGCAGTTTACATTTTTAGATTAAAGGTATTAGTCGCACTGTCTTTAGATACGTTATAACCTTTAGAAAAATAGTGCGTCTGAATATCCTGCGCCATAGCATCGGCCCCAATATTGCTGTTAACACATTGGGCTGTATATGTCTGCTGCCCATCAATAACCATGGTGTAAGACCCGTTTTGACGACCATCTTTCAGATTGTAGCCGGATTCAAGTATTGCATAACCAACCTTGTTGCCATCATTGAATTTGAACCACAGCTCGGATTCGACATACGGCAAAGCACCCGAATGCATGGTCAGGTTATATACCGTTAACAATCTATTGCCATCGAGCTGATCGTCATTCGGATATTCCCATGACTGATGGGTTTGATCATTAACGTAGCCATACCAGACCACGCCATTTTGAGCGTAAGCAGTAACCTGCTGATGGTCATCAAGGTCGCACAGAAATACCTGATGCATATCGCCAGCGTGCGCCGTTGCAGTCGCCAGGATAGCCGCTGCGATAACAGCTTGAATGGTTTTGGTTGTTACCATGAATATCCTCCTTAATTAGTTGTAATTGTTATACCATAGGCAATGTCATCGGTTTGGTTAATTCTGGCATTCCACGCTTGCCGATAATATTTCTGCCTATGCTTTATTGCTCCATGATGTACTTCGTTCACATCCAATTTAGTGGTGGAAAAATCGGTTCTTAATTAAATACTCAGCAGAGCCACTCTGCGGTTTTTTTATTAATTAAAACATAGCCGGACGCTACATAAAAAATGTGCTGTATGCAGATATCTGGATTATCAGAAAGATGGAAGATGCACTTTCTCACCATCCTTGTAGCTAATGTAATCCATCGTGAACCCTGGCTTCAGTTGCTCCGACTTAATGAGGTAACGCAGCTCCCACGCAAAATAGACATCGTTCTTACACATCATCCTGCTGACTAATTTATTGTCATCGTAATACTCAATCATTCCGCGTCCAGTTTTCCAGTTCGGATTATCATTAGTATGAAGCTGGTGAATAGCAGTAGTATCCAGCGTGACTTTCATCTCCCCCTTTTTACTGTCACCGCCCCCCATGAATGAAACGGAAATACGGTCGCGGTACCCGTAACGCTCATCATTTCCGTAACGCGCGTCGATGTGGAGCAATTTATTATCCGGTTTTTCCGGGTACCGAAAGTTCCAGGTGGTTCCTTTATCTTTGTTATGAATGTCTACGTTGTACTGGAGGAAACCATTCCGATTGGTCATTCGGAAATAGTCGCCATTGTCTAACTGGCATTCAAAAATTTCGTATTGTCGGTTAAGTGCATCAGTGACATCGGTATAAGCGCTGGCGTTAGTTGCCACCAATGCGATTGCTGAAAGTACGTATTTAAACATAACAGAGTTCCTTGAAAAACGGCAGCAGGCCTTGGTTACGTTCTCCGACCTGCAATTAGGGAATAAAAAACGTTCCCGAAAAACCTGTCGGTAAAAAAGATGGTGTGACTGGCAATCTATGCAACCCTGAAGGATAACGGTTGCGGAGTAATAAGTTGCTTTATTATCGGGCAGAGAACGCTGGTGAGGCAACAGGTTTCTTAGTGCTGGTTACTACTAAATAGCTGCGTCTAATACCGCTACACCTGCCAGTTACTGACATATGGCTGGTTGCGTGCGAGCAACGCATTTCAGGCCCGATTCGGTGCGGTCAGGCAGAGGAAACGGCCCCAAAGCCTTGCCCTGCAAGCGCCAGACGAAAGCGGAGCACTATTCCGCGCAGCTATTTAGCCAACTGAAACAAACGCAAATAGTATCGTGTTGCATCACAGGAACCGCTTCCCATAAGAGTCTTGTCTCTCTGCTTCTCTGGAGGGCCTTCAACTGTATCGACTATGCCACACCGTGATTTAGAGGTTTATACTCTAGCTATCAAATGTTAACATACAAGTATGGCAAGTATATTCGTCGAAGATCTCACCATCCAGACTGCCGCCTGCCGTTGCTCCCAGCGCGACCCCGCTCCCCATACCCACCAGAAATCCAATCACACCACCGGCAATTGTCCCGACACCCGGTATGATTGAGCCTGCCGCCGCACCGAGCGCTGCACCTTCAGTGCCACCAGATATACCCGCAACGCCACCAGCGATCGCTCCAATGCCACCTCCAATTTTTCTACCGACATTTCGTTTCTGTGTGTTGGTTGAACCGCAATGTGGACAAATCATTTTTATCTCCTGAGGCAATTAAAATAAAACCCGCTTGAAGGTGATTCACAGCGAGCCGTAAGATGTTGTCATGGAGATAATATCTATCTTAAAATAGTTTAGTCATAAAATTACCTTAATTGATTTTTTATATTCAGTATAAATTTTATATTTGAAAATATAGAATAACTACAATTTAGAAATTATATCCCAACATTACTGAAATATTCTTACATTCGGAATAAACAATAATGCTGGGCCAATATCAAGGAGATGGTGAACGGTAAAGAACCGTCTTCAGATAATCATCCGTTGCGGTAAACTCCGGTGCTTGTCCACTCAAAGCCTGCGTCAGAGGGATAATTTTTGTCCTGACCCCCATTCCCCTGAAATCAACGTAACCATAGTCGCGCAAGACTTCCATGATAATCGTATTACGCGGCGAGCGCTGGCCTGCCACCATCTTCTCAACCGACATAGATTTATTCAGCGCACCGGGGCTAATAACCTCGAATCGGTTATTATATAAGCCGATTTCAATCTCAACAAAGCGTGTCCAGTCACGATGCGCCAGGGCATTTACAACGGTTTCACGAACAGCTTCTAACGGATAATACCAAGTGGTTTCCCGACGCAAGTTCGTATCAGGTTGAGAGGCCTCAGAAGTAATAAATGGCATGATGGTTGACATCAAACGCTCAATTAATCCTCCATCGATCAACGCTCTCCCAGCCTCTTCGGTATCAAAACGTCCCACCATTGGGCCATCCAGAATATCATCCAACAACGGCTGATATTCTTTGTCTTCACTGGCAAAGGCAAAGACACGGATACCCGATTGACGTAAATACTGGCGTGGATATTTACCAAAAAGAACTAACCCGGCAATCGTACAGCAAACATTTTCACCCGCTTGCGTCAGAAAGCTCAACCCCAGCAACCGTTGTTGCCATTGTTCCGGTGTCTCCGGAATATCTGGGTCATGCAAAATATCGCGCAGATAATTCAATAAGCGGGCTTCATCCAGGCAGGTAATATCTGTTCTCGGAACGGGCATCACCTCGGTATGTAACATACCGCCAATTTCGAACAAACGCATTTGCTGCTCGCGAGTCGCCAATCTGGACGTGGACCCCACGCGAATGAAGATTTCTTCCCTCCCCTGATGGCGCACGACATAAGGTTTAGAAATTCCTTGAGGAAAGCTCACGATAGCCACCGTAAGAGAATCATCCATTCGGACTTCTTCATAGAACGGCAAAAGCATTGGGTGAATTTTATCCTGCATTACATTCATCACCCACTCTTCCAGGTTCTGACGATGAATACCAGAAATGGTGCCATCATCCTCAACACCTAGCAGGACGCATCCTCCCTGGAAGTTAGCCATGGCAACAACTTCTTTCGCCAGTTGCTCCGGGCGGATATCATCACGCTTAAACTCCACTCCGGAGCTTTCTCCGTTGGCAATGATCTCCAGTAACTCGCTTTTAAGCATGGCTGACTCTCGCTTTTCTGTTATTTAAACCCATATTTTTCCCGGCGTTGATTAAAGGCACTTTGACCACCTTCGAGAATATTCGCCGCCAGGCGTTGGATCTCCGGCAAATCAATAGCCCCCTGCTGCTCAGGAAGAATACGACCTTTACCCTCTTCCACGCTCAATACACCAATCCACTCAGCATCACCGAACACCGGTATGTTAGCGTTATGCGTGGCAAATAAAAACTGCCGGGAGAGCTTCGCCTTGCGCAGCTCTGTCACTATACGCTCTGCAATAAATGCGTTATCCAGGTTATCTTCTGGCTGATCGAGGATCAGTGGGTCTTGATTTTCCAACAACAATAAATGCAAGACAGCAGTACACTGTTGCCCGGTAGAGAGTTCATCAATATGACGCCAGAGAACACCGCCACCGTCATGCATGACATTCAGCTCAATTTGCATCGTATCCGGTAGTGATAATGCTTCCAGTTCCAGAAGCTGTTTTTCGCTCAAACGTAGCAAAGCCTGGGCGACGGTTGGTGTGATTCCCCACCCGGCATTATGTAAGGCCTGTTCACCAAGACGGATATTCTCAACCAGATTTTCCGGTGTAAAATCATGCTCCAGAACCCAGGCAAGCCGCCGTGGACCAACCCCTTCCAGATTACATTGCTCCAGAAAATGCAACAGAGGTTGACGATCGCCTTCTGGCTGCAAATTGAGCCGCACTTTTTCATCTAGTTTTCTGTTCAGGCGTTTGACTGATTTCGCCAACGCAGCGGAACGTTGAGAACGAGCCTGGATAAGCTCCAGAAGTAATCTTTTTCGCTGCTGGTATAGCTCATCAAGTTGTTTCTGCCGGTTCTCCAGAGCCGTTGCTTTAGGACGAATAGAAGCAATCTGGCGTAACAACGTTTGATAATCTGCACCTATCTGTCGCCCGCTTTTTCCCTGGCTGGCCGGGATATCTTTAAAGGCCTTTTCAAGTTGAGCTTCTTCTGCACCGATTAAACTTGATAGCTCGCTTTGTAAAGGAGTAAGTTCTGCTGATGAACGCTGAACAACCTCATCCAGTTGCTGAACCAGTACCGCCGTCTGCTCCTGCACCCGCTGGAGCACATCACGCTGTTGGAGAAGAAGAGACTGATGCGGCAGAACATTTATCACCGCATCGCTGAGATAAGCAAGATCGGGGAGGCTATCTTTTAACGTCAGAAGAGCATCTTGCACTCTGGACAATTCTTCCTGATGGCGTGAGCTAAGCTGCTTTTCTTTTTCCAGCAAGGGAACGATTTTGAGTTTTTCATCCAGACCAAGTTGTTTAAATTGTTCTGCCTGCTCCAGTAATTTCGGCAGCCGTGCAACTTCAAGTTCCGCCTCCGCCTTTTGCTCCAGAGCACTAAGGATAGTTAGGCGGCTATCTCCGAGACGAGCCAACGCTTTGTTGATAATCACATCAAACTGGTTGTGATCACCTTCCAAAAACCTCTCCACTAAATGATTGCGACTCTGCGCATCACGGGTCATTTCGTAAATTTCGTTCTGCCCGTACAACTCCAGCCCAGGAAGTAAATCATCCGGAGAATAAGGCGAAACATTACCTTCACTGTCCGTTACGATGGATTGTCCACCAAATTTGCGGCTAATGGTAAATGCACGCCCCTGCATTGCAGCAGAGCGGACATTCAGTTGGACCAACGCACCATTCCCCAAGTTACTCTTAATAATTGCGCTGTGCTGCTTTTGTGCCGAATCGCCAAAAGGCTGCTTACCAAGAGCGAAACGAATAGCCTCCAGCAAAGTCGATTTACCTGTCCCACGACCGCCAATAACAGCATTAAGGTGGTCGGAAAAAGTAATATCGGTCTCATCCAGATATCCACCAATAAAACGGATATTTTCAATTGCCGAAGCATAGCTATGCGGCTTATCTGCATTCAGACGTACCCGTGATTCAGGATCTAAAAATGCCTGTTTAAATGAGCTAAAACATGGCCTGGTCATTTTTATCAAGCAAGATGCTCCTGCCGTTTTAATTTCTTCAGGCTGAGCAACATCTGCTGCGTTGATAATGGCAATAGGCCGCTCACGACGATAATCAGGAAGTTTGTTCAGGATGGCTTTCCGGTAAAAATCATCCTCAACCCCTTTTAAGTCATCAACCGTTCCAGGAATCTGCGCCGCCAACAATGCACTTTCTTTCCATATATGGTTCATACGGCATTTCAGTACACCATTATCATTGGTGCTATGCGCTGCAAAAATAAATCCGTCCAGATCATCTACTTTTTCAATGATCTGCACAGCACTGAGCTTTGATGGGGAAATACAGTCTTCGGGATCTTCATATCCCAAATTACTCAAATAACGTTCCAGCTCTTGCACTGTCCGATTTTCATCAAACAAACAAACGAAGTGAATTTTCTCGCTGGAGCAAATCTCAAAACCAGGAAAAACGACAATACCATGTTCATTAAAGAGCTGACGAAGTCTGTCCACCGCATCCACAGCACCATGATCAGCAATACCAACAACCTGAACCCCAGCCTCAAGACAGGCCTCCAGAAGCTGCTGGTTGTAGACCTCTTCGCTGAGTGATTCTTTCCCGCGATACTTGTTATAGCCCGCAGGGTTTACCTGCAAAGCGCACTTAAAAAACTCAGCTTTAGTCCAGTTCACAGACATCGTCAGGCTCCTTATCTTTCTGGCGGTTCACTACTCGTAGCAAATAATACGCTTAAAAACCCTGCATACCGTTGATAAATGTATCAATCACACCACGCACGCGCTCATATACTCGCGCCCGAACGCTTTTGCGCTCCAGAATCTTAGGCGTCCAGGCCAGGGTTTCAGCCACCTCATCTTCACGCGGCATCACGTCGGTAAACAAATAGTTACTCTTCAAACAATGCGACGATCGTGCCATGTGGTGATCTTCCCCATGCACTTCAGGGAGGAAAGGTGCTTCTCAAGCTCATTACGCAGTGCTTCATCTACATGAGAGTAAGAAAAAAACAAGAGTTGTCATAATGGTAAGTTGCTCCAGAGCCGTAACCGTCATTATGGCTATTTTACCTCTGAAACGGAAAAAATCACGGTGGTCGATAGCAAAGGCAAAATGTGTTTTGTCATAAGGCCATATGTCTCAATTTCGCGTATCATAACGGAGTTTTTAAACCCTGACCGTGGAGCCATTATGACCGCCAAAGAATATCTGGGTGACATCATTGGTGGCAGCCTGATGTTGCGTGAGAGCAGAGTCATCGCGGAGCTGCTGATATCCTCACCAAATGATGATCAATGGCATAATGCTATTGTAAATGACAATGTGCTGCAGAAGACCTCAGTGCACAGTGTTAAACGCATGGCTTCAACCCTGCGTAAAAGAATTCAACCGATGGGTGAGGCATTCTGGAGTGAGCTACTAAAGGCCCCTGATGATGCAGCCAGACAAATGTTGCTAATGGCGACCATGTGCCAATCCCCAGTGCTGACCGATTTCATGGCAACGACACTGTCTGATGCCCGACAGATGTTTCGTGAATCATTGCGCAGCGAAGACTGGCAGGAATTTATTCTATCCCGCCAGCGTGCCATTGTCGGCTTGGATCAATATTCCGAAAGCTCAATCCAGAAAATGGGCAACAATGTATTTAAAATCCTCGCAGATAGCGGGTATCTGGAATCAGGCCGCAGTAAAAAGCTGAAAAATGTCTTCCTACTACCCCAGATAAGAGAGTGGGCAAACAGTCTCGACTGCCAAAAAGTCTACGATGTGATGGAGACAGTCAGATGAGAGCGAAACTGGACAGTAAGCCGCAATTGTCAGCTCGTCTGGAACAAATCGAAGACCGGCTTAAAAGTGAAGGCTTCCTGAAGAACCAAGAGCTCGGTGGTGAGATCGGTTTTTATATCTTTGATTACCCACCTCAATTTGAACTTACCGTACGGGAGTATCTGAGATTGACTCTGCCTCGCCTAGCTCGGCAGGGGCTGAATTTCGCTCATCTCAATCTGTTCGAAGAGGTACTGGCAATTTTGCAAGAGCGTAAATTGTTAGATAAAGCTTTTGATCTGGAACGCAAAAAAGGTACCGATGAGCTAGCCAAAGCACTTAAAGGACCTCTTGAACAAGGTCGAATTGCTAAGCATCTGATAGATAAAGTGCTTCCGGCCTCGCCTCAATTTGTATTGTTATCAGGTCTTGGCCAATGCTGGCCATTGCTACGTGGTCATAGTTTGCTTAATGCATTACATGCCCATATGGGGGCAATACCATTGGTATTGTTTTATCCGGGCAGTTACAACGGCCTCGAACTTTATCCTTTTGATCTGGACAGCGCAGAAGTGGCAACAGCCAACTACTACCGAGCTTTCCAACTGGTGCCTCACGCATCTAAGTACTGAAATTTAAACTGCTGCCGTAGCTTGTTTTTTGAGAGAATTCAAACCACTAACTTGGCCGCGAAAGAGTCATCACGTTATAGCGAGCAGAAGCGTCTCGCTGTATGATAGAGACGGAATTTTTAATGCAGATAAGAGAGCTGTTTACCAAACAACTGGATCGCCCAATCAATGGTGTGGTGAAAGCCGAGCAGTTGGATGAGCAAATCATCTGGACTGAGCTTGACGAGTATGTGGTGACCCGTGAACTTGACCGCCACCTTCGTCACTTTTTTGAGACCTACCTGCCTGGTGTCAGCCATCCAGATGATCCTAGTGTGGCGGGTAAAATTGGGATTTGGGTATCGGGTTATTTCGGTTCCGGTAAATCTCACTTTATAAAGATCCTCTCTTACCTGCTCGGTAACAAGAAAGCTGTTAACAATGGCCAAACAAAAGCTGCCATCGAGTTTTTCAAAGAGAAAATCAGCGATCCCCTTCTTTACGGTGATATCCACGCTGCAGTTAACCGCAATACTGAAGTAATTCTCTTTAATATCGACAGCCGCGCAGATACTGAAGACAAAGAAGATGCCATTCTCAAAGTTTTCTTGCGCGTCTTCAATGAGCGCCTGGGATATTGCGCTGACCATCCTCATATCGCACATCTGGAACGTGAGTTAGATTCCCGTGGCCAATACGAGCCATTCAAAGCAAAATTTGCTGAACTCACGGGCTCAAGCTGGGAAGAACAGCGTGATGCCTATGGTTTCTGTCGTGATGAAATGGCAAAAGCCTGGGCCTATGCTACCGGCCAGTCAGATGCCTCATCGGTGCAGAGTATGGAAAATCTCGAATCCATGTTTACTCTCGACATTGCCAACTTCTGTAAATGGGTGCGGGAGTATCTCGATCGTAGCGATCCATCTGGTGACAGTAAACGCATGGTCTTTCTGGTAGATGAGGTCGGACAGTTTATCGGCAACAACACCCAGATGATGCTCAAACTGCAGACGATAACAGAAAATATCGGTACCGCTTGTGGAGGCAGAGCTTGGGTAATCGTCACTTCACAAGAAGATATCGATGCCGTACTAGGAGATCTTAGCGCTAAAAAAGGCCAGGACTTCTCCAAGATCCAAGGGCGTTTTCACACAAGGATTTCCCTCTCCTCGTCCAATACCAATGAGGTAATACAGAAACGTCTGCTCGAAAAAAGTGAAGACGCTAAAAACTGCCTGGCAGAATTGTTCAGTCAAAAAGGCGACATTCTTCGCAACCAGTTGACCTTTGATACCAGCACTACAGCTGAGCTTGCTAACTACAGTGATAATGTTGAGTTTGTTGATCACTACCCTTTTATTCCCTATCAGTATCTGCTGGTACAAAAGGTCTTCGAAGCAATCCGCAAAGTGGGGGCTACCGGTAAACATCTCTCCCGTGGTGAACGTTCTCTGCTGGATGCATTCCAGAATGCCGCACGCCAGCAGATGAACAAAGATATCGGTGTATTGGTGCCTTTCCATGCCTTTTATCCGGCAATCGAATCTTTCCTCGATACCAACGTTAAACGCATCTTCGAACAAGCGGCTGAGAAAGCAAGCCTCGATCCTTACGACATTAATATTCTTAAATCGCTGTTTTTAATCCGCTATGTCGATCTGATCAAATCCACCATTGATAATCTGGTCACACTCTCTATTGAAGAAATAGATACCGATAAAGTGGCACTGAAAAGCCGAATCGAAGCCAGTCTACAGCGTCTTGAAAACCAGCTATTGATTGTCAGAAATGGCGATGAATACGTATTCCTGACTAACGAAGAAAAAGAAGTCGAGCAGGAGATCAAACACACTCAGGTTGAAGCAACTGAAGAGAACCGGCAACTGGCCCGGTTGGTGTTTGAAGAGGTAATGGGCAATCGCCGTCAGTATCGCTATCCGGTAAACAAGCAGGATTACCCTCTGACTCGCTTTTGTAACGGTCACTCTATAGACGGCAGCCAACAAACAGATCTGGTGCTCAAAGTCATTTCCCCACTGGATGCCAATTTTGACAGTTATAACGAACAATCCTACAAGGCACTGAGCCAAGAAGGGAATGGTTGTATTCTGGTACGCCTGTCGAGTGAGAAGCGGATCTGGGCTGAATTTGATACTTGGTTGAAAACCGAGAAGTTCCTGGCAGGGATACGAGGTAAACGACCTGAGCAAGAGAAATTGCTGGCAGAAAAAGCACTCGAAAACACCCAGCGTCGCAGCCGTCTGAAATTACTATTCGATGATCTGGTGAAACAAGCACAGATATTCGCACTAGGTAATGAGCTGCAAAGTAAATCGGCTAGTGTCAGCAATATGCTTGATGAAGCTTGTGCCTACGTAATCGAAAACTCATTCCAAAAGCTCTCTTTACTACAAAGCTGTGGTAACAACCCGGTGCAAGAGCTGAAGTCGGTGATCATGGCCGATGACATGGCACAGCTAAATATAAATCTCGGTGAACAAGACCCCAATGCTGCTGCAAAAAAGGAGATTGAACTCTTTTTAAATGTCGCAGATGAAAAAAATCAGCCGGTCTACCTTAAAGAATTGTTAGAGCGATTCAGTGCTCGTCCCTTCGGCTGGAACCGTGACGAAGTAATGCTACAGGTGACTCATCTGGTCTTGCTTGGTAAGGCTGCGCTATCTACACCGAATGGTGATTTGCCCCTCAAACGCAGCTACGAACATTTTACCTCGGTACGTAGCCACAGCACACTGCGTATTCGTCGAGTACGTCAGCATACAGAACAGCAAGTAGCTAAAGCGGCTAAACTGGCGAAAGATATTTTTAATAAACCCTTCGAGAGCAGCGAAAAAGAGCTGGCGAATAAGCTTCTTGACGTACTAGGCGAGTGGCAGCGATTAATTAAAGAATTTGATTTTAAAGCTAAAGATGGGAATTGCCCTGGCAAAAGCACCCTGCTTACCGGCAGTCGATTGATCGCCAGCCTGCTTGAGCTGGGCAACAACAGTTATGCCCTAATCGATGGACTCTGCCAGCAGAGCAACGAATGGCAGGATTTTGCCGAAGATTTTGAAGAAGTCGAGGAGTTTTTCACTCGTCAGTTTGATATCTGGCAACAGTTGCGTCGAGCCCTCAACGATCAATTCAAATCCAATCGCCATGCACTGGAGCAAAACCCAGAAGCGGCTAAAGCATTATCTGCACTGCAGGCTATCTACGATGATAAATCCCCGTATAGCAAACTGCGCCAGGTGGGATCGTTAATTGATCAACTCATCGCCATTAACCTGCAACTGGTAGAACAGAAACGTGCCGCGGCTTTGGAAGCGATCAATGCAACCCAGCAAGGTGTTGCACCGCTGGTTACTGACTTACCAGCTGAGTTACAAAACCAGGCAATGCGTCCCTTTAATCTGTTAAAAGAACGGGTCAGTAACAGCTTATCCTTACATGAGATTGTTAGCCTGCAACAAGAGGCTGATGATGAAGAAGATAAGGTCTTAGAACTGATCAACCGCTACAGCGCCGAACTTCAAGCTCGTCTGGAAGCGGAGCAAGCCGCAGCACGGAAAAAAGCGGCTGAACCGCCTAATAGCGATGCGGGTACTTTGCGAGAACCGGATCCATCAGGCTCGCCAACTACTATTGCGAATAACTCTGCTGCGACAGTGGTTAGCCACAAACCAATACCTAAACCTATCGAACTGGTTTCACCCGCAGAATTACTCGGTGCCAGCCATATCTTTATAGAAACGGAGCAGGATATCGACACCTATCTCGCGACACTTCGCAGCCGTTTACAACAGGCAATAGGTCAGGGTAAAAGAGTGCGGATCAAATAGTGTTGCGCCCAAAAGCAAGGATGTAAAACGCTCGGCCCCTTTTCTCATCAAAAGGGGCGTAAAGAGTGCTTCGAACACAACCATACGGGAAGAGATAAAACATGTACCAAACCGGTGGCACCATCGAAACGCTGCTGAACAAAGTTGAACAGCATGAATATATTTTGCCTGCAATCCAGAGAGAATTTGTCTGGCGGCCAGATCAAATCTGCCAGCTGTTTGACTCTCTACTACAAGGCTACCCGTTTGGTACCTTCCTGTTTTGGAAAATTAAAACTGAGAATCTGCGTCAGTATCAATTTTATGATTTTATGCGTGACTACCACCAGCGTGATCAAGTCCACTGTAAAAAACTAGATATCATCGGTGAAAATGATCGCATCGCGGTTCTAGATGGCCAGCAGCGAATGACAGCACTAAACATCGGGTTACGCGGTTCCTATAGTTGGAAAACTCAGGGTAAATGGTGGTCCAGTGCAGACGCCTTTATCGAACGTCGCCTCTATCTCAATCTTTTTGAATGCACAGACCCTGACAGCGGAACTCGTTATGAGTTCGAGTTCTTGAATGAGGATGAGGCAAGCCACAACGATGAACAACACCATTGGTTTTTAGTCTCCCGTATTCTCGGTATGAATGCCTATGACGTAATGATGTCAGTCATGGAAATGAAAATGCCAGATGAACGCAAACCAGCAGCAGGTAAAGTGATTTCCCGTTTTCATGACATCATTCACAATAAACCTTTGATCAGTTACTACCTGGAAGAAGGTCAGGAGCTATCCAAGGTTCTCAATATCTTTATCCGTATGAATAGTGGCGGAACAACACTCTCCTATTCAGATCTACTGCTCTCCATCGCCGTAACGCAATGGAGCACGCTGGATGCGCGTGATGAGATTCACAAGCTAGTAGATGAAATGAACCAAATAGGTAATGGTTTTTCCTTTAGCAAGGACCTGGTGCTCAAAGCAGGTCTGATGCTGAGTGATATCGGCAGCGTTGGGTTTAAAGTCGAGAACTTTAGCAAAGAGAACATGCGCAAGCTGGAAGATAATTGGGAATGCATCCGTAAAGCTTTACTTCTTGCAGTCAATTTACTCAGCAGTTTCGGCTTCAACAGTTACAATCTGGGAGCAGACAGTGCCCTACTCCCCATAGCCTATTACCTCTACCATCGAGATCTGGATAACCGCTACCTATCCCGTAGCGAGTATGCTGCTGATAGGCAGGGGATCAGAGGTTGGCTAATTCGCTCTATCCTTAAACAATCCGGTATTTGGGGAAGTGGTCTTGATACGCTTCTGGCTAGCTTGCGAAGCAAGATCAAGGAACATGGTCAGCAAGAGTTTCCTTTGATAGAAATATCGATTGCAATGACAGAACGTGGCAAGAGCTTACGCTTTGATGAAGAAGAGCTACAGTCGTTGGTTGAACTCGACTATGGTAACCGTCGAACTTTTGCCTTGCTATCTCTGCTCTTTCCGGGACATGACTTCTCCCATCACTTCCATGTTGATCACATATTCCCTAGAGCCCGCTTTACCAAAAGCCAACTGAAAAAGATAGGGATGACCGATGAAACACAGATTGAAGAGTGGATGATCATGGCTAACCGGCTACCTAACCTACAGTTGTTAGAAGGGGGCCAGAACAATGAAAAACGTGAGAAGTTACCGCATGAATGGTACGAAGTGATGTGGCCGGAGCCAGCTGCCCGTGCCAATCATCTTCACTTACAGGCAATCGACTCACTTCCAGAGACTTTGGCTGGATTTGAGGCGTTCTATCATAAGCGTCGTGAAATATTATTGGCGCGTTTACGTCACCTTCTTAGTGAACCTCTTACGGCATAATTTCTTTTTCAGGTGAGTTACAACTCATCCAACATTGTATTCTGAATGGTGGGATACCGCCCGGATAAACTAATTTGTGAGCCTTAATGAACACTGCCAATTTAAAAAAAATAGCCCCTCGGGCTCGTACAGCATTTATCACAGCGATCAAAGCACGCGCTGCTGAATTTGGAATCACTGCCAAGGGCCATATTGAGCCGGTAATTAGCGGTGAAGTTTTGCAAGTTGCTGGATTTACCCATCCAGCCAGTTGTGCCTCTGCCCTTAAGCGCCTGCAACAACAGCTTGCAAACGATAGCTATGAGACTTTAATAGAGCATGTCGCATACACTTGGTTTAACCGCTTCTGTGCCATCCGCTTTATGGAGCTGAAAAGCGAAGAGGGATATTTAGAACACGGTGTACGTCTGCTATCACACCCTTCTCAGCCACAGGGTTTTGAAGTGTTGGATCGCGCCCCTGAGGTGATCGATTCCCTGATAACAGAAGGTGTGGCTTTGGATAAGCCCGCTCTGTTGGACTTGTTACTGGCAGGTAATGAGCAGGAGACTCTCTTCCGTGAGCTACTTCTCGGCCAATGTCACCGACTGCATCAGGCAATGCCATTTTTGTTTGAAGCCATTGATGATGAAACAGAACTCCTGTTGCCTACAGGCCTTACCCGCACTGATGCCTTCTGGCGCGAACTGGTAGATGAGATCCCAGAACTTGACTGGCAGCAAGTAGAGGTTATCGGCTGGCTTTACCAATTTTACATTAGTGAGAAAAAAGAG
Source organism: Kluyvera sp. STS39-E (assembly GCF_040932435.1). Taxonomy (NCBI): domain Bacteria; kingdom Pseudomonadati; phylum Pseudomonadota; class Gammaproteobacteria; order Enterobacterales; family Enterobacteriaceae; genus Kluyvera; species Kluyvera sp. STS39-E. The sequence goes on along the minus strand of NZ_JBFQGA010000010.1, from coordinate 180,434 downwards.
CAGGTCATTGGTAAGGTGGTCAAATCCGCAGATATTCCTGCCGCTACTCAGCTGTTCACGCCTAACTGGATAGTACAATATCTGGTGCAAAACTCGGTGGGACGTTACTGGCTGCAAACCTATCCTGAGTCCACACTCAAAAGCACGATGCCCTACTATATCGACCAAGGCGAGCAGGCTTCCGAGGTAGTGGCACAACTGGCTGAACTTACAACCGCCAGCATCGAACCTGAATCAATACGCGTACTCGATCCAGCCTGTGGGTCCGGCCATATTCTGGTGGAAGCCTATAATGTGCTCTATCGAATTTATGAAGAACGCGGTTATCGGAGCCGCGAGATCCCAGTGCTAATACTTAAGAATAACCTCTTTGGACTCGATATCGACGACCGCGCTGCACAGCTGGCGGGTTTTGCTTTGCTAATGCGTGCCCGTCAGGATGATCGTCGTCTGTTTTCTCGTAACAATGGTTGTGATATAGACCTGAATATTTACGCCCTACAGGAAAGTCGACACCTCAACATTCAGAAACTTTGGCAAGCACTTAATCTCAATGCTGATGCGCAGCATGGCCAGACTCAAGATCTACTTACAGTAGCCCAAGCTACAGATGACCCCCGTCTGACGCTTCTAAAAGACCTGCATCAGCGTTTTCTTAATGCCAAAACACTGGGTTCCTTAATTAGTATATCTACTGAACAAGCCTCAGCTATTGAGGAGCTCTATTCCACGATTCAGGAACTCAGCAAAAATGGCGATAATATGCAACGACCTGAATCTAAAAAACTATTACCGCTGCTAGCACAAGCTCGCCTACTAGCTAAACGCTATGATGCGGTGATTGCAAATCCACCGTACATGGGCAGTAAGGGGATGAATGCGGATCTGAAAGAGTTCGCTAAGAAGCAGTTCCCTAATAGCAAGTCAGACCTGTTTGCCATTTTTATCGAACGAAATCTGGATTTAACCAAAGAGTCAGGTGTGGTAGCGATGATCACCATGCAAAGCTGGATGTTCCTTTCTTCATACGAGTCATTGCGTACCCGAATTTTGAATCAACACACTATCCTGAGTATGACCCATCTTGGGGCAAGAGGATTTGATAGTATTGGTGGAGAAGTCGTCTCAACTACTGCATTCGTATTAGGAAATTTTCACCTTTCAAGCTATCAGGGCACTTATCTCCGTTTAGTGGATGGAAACTCTGAAGCAGAAAAAGCAGCCATGTTTAAAGCAGCTATTGCTTAAAGAAATAGGGCTTAAGCAGATAATGTCAAACTCTAACCTCCACAAATTGACTCGCGCCGAGTTAGCCGACATCTATGAAAAATTGGTGCTCTATTACGAGCAGCACCAGGGGCTAACATCTGAACTGTTATCAACCCAGGTTAAAGGATATCGCAAGTTAAAGAGTGGACTTAGTCTACAAATCCAGCCTTTCTCGACTGAAAAAGAGCTGGCGACATCAACCCTACCTACTGCAGATAACAAGCAAAATCTGATCTGGTTCCATAACGCGAAGAGTAACATTTTAAAGAGTATTTTTTACCATCTGCGAAATGCAGCTGCTCATGCCGATATTGAACGAGTTGCAGGAAATCCAATCTGGTATCACATTGAACATCGTTATAAAGGCCAGCTAAAACTCTTCTGTCAAATGAAAAAGACTGACTTCTGGTGCTTTGTTGATACAGCTAAAAATCTGAAAAAAAAAGCAGTAGCAAAACGAAAATAGGGAAAGGAGACACGATATGGGTTTTACATTAGAAGATTTAGGGCTCGCTTATCGTAAGGCTAAAGTAGACCTCTATTACTCGACAACTCCGTCGCTATTTGCCATTGCTGACTACGAGGATAAGCTGCAGGTTAACCTCACTGATTTGCAAGAACGAATCAATGGAGAAGATCAAGATTGGATACACAACCCAGATTTTCTAGGGGGTTGGTCTCTGGTCCCAAAAGCCATTAAAACGGAGAAAACAGATGACAGCACAGGACTAATTTTCGCGTCACCTGATGATGAATGGCAGAAGATAATAGAAGCTGGAAAAGAAATCACAGCAGAATTTCGTTTGATGGCCTGCTGCAGTTTGGACTTCCATGTCCTTTCAGCTCTTTGGATGCTCAAGGTGGGTTCGCTTTTTGATAAAAAACTCAGTAGCAATGTTTATGGCAGCCGATTACGCCGTAATCGCCATGGTCAAATTAACGAACTAGCACTGGGATCATTTACTCCTTACCTCAAACCTTTTCGCGACTGGCGTGATGGCGGCATTAACGCTATGCGTTCAGCACTGCAAGATAAAAAAGAGGTCTTAGCTCTTACAGCTGATGTGAGCAGTTTTTTCCATGAACTAAATCCCGGTTTTATGCAAGATCCGGCCTTTATAAAACTGATCGGCGTCGAATTGGATCAGAGTCAGACGAGAGTGCACCAATTGTTTATTACTGCACTGGAAGCCTGGGCAAAACTAACACCACTCGGAAAAGGCTTACCCGTTGGTTTGCCAGCCTCTGCTGTTGTTGCCAATGCAGCACTCTTTAAGCTCGATCAGTTTATCGAACAGCAGGTTGTTCCACTCTACTATGGTCGCTATGTGGATGACATCCTGTTAGTGATGGAAAATACCAGTAAGATAAAAAATACGTATCAGTTCTGGGATTGGATCTTCAATCGGGATGGGGGCAAAGAGTTATTTAAGTGGGAACATATGGATAACCCAAAAGAACAGGCTATCCTTTTCAAGCCTGATTACCTTGAAACATGTTCCAGCCGTATCGTGTTTACAAACAACAAAAATAAATTATTCGTTCTGTCTGGCGCGGCTGGTATTGCTTTGGTCAATGCTATCTCTGAGCAGATTAATCAACGTGCAAGCGAATGGCGCTCTTTACCAAACCTTCCTGATTCAGCCGAATCAGTGGCAACCGATCTGCTTAAAGCAACCAGTCATATTGGTGAACAAGCCGATAATCTGCGTAAAACTGATGCTTTAACCCTGCATCGAGCTAGCTTCGCTCTCAATCTGCGTGACTATGAAGCTTACGAGCGCGACCTTCCGCCTGATGCCTGGAAAGAACACCGCCATGCTTTTTTTGATGCGGTAACAGGTCATTTGCTTACGCCGATAAAATTCTTCGAACTGGCTCAATACCTGCCACGTATCATTCGAATGGCAGTCGCTTGTGAAGATTTTAGCTATCTTGATAAAATGATTAAGGCTCTTAATAAGCTAACGGAAAAGGTCAAAGATCATTGCACTATATCGATTAAGGCTCTGCAGTCTTCCTTGCAATATCAACAACATGATTGGTGGAACACACTTTACGATGCTGTTGCTGAAAGCATTATTTCGTCTTTTCCACACAAGCTATGTGGTGAAGGAAAGGTTGCCTGGGAGGAATTCCGTAATACCTTACAGTTTAAAAAGCACTTAGAGTCTAGTCTGTTTAAACTTCTCGGCAGCAATGTCTTACAGGGAGCTCATGCTCGGCTATTCAGTTACGATCTAGCGCATATTCCACTTCGCTTCATCGGCCTGCCCAAAGAGATTGTGAGCCAGCGAGGCATCATTGCACGTAATAAATTAATCACCTCAGATGCACATGAGTTACTTCCTTGCAATATAACGGAAGGTATCCGTATTCTCGTGGATTGGCTCAAATTTAAAAGAGGGATCCCGGCAGGTCTAAATTTCGCTACTCGCCCTTTTAGCCTCAATGAGTTGTATTTGATAGCACCAGATCCGTTTAATTCGCTTCACTGCGCTAAGCTGAGCCAGGTGATGCAGGCTTTACGTGGTTTTGAGCTGACCAAGCACAAAATGCCGCATTGGAATAACGGTAAGAAAATACTTCAGATCCCTGATGGCGAACCTAAGTCCAAGCATACAATCGCGGTATCTAGCTGGGAAACTAGTGGGTCGAGTTTTGTCGCAGCGGTGATGAACAAACCCGATCCTGATAGTCGTCGCCGTTATCAGCGACTCAGTCGTCTAATCAATGAACTGATCTCCAGACCTGATAATAGTGGATATCTCATTTTACCGGAGCTGGCTTTACCACCGCAGTGGTTTATTCGCATAGCCCACAAACTTAAGGGGCGTGGTATTTCATTTATCAGTGGTGTGGAATATCTGCATGCTCCGAAAAAGCGCGTACGTAATCAGGTATGGGCCTCGCTGAGTCATGATGGTCTGGGCTTCCCATCTCTGATGCTCTACCGACAAGATAAGCAGCGACCTGCATTACATGAAGAACAGGAACTCTTCCGCCTTGCAGGTCTTGAATTAAGCCCTGCCACACAATGGACACAACCCCCGATTGTGCAACATGGAGATTTTCGTTTTGCATTGATGATCTGCAGCGAATTGACCAATATTCGTTATCGGGCAGATCTGCGCGGTAAAATCGATGCGTTATTTGTACCAGAATGGAACCCTGATACCGACACGTTTAATGCATTGGTAGAATCCGCTGCACTTGATATCCATGCCTACATCATCCAGTGTAATAATCGCCTTTATGGCGATAGCCGTATTCGTGCACCTTACAAAGAACGCTACCAACGCGACTTAATGCGCGTGAAAGGTGGGAATCACGATTACTGCATCACCGGTGAAATTGATGTAACGACCTTACGCCAATTCCAGTCCAACCACCGTTCACCAGGAAAACCCTTTAAGCCCGTTCCGGATGGATTTGCTCAGGATATGGCACATAACAGAAAAGAATTGCCAAAAGGAGACTCATAATGGTCCAGCAAGAAAATAACAACATGGACAAACACTTTTATCGAGCTTCAGCCAAGGATTTTGAAAAAATTCCGGGAAGCCCAATTGCATATTGGGTTAACGACATGGTTATTTCCAGCTTCAAATTTGAAAAGCTACGTGAAGTTGCTGATGCAAAACAAGGCATGGCCACCTCTGATAATGGCCGCTTCTTACGTTTCTGGCATGAAGTAAGCGCGGATAAATCATGTTTTGACTGCAAAAGTGCCGAAGAATCTGAAAGCAGACCTGAGAAATGGTACGCCTACAATAAAGGTGGAGAGTTTCGTCGTTGGTTTGGAAATAACGAATATTTGGTTAACTGGGAAAAAAATGGAGTAGAACTTAAAGAGTTTGTTGAAGAAATTAACAAGCTTAGACCTGGAGGACGCCTAAAAAATCAAGAATACTATTTTCGTGAGAACATAACTTATTCATCGTTAAGCTCTGGCTTATTCTCTGCAAGATATAATCCTACAGGCTTTCTTTTCGATACCAAGGGATCTTGTATATTTCCTATATCTGTAGATAAACATGGGCTACTTGGTCTGTTGAATAGCAAGGTTGCTCAAACTTTTCTGAATATTCTTTGTCCGACACTTGACTACAGTTCAATAGGGATAAATGCGATACCGGTTAAATTACCAGAAAAAAAATTCTTGACCGAGACCCTCATTGAACTGTCAAAAAGTGATTGGGACTCTAATGAGCTTTCTTGGGCATTCAATAGATTACCTCTACTCCCACCAGTTTTCAGTGAGTTATTGTTGGATAACTGCTACCAAAAACTGCGTACATCTATGCACAATAAATCTCAGGAAATGCAACGCCTCGAAGAGGAGAATAACAGTCTTTTTATCGACACCTATGGCTTGCAAAATGAGCTGACGCCTGACGTACCACTAAGTGAAATAACCCTCACCTGTAACCCGCATTATCGCTATGGCGGTAATCTGACCGACAAAGAGCGAGAAGACAGACTGCAATCGGATACCGTCGTAGAACTGATTTCCTATTCGCTCGGCTGTATGATGGGGCGCTATTCACTAGATCGTGAGGGACTGGTTTATGCCCATGCCGGTAACAAAGGTTTTAAAACACTAGTTGAAGGAGGTGCTTATATCAGTTTCCCGGCTGATAGCGATGGTATTCTACCTCTGGCCTCAGAGACTTGGTTTGAGGATGATATTGCTGTTCGTTTTGTAGAGTTTATCCGCACTGTATGGGGGAATATTCATCTGGAAGAGAACTTGCAATTTATTGCCGATAGCCTGTGCTTAGCTGCGATCAAGCCAGTGAAAAAAGGAGGAGAAACCTCACGCGAGACGATTCGCCGCTATCTCTCGACCCAATTCTTTAAAGATCACTTGAAGACCTACAAAAAACGCCCGATCTACTGGCTATTCAGTTCAGGTAAAGAGAAAGCCTTTGAATGCTTGGTCTATTTACATCGCTACAATGAAACAACTCTCCCGCGCATGCGCACTGAGTATGTCACGCCCCTGCTCGGCCAAATGGATAGCCGTATTGAGCGCCTGCGCCTGCAGCAGAATGAAGCAGAAACAGCCGAAGCCAAACTCATCGGTAAAGAGATCGATAGCCTGACCAAACAGCTTACCGAGCTGCGTTCTTTTGGCGACCAACTCAAACACTATGCTGATATGAAGATCCAGCTCGATCTCGACGATGGTGTTAAGATCAATTACGGCAAGTTCGGTACTTTATTAGCTGAAGTGAAAGCTATTACTGGTGATAAAGCCGAGTAAGTTCAAAAAGATAAAGCGGAGACACTAGTGTCTCCGCTTTATAACTTTGTTCTCACTGTCCCCTTGTACAAATCAGTTAGATTAGCTATCGAATCTTTAGCATGTGGGATTCGGTCACTCATCAACGTTCAGAGTTGGTATAATCATCTTCAACATTACACACTACCGCCGATTCACAGCCATGGTGCTGATGGCTTAATTATTCCGAGACGTACTGATGGATATCACTCAGCTTCAAACCGGGCTTAACAACAAATTCACCGCAGATAGGATTGTTTTCTGGCACGACCCAGAACAGAGCTTTACTGCACAGCTAACAGAACTCGCCATACTGTGGAACGGGTTGCCAGTAATAGTGCTCAATATGGCAGAGCAGTCACAGCTTCAGACGCGCAAACGCATTGAAATCGATGAACCCACGCAGGGGTTCCTTCTCTACTGGCCCAGTTCAGAACCATCACCAGCTAAAGACTGGTTGCTCGATATACGTCGTTATAGCACCACGTTTTATGCTGATGCAGCCTCAATTCTGCTTAATGACCTCGGTCTCGCCAATATGGCGCTGCGCGACCACATCGCGTCACGTAAAAGCTTTTTCGCCAACAAGGAGCGTACTGCAGCCTTTAAACGTCGCCTGGACGGCCGTGGCGGCATAGAAGATCCGCTATCACTTGATATGAAAATGATAAGTGTCGTGCTGACCTGTCATGCTCAGATTGCCGAAATAATGAAAAGCATTGGCGATCGGTTACTTGAGAATGCTGAAACCGCTCTTTTTCCGCTAGAACAGCATGGATTGCTGCCTGCATTTTGGCATTTAATGAACCGTGAATATGGATACCACATAGCTGAAGGGACAGAACCGTCACTACGCGAACTGATTCGTAAGTTACTGGTGAGTGAATGCTACGAACAGCTTGATGCTAAAGAGCGCCCTGTCTGGCTACAGTCACAACTATTAGCCACTCCCACCGGACGTGCGAATGCTATGGCTCTACTATCTGGTTGGCGTGATTCTAACCAGTACAGCAGCAATTTTGCCGACATCTCTGCACAGGTAGCGGATCAGCTCGAACTTGCTTCACGCCTGACAGCGCAAGATATCTGGCTCTGGGGAGAAGTCGAAGGCTTTGAAGCAGTCGAACAAGGTTTGATCCGTGAGCTGATATCTGGATTAAACAACGGTGACTTGAAACTGAATCGAGTAGAGTTTGCCCAACTAATCTCTCGTCGTCGACATGGATTCTGGGCCAGAACTATACCTAAATATGCATATATTTACCAGGCGCTGCAACAAGCTGAATTGTTGCTAGAACTACGCCGTTCGAAACCGGATGGTTTTCATTACACTTCAGCGCAAGAAATGTATCTTGCCTATGAAGCTGAATTGTTCCAGTTTGATGCAGCCTATCGCCTATTTAATGAAGCACTATTGCATCTGCAAGGGCAGTCGGTAGAAGTGCTGGCAGTACTGGCCAGTAAAATCGAAGATCTGTATGTGAACTGGTATCTATACCAACTGGGACTGACATGGGATGGGTTGCTAGATAAAGAGCAGTTGCTTGATAACTGGCAACTTGGTCTCCCTTCTCAGCATCGCTTCTATGATACAGTCATCAAACAACGCCTTACCCAAAGCGGCGTCAAGCGCCAGTTTGTTATTATCAGTGATGCCTTGCGCTATGAAGTTGCTCATGAGCTCCAGGGACAGATAAATGAAGCCAAGCGCTTCTCTGCACAGCTCAAGAGCCAGCTCGGGGTACTACCTAGCTACACGCAACTTGGCATGGCCGCCTTACTCCCTCATCAGCAACTTGACTATGCCGCTACCAACTCAACAGTATTAGTAGATGGACAGAACAGCGCGGGTTTAGAAAATCGCAGCACTATTCTAAGTAAGGTAGGTGGTATAGCGATTTCGGCCAAAAGTCTGCTGAGCTGGACCCGGGCAGAAGCTAACGAGGCGGTTGGTGACGCAAAGGTAATCTACGTCTATCACGATGTCATCGATGCTCAGAGTGAATCTCAGAAAAGTGAGCTCAAGACATTCATTCATGCCCGCCAGGCTATAGACGAACTGAATGGACTCATCAACAAAATTATCAATGGGTTTGGCGTTACTCGCGTAGTTATCACAGCCGATCATGGATTCTTATTCCAACAGGCCTCAGTTGAAAACGGGGTAAAATCGTCTCTGAAATACGAACCATCTGGAACTCTGGAAGCTTCAAAACGCTATCTCCTTGGTCGCAATTTACCAACAAACGAAGATGTCTGGCATGGGCAATTGCGTAATATTGTTGATGGTAACTCTGATGTGGAATTCTGGCTTCCGAAAGGAGTGAGCCGTTTCCATTTTGTTGGTGGAGCCCGCTTCGTCCATGGTGGTGCAATGTTGCAAGAGGTCTGTGTTCCAATACTTGAAGTACAAGAGCTGCGTGGCAAGAAACAAACTCTGCATGAAAAAACCAAAGTCGACATAGTTCCGGCATACCAACCCATTAAGCTGGTAAATGTTATCGATAAAATCCGCTTCCTGCAGACCGATGCCGTCGATGAACGTCATAAATCAAGAATGGTTCGTATCTCGGTGTTAGATAGTTCAGAACAAACCGTGTCAGCTATTGAGAAGCTACTCTTTGAAGCGACCTCAAGTAATCTGGATCAGCGCCAGCAAGACGTGCGTTTAAAACTGACCGGTGCTCAATTTGACCGCAAGGCGCAGTATCAATTGCTGCTCGTTGATGATGAGGATGGTATTGAAATGGCACGCTATCCAGTCACTATTGATTTGGCAATCCAGGATGAATTCGGTTTTTAATGGCTCGCAAAATAGCGATCCTGTGGATGTGATAAGTAAATTCTAATGTTGGGTGCCAGCTAATCAGTACCCGGGAGCAATACCAGATGCCACATGATGAGATAAATCCTACTGAAGGTGAGTTTGTAGGAAAGGAAACCGCACAAGAGCCAGCGGTGAATGTCACACATATCACGAACAATGTAGTGATCCAGCAGATGGACGTTTACACGGAGAAGCTTGCCCAGCCGAGCGGAACTACTGTTGATGAGGCTTCTATGCTCAGCATTGACGATGAGTTATCTCAGCATGCCAGCATGGATCTTGATGCCCGTCTAAATCGTTACTTTAAGGGTAAAGTTGTCCGTAAGGATTTGACCAAACAGCTAAAAGAAGGGGCTAATGTCCCTGTCTATGTACTGGAATATCTGCTCGGTATGTACTGTGCTTCAGACGATGATGAAGTGGTACGCGAAGGTCTTGAAAACGTCAAAAAAATCCTCGCTGAGAACTATGTTCGCCCGGATGAGGCTGAGAAAGTAAAATCTCTGATTCGTGAGCGTGGTAGCTTTAAAGTGATCGATAAGATCGGAGTAAAGCTCAACCAGAAGAAAGATGTCTACGAGGCTCAGCTTTCGAACCTCGGTATCAAAGATGCCGTGATCCCCGCCAACATTGTTAAAGCTAACGAGAAGCTGCTCACCGGGGGGATCTGGTGTATCGTTACTCTTAACTATTTTTATGAAGAAGGGCAAAGAATTTCGCCCTTCTCAATTTTCAACCTTAAGCCGATCCAGATGCCCTCCATGGATATGGAAGAACTTTTTGCCGCCCGGGCTAATTTCTCAACAGACCAATGGCTGGATACCCTGATCCGCTCTATTGGCATGGAGCCAACCAATCTGAAGCAACGGGTGAAATGGCATCTGTTAACGCGGATGATCCCCTTTGTTGAGAACAACTATAACGTCTGCGAACTCGGCCCACGTGGTACCGGTAAAAGCCACGTCTATAAAGAGTGCTCGCCTAATTCATTACTAGTCTCAGGTGGCCAGACGACGGTCGCCAATCTGTTTTACAACATGAGTTCCCGGCAGGTTGGGCTGGTAGGCATGTGGGATGTAGTAGCTTTTGACGAAGTGGCTGGTATTACCTTCAAGGATAAAGATGGTGTCCAGATCATGAAGGATTACATGGCATCGGGCTCTTTTTCCCGTGGCCGTGATTCTATCGAAGCCAAAGCATCCATGGTATTTGTCGGCAACATAAACCAAAGCGTAGAAACGTTAGTCAAAACCAGTCACCTGCTGGCACCTTTCCCGGAAGCGATGATCGATACAGCCTTCTTTGACCGTTTCCATGCCTATATCCCAGGCTGGGATATCCCTAAGATGCGGCCTGAATTTTTTACCAATAACTACGGTCTGATCACCGACTATCTGGCCGAATATATGCGAGAAATGCGCAAGCGTAGTTTCTCTGATGCTATCGACCGCTTCTTTAAACTCGGGAACAACCTCAACCAACGCGATGTAATCGCAGTACGCCGCACGGTCTCAGGTTTGCTCAAATTACTGTATCCTCATGGTGTGTTTGGTAAAGAGGAGGTACGTCCTTGTCTCACCTACGCATTAGAGTTACGTCGTAGAATCAAAGAGCAGTTGAAAAAACTAGGCGGCATGGAGTTTTTCGATGTTCATTTCAGCTATCTCGACAACGAAACTCTGGAAGAGTTTTTCGTCAATGTACCTGAGCAAGGCGGGAGCCAGTTGATCCCCGAAGGTCTGAGTAAACCGGGAGTTGTGCACATGGTTACCAAGGGTGTCACAGGCCAACTGGGCCTGTATCGCTTCGAGACTCAGATGACCCCCGGTAATGGTAAACACACGACATCTGGCCTAGGCTCCAATACACCAGCAAAAGAAGCAATCCGTATAGGTTTTGATTATTTCAAAGGCAACCTAAATCGCATCAGTGCTACCGCCAAATTTTCCGAGCATGAATACCATCTACATGCCGTTGAGTTACATAACTCAGGCCCTAGTACCAAAACCAGCCTTGCCGCCTTGGTAGCCTTCTGTTCCATTTTGATGGGCAAGCCAGTGCAAGAACAGATGGTCGTGCTCGGAGATATGACACTTGGTGGTGTGGTGAATCCGGTCGAAGATCTGGCTGGTAGTTTGCAACTGGCAATGGATAGTGGGGGCAAACGTGTGCTGCTGCCGATGGCATCAGCTTCTGATATCCCAACTGTGCCTGCTGAAATTTTCTCCAAATTCCAAATCAGTTTCTATGCAGATCCGGTGGATGCTGTGTATAAAGCATTGGGCGTTCATTGATATAAATGCACCACATCCAAATCTATTATGAGTGGATGTTATTCAAATAATGTTCCCGGAATAAACCACTGACCAGCTCCACTAGGGGCTGGTCAGTCAATTTTAATTTAAATACGCCCTGACAAATATTTCACTCACCATTCCCTTGGTTGATCTTCGCATAGTCAAACGGCGTAATCCCTTTCTCCCGGTTCGCATCTAGGAAATCCGCCCACCATTGCAGCATCAGTTTGCGTTCGTCGATAAACTCCGCCTTATGGATATACGCTGCCCGCACTGAGTTACGTTCCATATGGCTCATCTGCCGTTCTACCGCATCCTTCGACCATAGCCCTGACTCAATCAATGAGCTACAGGCCATCGTGCGGAAGCCGTGACCACAAACCTCAACCTTGGTGTCATAGCCCATCACCCGCAATGCACTGTTCACCGTGTTTTCACTCATGGGTTTACGTGGATCGTGATCGCCAATGAAAATCAGTTCATGCTTGCCACAGAACTGCTTTATCTGTTTCAGGATCTCCTGCGCCTGCTTAGACAAAGGCACCAGATGCGGTGTATGCATCTTTGAGCCGCGATGAGAATGCTTAACGCCAGGTATGGGTTCTCTCTCAGGAGGGATCGTCCACATCGAGGTTTCAAAATCTATCTCCGACCAGCGTGCAAAACGCAGTTCACTGGAACGAATAAAGATAAGCAGGGTGAGTTCGGTTGCCCAACGGGTTAATGGTCTTCCGGTATAGCCATCTATTTTCTGAAGCAGTTCTGGAATACGCTTTAAGGCCAGCGCAGGACGATGCTTTCGATTGCCAGAAGCAACCGCTCCTGCCATCTCCTGAGCCGGATTGTAATCAATTAAACCGCTTTGTACTGCATAACGCATGATGGCCGTAGTACGTTGTTGGAGACGGGAAGCCACTTCAAGACGTCCAGACGTCTCTACGGCCTTAATGGGAAGTAACAAATCGCGGGTGCTCAATTCAGCAATATTGCGCGTCCCAATCGCCGGAAAAACATTATCCTCCAGACTCTTTTTCACACGCTCAGCGTGGTCTTCCGACCATTTCTGGTTGGTCGCGAGCCAATCTCGGGCAACCTTCTCGAAAGTAATAATCTCTTTCGCCTGTTCTTCTTTCACTGCACGTTTATGTTCGCGTGGATCGATACCAGCAGCTACCAGCTTCCTGGCCTCCTCCCTTTTCTTCCTGGCATCCGCAAGTGAAACTTCGGGATAAACGCCAAACGCCATCACATGCTGTTTGCCACCAAAGCGAAAACGAAATCGCCAATATTTGGAGCCATTCGCATGCACCAGTAAAAACAGGCCATCACCATCAGATAGTGGGTTTGCATTATCTTCAGGTTTTGCCGAACGGACTTTAGTATCAGTCAGAGCCATGATGGTTCTCCTTCCATGTACCGCCGTGAGTATACAAACATTATCGAATCAGCATATATACTCAGTTATATACTCACAAGCGACTTGATGTGGGTTGACCCAGGTTGACTTCATCTGAAGGGAAAATCGCGGAAAGCCTTATATGGCGCGGATTTCAGGCATAAAAAAAGACCTCAGTTGAGGTCTATTTACATACTTTTGGTGCCGAAGGCCGGACTCGAACCGGCACGTATTTCTACGGTTGATTTTGAATCAACTGCGTCTACCGATTTCGCCACTCCGGCACGGAAAGGTATGCGGAAAACGTTGTGGATTATACCTACCACGCGCCACCTTGCAAGCACCAGCTTGCACTCGGCGCGCTAAGTGCCGAAAAAAACAGCACTCTTCCATCTCCATCACATTTATCCCCTCTGCATAATCCCCTCTTCCGCCAAGCACCCTGCCCCCACATGCTCTACACTCTCTGTTCAACACCACACGAAAGAGATACACGATGTCCATAATAAAAAGCTACGCGGCAAAAAATGCCGGGGAAGAACTGGAAGTTTGGGAATACGATGCCGGTGAATTACTGCCGGAAGATGTTGAGGTGAAGGTTGACTACTGTGGGATCTGCCACTCGGATCTGTCGATGATCGACAATGAATGGGGATTCTCGCAGTATCCACTGGTTGCCGGTCATGAGGTGATTGGGCACGTGGTTGCGCTAGGCAGCGCCGCGCAGAGTAAAGGACTGAAGATCGGTCAGCGCGTGGGGATTGGCTGGACAGCGCGAAGCTGTGGCCACTGCGATGCCTGTATCGACGGCAACCAGATTAACTGTACCGAAGGTTCGGTACCGACCATCCTTAACCACGGCGGCTTTGCCGATAAACTTCGCGCCGACTGGCAATGGGTAATTCCGCTGCCGGACAACATCGATATTGAAACCGCTGGCCCAATGCTGTGCGGCGGGATTACCGTATTTAAACCGCTGCTGATGCATCATGTTACCGCCACCAGCCGCGTAGGCGTTATCGGGATTGGTGGGCTTGGGCATATCGCAATTAAGCTGCTGCGCGCTATGGGCGCCGAAGTCACCGCATTTAGCTCGAACCCCTCGAAAGAGCAGGAAGTACGGGCGATGGGCGCAGACCATGTGGTGAACAGCCGTTCACCAGAAGCCCTGAAAGAGTTGGCGGGTCAGTTTGACCTTATCATCAACACCGTCAACGTCGACCTTAACTGGCAGCCTTACTTTGAAGCGCTGGCATCGGGTGGCAACTTCCATACCGTTGGCGCCGTGCTAACGCCGCTGCCGGTGCCGGCCTTTACGCTGATTGGCGGTGACCGCAGCATCTCTGGTTCGGCAACGGGTAATCCGTTCGAACTGCGCAAACTGATGAAGTTTGCTGGACGCAGCAAGGTTGCACCCATTACCGAGCTGTTCCCGATGTCAAAAATCAACGATGCTATCCAACACGTACGTGACGGCAAAGCACGTTACCGCGTGGTGCTGAAAGCAGACTTCTGATGTGCTACCGGCGGTGCTCTGCCGCCGGTTCTCCCACACGATTTAAAAGCCTCCAGCCGTAGTTAATGGCCGTGGAGCCGCGGGACAACACTACCCCTTCAATAACATCCTCGACTAGCTGTTTTCTCCCGCTAATAATGAATTTGGGCATAGCCTTCCAAAAAAAAGCAAACCGCATGCAAAGCACAACCCTCGCTGGATAACGCACCGCAAAACGGACAATTTACTGCGTCGCAATGTCGTTGTTTTGCCTATACTCGACGCAGAGAAAATGGAGGAATGACCCATGAGCGCACCTTTGCTAATTGCACGCACCTTAGACACGCAGCTGTTTTTGCTTCCCGGAATGGCCAATCGACATGGGCTGGTTACCGGCGCGACGGGGACAGGAAAAACCGTCACTCTGCAAAAGCTGGCC
The DNA here is from genome assembly GCF_040932435.1 of Kluyvera sp. STS39-E. Taxonomy (NCBI): domain Bacteria; kingdom Pseudomonadati; phylum Pseudomonadota; class Gammaproteobacteria; order Enterobacterales; family Enterobacteriaceae; genus Kluyvera; species Kluyvera sp. STS39-E. The sequence continues at coordinate 165,424 of NZ_JBFQGA010000010.1, read as the reverse complement.
GAGTCGTTCTCTGAGATTGGCGTGCCGGTATTTATGGCCGATGTCAAAGGCGACCTCACCGGCATAGCCCGTGAAGGTCAGGCGTCTGAGAAGCTGCAGACTCGGCTGAGTAAAATCGGCGTCACCGACTGGGAGCCTCATACAAATCCGGTTGTGCTGTGGGATATCTTTGGCGAGAGAGGGCATCCGGTACGCGCCACCGTGTCGGACCTCGGGCCTTTGCTGTTGGCTCGTCTGCTTAATCTCAATGAAGTGCAGTCCGGGGTGCTCAACATCATCTTCCGCATTGCCGACGATCGGGGTCTACTGTTGCTCGATTTTAAAGACCTGCGTGCCATTACCCAATACATCGGCGATAACGCCAAATCGTTCCAAACCCAGTATGGCAACATCAGCAGCGCCTCCGTCGGTGCTATTCAGCGTGGCCTGCTCACGCTGGAGCAGCAAGGTGCCGAACACTTCTTTGGCGAACCTATGCTGGACATCAAAGACTGGATGCGCACCGACAGCAACGGCAAAGGCATCATCAATATCCTCAGTGCCGAAAAGCTCTATCAGATGCCAAAGCTGTACGCCGCAAGCCTGCTGTGGATGCTCTCCGAACTATACGAACAGCTGCCGGAAGCGGGCGATCTGGAAAAACCGAAACTGGTGTTCTTCTTCGACGAAGCACACCTGCTGTTTAACGATGCGCCGCAGGTACTGCTGGATAAAATCGAGCAGGTGATCCGCCTGATTCGCTCAAAAGGTGTTGGCGTCTACTTTGTCTCGCAGAACCCGGCGGATATTCCCGATGTCGTGCTGGGGCAGTTGGGGAACCGGGTGCAGCATGCGCTGCGCGCCTTTACGCCCAAGGATCAAAAAGCGGTGAAAACCGCAGCGCAGACAATGCGCGCTAACCCGGCATTTAACACCGAACAGGCGATTCAGGAGCTAGGTACAGGCGAGGCGTTAATCTCCTTCCTCGATGAGAAAGGCAGCCCATCGGTGGTAGAGCGAGCGATGGTCATTGCCCCCTGCTCGCGGATGGGGCCGGTTACCGACGATGAACGCAACGTACTCATTAATAATTCGCCACTGTACGGCAAATATGAAGATGAGGTAGATAGAGAATCGGCGTTTGAGATGCTGCAAAAAGGCGTACAGAACAGCGCGGGACAGGCAGATGCGCCGCCAGCGCAAGACCAGCAGCAAAAAGACGATGACGGCATATTGGGTGGGCTGAAAGACATTATCTTTGGCACCACCGGGCCGCGCGGCGGTAAGCACGACGGGCTGGTGCAAACGGCGGCTAAAAGCGCCGTGCGCCAGGTAACGAATCAAATCGTGCGCGGCATGCTGGGCAGCCTGCTCGGCGGCAGACGCCGCTAGCGAAAGAAGAACGTAGGCCCGATAAGCGCAGCGCCATCGGGCATCTTGCCACACCTGCCGGATGGCGGCGTGAACGCCTTATCCGGCCTACGTATTCGTGCGGCGTGTGCAACGGCGGGGAAATTGCGGGCATAAAAAACCCGGCGTCGCGTTCGCTCGGCCGGGCTACAAGAGGGGTTAGCCTTTTCGCATCATCAGCCACAGGCTTATCAGGAAGAAGCTTGCGCTTGGCAGCAACGCACCGATAATCGGCGGGATGCCGTATACCAGCGTCAGCGGGCCAAAGATCTGGTCGAGGACGTAGAACACAAAACCAAAGCTAATCCCCGTCACCACGCGCACACCCATCGCTACGCTACGTAGCGGGCCGAAGATAAACGATAGCGCCATCAGCATCATCACCGCCACGGAGAGCGGCTGGAAGACCTTGCTCCACATGTTGAGCTGGTAGCGCCCAGAGTCTTGTCCACTGGCTTTCAGGTATTTAACGTAGTTGTGCAGGCCGCTAATAGAAAGCGCATCCGGGTCCAGCGCCACCACGCCAAGTTTGTCAGGCGTGAGGGTGGTTTTCCACGTGCCGCTTACCGTTTGTGTGCCGGTAATCTGTTTTGGGTCGCTCAGGTTGGACTCATCCACCTGCGACAGTCGCCACACCTTTTGTTCATTATCGAACTTGGCGCTAGCGGCATAACGCACGGACTGCAAACGACGTTCATCGTTAAACGCATAGATGCTCACGCCACCCAGCTCGTCGCTGCCTTTCACCCGTTCGATATAAACAAAACTGTGACCATCTTTCGCCCACATTCCTTGCTGTGTGGAAAGCAGCGAGCCGCCGTACATCTGCTGGGCACGATAGTTACGCGCCATTTGCTCACCCTGCGGCGCAACCCATTCCCCCATCGCCATGGTCAGCAGCACCAGCGGGATAGCCGTTTTCATCACGGCCAAGGCTACCTGCATGCGGGTAAACCCGGATGCCTGCATAACCACCAACTCGCTGCGCTGAGCCAACATGCCAAGCCCCAGCAAAGCCCCCAACAGAGCAGCCATTGGGAAGAAAATCTGCACATCTTTTGGCGCGCTGAGGATGGTATATAACCCCGCGCCCAACGCGTCGTAACTGCCCTGCCCGGCTTTTTTCAGCTGATCGACAAACTTGATGATGCCGGAGAGCGACACCAGCATGAACAGCGTCATCATGATGGTGGTGAAAATGGTCTTGCCGATGTAGCGGTCAAGTACACCAAACGGCTGCATTATACCGCTCCTCTATGCGTGAAACGGGCGCGGAAACGGCGCATTGGGATGGTATCCCACAGGTTCAACACCACGGCTAAAGCGAAGTAGAGCACGTTCACGGTCCACATCCACAACCCGGGATCAATTTTGCCTTTACCCGCATTCGACTTCAGCGAGGTCTGCAGCAAGAAGAACACCAGATACAGCAACATGGCAGGCAGCATCGACAGCACGCGCCCTTGGCGTGGGTTAACCACGCTCAGTGGAACGACCATCAGCGCCATAATAAAGACCGTGGCGACCAGCGTGAAACGCCAGTGCAATTCCGCTCGAGCGCGGTTAGTGTCAGTCTTCCACAGCGTGCTCATGTTCATTTGCTCGGTATCGGTCGGGTCTGAAGCCACCGTTTGATGACCAATAACGGCCTTATAGTTTTTGAAATCGGTAATACGGAAATCGCGCAGCATCGCGGTGCCTTCAAAGCGGGTCCCTTGGTTTAAGGTGACCACCTGGGAGCCATCTTTAAGCTGGGAAAGCTGGCCGGTATCTGCAACCACCACCGAAGGACGCGCGCTGCCTTTTGGACGAAGCTGTGCCAAGAAGACATCATGGAAGCTCGCACCTTTCACGCCTTCGATAAACAGCACCGCGTTACCATCGCTGGACTGCTGGAATTGCCCTTGCGCTAAGGCTGCCATTCCCGGATTTGCCTTGGCTTCCGACAGCACTTCGTCCTGATGACGAGACGACCACGGTCCCGCCCACATCACGTTCACCGCCGCGACAGTCCCGGTAAACAGCGCCAGCACCATCGCCGCTTTAATCAGTACCGCTTTACTTAGGCCACACGCGTGCATGACCGTAATTTCACTTTCGGTATACAGCTTGCCCAGCGTCATCAATAGACCTAGGAACAGACTCAGCGGGAGGATAAGCTGCGCCATCTCAGGCACGCCGAGCCCCAGCAAAGAAAGCACCAGGTTTGTCGGGATATCGCCGTCAACCGCTGCGCCAAGGATCCTCACCAATTTCTGACAAAAGAAGATCAGAAGTAGAATGAAGAGGATGGCAAGCTGGCTTTTTAGCGTCTCCCGCACCAGATATCGTATGATTATCACTATAAATACGCCCGTAAAAACCCGTCTTATTGCAGGAAAATAGCTTGTTTCATGGCTTAAACGTCATTTATTCTCTTGAGTCGTCGAAAACATCGCTAAGATTAAATGACTCAGCGGTTTCACGTTTCAGGAAATGTTCTGACGCGCCAACACCGTAATAACGTTAAGATTAACACGAAGTCACCGCAACAGCGGAAATGAGTTACGTAAGCTTGCAATTCTATCCGTAGCCACCGCCGTTGTCTTTAAGATTCAGGAGCGTAGTGCATGGAGTTCAGTGTAAAAAGTGGTAGCCCGGAGAAGCAGCGGAGTGCCTGTATCGTCGTGGGCGTATTCGAACCACGTCGGCTTTCTCCCATTGCCGAACAGCTCGATAAAATCAGCGACGGCTATATCAGTGCGCTGCTGCGCCGTGGCGAATTAGAAGGCAAACCGGGGCAGACCTTATTGCTGCACCACGTACCTAACGTGTTGTCAGAGCGCATCTTGCTTATCGGCTGCGGGAAAGAGCGCGAGCTTGATGAGCGTCAGTATAAGCAGGTTATTCAGAAAACAATTAATACCCTGAATGATACCGGCTCCATGGAAGCCGTCTGCTTCTTGACCGAACTGCACGTTAAGGGACGCAACAACTACTGGAAAGTGCGTCAGGCCGTCGAAACGGCAAAAGAAACGCTGTACAGCTTCGACCAGCTTAAAACCAACAAAAGCGAGCCGCGTCGCCCGCTGCGTAAAATGGTCTTCAACGTGCCAACCCGTCGTGAACTGACCAGCGGCGAACGCGCGATTCAGCACGGCCTAGCGATTGCCGCCGGTATTAAAGCGGCAAAAGACCTCGGCAACATGCCGCCAAATATTTGTAACGCCGCTTACCTCGCCTCCCAGGCGCGCCAGTTGGCAGACTCTTACAGCAAGAATGTCATCACCCGCGTCATTGGCGAACAGCAAATGAAAGAGCTGGGGATGCACTCCTATCTCGCGGTCGGCGATGGTTCGCAAAACGAATCTCTGATGTCGGTCATTGAGTATAAAGGTGTCGCTTCCGAGGACGTTCGTCCGATTGTGCTGGTCGGCAAAGGCCTGACCTTCGACTCCGGCGGTATCTCCATCAAACCTGCCGAAGGCATGGACGAGATGAAGTACGACATGTGCGGAGCGGCGGCGGTTTACGGCGTGATGCGCATGGTCGCTGAGCTTCAGTTGCCGATTAACGTCATCGGCGTACTGGCGGGCTGTGAAAACATGCCTGGCGGACGCGCCTATCGTCCAGGCGACGTGCTGACCACCATGTCCGGCCAAACCGTTGAAGTGTTGAACACCGATGCTGAAGGCCGTCTGGTGCTGTGTGACGTATTAACCTACGTTGAGCGCTTTGAGCCAGAAGCGGTCATCGACGTCGCGACGCTGACCGGCGCCTGCGTGATTGCCTTGGGCCATCACATCACCGGTCTGATGTCGAACCATAACCCGCTGGCACATGAGCTCATTGGCGCGTCCGAACAAGCCGGTGACCGCGCATGGCGTCTGCCGCTGGGTGACGAGTATCAAGAGCAGTTAGAGTCCAACTTTGCGGATATGGCCAACATTGGCGGTCGTCCAGGCGGCGCTATCACCGCAGGCTGCTTCTTGGCGCGCTTTACCCGTAAGTACAACTGGGCACACCTTGATATCGCCGGTACTGCATGGCGTTCCGGCAAGGCTAAAGGCGCAACCGGTCGTCCTGTTGCCCTGCTGTCGCAGTTCCTGCTGAACCGCGCTGGGTTTAACGGCGAAGAGTAAGGCTGAAATGCCGGATGACGCTACGCTTATCCGGCCTACATTGGGTATTTAACCGTAGGCCGGATAAGCGTAGCGCTATCCGGCTTCGCATTTAAATCCATCACAAGAAGCCCCATATTATGAAGAATGCAACGTTCTATATTCTGGACAACGACACCACCGTCGACGACCTTAGCGCCGTTGAGCAGTTAGTGTGTGAAATTGCCGCAGAACGTTGGCGCGCCGGCAAGCGCGTGCTTATCGCCTGCGAGGACGAGCAGCAGGCCATTCGCCTAGATGAAGCCCTGTGGACACGTCCACCGGAAAGTTTTGTACCGCATAATCTGGCGGGAGAAGGCCCACGCGGCGGTGCGCCGGTCGAAATTGCTTGGCCTGCCAAACGCAACAGCAGCCCGCGGGACATTCTGATCAGTCTACGGGTCAATCTTGTAGATTTTGCCACCGCTTTCACAGAAGTGGTAGACTTCGTCCCTTACGAAGAAAATCTGAAACAACTCGCACGCGATCGCTACAAAGCCTACCGCGTGGCTGGTTTTAACCTGAATACGGCAACCTGGAAATAATGGAAAAGACATATAACCCACAAGATATCGAACAGCCGCTTTACGAGCACTGGGAAAAGCAGGGCTATTTCAAGCCTAACGGCGATGAAAGCAAAGAGTCCTTCTGCATCATGATCCCGCCGCCGAACGTCACCGGCAGTTTGCATATGGGTCATGCTTTCCAGCAGACCATCATGGATACCATGATTCGCTACCAGCGCATGCAGGGTAAAAACACCCTGTGGCAGGCCGGTACCGACCACGCGGGTATTGCAACCCAGATGGTGGTTGAGCGTAAGATTGCCGCTGAAGAAGGTAAAACCCGTCACGACTACGGTCGCGATGCGTTTATCGACAAAATTTGGCAGTGGAAGGCTGAATCTGGCGGCACTATTACCCGCCAGATGCGTCGTCTCGGCAACTCCGTTGACTGGGAGCGCGAGCGTTTCACTATGGATGAAGGCCTTTCCAATGCCGTGAAAGAAGTCTTTGTCCGCCTGTACAAAGAAGACCTGATTTACCGTGGCAAGCGCCTAGTAAACTGGGACCCGAAACTGCGCACCGCTATTTCTGACCTCGAAGTGGAAAACCGCGAGTCAAAAGGCTCGATGTGGCACATCCGTTATCCGCTGGCTGACGGCGCGAAAACCGCAGACGGTAAAGATTACCTGGTCGTTGCGACTACTCGTCCAGAAACCATTCTGGGCGATACCGGCGTCGCCGTTAACCCAGAAGATCCACGCTACAAAGATCTGATTGGCAAATTTGTTGTTCTGCCGCTGGTTAACCGCCGTATTCCTATCGTGGGTGATGAACACGCCGATATGGAAAAAGGCACCGGCTGCGTGAAAATCACCCCGGCACACGACTTCAACGACTATGAAGTCGGTCGTCGTCACGCCCTGCCGATGATTAATATTCTGACCTTTGATGGCGATATCCGCGAAAGCGCGGAAGTTTACGACACCAAAGGCGAAGAGTCCGATGTTTACTCCAACGCGATCCCGGCCGAATTCCAGAATCTGGAGCGCTTTGCCGCCCGTAAAGCTATCGTCGCAGCCATCGACGCACTGGGTCTGCTGGAAGAGATTAAACCGCACGACCTAACCGTGCCTTACGGCGACCGTGGCGGCGTGGTTATCGAACCAATGCTCACCGACCAGTGGTACGTGCGTGCCGACGTGCTGGCGAAACCGGCGGTGGAAGCGGTTGAAAACGGCGACATCCAGTTCGTGCCAAAACAGTACGAAAATATGTACTTCTCTTGGATGCGCGATATTCAGGACTGGTGTATCTCTCGTCAGCTGTGGTGGGGTCACCGTATCCCGGCATGGTATGACAACGACGGCAACGTCTACGTAGGTCGTACCGAAGACGAAGTGCGACAGGAAAACAACCTTAGCGCCGACGTTGCGCTGCGTCAGGACGAAGACGTTCTGGATACGTGGTTCTCCTCCGCGCTGTGGACCTTCTCGACCCTCGGCTGGCCGGAAAACACCGACGCGCTGCGTCAATTCCACCCAACCAGCGTGATGGTTTCCGGCTTCGACATCATCTTCTTCTGGATTGCCCGCATGATCATGATGACCATGCACTTCATCAAAGATGAAGACGGCAAGCCGCAGATCCCGTTCAAGACCATCTACATGACCGGTCTGATTCGTGATGACGAAGGCCAGAAGATGTCCAAGTCCAAGGGTAACGTTATTGACCCACTGGATATGGTCGACGGTATCTCCCTGCCGGACCTGCTGGAGAAACGTACCGGCAACATGATGCAGCCGCAGTTGGCTGAGAAAATTGCTAAGCGTACCGAGAAACAGTTCCCAGACGGCATCGAGCCGCACGGCACCGATGCTCTGCGTTTCACCCTGGCAGCGCTGGCCTCTACCGGCCGTGACATCAACTGGGACATGAAGCGTCTGGAAGGTTACCGTAACTTCTGTAACAAGCTGTGGAACGCCAGCCGCTTCGTGCTGATGAACACCGAAGATCAGGATTGCGGCTTCAACGGCGGCGAAATGACCCTATCACTGGCCGATCGCTGGATTCTGGCTGAGTTCAACCAGACCATCAAAGCGTACCGTGAAGCGCTGGATAACTTCCGCTTCGATATCGCTGCGGGCATCCTGTACGAATTCACCTGGAACCAGTTCTGCGACTGGTACTTGGAGCTGACTAAACCGGTCATGACCGGTGGCTCTGAAGCGGAACTGCGCGGCACCCGCAATACGCTGGTGACCGTTCTGGAAGGTTTACTGCGCCTTGCGCACCCAATCATTCCATTCATCACCGAAGAAATCTGGCAGCGCGTGAAGGTACTTTGCGGCAACACCGCCGATACCATCATGCTGCAGCCGTTCCCAGAATACGATGCCGCTCAGGTTGATGAAGCAGCACTGGCTGACACCGAATGGCTGAAGCAGGCGATCGTTGCCGTGCGTAACATCCGCGCAGAAATGAACATTGCCCCAGGCAAACCGTTGGAGCTTCTGCTGCGCGGTTGCAGCGCTGACGCGATGCGCCGTGTGAATGACAACATGAGCTTCCTGCTGAACCTAGCACGTCTGGAAAGCATCACCGTGCTACCTGCTGATGATAAAGGCCCGGTTTCCGTGACCAAAATCATCGACGGCGCCGAGCTGCTGATCCCGATGGCTGGCCTCATCAACAAAGAAGATGAGCTGGCGCGTCTGGCGAAAGAAGTCGCGAAGATCGAAGGTGAAATCAGCCGCATCGAGAACAAGCTGTCTAACGAAGGCTTTGTGGCGCGCGCACCGGAAGCGGTAATTGCCAAAGAGCGTGAAAAGCTGGATGGTTATGCACAAGCTAAAGCGAAGCTGATTGAGCAGCAGGCGGTCATCGCCGCGCTGTAATTGCCGTTAAGGTTATTGCTGTAATAAAGGCCGGAGCTTGCTCCGGCCTTGTTGTATCAGATGAACGGGAAGTAGGTCATCACACCGCGTGATACCCACATTGCCGGGCCTGTGGCCAGCTCTTCTTGATGGTCAGTCAGTTCCAACGCATCCAAATCACCCTGTACATGGGAATGACTGGCCAGCCAACTGACCAGCCACATTTTCATCCACGGATAGCCCAGTCCAAACGTAATGCCCGAAATAAATATCACCAGTACAAAACGCCAGACTAAGCCATGCACGGTAACCGAAGAATGAAAGCGGATCTTTCCCTCAGCCAATACGAGGTTATTCATAAACAGATTACGTAGTGTGGTGTACAAAAAACTTCCAACCACAATAATTCCAGTGAAATAAAGAAAATAGCACGCGATTATTCTGCTCTGATTTTCCAAGATAAATTCGTCGTCGGCCACGCCTAGCACAGCCAACATCATCATTTGCAGAAAAATGGGGGCAATCAGCCAGGCAATCACAACAACAAATGGCAGCAGCACTAACACGGCTTTAATGCATCCCACTACGCACATTTTCATATCAACACTTATGGCAAACCGGTGAATACCGAAATATCCGCCATTACCCACTAACTGCATCCATTTTGCATAGGTAATACCGTAGGTGACACCCATGCCCACAATTCCCACAAACGCGATAAATGCTATTCTGACAAGCATTTCAACCCAATCGGTGGCAAGAATCAGCAGATAAACCACGGCCCAGTTTATTAGAGCAAGCACCACTGGCACCGCCAACATATAGAGCCACGCTTGGAATGTTGAGCAGTTAAAGCCAAAACGCACGCCGTTAAGCGATGTCATTATCGCCTGATATTGCAGGCTCTTAATTGTCATCAATGGAAGGGCTGCGACCAATAAGCCAATTAAAGAAAAACCGATAAACGGACTGTTATTAGCAATAAAACTCACGCTGGCAACAGAAATAACCATAATCAATAGAAAACTAACAAAAATAGCCCCACCCGTTGCCTTATAGACAAAGTGCTGTCCGTTAAGCGTCATTTTCTCATAAATATAACGACGACATCTCACGATCGCCCATGGCGTATACACCCCTAGGGTAATACAACTCAGTAAAAAATTTACAAGGCAAATAATAAAATAGTCCCAACCCTTACCGGTGAAAACAAATTTGTGGTTTTGATTACCCTGACCACAGATAGAATTATTCATGAATAATATCCCTAGCATCCATTCCATTAATATAAAAATATGCCAGCTTTAAATTACTGGTCCAATTACAATACTATTTTTAACTACCTAGTGTATTTTGTTTTTTTCTGATTCAGGAACGTCTTGCACCTAACACAAGAGAGTGCTATTAAATAAATATATAAGTGTTTTTCTAGAATTGAGCCATATTATGAATGTAGTGCGACCATCCACGCTAACGCTGCGCCGAATCACCGAAACCGATAATGCCGCTATCGCCGCGGTAATCCGCCTTGTCTCTGCCGAATACGGCCTGACCGCTGATAAAGGTTACACGGTGGCGGATCCCAATTTGGATGAGCTATTCCAAGTTTACAGCCAGCCGGGCGCGGCCTATTGGGTCGTTGAGCAGAATGGAGAAGTGGTGGGCGGCGGCGGCGTTGCGCCATTAGGTTGTAGCGAGCCGGATATTTGCGAACTGCAAAAGATGTATTTTCTGCCGAGCATCAGAGGCCAAGGGCTGGCGAAAAAGTTAGCGCAGATGGCGCTCGATCATGCGCGCGATCAGGGCTTTAAGCAGTGCTATTTAGAAACGACGGCGTTTCTCACCGAGGCAATTCATCTCTACGAACGTTTGGGCTTTGCGCATATTGCCGAACCGCTAGGTTGTACCGGCCACGTAGACTGCGAAGTGCGGATGTTAAAGCCCCTCTGAAATCAGGCAAAGGGGCTTGGTCCGCTTTATTGCATCTCAGCTGACAGCATCAGGCGAATCACGCCAGCCGCGCGGGCTGTGGGCAGTTTAAGCACCTGTGTCCATAGATCCTGCACCATTTCACAGGCCACTTTCTCTTTACCTATTGCTTTGTTCGGGTCGGCCATGATTTCAATATCCGGCCCATATTGCTGCACCAGTTTTGGGCTAATGGCCTGCAGATCCTGCAGCGCCAGCTGTTTTTCTTGTGCCGTTACCGTATGTTTATCCGGACCGTAAGCGGCGTGCATCATGCTCATGTCGTTCTCCATACGGCGACTCATAATCTCACGTGGAATGAGCTTTACCGGATTGATCCCTCCCTTCACCGCCGGGAACAGGAAACGGAAACATTCATCGCCGCCGACTTTCGCTACCGCATTCATTTGCTCAAGGTTAATTTTCATGTAGGCAATGACGTTGGCATCCGGTGCCTGCTGCAAACGCGCCATTTGAAACTGCAGGATCTGCGGCTGAATAGTGTCGATAATTTGCTGCTCACTTTTCCCCGCCTCTTTCATCTGCGCCGATTGCGTGAGGATATTCTGCCATAGCGCCGGGTCATGCTCTTTAATCACCTGGTAGACCGGCACGGACAGCATCGCTTTTTCGAATTTCTGCGTTTCCGTCAGGCCATAGTCCGGGCTTTCACGCGGAATAAGGTAGTGCACGTCAAACAGGTTCCATCCAACAATGGCTAGCACAAAAATCGCCGCACCGGAGATCTTGCCTATCCAACCCTTTTTTCGAAAGACGCCAACTACAATAGCAATCACCGCCCCGATATAACCCGCCAACACCACGTGAGCCCAGTTCATTAACCATCCTTAATCAAATTAATACCTGTTCTGGAGATGTCATGTCTCCTTATTGTGCTGCGATTATTGCGGCAACCTTGGCGTAATTCTAGCCACCAAAATTTTCAGCCGCATTCGGAAGGAGAGATTAGGTCGGAATGCCGCTGTGGAAACGGAATTCGTGGTCGGGAGAGGCAATAAGTACTGCCTCAACTTCACCAAAAAAGCGTATACGCTCGCTGATATCATCGGCAGAAATCTGTTGAGCCAGCGTCAGGTAATCTTGATAATGCCGTGCTTCTGAACGTAACAGCGACAGGTAAAAAGCGTTGAGTTCGTCATCGAGATACGGCGCCAGCGCGGCGAAACGCTCGCAGGAACGCGCTTCGATATACGCCCCGCAAATGAGCTTATCAATCAGCGTCAACGGTTCGTGGGTACGAACCTCTTTCAGCATCCCTTTCGCGTAGCGACTGGCGGTGATTTTCACATAGGGAATGTTGCGGCGCTGCATGACCTCGCGCACCTGCCAAAAATGGTGCAGTTCTTCTTTAATCAACAGCACCATGCTGTCGATAAGCTGACGTCCCCACGGGTCGTCAGTCTTGGGCATAATGCCTTTGCCAATCTGCTTATTGAGTGCGACAAAATCTGGCTCGACACCCTCACGGAAAGTGAACGCCTCATACGGTTTGAGCCAATCGAGCAGCGTCTGCGCGCCGTCTTTATCAGCCACATATTTACGCACCATCAGCATCGCGGTTTGTGCCGCTTTCAGCTCGCAAACCAAATGATCGGTAAGCAATAACGGAAGATTTTCAGGTAAGCGCGCTTTGTCCAGCCACGCTTGGGGCGTTTTGCAATGCAGGAATTGGTAAATGGGGGAGAGTATTTGCGGGTAATCCATCGAGGAATCCTTGGCCTACGGCAGCGGTCGCTGCCGTAGGAAAACAGATGACTTAGTGGCGAACGCCGTCGTCGTCTTCATCGACTTCATCTTCGTCGTCGTCGCCTTCTTCACCGTTAGGATCTTCGTAGTAGGTTCCCCAACCGTCATAATCAACTTCGAATTTCTCAGCCAGGTTCATCAGTTGCTCAACCTGTGCGTCGATAAGCTCAGCATTCAGCGCACATTCACTCAGAATATCGCAGCAGATGACGGTGTCGCCCTCTTCCACTTCCAGCTCTTCCGGTTCGGTAACTTCGTAACCCATCTTGAAGGCTTCAACCGCCGCTTTCTCCAGGCTTTCAAAATCGTCTGCAGAAAGGTGGTGCTCGATGGTGTACAGCGCATCAGGATCGCTGCCGTCTTCCAGCAGCTCTTCAATGATCAGACGTGTTTCTTCACGCTGTTCTTCCAGGTGTTCCGGGTTTGCCATGGCTCGTTCCTCATAATGTGGCAGATACTCTTATTGTCACATACCGTTGCCATTGCCTCCACCTTTCCGATAAAGATTTGTTATTGGGGTTGCAAATGAATATTCATACATATAAAGTGAATTTTAATTCAATAAGTGGCTTGAGCCAGGTGAGGGAAAAATGTCTAGTCTGTATAAAAAACACTTCTTAAAATTACTCGATTTTACCCCTGCAGAAATCACCACCCTGCTGCTGCTCGCGGCAAAACTCAAAGCGGATAAAAAGCACGGCACGGAGTCGCCGAACCTGACCGGTAAAAACATCGCGCTCATCTTCGAAAAAGACTCGACCCGTACACGATGCTCTTTCGAAGTTGCCGCTTACGATCAGGGCGCTCGCGTCACTTATCTCGGGTCTAGCGGCAGCCAGATTGGCCACAAAGAGTCGATCAAAGACACCGCCCGCGTGCTGGGCCGGATGTATGACGGCATCCAATACCGTGGCTATGGCCAAGAGATCGTTGAAACGCTGGCGGAGTATTCCGGCGTACCTGTGTGGAACGGCCTGACTGACGAATTCCACCCAACCCAGCTACTGGCAGATTTACTCACCATGCAGGAGCATTTGCCGGGTAAAGCGTTCAATGAAATGACGCTGGTTTATGCAGGCGACGCGCGTAACAACATGGGTAACTCCATGCTGGAAGCCGCGGCGTTAACCGGGCTCGATCTGCGTTTGGTCGCCCCTCAGGCATGCTGGCCTGAAGCAAGCCTTGTTGCAGAATGCAAAGCGCTGGCGCAGAAAAACGGCGGCAACGTTACGCTGACCGAAGATATCGCCGCAGGTGTAAAAGGCGCTGACTTTATCTATACCGACGTGTGGGTATCGATGGGCGAAGCCAAAGAGAAATGGGCGGAACGTATTGCGCTATTGCGCGGCTATCAGGTCAACAGCGCGATGATGAAGCTAACCGGCAATCCACAGGTCAAATTCCTGCACTGCCTGCCGGCGTTCCACGACGACCAGACCACGCTGGGTAAGAAAATGGCGGCAGAGTACGGTATGCACGGCGGAATGGAAGTGACGGATGAAGTCTTTGAATCTCCGGCCAGCGTCGTATTCGATCAGGCGGAAAACCGGATGCACACCATTAAAGCGGTGATGGTCGCGACGCTGAGCAAATAGCGGCGTCCGGATTCTTCGTGAATGTAGGCCGGATAAGGCGGAACGCCGCCATCCGGCATTGTCACCGCATCGTGCCTGATGGCACTACGCTTATCAGGCCTACTTCTCATCACGCCACCAGCAGCTTAATCACCGCTTTGCGTACTTTAGCTGGCTGCCCTACGGCGCACAGCGGTTTGTGTACTTCGCCCGGATAAAACACCACAAAGTCGCCTTCGCTCATCACCACCATTTTTTCCTGACCACCTTCCGGCAGAAAAGCGATGTCTTTATCTGCGAGCCAATCGGTATCAGGCTTGCCAGCAGGCAATACGCTGAACGCCATTCCTTCCTGACCTTTCAACACCACTTGGATATCTAGATAGCGCACATGATATTCCGCGCGACGATCGGCAAACGGCTCGGTCATATTCTCTGAAATCAGATAAAACAGACGGTTACCGTCGATGTCGTATTTCCCTTCCGGGGTTTCGTCGGTGACGTTAGCTTGCAGGTGAAGAATCGCCTGACGCAGTTCTTCCGGCAGCCATGACGGCAGGTGATGGATGTTGCCAATAATCATAATGACTCCACAAATAAAACGATGTTTCAATTTTAAGTTGTTATACGTAAATTCGGCTTACCATACCAGTACTTTTTGTCATGACTCTGCCAGTGCGCGGTTTTACCGACGACACACTGAATTTAAATTCATTAAAACCGACTCACCAATCGATAAGAATCGTTTACGTAACGCGAATTGTGAATTCAGCGCTTGATTGCCCAATAAAGCTGCGTATAATCCTGCTCCGTTTGCCGGGAGGAAATATGGTTCAGTGTGTACGACATCGCGTCCTACCGCGTCTGAAAACAGACGCTGGCCTGCCGTTTTTTCTTTCCGTTGCATCCCCAATTCTCAAAGCCCCTTATTTAAGGGGCTTTTTTTTTGCGCCGTCGTCAGGAGATAACCATGGCTAATCCGCTGTATCAAAAACACATCATTTCCATAAACGATCTCAGCCGCGAAGACCTTGAACTGGTTTTGTCGACCGCCGCTAAACTCAAAGCCAATCCGCAGCCTGAACTGCTAAAGCACAAAGTGATTGCCAGCTGCTTCTTCGAGGCCTCGACGCGCACCCGCCTGTCTTTTGAAACTTCCATGCACCGCCTTGGGGCCAGCGTGGTCGGCTTCTCCGACAGCGCTAACACCTCTCTTGGCAAGAAAGGTGAAACCCTAGCCGACACCATTTCCGTTATCAGCACCTACGTGGACGCCATCGTCATGCGCCACCCACAAGAGGGCGCTGCGCGTCTGGCGACAGAATTCTCCGGCGGTATTCCCGTGCTGAACGCGGGTGACGGCGCAAACCAGCACCCCACCCAGACGCTGCTCGACCTGTTCACCATTCAGGAAACTCAAGGGCGCTTGGAAAATCTGCACATCGCGATGGTTGGCGACCTGAAGTATGGCCGCACCGTCCACTCACTGACCCAGGCGCTGGCGAAATTCAACGGTAACCGCTTCTACTTTATCGCTCCGGATGCGCTGGCTATGCCACAGTACATCCTCGATATGCTGGATGAAAAAGGCATCGAGTGGAGCCTGCACAGCGCCATTGATGAAGTCATGGCAGAAGTCGATATCCTCTACATGACTCGCGTGCAAAAAGAGCGCCTCGACCCTTCCGAATATGCCAACGTCAAGGCGCAGTTCGTCCTGCGCGCCGCCGACCTCGAAGGCGCCCGCGACAACATGAAAGTGCTGCACCCGCTGCCACGCATTGATGAAATCACCACCGATGTCGATAAAACGCCGCATGCCTGGTATTTCCAACAGGCCGGCAACGGCATCTTCGCCCGCCAAGCGTTACTGGCACTGGTACTGAATAGCGAACTGGTTCTGTAAGGGGAAATGACGATGACACACGACAACAAATTGCAGGTAGAAGCCATCAAACGTGGCACCGTGATTGACCATATCCCAGCACAGGTCGGCTTTAAGCTGCTGACGCTGTTCAAGCTGACGGAAACCGACCAGCGCATCACCATTGGCCTGAACCTGCCGTCCGGCGAAATGGGGCGTAAAGATCTGATCAAGATTGAAAACACCTTCCTGACCGATGAGCAAGTTAACCAGCTGTCGCTGTACGCGCCGCAGGCCACCGTTAACCGTATCGACAACTATGAAGTGGTCGGTAAATCCCGTCCGAGCCTGCCGGAGCGCATCGATAGCGTACTGGTCTGCCCGAACAGCAACTGCATCAGCCACGCCGAGCCGGTTTCCTCCAGTTTTGCAGTGAAAAAACGCGCCGATGACATTGCACTCAAATGCAAATACTGTGAAAAAGAGTTTTCTCATTATGTGGTGCTGGCCAACTAATTGCGGTTGGTATTGAAATGTGGCCTCTCTATAATGGCTAACACCTTATTACTGCAGTTCATCTGGAGATATCATGAGCAAGACTATTGCGACGGAAAAGGCACCAGCAGCTATCGGCCCATACGTTCAGGGCGTTGACTTGGGCAGTATGGTTATCACTTCCGGTCAAATCCCGGTAAACCCGAAAGACGGTAGCGTAGCGGAAGACGTGTCCGCTCAGGCTCGCCAGTCGCTGGAAAACGTGAAAGCTATCGTTGAAGCCGCCGGTCTGAAAGTGGGCGATATCGTTAAAACGACCGTATTCGTAAAAGATCTCAACGATTTCGCGACCGTTAACGCCACTTACGAAGCGTTCTTCACCGAGCATAACGCAACCTTCCCAGCGCGCTCCTGCGTGGAAGTCGCCCGTCTGCCAAAAGACGTGAAGATTGAAATCGAAGCGATTGCCATTCGTCGCTAATTTCGATGCAGTATGAAGAAAAGGCAGCCATTGGCTGCCTTTTTTGCTTTGTACGGTCATTTCGTAGGCCGGATAAGGCGAAGCCGCCATCCGGCAACCTGCGCCATTCTGCCTGATGGCGCTTAGCTTATCAGGCCTACAATGGAGGCTACTGCCAGCCGTAGCGGCGGCAGAAGAAGCCTTTCACCAGTTGCGTCAGCGTCATATAGCCTACCAAAATCGCCACCAGCCACGGGAAGTAGCTTAAAGGCAGCGCCTGCAGCTGCAGATAGCTTGCCAGCGGCGAGAACGGCAGCGCGATGCCGACAGCCATCACCAGCAGGGTCATCGCAAACAGTGGCCATGCGGCGCGGCTTTGCACAAACGGAATACGGCGAGTACGGATCATATGCACAATCAGCGTCTGTGACAGCAATCCTTCAATAAACCAACCGGATTGGAACAGGGTCTGCATTTCCGGCGTATTGGCTTTAAACACCCACCACATCAGGCAGAAGGTCAAAATATCGAAGATCGAGCTGATAGGCCCGAAGAACACCATAAAGCGGCCCAGATCCGCCGGGTTCCAGCGCTGCGGTTTTTGAATCTGCTCGTCGTCTACGTTATCAAACGGCAGCGCCACCTGAGACACATCGTACAGCAGGTTCTGAATCAGTAAGTGTAACGGCAGCATTGGCAGGAACGGCAGGAAGGCGCTGGCTACCAACACACTAAACACGTTACCGAAGTTAGAACTGGCAGTCATTTTGATGTACTTGAGCATGTTAGAGAAGGTACGACGTCCTTCAATCACCCCCTCTTCCAGCACCATCAGGCTCTTTTCCAGCAGGATGATATCAGCCGCTTCACGCGCAATATCCACCGCACCATCAACGGAAATACCGATGTCCGCCGCACGCAGCGCCGGAGCATCGTTGATGCCGTCGCCCATAAAGCCGACCACGTGGCCTTCACGTTTAAGCAACGTCACAATGCGCTCTTTATGCATCGGCGTCAGGCGGGCAAACAGCGTGGTGCGCCGCGCAAGCTCTGCCAGCTCGTCATCGTTCAGGTGTTCAATATCGCTGCCGATGATCACCTCGCCTGCGTCCAGCCCTACCTCGCGGCACACTTTCGCCGCCACCAGTTCGCTATCGCCGGTGAGAATTTTCACCGTGATGCCGCTAGCCTTCAGCGCCTTCAATGCCGGTGCCGTGGTCTCTTTTGGTGGATCGAGGAACGCAATGTAACCTTCAAGGATCAGGTCAGATTCATCAATTCGCTGATAATCGCCTTCACGCGCTGGCAGGAATTTACTGGCGACTGCCACTACGCGCAGCCCTTGGCGGTTCAGGGTGTCGGTCACCCGTTTGATACGGCGCAGCATGGTCTCATCCAGCGGTACGATTTCACCGTTGTGGTACACCTGCGTGCAGACG
The DNA here is from genome assembly GCF_040932435.1 of Kluyvera sp. STS39-E. NCBI lineage: Bacteria > Pseudomonadati > Pseudomonadota > Gammaproteobacteria > Enterobacterales > Enterobacteriaceae > Kluyvera > Kluyvera sp. STS39-E. The sequence goes on along the minus strand of NZ_JBFQGA010000010.1, from coordinate 146,950 downwards.
TTAAGCACCTCCTGAAGTGCCCCTTTGCAAATGAGCTTATGCACCTCAGGTTTTTCATTCACCACCACCGACATGCGACGACGTTCAAAATCAAACGGGATCTCATCGACTTTCTGCCAATCGCTGGAGAGCTGGCGCGCCGCGACTTCATCGACGCCTTCCAGCACCGCCGTGTCGAGCAGATTCTTTAGCCCGGTCTGGTAGTGGCTGTTGAGCCAAGCGGCATGCAGCACGCGCTCGCTGGTTTTACCGGAAATATCGGTGTGGTTTTCCAGCACGATTTTATCTTGGGTCAGCGTACCGGTTTTATCGGTGCACAGAATATCCATCGCGCCAAAGTTCTGGATAGCGTCGAGGTGTTTAACAATGACCTTCTGCTTTGACAGCTTCACCGCTCCGCGCGCAAGCGTTGAAGTGACGATCATTGGCAGCATTTCCGGCGTCAGGCCCACCGCCACGGACAACGCAAACAGCGCAGCTTCCCACCAATCGCCTTTGGTATAGCCATTAATCACCAGCACAATAGGCGCCATCACCAGCATAAAGCGGATGAGCAACATGCTGACGCGGCTAATGCCTTTTTGGAAAGCATTCGGCTCGCTTTCCTGCTCGCTCACCCGCCCAGCCAACTGACCAAACCAAGTATTCGCGCCGGTCGCAATCACCATGGCTTGGGCAGTGCCGCTCACCACGTTGGTGCCCATAAAGCACAAGGTGTCACACTCAAGCGGGTTGGTCTGCTGCGGTTCACGGGTTTTGGCGACCTTCTCCACCGGCAACGATTCCCCGGTCAGCGACGCCTGAGCAACAAACAGGTCACGCGCCTGAATCACGCGCAGGTCGGCGGGGATCATGTCTCCGGCAGCAAGCTTGATGATATCGCCCGGAACCAGTTGATCGATTGGCAATTCAATCCAGCCGTTTTCACCTTTGTCGTTGATGACGCGCAGCACCGTCGCGGTGTTGCTGACCATCGCCTTCAGAGTATCGGCCGCTTTGGTGGAGCGGGCTTCCTGCACGAAGTTCAGTAAGGTGGAAATCCCCACCATCATCACGATCACCACCGCAGCAAACAGATCTTCCGTCGCGTAGGACACGGCGGCCAGCACGGTTAGCAAAATATTGAACGGGTTGCGATAGCACAGCCACAGGTGTACCCACCACGGCTGCGGCTGCTGCGCCGGCAGCTGATTTTCTCCGTGGACGGCGCGCGCCTGTTCGACCTCGGCGGCATTGAGCCCTTCCGGGTGACTGTTAAAGGTCTGCCACAGCGCCTGCTCGCTGAGCTGAGCCATTTTCAGGCAGTGTTCGCTGAGCGAAGTTGGAATGGCGGTATTGCTCACGCTTTGCTGAGTTGGCATCGGATCGCGCTGGATTAAACGGCGCGGCAGATGGCGGCCAAGTTGTGCAAACAACTGCCGGGTGAAATTTTTCAGCATAGATAATCCCTCTGCGAGTACTTTAGACACTCGCAGTCAGGCCCGCGGGCACAGGTAATCTGCTGCCAGCAGGCACTTATTATTTTATTGCAGGGACATAAAGGGACATGTCACTGCCTCACATCATCGGTAAGGCAGCGAAAACTGGCTTACCGGAAAGTTACTCTCCAGCGGGAGAGAGGGGTGGGATCGGGATCCATAACGCCTCCGGTAAGGTAAATGATAGAAAACGCCGCGCATTATACGCAGAAATTCATAAGTTTTGTGATTATTAGAGCGATATAATAACGTCAGGTAATTCAACGGCACGTCAACCATCTGGTTTGACAATAAAATATTCACGCGGGGCAACTATATGGATAATCGGCTGACCATTAAAGATATCGCACGACTGAGCGGTGTCGGCAAATCCACCGTTTCTCGCGTACTGAATAATGAAAGCGGCGTCAGCGATCGCACCCGCGAGCGGGTGGAAGCTGTCATGCAGCAGCAGGGATTCTCCCCTTCTCGCTCGGCTCGCGCCATGCGTGGGCAAAGCGACAAGGTCGTCGCCATTATTGTCAGCCGCCTAGATTCACTGTCAGAAAATCTGGCCGTACAAACCATGCTGCCCGCGTTCTACGAGCAGGGTTATGATCCGATTATGATGGAAAGCCAGTTCTCGCCGGAAAAAGTGGTTGAGCATCTGGCTATGCTCAAACGGCGCAATATTGATGGCGTGGTCCTGTTTGGCTTTACCGGCGTCACCGAAGAGATGCTCAGCAACTGGCAGTCGACGCTGGTGCTGATGGCACGTGACGCCAGCGGCTTTACCTCCGTATGCTACGACGATACCGGGGCTATCACTCAACTGATGCAGCGATTGTTCGATCTGGGACATCGTCATATTAGTTTCCTCGGCGTGCCCACCAGCGATGCCACAACCGGCCAGCGCCGTCACGACGCTTACCAGGCCTTCTGTAAACGACATAAGCTGACACCGGTCGCCGCACTGCCGGGCCTGGCGATGAAGCAAGGCTACGATTTTGCCCGTCAGGTCATCACCCCAGAAACCAGTGCACTTATTTGCGCCACCGACACGCTCGCCCTCGGCGCCAGCAAGTACCTTCAGGATCAACGTATCGACAACGTGCAGTTGGCGAGCGTCGGCAACACCCCGTTGACCAAGTTTCTGCATCCGGAAATTATCACCGTCGATCCCGGTTACGCCGAGGCCGGACGCCGCGCCGCAGAGCAGCTCATTGCGCAAATTGGTGGCAAAAGTGAACCCCATCAGATAGTGATCCCCGCGGTCCTGAACTAAGCCAAATGTCAGTCTAAATGTGATCTTCGCTACGTTTCGGGAACGTTCCCATTTTCCCTAATGGGGAAACCCGCTACGCTTATATTCAACATCCTAATAACGATTCATAGCCTGACACCGTCAGATTGCCCGCACGAAAGGCAGCCTGTAGCGGCGGTATCAGGGAGATCTCACCTCTGTTTTAAGGCCCTATCATGAGCAAAAAAATAGACCAACAGAACATCGATAAACTTATCGAACTGGTCGGCGGGCGCGATAACATTGCGACCGTCAGCCACTGTATTACGCGTCTGCGCTTTGTGCTAAACGACACGGCGAAAGCCAATCCAAAAGCTATCGAAGAGCTGCCAATGGTTAAAGGCTGCTTCACCAACGCCGGGCAGTTCCAAGTGGTTATCGGCACGGAAGTGGGCGACTACTACCAGGCGCTGCTGGCGACCACCGGGCAGAAGTCAGCAGATAAAGAACAGGCGAAACTAGCCGCCCGTCAGAACATGAAATGGCACGAGCAGATGATTTCCCACTTCGCGGAAATCTTCTTCCCGCTGCTGCCCGCACTGATCAGCGGGGGTTTGATTTTAGGCTTCCGTAACGTTATCGGCGACTTGCCGATGAGCAACGGTCAGACGCTGGCGCAGATGCACCCGTCGCTGCAAACCATTTATGACTTCTTATGGCTCATTGGCGAAGCTATCTTCTTCTACCTGCCGGTCGGCATCTGTTGGTCTGCGGTGAAGAAAATGGGCGGCACGCCGATCCTCGGTATCGTGCTTGGCGTTACGCTGGTTTCCCCACAGCTGATGAACGCCTACATGCTGGGTCAGCAGGTACCGGAAGTGTGGAACTTCGGTCTGTTTACCATCGCCAAGGTTGGCTATCAGGCGCAGGTTATTCCAGCGCTGCTCGCCGGTCTGGCGTTGGGCTTTATTGAGACTCGCCTGAAACGTATCGTCCCCGACTACCTGTATCTGGTTATCGTGCCGGTATGTTCGTTGATCCTCGCTGTCTTCCTCGCCCACGCCTTTATCGGGCCGTTTGGTCGCTGGATTGGCGACGGTGTAGCCTTCGCCGTGCGTCACCTGATGACCGGCAGCTTCGCACCGATTGGCGCTGCGCTGTTTGGCTTCCTGTATGCGCCGCTGGTGATTACCGGTGTACACCAGACCACGCTGGCTATCGATATGCAGATGATTCAGAGCATGGGCGGCACCCCGGTGTGGCCGATGATTGCCCTGTCTAACATCGCGCAGGCCTCTGCGGTTGTCGGCATCATCATTTGCAGCCGTAAGGCTAACGAGCGTGAAATCTCCGTGCCTGCGGCAATTTCCGCCTACCTTGGCGTCACTGAACCGGCCATGTACGGGATTAACCTGAAGTATCGCTTCCCGATGCTGTGCGCAATGGTCGGCTCCGGTATTGCGGGTCTGCTGTGCGGCTTGTACGGCGTAATGGCGAACGGCATCGGCGTTGGCGGCCTGCCGGGCATCCTGTCCATTAAGCCCGTCTTCTGGGGCGTCTACAGCATCGCGATGATTATTGCGGTCGTGGTACCGATTGTCCTCACCATGATGGTTTACAAGCGCAAGCAGCGTATGGGCACCCTGCCGGTTATGTAAATCTCACCTTCGTTCGGGGCGCAATTGCGCCCCTTCGCCTTCTTTAAAGGACAACTCCATGAATACACTTCCTCATTGGTGGCAAAACGGCGTCATCTACCAGATTTACCCAAAGAGTTTCCAAGACACCACCGGCCGCGGCACGGGAGATCTGCGCGGTGTGACCTCACGTCTGGATTACCTGCAAAAACTCGGCATCGATGCCATCTGGCTGACACCGTTCTACGTTTCTCCGCAGGTGGATAACGGCTACGACGTAGCAAACTACACGGCCATCGACCCCTCGTACGGTACGCTCGACGACTTCGACAAGCTGGTTGCCGAGGCGCACCAGCGCGGTATTCGCATTGTGCTCGATATGGTGTTGAACCACACCTCGACCCACCACGCGTGGTTTAAAGAGTCGCTGAACAAAGAAAGCCCATACCGCCAATTCTATATCTGGCGCGACGGCACACCGGATACACCGCCAAACAACTGGCGTTCCAAATTTGGCGGCAACGCCTGGCAGTGGGATGCGGCTAGCGGCCAGTACTATCTGCATCTGTTCGCCACCGAGCAGGCCGATCTCAACTGGGAAAATGACGCGGTACGCGCCGAGCTGAAAAAGGTCTGCGAATTCTGGGCCGATCGCGGGGTGGATGGTCTGCGTCTTGACGTCGTGAACCTGATCTCAAAAGATCAATCCTTCCCGAACGATGACCAAGGCGATGGCCGCCGCTTCTATACCGATGGCCCACGCGCGCACGAATTCTTGCAGGAGTTCAGCCGCGACGTCTTTACCCCGCGTAATCTGATGACGGTCGGCGAGATGTCCTCGACCTCACTGGAAAACTGCCAACAGTACGCCTCGCTCGACGGCAAAGAGCTGTCGATGACCTTTAACTTCCACCATCTCAAGGTGGATTATCCCGGCGGCGAGAAGTGGACGCTGGCACGCCCAGATTTTGTCGCGCTGAAATCGTTGTTCAGCCACTGGCAGCAGGGAATGCACAACCGGGCATGGAACGCGCTGTTCTGGTGTAACCATGACCAGCCGCGCATTGCCTCGCGCTTTGGTGACGAAGGCGGGCACCGCGTACGTGCGGCGAAGATGCTGGGCATGGTGCTGCACGGTATGCAGGGCACACCGTACATTTATCAAGGCGAAGAAATCGGTATGACCAACCCCCATTTCGCGAAGATCGAGCAATATCGCGACGTGGAAAGTCACAATATGTACAACGAGCGGCTGGAGCAGGGACAGCAGGCCGATGAGCTGCTGGCGATCCTCGCGAGTAAATCCCGCGACAATAGCCGTACGCCAATGCAGTGGGACGCCAGCGCCAACGCTGGTTTTACCCAAGGTGAGCCGTGGATTGGCGTGTGCGATAACTATGCCGACATCAACGTCGAAAGCGCGCTGAACGACCCAGATTCAGTGTTCTATGCCTATCAGCAGCTGATTGCGCTACGCAAATCACAGCCGGTCCTCACTTGGGGGGATTATGAGGATCTGCAGCCTGAGCACCCGGCGCTGTGGTGCTATCGCCGCCAGCATCAGGGACAAACGCTGTTGGTGGTCGCCAACCTTGGCGCGACGCCTTTGCAATGGCAGCCTCCCGTCACCGATGCTAACGGGCATGTGCTGATGAGCAACTATGCCGATGCGCCGTCATCACCGACCGCGTTAACGCTACGGCCATTTGAAGCCATCTGGTGGCTTTTGGACTAACCTCCCCGCCCGGTAGCGCCATGCTGCCGGGCCTCAACGCATCTCGCTGTTTTCTGACTTATTTTGTGCATTTATCACCCAGCAAAATTTACATATCCCCGCAACGCCTGCCATCTGTACTCTTGCATTTTTACTTTGTTCTGCGTCAATAAAAGCGTAAACATCTTTAATGCAAATCACTACATATAGACCTTAAAATGCATCCCGGCCCAACATATGGTATTTATCGACTATAATTGCAACAATGAGAACCACAAAAAAATAGTCGATATGTGGATAACCTAGGCCGCGAGTGGGGGAACGTATTGGTTAATGGAGTCATTACGCCAATTTCGAATCTCTCGCCTCTGTGGATAACCTGTTCTTATAAATAATGGAGTGATCATGACACCGCATGTGATGAAACGAGATGGCTGTAAAGTGCCTTTCAAATCAGAGCGCATCAAAGAAGCCATTCTGCGTGCAGCTAAAGCAGCGGGAGTCGATGACGCAGACTATTGCGCCACCGTCGCAGCAATCGTTAGCCAACAAATGCAAGACCAGCCGCAGGTTGATATCAACGAGATTCAGACCGCCGTTGAAAACCAACTGATGTCTGGCCCCTATAAGCAGTTGGCCCGTTCTTATATCGAATATCGTCACGACCGTGATAGCCAGCGTGAAAAGCGCGGCCGCCTGAATCAGGAAATTCGCGGTCTGGTTGAGCAGACCAACTCGGCGCTGCTAAACGAAAACGCCAACAAAGACAGTAAAGTGATCCCAACCCAGCGTGACCTGCTGGCCGGTATCGTTGCTAAGCATTACGCTCGCCAGCACCTTCTGCCGCACGACGTGGTGATGGCGCACGAGCGCGGCGTGATTCACTATCACGATCTCGACTATTCACCGTTCTTCCCAATGTTCAACTGCATGCTTATCGATCTTAAAGGCATGCTGACTCAGGGCTTTAAGATGGGTAACGCGGAAATCGAGCCGCCGAAATCTATCTCTACCGCCACCGCGGTCACCGCGCAGATCATCGCCCAAGTTGCCAGCCATATTTATGGCGGCACCACTATTAACCGTATTGATGAAGTGCTAGCCCCGTTCGTCACCGCCAGCTTCAATAAACATCATCAAACGGCAGAAGAGTGGCAGATCCCGAACACCGAAGAATATGCCCTCTCGCGCACTGAGAAAGAGTGTTACGACGCCTTCCAGTCGCTGGAATACGAAGTCAACACGCTGCATACCGCCAACGGCCAGACACCGTTTGTGACCTTTGGTTTTGGCCTCGGCACCAGCTGGGAATCACGTTTGATTCAGCAGTCGATTCTGCGTAACCGCATCGCCGGCCTTGGTAAAAACCGTAAAACAGCGGTGTTCCCGAAACTGGTATTCGCCATCCGCGATGGCCTGAACCACAAGCCGGGCGATGCCAACTACGACATCAAACAGCTGGCGCTGGAATGTGCAAGCAAACGCATGTACCCAGACATTCTCAACTACGATCAGGTGGTTAAAGTCACCGGTTCGTTTAAAACGCCAATGGGCTGCCGCAGCTTCCTCGGCGTGTGGGAAAACGAAGACGGTGAGCAGGTACACGACGGGCGTAACAACCTCGGCGTTATCAGCCTCAACCTGCCGCGTATTGCGCTGGAAGCGAAAGGCGATGAAGCCGCATTCTGGACGCTGCTGGATGAACGTCTGCTGCTGGCACGTAAAGCGCTGATGACCCGCATTGCGCGTCTGGAAGGCGTCAAAGCGCGCGTCGCGCCAATCCTCTATATGGAAGGCGCATGTGGCGTTCGCCTGAAAGCCGATGACGACGTATCTGAAATCTTCAAAAACGGCCGCGCGTCTATCTCACTGGGTTACATCGGTATCCACGAAACCATCAACGCGTTGTTCGGCAACCAGCATATGTACGACAGCGAGATGCTGCGTGAGAAAGGCGTGGCGATTGTCCAGCGTCTGCGCGATGCGGTTGACCAGTGGAAAGATGAAACCGGCTACGGCTTTAGTTTATACAGCACACCAAGTGAAAACCTGTGCGATCGTTTCTGCCGCTTGGATACCGCCGAGTTCGGCTTAGTTGAAGGCGTAACCGACAAGGGCTACTACACCAACAGCTTCCACCTCGACGTGGAGAAGAAGGTCAACCCGTACGACAAAATCGATTTCGAAGCGGCTTACCCTCCGCTGGCGAACGGCGGCTTCATTTGCTACGGCGAATACCCGAATATTCAGCACAACCTGAAAGCGCTGGAAGATGTATGGGACTATAGCTACCAACACGTGCCGTACTACGGGACCAACACGCCAATCGATGAATGCTACGAGTGCGGCTTCACCGGTGAGTTTGAGTGCACCAGCAAAGGCTTCACCTGCCCGAAATGCGGTAACCACGACGCCGCCCGCGTTTCCGTCACACGCCGCGTGTGCGGTTATCTCGGCAGCCCGGACGCACGTCCGTTCAACGCCGGGAAGCAAGAAGAAGTGAAGCGTCGTGTGAAACACTTGGGGAACGGGCAGCTCGGTTAAGTTCGAGCCATTTATCCCCTCACCCTAACCCTCTCTCCAACGGGGAGAGGGGACCGTTCGTCACACACCGCCTCGTCCACTGCGGTCTTTATGCCCGGTGGCGCTGCGCTAACCGGGCCTACCTAATTTGTAGGCCGGATAAGGCGTAGCCGCCATCCGGTTTGGCAAGCGACATTATGAACTACCATCAGTACTACCCGGTCGATATCGTCAACGGCCCCGGCACTCGCTGCACCCTGTTTGTTTCCGGCTGCGTCCATGAATGCCCCGGTTGCTACAACAAAAGCACTTGGCGCGTAAACTCCGGACAGCCGTTTACCGCTGAGATGGCCGACCGCATTATCGCCGACCTCAACGACACTCGCGTCAAACGCCAAGGGATTTCACTTTCCGGCGGCGACCCGCTGCATCCACAAAACGTGGCGGAAATCCTCAAGTTGATTCAGCGCATCCACGCTGAATGCCCCGGCAAGGATATCTGGGTGTGGACCGGCTATAAGCTAGACGAGCTGAACGCAGCACAGATGGAAGTCGTCAACCTTATCAACGTGCTGGTCGACGGCAAATTTGTGCAAGACCTAAAAGACCCGGCGCTGATCTGGCGCGGGAGCAGCAATCAGGTGGTTCATCACCTGCGCTAATCCTACGCCAATCACTCAAAACCGGCTTACGCATTCCATCGCCACCATTTTAAACTCATCAAAACTGCGGGTTGCGGAGAGGCGTGCCATCGCCCGTTCGCGCAGGAAGGTGACGAAGATAGCGTAGATGGCCATCGCCTCTTCATACTCGCTTTTGCTGATCGCTAGCAGGAAGATAATGTGTGCGGTTTCGTCGCCCCAGGCGATACCGTCAGGGGCAATGACGGTGTAGACCACCGTCTTCTTCGCCAGCAATCCCAAGGCGTGCGGCAACGCGATGCCGTCGCCAAGCATGGTGCTGACTATCGCTTCACGTTCAGCCACCGATGCGTAAAACTCAGCGTCCACAAATCCTTCGTGTTCAAGCTGCTCGCAAAGTTCGGCAAACAGCGTTTGCCTATCCATCGGCCCGTCAATAACCCGAAAATGCGCCTCATCGAAGTATTTGTTCAGCATAAAGGGCCGGGTGCGGTCAACCAGCACCAGTTTGCCGATTTGATCCAACTGATATTCAGTCGGGAACGGTGCAATGGTGACAACCGGCTTGTCTTTTTCGCTGATGCGCGCGGTAGAGATAACAAAATCTTCCGCCACCGCCGTGAGCTGTTCGTACTCGCGCTGGGAGACGGTGGCCGCAATCTCCACCTGCGGATACTTGCGTTGCAAAATAGCTTCGATCATTCTCGCCATAGCGTTGCCCGCATCGCACACCAGCAGCACCTTCGGCTGGCGCTGGTAGCCAATGTTGTAGTGACGCTCAAGACCGACACCGATGTGCAGCACCAGAAAACCAATCTCATTTTCACTGATGGCATAAGGCGTATATTTGCCCCAGCTAGAGACTGCCGCCAGCGTCATATCCCACGCCATTGGGTAGTGCTGCTTAATGTTATCGAGAAGCGGATTGGGGATCATAATCTGGTAGCGAACGCGGGTGATCATGGTCTTAATATGGGTCAGCAGATCCGCATGCAGTTGGGCATCTTCCAGCAGATTGTAGTTATATTGCTGATTGATATAGTGCAGGATGTAGTTCACCAGCGCTTCATCATCATCAGCGCTGATCGTTTCCGGATCAACATCCTGCACTTGACGGGCGGCGAGGTGAACACACAGCCACTCTTCTTCCGCCGCCGAGAACGGTTTTCCGGCCCAATTATGCAGCGCATTCGCCACCTCATGGGCCACATCGCGCACGTTCTGCGCCACATCTTCCGCACTGAAATCCGCCAGCGGATAGCCCTCACTCACCCGACGTACCGCCACCGCACCGTACAGGCAGATAAAACGTTCACCCTCATCGGTCAGCCGAACATGGTGACGGGTCAACGTCTCCTGCAAGACGCCTTCGAGCAGCGCTGGAACGCTAGGATCAAAGGCCTCCTCGCGGATAGGCGAGGTCAGCGGACCTTGCTGGCTCAACTCCCACAGCAGGTCGGTCAGGCAGGCGCGAATCGACACCTCGCTACCAAACAGCTTCATGCCGTGGCGCGGGCGCGTTTCCAGCGTCAGCTGATAGCGGGCAAAACGCTCGCGCACCTCGACCATGTCATTTTGCAAGGTAGCGCGGCTAACAAACCACACATCAGCCAAATCCTCGAGCTTGATAGAAAAGGCCGAGGTCAAAAAACGCACCAGTAAAGAGTGAATGCGATCCTGCCCCGTACGCGGGATATGCTGCGACTTCGGCGCCGCCTCCTCCAGCGTTTGATAACGCAACGGATCGTCTATTTTTAGCTGATAGCCGCTGCCGCGGGTCAGCACAAACTGCGCGCCGTAGTGCATCAACAGCGCGTTGAGCGCGGTGATATCGGCGCGAACGGTACGGGTTGAGACCGACAGCCGCTGCGCCAGCTCATCCTGGGGCAGCGTTTCGTTTTGCAGCAGGCTAAAGAGTTGCGCTAAACGTTGGTTGGGAAATCGCATGCCGGTTCCTTCATTTTACGACTTAGGGTTGGGAAGAAATCACCATCTGCGATGGGCTACCAACCGGGGTGTAGTCCGCTGAGAACGTCAACTTACCGTCCTTCGGCGCGACGCTAAAACGGGTAATATTATCGCTACGCTGATTCAAGGCGTACAACCAATGCCCTTGTTTATCCAACGTTAATGTCCTTGGATAATCACCACGCGTCCAGATATCGTCCTGATGTTTCAGGCTGCCGTCCGCCATCACGGTAAAGTGAGCGATGCTGTTATGCAGGCGATTAGCCACGTACAGCTGCTTGCCGTCGGCGCTCAACGCCAGGCCTGCAGCAAAACTGGTGCCTTTATACTCTTTTGGCAGTGTGGAGACCGTTTGACCTTCGCGCAGCAGACCGCTGTCCTTATCGAGATGGTAGAAGGTCAGCGTGGAGGACTCTTCGTTAATCAACCATAGTCCATCGCCTGCGGGCGTGAAGATAAAATGACGCGGCCCTGCACCTGCCGACGACGCGGCAATAAACGGCGGATCGTTCGGCGTCAGCTTGCCGCTGGCGCTGTCCATACGGTATTGGTAAATCCTATCCAGCCCGAGGTCTGTGGAATAGACAAATTGCCCGCTTGGATCTGCCTGCACCATGTGCGCGTGCGGGCCATTATGATCGCTCATAGCAAAACTGCCTTCCACCGCAGCAGCAGGGCGCTCGGCTCCAGCCGGGCCTTTATCCTGATGGACATCCGTCGCATCGCCAAGGCTGCCATCCGCTTTAACCGGCAGGACAGCTATAGAACCGCTGACATAGTTTGCCACCAGCAGATGACGGCTATCGGGAGTCATTGACAGATAGACCGGCCCGGCACCGCCGGAGGCCACCTGATTCAGGCTGCTTAAGCTGCCATCTTTGCCGATGCTCCATGCCTGCACTACGCCCTTTTCCACCTCACTGGCGGCATACAGCGTTTTACCGTCGTGTGAAACGGTAAGCTGCGCGACATTTGGCAGCGAGCCAACCAGCGTCTTATCACGTAACTCGCCGGTTTTTCCATCCACGGTAAACCGGTATAGCCCCTCTCCATTGGGATTGTAGGTTCCTACCCAAGCGTACTGGGTTTGTGCACCAACGCCAGCGGCGAGGAGCGAGAGTGAAGCAGCAAGCAGGTGATGGGCGGCGGGCATGGTGGCTCCTTGAGAGCTAGGTTGGAAGTTTTCCCCTCACCCCGGCCCTCTCCCCAAAGGGGCGAGGGAGAAAACCAAATCGTGCCATTCGCACTATAGGTTCCCTCTCCCCCAAGGGGAGAGGGTTAGGGTGAGGGGGCACAGCGACACTACTTCACTAATGCTTTCGTCATCTCCAGCAGCTGACGCACGTCCGCCGGACGGGTATTGCCACTGGCTTTATCAATAATCGAACTATAGATATGGGGGATAATTTTGCTAACTCCAGCATCCAGCGCAATTTTCAGGATTTCGCTGTAGTTTTCCAGATCGATCCCGCCGGTTGGCTCCAGCCAGAAATCATGACGGGCACAGGCTTGCGCCACCGCCACAAACTCATCGCGATGCTTCAACCCGCCCATTGGGAAGTATTTAATCGAGCTGCCGCCCATATCTTTCAGCAGGGCAATCGCCGTTTCCAGCGGCACGATGCCGTCTGGCGCGGTACTGGACAGCGGGCCGGTAGAGATTTTAACCATGCCAACGGTGCCGGTCGGCGAGACTAGGCCGTTCACCACGGTGTCGTTTTGGCCCAATAGCGCACGGCTGGTTGCCACGCCGGTAAACACCTGGTTGACGTGCTGCGGCTGAACCTGGCGGGAAATCTCGCTCACCATCGCCGACTGGTTCGGATCGCCCGCGCCAAGACCGACGGAAAGCGCATTATCAATCAGCTGCGCATACTCGCGCATATCCGCCACCGCGCTTGCGACGTCCGGGTAATTTTTAGAGAGTACGCCGACCAGCACATGACCTTCCGCCGCTTCATAAATCTCACGGGCGTTGTCTTTGCTGCCCGCCAGAACGTTTAGGCAGACGCGGTCACGGTAAAAATTGGGGGTCAGTTTCATGCGTTATTCTCCTTGTTTAAAACCTCGGCGATGCGACGAGAGACAATCTCCAGCTGCTGCGCGTTCACGCTGCGGACATCGGCTTCAATAATGCCTTCGTTGGCCTTGTAGCCGCGGAAGTAGATAGCGTATTCGCCCTGCTTGAGCGCGGCCACCAGTTCACCGGTGTCGATGCCGGTTACCGCTTCATCAAATTTAATTTCCGCACGAGCAATATCGCGGCCCGCGCTGTCCCACACCACGCGCGCGGTCACGCCGTTTATGGTATTGAGCTGGTCAATAAACGGCGTCATCTTCGCCACCATCTCAGCGCCGCTCTCTTTGGTCGCCGTCAGGTAGTGTTCAATCGCGCAGGTCAGGCCGAGGATGCCCTCTTTGCCGACTTTCATCGCACGACCAATGCCCATTGACTGGCGTTTCACCCACTCAACGTACTGGGTTTTGCCAATAACCAGCCCGCTGGTCGGCCCTTCGATGGCCTTCGCGCCGCTGTAGATAACCAGATCCGCACCGGCACGGTAGTAGGCATGTAAATCTTCTTCCGCCGCCGCATCGACGATCAGCGGCAGATTATGGCTGCGCGCCACGGCCGCAGCCTGCGCCACGTTCAGCATACTTTTCTGCACACAGTGGTGAGATTTGATATATAAAATCGCCGCCGTGCGCGGAGTAATGGCTGCCGCCAGCTGATCGGCTGAACATTCGTTCGCATAACCTGCTTCCACCAGCTTGCCGCCGCCCAGCGCCACCATGGTGCCGACAGGCGCGCCGAAGTTGACGTTGTGACCTTTCGGCAGGACGATTTCGTTGTTCTCAATCGGTGTCACGTGCAGATTTTCCAGCAGCCAGTCGCTGTCTTTTACCAGCACCGCCGCTACCGACTGGGCAATCCCTGCCGATGCGCAGGCGACAACCGTCGCCCCTTCCACATCCAGCAGCTTCGCAATATAGGCACCGGTTTTATTGACCAGATCTTTCATCTCAAAATACTGGTTCATGCCCGCCATTGCGGCCTCGACCACTTCTGGACGCGGCGTAGATACGCCGAGGGCAGTCATGCGGCCTGATGTATTAATCACTTGTTTTAAATCGTATTTCTCAAAAATTGAAGGCATTTTCCGCGCTCCCTTGTTCGGTCAAATAGCCCTTGCCCGCGCGAATCGCGGCAAGCGGCAGCAGAATTTTGTCGGCCTGAAGGCTCTGTTGTTCAGCATCCACCAGCAGCGTTGGGGTTGATGCGAGGGTAAACAGCGTAAGGTCGGCGTCGAAGCCGACTTCCAATCGCCCTTTGTGCGTCAGACGCAGTCCGTCAGCGGCGTGCGCGGTGACACAGTCAATGACCTGTGGCAGCGACATGCCGATGGCGAGGAATTTCGACATCACCAGCGCCAGAGAGCGCACCGGGCCGTCAATACGGTTTCGGCAGTAGATATCCGAGCTGATGGTGTGCGGCAGAATGCCCAGCGCAATCGCCCGTTTCGCCACTTCAAAGCTAAAGCTTGCCGTGCCGTGGCCAACGTCTAAACGAACGCCACGCTGTAAGGCGCGCGTCACGGCGCTTTTCAGCTCACCGGACGGCGTCAGGATACGGTTCGGTTTACCGTTGTAGCAGTGGGTAATAATGTCGCCAGAGGTCAGCAAGTCAGCGATTTCGTCAAGGTTCGGCGGGTTATTGCCGATGTGCACCATCAGCGGTAGGTCACCGTTTTCCTGCTGAAAGGCCTTCGCACGCTCAAGCGGTGCAATGCCGTTATCGCCAACCACGCTGCTGCTCATCCGCGCTTTCAAGCCAACGATAAAGTCCGGATGACGCTGGACTGCCTGCTTCACGGCGTCGGCGTCGATATTGCTCATCTTCGCCAGTTCGTTTTGGGCAATCAGCCCAACGCGGGAAATGTTGAGCAGCGCATAGACGTCGGTGGTTGCCTTGCGGGTAAGCTGATAAAAATCGTCAACGTCGTCCGCGCCGGTGCTACCGGCATCAATCACGGTCGTCACACCGGTAGCGATGCCTACGCTGTCCGGTTCGTCGTGGTAAATCGGTGAGTTCGGGTAGCAGTGGACGTGGGAGTCAATCCAGCCGGCGCTGGCGTAGCATTGGCCATCTAGGTCGATGGTTTTCAGGGCAGGCGCGCTAATCTCGCCCAGCGCCGCGATTTTTCCGTCCTGAATGGCGATATCAGTCAGGGTATCGTCGACAAGGCGCGCGCGGCGCAGGAGTAAATCAAACATATCTCTCTCCTGTTGGAATGGGGGCAATCGTGTAGGCCTGATAAGCACAGCGCCATCAGGCGCGTTGCCTTATCCGGCCTACAACAAAACGCTATCAGCTAATCGCTACCGGGAAGATAGAGCCCAGCAGCATGGCGCCCAGAATAGCGCCACCGGTAATTGGCTTTTGCCAGACATAGAAGATCAAAGCGCCAACCAGTGAACCGACACCGATTGGAATCGATGCAGTCATCGCACTTAAGATAATCAACGGACCGAGGAAGCGGCCGGAGGCGTTACCCGCGCCCATCATCACGTCGGCCCCGTAGGTCGAATCGCTCTGGTTGATGGTGAACTTACGCGCCAAGATGATGATGTAGCCAATTGCCAGACCAATCACCAGTCCGGTAATCAGGGAGGCGATAAAGTTGGTCACCGGGAACATAATGCCGGCACCCAGCAGCAGCGCCGGAACGCCTAAGCCCACACCGGTCTGAATCGCGCCGCCGATGTCCAAAATCCCCACTAGCGAACCTTCGATGATACGGGCGAACAAGAAGCTCGCGCCAAACGCCGCCACCGCGCCGTAGGCACCGGTATCAATCCCCGCTTTTAGCATCGCCACGAAGGCGACTTCGTTAAACGCGCCGATACCGTAGAGGTAGTACATGTGTGTCCCGGCAAACACGCCGGAAGAGAGCAGGCCAACGAAGATCGGGAACGACCAGTCGGCATACCAAAAACCTTTATTCTGTTCCATGTCAGGCTCCCGTTATTTGCCGCTGATTGAGTTGTGGATCAGATCCAGCCAGTTCGGCACGGTCATGTGGAAGGATTCGATCATCTTCATGTCGAAACCACGGAAGAAGGCGCTCAGGACGAACAGCGCAATGATCGCGCCCATCATCACTTTGGTGACACGATGCCAGCCGCTCTCTTCCACACCCTTACCAATCAGAATACCCAGCACCAGGCCCGGTACGGCGTTACCCATAATCAGCTGCGCAGCGCCGCCGAAAATGGTGGCCCAGAAGCCTGATTTCTTACCGGCGTCGATAGCCGCCAGCCAGAAGATCACCGGCATCACGGTATTTACCAGCAGGTTTGCTGCCGGAACCAGTACCTTCACCGCGGTGACCTGCAGTGCCTGTGGCACGGAAGAGGCGGTGAGGTTAAGGAAGGCGACGACGATCATGCCGATGATGCCGCAGGCAATCGCCATCTTGCGCGGATCGTGCAGCGTCTCGCCCACGTTGCGGTTTTTCATCATCAGTGCAGCCGCGCCCCAGTTAGGGATAATGCGGTGGTCAACGTCTTGGGTGAAAGCCCCTGCTGCAACGGAAGAAGCCCAGGCGTTAAAGAAGAAGCCAAGGCCAAAGGAGAAGTGGGAAGCCGGATCGCCCTCACAGGAGTTCAGCTCGCCCAACGTACGAAACGCCCCCATCCCTTGGGTGGTGGGCGCATGGAACATACGTGCCGCTCCGGCGCCCACGCCGACGCCAACTAGGCCGCCGATGATGAGCGATTTTATTAAAATTATCAGGAACATATTCTGACCCTTTAGTAAAAATCAGGTTTGCGTGACGAAGTCCACTTTATCGATATCGATAGCGGTCACGTTGACGGTCACATCCAGCTCCACGCTGTACGTGCGTCGTTCACGGCGTAAAAAGATAAACAGGAATGCCTCTTTTCGTACCGCTTCACGCGCATGAATAACCGCCACGTCCTGTGGCTCAATACGCAGTAGGATGCGCGATGATGTTTTCATCACCGCTGCCTGCACATGGTTCAGAGCATCGGCGAATGCGCGTGTTTTGCTTTCGCCTTTGCCCGTTACCCTCACCGTGGTGGTGAATTGCTCTTTCATGTTCACGCGCCGTACTTCTTCTTCCAGGCTTCTACCAGGCGTTCGCCCAGCTCTTCTTTATCCATAAAGCCGAAGCCCAGCACGTTGTAGCCTTCATTGATGGCGGTCACACCCTCTTCGACTGAACGCATACCGTATTTCGCTTTGTAGCCATGTTTGGTTTGCGCAGTGATAGCGCCAGCGCCGCCGCTACCGCAGAAAGAGATACCGAAGGTCGCGTTTTCTGCTTTCATCACGTCGCCCAGCTTCATATCTGCGGCAACGCCCGGTACAACGACTGCACGAGCACCGGCTTTTTCCGCGCCAGCGGCAACTTTTTGTCCTTTACCCAGGCGGTCGCCAATAACTAAAGTGATCTGTTCCATGTGTTGCTCCTTACAGGTTTTCTTTTGCGACTTCGAAGTGGACGGACAGCAGCCACGCCTCTTCTTTTGGCAGATTGCCGAATTCCGCGACCACGTCGCGAGCCAGATTCATTGAGTCTTCTGAAATCTCTTCAAACAGGCTGGCGTCCACTTCCGGCAGCGGTTCACCGCTGATTGACCGGTGGGCCATTGCCCGTACGTGGGACGTCAGCATTTGCTCCTGCACGTCGTTGGGGGTGATGTGGCGGCGGCTTAACAGCGCGAACACCTGCTGCAGCATCTTGTCTGCCAGCTGTTCGGTCTGCATTGCCTGCTCCCCTGCGTCGTGTGTTACCGCTCCGTTATTCACTCGTATTACCCCGCTAATGTCTCTGGGGATAAAACTAACGCCGGGGCCGTGGAGTTTGTAGCGAGTTGTTTTCCACTTCGAAGTGGAAAGGCTAACGGCATGGGTGATCTGATTCACATATTCATCACGAATCTAACGATATCGATATATTCGCGTGATGGATGTCTCAAATGCAGGTGAAGGTAATAGGAAAAGGGCATGGCAAAACAAAGGGAAAAGTGTGATGTTGACGGAGTTTTGCGGGAGAAAAGCGGGAAACATCGGCCGATGTTTCCCGGATAAACGCTTAGCGATACTTCTTGTGGTAGGTATTGCGGGTCGTTTTGAAGTCTTCTGCAGCGGCCTGGGCTTCTTTCAGCTTACCTTCATTGGCCAGCTTCATGGCGCCATCAATCTGGCCAATCAGGATATCGAAGCCGTGGCGGAAATCTTTCATCTCCGCGCTATCCGCCGCTTTGCCTTCCAGCTTCGGCGGGGTCTCTTTTTGCGCGTCAACAGCGGCGGCACGCATCTTCGTCAGCGCACCTTTCAGCTCGCCCACGTCGGAGGTTTTCTGCACCACCTGCAGATTTTCCGCCAGCGTATCCATATCTTCGCCGAGATCGGCAAACGCCGATGCCGAACCAAGGGCCAAAGCGGAGACCGCCAACATCGCTAACAGCTTTTTACGCATTGCTCACTTCCTTCTTATTATTTAAGCAAAACGGGCGCAGCAGGATGCGCCCCCTTACCCAAAATAATTCGAGTTGCAGGAAGGCGGCAAGTGAGCGAATCCCCAGGAGCGTACAATAAGTACGTGACTGGGGTGAACGAGCGCAGCCAACGCATCTGCAGCTTGAATTATGACAGGTATGAACGTGATTACTGTCCGGCGATCTTCATCTCCGGAAGCAGTACAGAACCACATTGGATATTACTGCGCGTTTCAATATCGTCGGCGATGGTGACAATATTGCGCCACATGTCTTTCAGGTTGCCCGCGATGGTGATTTCACTCACCGGATACTGAATTTCGCCGTTCTCAACCCAGAAGCCGGATGCGCCGCGCGAATAATCGCCGGTGATACCGCTCACACCCTGCCCCATCAGTTCGGTCACGACAAGACCGGTGCCCATCTCTTTAAGCAACTTTTCAAAACTCAGCCCGCGGCCATTGATACGCCAGTTGTGAATGCCGCCTGCATGACCGGTGCTTTTCAGCCCCAGCTTACGCGCAGAGTAGTTGGTCAACAGCCACTGGGTCAGCACGCCATCTTTAATAATGTCGCGACGTTCTGTGCGCACGCCCTCGCCGTCGAACGGCGTAGACGCCAGCCCTTTTAGCAGGTGCGGATGTTCTTCAATGGTCAGCCATTCCGGCAGAATTTGCTCGCCCAGCGAGTCCAACAGGAAGGTCGATTTGCGGTACACCGAACCACCGGCAATCGCACCGACCAGGTGGCCAAACAGCCCCGTCGCCACTTCATTGGCGAAGATAACCGGTGCCTGCATGGTGGAAAGCTTGCGAGGTTCAAGACGTGCTAGGGTACGGCGCGCGCACTCTTCACCGACCCATTCCGGCGACTGCAAATCACTTAAGCGCCGGCCAATGGTGTACGCATAGTCGCGTTCCATATCGCCATTCACTTCCGCAATCACGCAGCTCGACAGGGAGTGGCGCGTTGAACAGTAGCTTTGCAGCATGCCGTGGCTGTTGCCGAAGACCTTGATACCGTAGTGGCTGTTGAAGCTGCCGCCTTCGGTATTGGTAATGCGTTTATCGGCCTTTAACGACGCCTGTTCAGCGCGAGCGGCCATTTCGATAGCTTCATCCGGAGAGACTTCCGCCGGGTGGAACAGGTCAAGATCCGGGGCGTCGAAGGCCAGCAGATCTTTGTCTGCCACGCCCGCACACGGGTCCGGCGAGGTGTAGCGCGCGATATCCAGCGCCGCCTGTACGGTGCGCGCAATGGCGTCCGGGCTTAAATCGGTGGACGAGGCGCTGCCTTTGCGATTCTGGTGATAAACGGTGATCCCCAGCGCGCCATCGCTATTAAATTCGACGTTTTCGACTTCACCGTAGCGGGTGCTGACGCCGATGCCGGTGGTCTTGCTGACCGCGACTTCTGCACCATCTGATTGACTGGCCGCCAGCTCTAGCGCCATTGAGACTGCTTTTTCCAGCGCAATACGTTGTTCCGCAACTTGTGTGATCACTTTCATCGTCTAAGCCATAATCTGAGGTAAAGTTAAATGAAGTCTAACAGAGAACCCTTTCTCAGTATGCGTTCAAGCTGTTAGTATTAGCCTCTTTTTTAAGGAGCCTGAAATGACAAAGCAGCCCGAAGACTGGCTCGACGAAGTCCCCGGTGATGATATCGAGGACGAAGATGATGAAATTATCTGGGTCAGCAAGAGCGAAATTAAACGTGATGCCGAAGAGCTGAAAAAGCTTGGGGCAGAACTGGTTTCTCTGGGTAAAAACGCCCTAGACAAAATCCCGCTGGACGCCGACCTGCGCGCCGCCATTGAACTGGCGCAGCGTATTAAGATGGAAGGTCGCCGCCGCCAGCTGCAGCTGATTGGTAAAATGCTGCGTCAGCGCGACGTAGAGCCTTTCCGCCAAGCGCTGGATAAGCTGAAAAACCGCCACAACCAGCAGGTTGTTCTGTTCCATAAACTGGAACAGCTGCGTGACCGTATGATTGAAGGTGAAGATGACGCCGTTGAAGACGTGCTGAATCTGTGGCCAGACGCCGATCGTCAGCAGTTACGTTCGCTCGTGCGTAACGCCAAAAAGGAAAAGGCCGCGAATAAGCCGCCAAAATCCTCTCGTCAGATTTTCCAATATCTGCGCGAACTGGCTGAAAACCAGGATTAAGTCTCAGAAAAATGCCCTCCTTGTGAGGGTATTTTTTTAGCCGTTCGACAATCGCCGGTGGGTCAGATTGTAGGCCTGATAAGCGCAGCGCCATCAGGCACAACAGCACGCAGGCATTGCCGGGTGGCGGCGTGAACGCCTTATCCGGCCTACTGTTCCATCACTTTCTGGCATAAATCGTCGTTAAAGCGCAGGTACTGCGCCTCAGCAATCGGCTGCGGGTAGCTTAATACGATGAGCTCGTGATCGGCGATATCCGTGTGATAGGTCGGGTGCGTATGCGGCCACGGGTTGGCAAAAAATCCCATACTTTCATAAAAGCGCAGACGCTTGCGGGCGATGTCGCTGGTCAGCGGGTCAATCTCCAGAATCGTTTGCGGCGCCCGCTCAAGGATTTGCCCCAGTAGACGTTTGCCGTAACCCTGCGAGCGCAGGCTGCCGTCGACCGCCAGATGTTCAATATAGACGTAGCCGTCAAACGCCCAGCATCCGCTCATGCCAATAAACTGCTCGCCGTCAAACCACGCTTCCAGCGCGTAATGCGGGTCGCTTAACGCGCGTTGTTTGGCGGGCAACTCACGCTGTTCGTGCCAAGGAAATGCCTGGGCATACAGTGCATCAACACAGACAAAAAGCGGCGTCTGTGTCGACGTCAGTTTTTTCGACGTTAACAAATCCATGTCCGGTCCTTACTTAAAGCAGAAAATAAAAAAGCCAACCGGTTTCCCGGTTGGCTGAGAGGAAACCCAAGCAGTCAGATTTAATCCTGCTGTTGTTCCGCTTTTTTAGCCAGACCATCGAGCAGCTTCTGATGGATGCCACCAAAGCCGCCGTTGCTCATCACGAGGATGTGATCGCCCGGCTCGGCGTTTTTCACCACCATATCCGCCAGTACGTCAACGTCCGCGCTCCAGTGAGCAGGCTGTACACATGCTTCCGCCACTTCCGCAACCTGCCATGGAATATGCTGTGGCTGTAGCAGGAACACTTCATCCGCGCGGCCTAAAGACGGCGCCAGGTCGTCTTTGCAGACGCCCATTTTCATGGTGTTCGAACGTGGCTCCAATACGGCAATGATTTTTGCCGTGCCGCCCACTTTGCCGCGCAGCGCCTGCAGCGTCGCGAGGATTGCCGTTGGGTGGTGTGCGAAGTCATCATAGACGCAGACGCCGTTGGCTTCACCGCGCAGTTCGAGACGACGGCGGGCGTTGATAAAGCTGCCCAACGCATTAGCCGCATCGGCTGGCGCAACGCCAACGTGACGTGCGGCGGCAATCGCCATCAGTCCGTTATGCATGTTGTGTTCGCCAACCAAGCTCCACTTCACTTCACCGACCTTCTCGCCATCCAGCAGCACTTCCCACTCGGAGGCATCGGTATTGAGTTTCTTCGCCTGCCAGTGGCCCTGCTCACCCACCAGCTCCTGCTCACTCCAGCAGCCCATCGCCATAACCTGTTTCAGGTTAGCGTCGTTCTCCGGCAGGATGATGCGGCCTTGTCCCGGTACGATACGCACCAGGTGATGGAACTGTTTCTGAATAGCTTTCAGATCGTCGAAGATATCCGCGTGATCGAACTCAAGATTATTGAGGATCAGCGTGCGCGGGCAGTAGTGCACGAATTTAGAACGCTTGTCGAAGAAGGCACAATCGTATTCATCGGCTTCGATCACGAAGAACGGGCTGTCGCCCAGACGCGCTGAAACATCAAAGTTGCCCGGCAGGCCGCCAATGACGAAGCCTGGCTTATAGCCGCACTCTTCGAGGATCCACGCCGCCATTCCAGCCGTCGTGGTTTTGCCGTGCGTTCCTGCTACCGCCAGCACCCAGCGATCGCGCAGCACGAAATCATGCAGCCATTGCGGGCCAGACATGAACGGAATGTTTTTCTCCAGCACCGCTTCAACGCACGGATTACCGCGGGTCATGGCGTTGCCGATGATCACCAGATCCGGCTGAGGGTCAAGCTGACTTGCGTCGTAACCTTGAATTAAATCAATACCTTGCTTTTCAAGCAGCGTGCTCATCGGGGGATACACATTGGCATCCGAACCCGTGACTTCATGGCCCAGAGAACGAGCCAGCATGGCCAGACCGCCCATGAAGGTGCCACAAATACCCAAAATATGAATGCGCATACGTCACTATCCTTTTTTTATCTGCCCCGCATTTTACCCATATGTTTGCCGCCAGAGAAATGCATTTCAGGATATTCCGTAGTTTGCTGGCGCGATTCACCTGTGCGTATTTTTTTTATTCTTTGTTAAGATTGTTGCAGTCGCTTTACTCATCATCCAATGCAGGGAAAGTGTTATGAAAACGTTAGGTGAATTTATTGTCGAAAAGCAGCACGAGTTTTCTCATGCTACCGGTGAACTCACTGCTTTGCTGTCGGCAATAAAGTTAGGTGCCAAGATCATCCACCGCGATATCAACAAGGCCGGTCTGGTCGATATCCTGGGTGCCAGCGGCGCAGAAAACGTACAGGGAGAAGTACAACAAAAGCTCGATTTGTTCGCAAACGAGAAACTGAAAGCCGCGCTGCGCGCACGTGACATCGTCGCCGGGATCGCTTCCGAAGAAGAGGACGAAATCGTCGTCTTTGAAGGCTGTGAACACGCGAAGTATGTGGTTCTGATGGACCCGCTGGATGGCTCATCTAATATCGACGTTAACGTTTCTGTCGGGACTATCTTCTCTATTTATCGTCGTGTGACTCCGGTCGGCACGCCGGTCACCGAAGAAGATTTCCTGCAACCGGGCAACCGCCAAGTTGCCGCGGGCTATGTGGTTTACGGTTCCTCGACGATGCTGGTGTACACCACCGGCTGCGGCGTTCACGCCTTCACCTACGACCCTTCTCTGGGCGTGTTCTGTCTAAGCCAGGAACGCATGCGCTTCCCGGAACGCGGCAACACGTACTCCATCAACGAAGGCAACTACATCAAATTCCCGAACGGCGTGAAGAAGTACATTAAATTCTGTCAGGAAGAAGATACCAACACCCAGCGTCCGTACACTTCACGCTATATCGGTTCTCTGGTGGCGGATTTCCACCGTAACCTGCTGAAAGGCGGGATCTACCTCTACCCAAGCACCGCGAGCCATCCTGATGGCAAGCTGCGTCTGCTGTATGAGTGCAACCCGATGGCGTTCCTCGCGGAACAGGCCGGCGGTAAGGCCAGCGATGGGAAAGAACGTATTTTGGATATTCAGCCGGAAACGTTGCACCAGCGTCGTTCGTTCTTCGTCGGTAACAACCATATGGTTGAAGACGTTGAGCGTTTGATTCGCGAGTTCCCTGACGCATAATCGCGACATCCCGGCCTACATCTCGTTGTAGGCCGGATAAGCAAAGCGCCATCCGGCGCGATGCGGTGATATTGCCGGATGACGGCGTAAACGCCTTATCCGGCCTACAAAATCAGTAATCCGATTACGACACCTGTAAACGGAACGATGCCATCGCTGAAGTTAGCGCCTGCGACTGCTCTTCCAGCGAACGGGTTGCCGCCGATGACTGCTGTACCAGCGCTGCATTCTGCTGCGCCGTTTCATCCATCTGGCTGACAGCAATATTTACCTGCTCAATCCCACGGCTCTGCTCCTGCGACGCGCTGGCAATTTCGCGCATCAACTTGGTCATCCGCATCACTTCACTGGCAATCTCATCCATGGTTTCACCCGCCTGCTGCGCGAGGTCACTACCTTCATTGACGTGGGTTTGTGAAGCCGAAATCAGCTGACGGATCTCTTTTGCCGCATCGGCGCTGCGGCTGGCGAGGTTACGCACTTCCCCCGCCACGACGGCGAATCCACGCCCCTGCTCGCCCGCGCGCGCGGCTTCCACCGAGGCGTTGAGTGCCAGAATGTTAGTCTGGAAGGCAATGCCATCAATCACCCCGAGGATGTCGGCAATGCGGTTGGCGCTGCCGGAAATATCCTGCATTTTTTCAATCACGTAGCAGACCATTTCGCTACCGCGATCGGCGGTGTCGGAAACGTCCTTCGCCAGCTTATGCGCCTGGTCGGCATTATCGGCGTTTTGCTTCACGGTAGCCGTGAGCTGTTCCATGCTGGCTGCCGTTTGCTCAAGCGAGGTCGCCGTCGATTCAGTACGCTGTGCCAGATGGTTGTTACCCGCCGTCAGCTCGCGGCTGCCGATATCAATCTGCGAGCTAGCGTCACGTACCCGCATCACCGAGTTCATCATCGACTCGCGCATCCCGGCAATCGCCACGTTCAGGCGCTTAATTTCAGTGCTATTGGCTTTCAGCGGTGAATCGGTTAAATCTCCCGATGCCACCTGTTCCAACTGACCAATTGCCGCGTCAAGCGGCTTGAGCAACAGATGGCGCAACTGAAGCCAGCCCAGCGCCATGACGCCGGCGGTCAGTAAAATCGCGATAACCATCAGCGCTAGGACTTTATTTTTGGCGCTGTGTACCGACGCGACTTCAACCTGGCCACGGGACATGCCCCACTGCTGGAAAGCCTGAATCGAATTATCAAACTGGCGGGAGACCGGAATAATGGTCTTTTCCAGCAGGTCATAGTAGTTATCGACGTTTTGCCCTTCGAGTGCCGCCAACATCGGTTTGATTGCCTGCGTATTGTACAGCTCATAGCTTTTCGCCACGTTTGCCATCCGCGTAGCCCCCTCGGCATCGTCTATCGACGACTGGCTGACGGCAGCAATAATTTTTTGCGCCTGCGCGACTTCCCCGCCAATCATTTTGACCGCTTTAGCAGCATCGTCCAGCATGCCGATTTCCATCAGCCTCACCGCTTGGCCGGCCTCATTACGCGCACGCAGCAACAGCGTATAGCCTTCGTTTAGCTGAGTTATTTGGTCACTTTGCAGGTGATTAATGCGTTGCAAGGAGGCAGAACTTTGGGTGAGAGCATAAATACCGATGCCGCTGACCAGAATCAGCAGCAGAGTCATCACGGCAAGCAGAGATAGCAGGCCGGTACGGATAGACAGCGTTTTTAGCATCATAGTGTTGTCCGGTAGCAGGGGTACGTTTGGCGTAAAAGAAAAGTATCGGCTGCTACCGGAAAAACTTTAATGTTTCAGTATGTTAGTTCTTTGTTATGCCAACATTGACGCGAGTCACAGCGGCGTTCTGCCGGTTCTCCCACAGCACCGTCAGGCCGCGCTGTAGCGCAATGAAAATAAACAGCAGGATGCCGATGGCGATCTTGGTCCACCACGAGCTGAGCGTACCGTCAAAGTTAATGTAGGTTTGAATCAGCCCCTGAATGCCCACGCCGAACAGCGTTCCCAGCACCGTGCCGACGCCACCGCTCAGCAGCGTACCGCCGATGACCACCGACGCAATAGCGTCCAGCTCTACCCCGACGCCCGCCAGCGCGTAACCGGCTTGGGTATAAATAGAGAAAACGATCCCAGCCAGCGTCGCCAGCCCCGTCGACAGCATATAAATACGCACAATGGTGCTGCGGGTCGGGATCCCCATCAAATTCGCCGAGGTCGCGCTGCCACCAATGGCGTAAACCTGGTTGCCAAAGCGAGTGCGATGGGCGAGGAAAATGCCCAGCACGACCACCAGCAGCATCAACAGCCCCATGGCGCTCAGGCGTCCTCCGCCGGGAATGGTCCACGCCAGCCCGGAGAGGGTGTCATACAGCGGGTGATCGATAGGAATCGACTCCTCGGAAACCAGATAGCTAACGCCGCGCAGGAAAAACATCCCCGCCAGCGTAATGATAAACGCCGGGATCTTCAGCGCATCAATCAGCCACCCCATAAAGGCCCCAAAGGCGCAGCCCATCACCAGCACCAGAGGGAAAGCCACCAGCGGCGACAGCCCCCAAAATCCAATCGCTTTCGCCAGAAATACGCCGGTGAAAGCAATTACCGACCCGACCGACAGATCGATACCGCCGGAGAGGATCACAAAGGTCATGCCTACCGCTACGATCCCCAAAAAGGCGTTATCGGTGAGGATATTGCAGATAACCCGCGTAGAAGCAAAACCCGGAAACTGCGTCAGGCAATAGAGGTAGCCGATGACAAAGACGCCGAGCGTGATCATCAGCGGCAAATTACGTTTTATCATGGCCTCGTATCCTTTTCAGAATCTGAATAAAGCGCGGCGACTGCACAATCAGCACGCACATCACCACCACCGCTTTCACCACCTGATTAAGCTCTGGCGGGAAACCGGAGAGCAAAATGCCGGTATTCATGCCCTGAATAATCAGCGCCCCCACCACCGACAGCAGTAGGTTAAAGCGTCCGCCCATCAGCGAGCCGCCGCCGATAACCACCGCCAAAATAGCGTCCAGCTCCAACCACAGCCCGGCATTGTTGGCGTCGGCACCACGAATATCCGCGGCCACAATAACCCCGGCAATCGCCGCGCATATGCCGCTCAACACGTAGGCCAACATCACCACGATACGGGTATTCACCCCAGCGTTTTTCGCCGCACGGATGTTGATCCCCACCGCTTCAATGAACATCCCAAGAGCGGTCTTACGCGCGACAACCCAAAAGATAATCAGGGTGACCAATGCAATAATGACCGGCGTTGGAAACAGCAGCATTTTACCGCTGCCGAGCCAGGCCAACGCCGGCGAATCGAAGGTGACAATTTGTCCCGAGGTGATGAGCTGAGCGACGCCGCGCCCGGCCACCATCAGAATAAGCGTCGCCACAAAGGGCTGTATTTTAAGGATGGCGACCAGAATGCCGTTCCATAGCCCAGCCAGCACGCCAGAGCCCAGCGCCGCCAGTAGGACAATCGGCAGGCTGTGTCCGGCAACGGTCATCGAGGCCGCCGTAGCTCCGGCAATCGCCATCACCGCGCCCACCGAAAGATCGATGCCGCCGGTGGCTATCACCAGCGTCATACCTATCGCCAGCAGCGCGACCGGCGCAGCGCGGTTAAGAATGTCGATAGGGCTGCCGAACAGGCGACCATCCTGCAGCGTTATCTGGAAAAAGTGCGGCGCGACTAGGCTATCGACCAGCAGCACCAGGATTAATGCCGAGATTTGCGGCATGCCCGGTGGCCAGCGAAAACGGCGGGCCGACGGTTCAGTTTGCCCAACGGATCGAGGCATCACAATTAACTCCTTAGGCCGCAATAGCGTTCATAATGGCGGGAACGGACAGTTCCGCGAGCGGGATCTCCGCAATCTGCTTGAGATCGCGCATGATGATCACCCGGTCGGCGTAGCCCACCAGTTCTTCAAGTTCAGATGAGATAACGAGCAGCGCCAGACCGTCCGCACATAGCGTTTCGATCAGGCGAATGATCTCCGCATGCGCGCCGACGTCGATGCCGCGCGTTGGTTCGTCTAAGATCAAGAACTGCGGTCGCGTCAGCAGCCAGCGCGATAGCAGCACCTTCTGCTGGTTACCACCGGAGAGAAACTCCACCGGCTGCTCGGCGCTTGGCGTGCGGATCCCCAGCTGGCGAATGAAACGTTCGGCTATGTCATTTTGCTCTTTGCGCGGAATTGGCCGCAGCCAGCCGCGCTGAGCCTGAAGGGCCAGAATGATATTTTCCCGCACCGAAGCGGCAGCGATAATGCCGTCGGTTTTACGATCCTCAGGGCAAAAGCCGATCCCTAAGCAGGATGCTTGGTGTGGCGACCGCAAGGCTTGCGGTTTGCCTTTGATCATCGCCTGTCCGCTGTCGGCAGGACGAATGCCGAAGATGACTTCAGCGGTTTCGGTGCGGCCCGATCCCAATAGCCCCGCCAGGCCGACAATTTCGCCGGGACGAACCTCAAGATCGAACGGCGCAATGGTGCCTTTTTTACCGTAGCCCGTAAACGACGCCACCGGTTTATCGCTCAGTAGCGTGCGCCCGGCGCGCTGTAGCGCCTGGTGCTCTAATTCACGGCCCAGCATCATTTTGACTAGCTCAATTTGCGGCAGCTCGCGGGTTTCTTTACAGCCGACAAAGCCGCCGTTGCGCAGCACGGTTATCCGATCGCTCACCGCATAAACCTGATCGAGGAAGTGAGTAACGAAGATCAGACTTACACCCCGATCGCGCAGATGGCGCATCAGGTTGAACAACATTTCCACTTCTTTGGTGTCGAGGCTGGCGGTCGGTTCATCGAGGATCAGGACTTTGGCGGAGAGATCGATTGCCCGGCAAATGGCGACAATCTGCTGCATCGCCACCGAAAAACGGTTTAGCGGTTCACGCACGTCGAGAGAAAAACCATAGGAGGCCATCAGTTCGGTGGCGCGCTTTTCCATCTCTTTGCGACGGATCAGGCCAAAGCGTTTTGGCTCGCGTCCAATAAATAGGTTATCCGCCACCGACATGTTCGGCAGCAAGTTTACCTCTTGGTACACCGTACCGATGCCCAGCTGCTGGGCGTGAGCGGTATTTTTCGGATGAATTTGTTGGCCTTCCAGCCAGATAGTGCCGCTGTTAGCGTGGTATACCCCTGTCAGGGCTTTAATCAGCGTTGATTTTCCGGCGCCGTTTTCACCAAGCAGCGCCATAATTTCGCCGCGACGGAGGCTGAAATTGACGTTATCCAGCGCTTTAACGCCGGGGAAGTACTGGCAGAGTCCCTCAGTGCGGAGGATTTCCGGGTTGGTTTCAGTGATCATTATGCTCTCTCCTTCGCCCTGGCGCGGTAGGCCGGATAAGGCGCGCTAGCGCCGCCATCCGGCATTGCATTGCCTGATGGCGCTTCGCTTATCAGGCCTACGGCGGGGTAGGTCTGATGGGTGAAGCGCCACCGGGCGGAGCAAAAACTTAGTAGCCCATATTTTTCTTCTTCTCTAGCTCTTCTTTCGCCGTATCCGGCAGATACAGCGTGGACTTGGTCAGCGTCACTTTTTCCGGCATGGTGCCGTCTTTTTTGTATTTTTCCAGTGCATCGAACGCCGGACCGGCCATGTTTGGTGTCAGCTCGACGCTGGCGTTCGCTTCACCGGCAATCATCGCTTTGTAGATGTCCGGCACGCCGTCGATCGAACCGGTCAGGATATCTTTACCCGGTTTCAGCCCGGCTTCTTTGATAGCCTGAATTGCCCCGATTACCATGTCATCGTTATGTGCGTAAACCATGCAGATGTTTTTGCCGTTGTTCTCGGCTTTGATAAAGCTCTCCATCACTTCTTTGCCCTTACTGCGGGTAAAGTCGCCGGACTGAGAGCGGATAATCTTGATGTTTGACGCTTTAGAGATGGCGTCAGCAAAACCTTTCTTACGGTCAATCGCCACGCTCGCGCCAACCGTACCCTGCAGCTCGACCACGTTACACGGCTTGCCGTCAGCGGTTTTGATAAGCCACTCGCCAATCAACTGCCCTTCCAGCACGTTGTTGGCGGTAACGGTAGTCATGTAAAGCGATTTGTCTTTCACATCGATGGAGCGGTCGAGCAGGAATACCGGAATTTTGGCTTCTTTGGCTTCCTTCAGCACCGGTTCCCAGCCCGTTGCGACGACCGGCGCAATGAAGATGGCATCAACGCCTTGGGCGATAAACGAACGTACAGCTTTGAGCTGGTTTTCCTGCTTTTGCTGCCCGTCGGCAATCTTCAGAGTGATACCGCGTTTTTCCGCTTCCTGCTTGGCGACGTTAGTTTCCGCCGCCCGCCAGCCAGATTCAGAACCTACTTGCGAAAAACCCACCGTTAAAGGGGCAGCCATGACCATAGACGACATGGCTGCGGAAACTGCTGTGACAAGAAGTAAGCGCTTCCACATAGAGGTATCCTCATAGGGTTATTGTTGGTTAAATATCCATCTGCGGAAAAACTATAGACAATGGGCTATGTAACGGAATGAGTTACATCACACTTCAAAAAAGTAAATTTTTTGTTAACGCTGGCATTAGCGAAGAGCGCAGGAGGGATAAGGCATCGCGCACCCATTGAGCGCTATCGATTTTGTCGAAAAAATACGCGCGCTGGAGTCATTTTTTACCGTGATGTAAACGGTTTCATGATTTTATTCAGTATGTGGCTAAGATTATGGATTTTCCTGCCATAAGAAGCGGCTGAAAAAGGCGGGACTACGGGGATGTTACGTAAAACAGGCCAAGACTTTCGCGGCGAGTTGGCTATAATACCGGGCACTAGTTTGCCATACATTCTAAAGGAAACAGACATGAGCTTACTCAACGTCCCTGCGGGTAAAGATCTGCCGGAAGATATCTACGTTGTCATTGAAATCCCAGCTAACGCAGATCCTATCAAATACGAAGTCGACAAAGAGAGCGGTGCACTGTTCGTTGACCGTTTCATGTCCACTGCGATGTTCTATCCGTGCAACTACGGCTACATCAACCACACCCTGTCTCTCGACGGTGACCCGGTTGACGTTCTGGTCCCAACTCCATACCCACTGGAGCCAGGTTCAGTTATTCGCTGCCGTCCAGTTGGCGTGCTGAAAATGACCGACGAATCCGGTGAAGATGCCAAACTGGTTGCGGTACCGCACACCAAGCTGAGCAAAGAATATGATCACATCAAAGATGTGAACGACCTGCCAGACCTGCTGAAAGCGCAGATCACCCACTTCTTCGAGCACTACAAAGACCTCGAAGCAGGCAAATGGGTTAAAGTTGACGGTTGGGAAAACGCGGAAGCGGCTAAAGCTGAAATCGTTGCTTCCTTCGAGCGCGCGAAGAAATAAGATTTCTTCTCAAGCATTGAAAACACCGCCTTCGGGCGGTGTTTTTATTTGTGGTGTGTAGGTCGGATAAGGCAACGCCGCCATCCGGCAATGTGCACGGTTGTGTCTGATGGCGCTACGCTTATCAGGCCTACAAAAAACAACGCCACCCGAAGGTGGCGTTGCCGTATTCAATACTGGTCTTTATCCAACCAGTTGCCGCTCTCTATCAGCTTCATCCCGGCAATCGGGCGCTGATAGACGTACATCCAGGCGCTGCCATAGGGCGTCTGGATAAGATGGCGAGCATATTCGCCCGCCTTGGTGCGCAGCGCATCCAGTTCGGCTAGCGTCGAGGCATCAACCCGATAGACTTCACCATGTACCGTGCCTACACCGGGCACCGCGCCTGGATAGTGGCCCAGGCTGTACAGTTGATAATCGGGAACGCTGTGATCGCCCAGCCACTGGGCGTTAGTCATCCAGTGGCTGTTGCCTTGCTTGCGTCGTAAACTGCCGTACACAAATATTCGCATTGCTAAAACTCAAACTGATAGAGCAAATCGAGCGCCTGGTCTACGCCAGACACCGCTTCCAGATACAGCTTAGGCATCAAGCGATAGCGTAACGTGAGCGTCGCTAGCGAGTCAAAGATCCCAACACCATATTTCACCTGTAGACCCGGCAATACGTAACCGCTGACCACCACCTGGGAGGAATCACCCACCCCTTGCGTGTCTAAAGCCAAGTTACTTACGCCAAACGTCTCGCCGATTTTACCCACAACTTGACCACTTTGTGCAACCCCCATCCCAATAAGCATGGATGTCATTGCCGCACCGTCGCTCTGACCGCTATCCAGACCCTGCCCACGCACGAGGTAAGAGAGCGCTTCCTGCTGCGACATGGCCGGGTCAGAGAACACTTCCGCCTTCGGCTGATCGGCAGTTCCCGTGACGCGAACACCGGCGATAACATCGTTTTCTGTCGACTCTGGGTTACGAATGGCTTCGATATTCAGCAATGGCTGATCCGGTGGCCCCGAGAACAGCAGCTCGCCTTTACGGACGATCAAATCCTGCCCATAGGCATGGAAACGCCCTTCCGGGATGTTGATCTGCCCGTTCAGACCCAGCCCCTGTTTATCCTGCGCCACCTTCAGATCGCCGGTCAGGCGAGCTTTCAGGCCAAATGCATCCAGACGAACGTTGTTACCAACGTGAATCTTCAGATTGCTATTGATAGGAATCGACGCTGATTTCGTCTCTTCCGGCTGCAGTTGGTTGTTAAGCATCACCTCATCGCTAGAGACGCCTACCGCGCTCTCTGGCACCTCTTTCACGACGATACGCGCCCATGGCACATCAACGCTGCCATCGAGCGTGAACAGGCTTGGCGTGGCGTTAAACTCAACGTCCGGCGAGACATCAAGACGCACCATCGGCGGCACGGTAATGCGCACTCGGCTGCCTTTCGCCGCAATACGCGCACGCCAGTTTTCGATCTGCCTCCAGTCCGCATCACCATTGAGGCTAATCTGCCCCTGTTGAGTGCGGATTTCGCCCTGCATCGTGGAGCTGGCGCCGTTGAAGTTCATGGTTATCTGGCTTGGCTGCATATCAAACGGCATAAAGTTGCCATCAACATCAATACCGTTGAGCTGTAGCTGACCGAACATCAGCGGGCTTTGTACATCTCCGCCCAGCCGCAGATTGGCATTTATCTTCCCGTCAGCCTTTTCACCACGCGAGAAGATAGGGTTAATCATTGCCAGCGAGAAGTTGCGGATATTGACGTTGCCGCCCAAGTTGCGCCGACCCTGCGGATCGCTCACCTGTACCTGCCCATCCAGTTGACCGTTATTGGTCAGGCGAATCAGCCAGCCCAGTTCAGCGCGGTTATTGTGCAGGTCAGCGTTCAGGTTAAGCGTATCGAAAGCCACCGGCAGCGGCGCGTTGTTGACGATTTGCGTCACCTTCACATTGCGACCGGACAGCGTCACTTTGCCCTGCGGTAGCCCCTCTTTGGTGCTGTCCCAAGTAACATCCGCTTTACCGCTAAACACGCCGCTGGCCTGCGTCGTCTCTGGCATAAACGGTTTGAGCATCGCGAGGTCGAAACGGTTGAGGTTGACGATGGCATGACCTGCGGCGCCGGCATCAATCGTCTGTGGCACGCACAGCTCCGCATTCGGGTTCACCCAGCAGTGTGGCCCAATGCTGATTTTCTGCTCGAGGTTGCGATAGTCCAGCGCAATATCGCGGTTCACGGACCACGGTCCGACCGGGGTCTGGAAGCGCGTGTTGCTCAAAGCACCTTTCCAGCGTTCCTCTTTGCGATCAAAACTGCCCGACAGCGCCAGCTGGCCGGAAACCGGCTCACCCTGAACCTGTAATTGCAGGGAATGCTGCTTTTCGTTGCCCTTCGCCGCCAGATGCACCAGACCAATGTTGACGTCCGGCTGCACAATACGCTCTACGCGCACGTCGAGGTTGCCGGCAATCTGGTCGGTGGATTTAACGTCGCCGTCAACCCGCACCAGGCCCACCGTCAGTTCCTGCCAGCGCAGACCGCGAGCGGTGATATCGGCCAGCAGCTGCGGTGCATCAACGGTGCCACGGATTTTCACCAGACCTTTTGCGGTCCCGGCAAGACCCGGCAGCATATTGTCGAGCTTAGGCGCATCAATATTGGCGTCGAGGTTAAGATCCTTAACCCCCAGTTCACCCTTGATGTCGGCGGTATTATTGCCCAGCGCGACATGTAGCCCCGGAATGGTCCATTGCAGGTAGCTATTCCCGCGCAGTGAACCATCAACATTCACCTTATTTTGCTTCACGTTACCGGTGATTTTCATCTCCGGAACGTTCATCTGCCAGGTGCCGCCATACAGGCTGCCGTTGGTTTTAATCAGCCCTTCCAGCTTCGACGGCCATTCCGGTGCCAGCTTCCCGGTATTGATTCCGTGCAGCGCCAGTTCGCCGCGCCAGCTTATTGCCTGTTGCCAGTCGAGGAGCGCTTTGAATTCAGTTTTACCCTCCAGCGCCGCCACGGTGAGCTTATCCAAGCTCACCTGCCGCTCGTTGCCTTTGGCATCGAGGGTAATATCCGCAGGCGGTACTCCCTGCCCCTTCACCGCCGTACGGAATGACAACGTGTAGTCGGTCATCTTACCGCCGAGCTTCAGCTTCAGGTCATCAGCCTGGAACTGCTTTTCTCCGGTGAATGGCCAGTACAGCTGTTTACTGTTGACCTCAACATTGAACGGCAGCCCGGCTTCCGCCAGCTGCGCCTGTGCGTGCAGGCTCATGTCCACCGGGCCGGAAAGATTCACGCCCACTTCCAGCTGTTTACGCACCGCGCCGCCCACTTTCAGCTTCACCTTTTCGCCCTTCAAGGGATCAATGTTCAGCGTGCTGTTGAGGGTCATATCCACCGGCCAGTCGTTGATAAGCTGCGCGGTACCGCTGGCATTCACCGTGCCTTGACTGGAGTCGATATCCAGCGTATCGAGCTTCATGTTGCCGTCGATACTGCTCACCTTCAGCAGCATTTTATACACCGTCAGATCGGTATCGCCGGTAATGCGCAGCTGTTCGCCGCTAAAGGATTCGATATTGAGATTCAGCGGTAGATGGACGTCGGTCATCTCCGGCAGCACCGGTTTAGAGAACAGCTCGGTCATGGTTTCACCCAGCGGCTTCTCCTGCGGTTGCGGATTATCTATCTTCGGCTCAACCACCTCTTTTTGCGCCACGTCTGCCACTTTCGGCAGCGCGATCAGCAGCCCTTTCAGGGAGGTCGGCGTTAGCGTCAGGTTTTTCTCCTGCCATTGCAGGCCGCTGGTGAAGTCCATCACCGACACCGTGGTGTCATCAATCTTGATATTGACGTTATTGAGCGCGAAGCGGTTTAGAGTAATCGGGTACGGGGTTGAGAGGTTCAGTGGCCCCGTATCTTCTTCTTCGACCGGCGCGGCAGGCGGCATCTTGCTACTGTCGATAGCCACGTTGATATCGCGTAACGCAATGTCATTTACGCACAGGCTGCTGTGCCACAGGCAGCTTAGGTTCACCGCGAGATGAAACTCCCCGGCATCAACCGCCACGCCAGGCTGGGTATAGCGCACTTTTTTCAGCGTCAGGTCGCGCCAGCCGCCGGTCACCTGACCGATTTCCAGCCCCGGCACCCAACGATTGGCCGCGTTAAACAGCAGATGTAAACCTGTCGTCGTGCCGACTAGGAAGCCGACGGCCCCCACTAGCACCACAAGAAAAATCAGAACGCCGAGGCTTATTTTTTTCCATAACGTCATAGTTCAGGCCCCAGACCGATGTAAAACTGCAATCCATGTTCATCTTTGTCACCCACCGGGACAGCGAAATCGAGCTTAATTGGCCCGACCGGAGACTGCCAGCGCACGCCGACGCCCGCGCCTTTTTTCCAGTCGCTATCGCGAATGTCGCTGACCGCTTCACCGCCATCGACAAACACTGCTCCCCACCATTTACCGCTCACGTTGTACTGGTATTCCAGCGAGCCGGTCGCCAGTTTTGACGCCCCGATTAGCTTACCGTTGTCATCACGTGGCGCGATGGACTTGTACTTATAGCCACGAATGCTGCGATCGCCACCGGCGAAGAAACGCAGGTCTGGCGGTACGCGATCAAAGTCGCCGGTTTCAATCCAGCCAAGGTTGCCGCGCATCACGAAGCGATGCTTGTCGTAAAGCGTACGGATCCAGACGTTCTGTGCCTGGAAGACCGAGAAGTCGACATCCGAGCCCCAGGCCGTGTTGGAGTAGTCAATTGAGTAGCGCTGAGAGTCACCCCAGGTCGGCATCAGGCCGCCACGGGAGCGGGTTCGGCTGATGGAGACGCCCGGATAGAACAGCATGGTGGTGGCGGTGACGTCCGCCTGGGTAAAGTGATCGAGGCTCCAGCGCAGGTTAATCGCGCGCTGCCAGCCGCTGGAAAGATCCCAAAAACGCGAAACGGCAAGCGTGGTGGAATCAGCTTTGGTGTCGTTCAGGTCGGTGCTTTTGAAACCGCCCTGCACCAAATAGTACTGTTCCAACGGGTTTTTCAGCAGCGGCATTTTGTAGCTAAAATCGAGCTGCTGTTCAGGAGCCGAGACGCTAAGACTGGTCGTCAGACTGTGGCCGTAGGAGTTAACCCACGGTTTTTTCCATGAGGCTTTGACCCGTGGGCCGACGTCGGTGGAGTAGCCGCCCCCCAGCTCAACGGTGTTTTCACTGCGCGGCGAAACCACGCCGTGTAGCGGTAGCACTTTCGTTTCACGCGATTTATCAAATTCAGGCGCCACGACCACCGAGTTAAACCAGCCGGTGGCAGAAAGGCGTCGGTTCAGCTCAGCAAGATCGCTTGACTGGTAATAATCGCCTTTTTTAAACGGCACCAGATGCTGAAGGTACTCTTCGCGAATTTGCGATCCTTCGAAGGTCACATCGCCAAAACGGTAGCGCTGGCCGCTATCGTAATCGATATCCCAGAACGCCTGACGGCGCTCAAGCGCCACACCCAGTTGGCTTTTCTTAAATTCACTGTCGAAGTAGCCTTTGCGCAGCGCCACGCTGGTCAGCGAGCTTTTGAAATGGTCGTAGTCGCTGTGATTGAGTACCGAGCCAATTTTGGGGCGTGTTTTGAGCAGCTTAAGATAATCGCTGTCGTCACGCGCGCCGCCGCGCAGAATGACATCCGTACCGCCAATCAGCACCGGTTCTCCCGGCGTGACTTTTGCCAGTAATACCTGGCGTCCTTTTGCCGGCGGTGGTTTCAGCTCGAAATCGATGGTGGGTTCATAGTACCCAAGGGCTTTTAATCCTTCGCGAATGGCATCATCCACACGCGCACGAAAGCGGCGGTCCGGCGTGACCTCATCGCTATCAATCGTAGAAAGCTGCGCTCGAACGTTTTTTTGTAGTTCGCCTGAGAGCCCTTCAACCTGTAGACGGATGCTCGCTGCACTGGCAACACCGCTGGTCAGCAGCAAGCTCACCAAACATAACTGGCGGATTTGTCGCACATTTTCTCCTGAATATCCTTGTTTCCACCCCAATGGGAAACGAAAGTCCGCTCCGCGGCCATGACTGCGTTTTGCCTCTATATGCACGCTTTCGGCGCACGGCATTCAACGTCAGTTTAAAAAACCCACTCTTTGTCGGGTTGAAATAAAGACAGAGCCCCAAATTATTCTTATGTTTAAATCTAGACGTATTCGGCGCGTTTATTGTGTTAAAAGACACGCCCGGTTACAACCTTAACGGAAATTACTGTTCCTCGGAGACCCTTCCCATGAGTTTAGTTGATAAAAAACACCTTGTATCTCAGTCGGATGCATTGAGCGGAAGAAATACGCCTATGCCGGTCGCCACGCTCAATGTTGTGACCGAACACTCAATGACGCACGTTCCTGAGGGTATGGCTGTCGCTATTTTCGCCATGGGATGCTTCTGGGGCGTTGAACGTCTTTACTGGCAATTACCCGGTGTCTATAGCACGGCAGCGGGTTATACCGGTGGCTATACGCCGAACCCAACCTACCGAGAAGTCTGTTCCGGCGAGACTGGACATGCGGAAGCGGTACGAGTCGTCTACGACCCGGCGGTAGTCCGCTACAGCGATTTGTTAAAGGTCTTCTGGGAAAATCACGATCCGGCACAGGGCATGCGTCAGGGTAACGATCATGGCACTCAATATCGTTCCGCCATCTATCCAACGACGCCAGAACAGGAGTTGGAGGCGCACGCCAGCCTGAAGCAATTCCAGGACGCAATGCGTAGCGCAGGTGACGTGCGGACCATCACCACGGAAATCGAAGCCGCGAAGCCGTTCTATTACGCGGAAGACGAGCACCAGCAATACCTGCACAAAAACCCGCACGGCTATTGCGGCATCGGTGGGATTGGCGTTTGCCTGCCGCCGCAGCTACAGGGTTAGCCGTCAAGTGCCACGCGCGCCGCATGGCGCGTGGCGTTCGCTACTGTGCCGTAATCCATCACTTTCCCCTGCAGTAGCAGATTGTAGACCGGCGATTGAGGCCGGTTAAGCCGCGTTTGCAGCAGGTGCACCGCTTCAATACCCAAATCGCGGCAGGGTACGCGAATGCCGGTGACCGGCGTCGTCAGGCTGTTTTCCAAATTCCACGTAAAATCGGTGGTGATGAGGGAGATATCTTGCGGAACACGTAGCCCATGACGCTGCAACGCCCGCATGACGCCCTCAGTCATGCTGGTACTGTTGGGGAAAACCACATCAGGCCACAGCGCGCGATCGTGCGTCGTCAGCCAGACGTCCAGCGCCCTTTCGGCCTCTTCCGCCGTAAACCACTCGGTCACCAATAGGTCGTGCTGAGGATTGAAGGGGACATGATAATAGCGATAGGCCTCTTTAATGCCATCCAGCCGGGCATAGAGGGTTTCCCGCCGCAAACAGGTCATGGTCAGCACCCGCCGATGCCCTTGTTCAAAGAGATAGCGCATTGCGGTAAATCCGATGGCCCGATGATCGGGCGAGACGCAGTCCAGTGCCATTTCCCTGTCGATGGAATTAATCAATACACACGGCTTATTCAGCGTGCTGGCAAGCTTGAGGATCGTCGGGTCATCCGTGCCGATAATCACCACAGCATTGATACTTTTCTGGTTGGCTTTTTCGAGGAACAGCTTCACATCGGCGTGCTGCTCTTCCAGCGCACAGTGGTTGATCCAGACATCATGCGGCGCGCTGGCTTCGGCAATCCCTTTGGTCACTTCCAGATAAAAGGTGTCGCCTCGCCCCTGAAAAGTACGCTCCGGTGCAAATACCGCAATGCCGTTAATCAGCAGCCGGCCGTTTGCCAGCGAGTCGAGGACCCCAAGCTGGCGCGCACATTGCACAATCGCCTCTCGCGCCTTATCGCTGGTGTAGGATTTACCGCTCAGCACCCGGGAGACGGTGCTGATGGAGTAGCCGGTGCGGGCGGCAATTTCATCCATTTTTAGCTTACCTGGCATTGTGTGACCTCGCTCGCAATCATATTTTGCAAATTTTTGCAGATGCAGTTTGCTGATTTTAAAACCTATTTTCATTTTCCCGCGCATATTCCTTTTCTACCTGCGAACATTCTCACAAATTCCGTTTGTCCGCCCTCGCCGCCTTGCCTATTTTCAGACTTCAGTCATTCCTATCACGTAAGGTGCAACATGGATAAGGTGCGTTTTGGCATTATCGGCGTGGGTAATATCGGGACCGTTCACGCCCGTTACCTGCTGGCAGGTACGGTGAAAGAGGCCTGCCTGACGGCAGTGTGCGATAACAATCTCAGCAAGCATCCGGCCATTCGCGAGCTGGTAGGCGAAGCAGTCACGCTGTTTAGCGATGCCGAAACCATGCTGAAAAGTGGCCTGATTGACGCCGTGATCGTCTCCACGCCGCACTACGACCATCCAGGCCTGTCGATGCTGGCGATGCGCAACAGTATTCATACGCTGTGTGAGAAACCGGCAGGCGTGTACACCGCGCAGGTGCGTGAGATGAACGAATTCGCCCGCGGCTGCAACGTGGTATTCGGCATGATGTTCAATCAGCGCCCCAACCCGCTGTACCAGAAAGTCAAAGATCTTATCGATAGCGGCGAGCTGGGCGAACTGCGTCGTTCCAACTGGATAATCACCAACTGGTATCGCTCACAAAGCTATTACAACTCCGGCGGCTGGCGCGCCACTTGGAAAGGCGAAGGCGGCGGCGTGCTGCTCAACCAAGACCCGCATCAGCTCGACCTGTGGCAATGGTTGGTCGGGATGCCGGTGCGAATGCGCGCCTTTTGCCAATTTGGTAAACACCGCGATATCGAAGTGGAAAACGAGGTAACCGCCTATGCCGAATACGCCAACGGCGCGACCGGCGTGTTTATCACCACCACCGCCGAAGCACCGGGGACCAATCGTCTAGAGATCGCCGGCGATCGCGGCAAAGTAGTGGTCGAAGACGGCAAGCTGCGTTTCTGGCGGCTGCGTGAATCGGAAACCGAATTTAACGCCCGCTGGGAAAACGGCTTTGGTGAGCCGGAGTGTTGGGAAGTCACCATCCCTGTCGCCCCTGAATCCAGCGAGCATCACGTTATCACCGCTAACTTCGCCGCTGCCGTGCTGCACGGCACACCGCTTCTCGCCCCCGGCAGCGACGGCATTCACGGCCTGACGCTTTCTAACGCCATGCATTTATCCACGTGGACCGACGATTGGGTCAATCTGCCGTTTGATGAAACGCTGTTTAAGAAGCTGCTCGATGAACGCATCGCGACCTCCATCGATAAGCAAGTTGAAAGTAAAACGCTGGATGCTTCCGGCAGTTGGTGATCGAGAGCAGGAGATAACGATGTTACGCATTGCGATTGTGGGAACCGGGAACATCTCACACAACCATATTCAGGGATATCAGGAATTTGCCGACCGCTGCCAGATTGTGGCGCTGGTCGATATTTATCCGGAAAAAGCGCAGGAGAAAAAAGAGCGTTACGGTCTAACCAACGCCACCGTATTTAGCAGCCATCAAGCGATGCTCGATTCCGGTATTGCGGTCGATATTGTCGATGTCTGCACTCCGCCGTACGTCCACGCTGAAATCAGCATTGATGCGCTGAATGCCGGGAAGCATGTGCTGTGCGAGAAACCGATGGCGGCATCGCTGGAAGAGTGTGACGCCATGATTGCCGCCCAGCGCGCCAGCGGTAAGATCCTGTCGATTATCGCCCAGAACCGCTTTACCGACGCCTTCTGGCGTTTAAAGCAGGTGGTGGACTCCGGCGAGTTGGGCAAAATCTGCCACGCACAGGTCGATTCCTTCTGGTGGCGTGGCCATTGCTACTACGACCTGTGGTGGCGCGGCACTTGGGAAAAAGAAGGCGGCGGTTGCACCCTCAACCATGCGGTGCACCATATTGACGCCATTTTGTGGATGCTTGGCTTCCCAAAAGAAGTGGTGGCGATGATGACCAACGTGGCCCACGACAACGCGGAGGTCGAAGATCTCTCCGCTGCCATTTTCCGCTACGACAGCGGCGCACTGACGCAGTTGACCGCTTCAGTGGTGCATCACGGCGAAGATCAGAAAATCGTTATTCAGGGTGATAAAGCGCGCATCTCCGCCCCTTGGGACGTGTGGGCCAGCGTTTCTGCCGATAACGGCTTCCCGCAAGAGCAGCACGATAGCGAGCGCGAAGCACGGCTGGACGCATTATTCCGCAACACGCCAAAGCTGAAATATACCCTCCACACCGGGCAGATAGACGATCTGCTGAGCGCCGTCGAACAGCACGGTGAGCCGCTGATTGACGGCA
This sequence comes from Kluyvera sp. STS39-E, assembly GCF_040932435.1. NCBI lineage: Bacteria > Pseudomonadati > Pseudomonadota > Gammaproteobacteria > Enterobacterales > Enterobacteriaceae > Kluyvera > Kluyvera sp. STS39-E. The sequence goes on along the minus strand of NZ_JBFQGA010000010.1, from coordinate 105,107 downwards.
TACAGGGAAAACGTTCTCTGGAACTTATCACCGCCATTTATCAATCATCCATGACCGGGCGGGTGGTTTCCCTTCCCGTCAGTTTGGACGAGCCTTGGTATAAAACCGGCGGCCTGGTTTCCCTCGCCCCACACTTTTACGAGAAGGGTGCCTCGGTAGAAAACTTCAACGAAGTGGGCGCGATCCCGCTGGGCAAAGATTTGGATAAAGGAGCATAAACATGAGTATCAAAGACGGTATGAACTACGCCCCGGTGGGCAAGCCACAGCCGGTTGTCGGTGCAGGTGAGTTTGTTATTGCCGCCGCGGCGCTGGATCACGGCCATATCTACGGCATGTGCAATGGCCTGATAGAAGCCGGTGCCACGCTGAAATGGGTTTATGATCCCGACCCTGCCAAAGTGGATAAATTTATCCAGCAGTACCCGCAGGCGCAGATTGCGCCGACGCTGGAAACTATCCTCGAAGACAGCAGCGTGCAGTTGGTCGCCGGGGCGGCCATCCCTTCCGAGCGTTGCCCGCTTGGGCTAAAAGTGATGGACGCAGGCAAAGATTACTTTACCGATAAAGCACCGTTGACCACTTTGGCACAGCTGGAAGCCGCTAAACGTAAGGTGGCGCAAACCGGGCGTAAATACGCGGTTTACTACAGCGAACGTCTGCACGTGGAAAGCGCGGTCTTCGCCGGGCAGTTGATTCAGCAAGGCGCGATTGGCCGCGTGATGCAAACTCTGGGCGTCGGCCCACACCGCGAAGGCACGGGGCGTCCGGACTGGTTCTATGAGAAAGAATTCTTCGGCGGCATTCTGTGCGATATCGGCAGCCATCAGATTGAGCAGTTTCTGTTTTACACCGGCAACAGCGATGCCCGCATCGTTGCCAGCCAAGTGCGCAACGTCAATCACCCACAGTATCCGCAGTTTGAAGATTTCGGCGATGCCATGCTGGCCGGCGACAACGGTGCAACCGGTTATTTCCGCTGCGATTGGTTTACGCCTGACGGCCTTTCTAGCTGGGGTGACGGTCGTCTGACGCTGCTCGGCACTGACGGCTATATCGAAATCCGCAAATATGTTGATATTACCCGCGGCGAGCAGGACGTGGTGTATCTGGTCAACAAAGAGGGCGAATTCCGCTACCCGGTTGCCGGACAGGTTGGCTTCCCGTATTTCGGTCAATTGATTCTGGACTGCCTGAATCGCACCGAGAATGCCATGACCCAGGAACACGCCTTTAAAGCCGCCGAGCTATGCGTGAAAGCGCAAATGCTGGCTAACGCCGTGGCGTAACGGGAGGCGGTGATGAGAACACGTCATGCAGCGATTATCGGCGGCGGCGCTATCCACACCTGTCACGTGGAAGCGCTGCGGCACGTCCCCAGCGTGGTGCTGCGCGCAATTGTTGATATTGATGGCGACAAAGGGAAAAAGCTGGCGGCCGACTATGGCTGCCAATTTTACCAAGACTACCGGGAAATGCTGTTGGATGACGTCATTGACGTGGTGCACATCTGCACGCCGCATGATTGGCATAAACCGATGATCCTTGCCGCGCTGGCGGCAGGGAAACAGGTATTCTGCGAAAAACCGATGGTCATGAGCGCGTTGGACGTCGCTGAAATTCAAGCCGCCGCCAGCGCGGCCGAACGGCACGTCGGGATCTGTTATCAAAATCGCCTCAACCCCAGCAGCCTTGCCATCGCAGACTGCATTGCGCAAAACACACTGGGTAACATGCGCGCGATAAAAGCGGTGCTGACCTGGTCGCGTTTTGGCGACTACTACACCGCCAGCCCCTGGCGCGGCAGTTTTGCGACCGAGGGCGGCAGTCTGTTGATAAACCAGGCCATTCATACGCTGGATCTGATGCAGTGGTTTGGTCAGGGCGTCAGCCGTCTGAAAGGGGTCGTCGATAATGCCCTGCACGAAGACGAGATTGACACCGAAGACAGCGCGATGGCGACGATGCAGTTTAATAACGGCGCCCGCGGGCTGTTCTACGCTAGCAACTGCCATGTCAGCGACTCGCCGCTGCTGATGGAGTTGGAATTTGAACGCGGAATGCTGCGCCTCACAGACAATGAGCTGTGGCAAATATGCGGCGATGAGCGCCTGAGACTTGCCTGCGATGCGTCACCGGACGGCGTAGGGAAAAGCTATTGGGGAGTGGGCCATCAGCAGGCTATCGGGCAGTTCTACCGCGCGTTAGACCACGCTGCCAGCGAACCCTACTGCGGAATAAACGAAGCGGCAAAATCATTGCAAATGGTTAATGCCATTTACCAATCGTCACTATTGAGGAAATGGGTGAATATAATAGAGTGATGGTCATCCAGTTTTTCCTGCTGTCAATAATATACAGTGCAGGGGCAACTCTGCACTGATAAACCCTACCAGTACAGGAATAATAATATCATGGTAAAACCAACCGAACGCCGCGTTGGCTATGGCATTGCTATAGGCTACGGGGTAACCGATCTTTTTGGCGGCGGCGCCTTTGCCGTTATAGGAACATGGCTTTTATTTTTTTACACCACCTATTGCGGATTAACCGTATTAGAAGCGGGTTCAATATTTGCGATCGCGCGCATTATCGATGCTATTTTAAGCCCGGTGATGGGATACATCACCGATAACTTTGCCAATACTTGGCTTGGTCGTAAATTTGGCCGGCGTCGTTTCTTTTTGCTGATAAGCTCACCGTTGATGTTCCTCTACGCGCTGGTCTGGGTTACCGATATGAACTATTGGTACTATCTCGGCACCTATCTCTCTATCGAACTGCTGTCTGCCATGGTACTTGTGCCTTGGGAGACGCTGGCCGCTGAGATGACCAACCGCTTCAGCGAGCGTACGCGCCTCTCCGGCGTACGTATGATGTGTTCAGCGCTCGGTGGCTTTCTGGCGGTCTCGGTGCCGGGCATTATTATGCAATATACCGGTCAGGATAATGCCTTCACCTACACCTTAACCGGGATGGTTTTTGCGGTGATTTACTGCGTGGCAGTATTCACCACCTGGGCCTGCACCTGGGAAGCGAAAGATGTGCGCGAAGAATATGAATTCCAACCGGACAATCAGCGCAGCAACGGGCTATTAAATCATTTGAAGTATTTGGTCATCGATCTTATTTCCTCATTCAGAATAAGAATATTCCGCCAGCATATTCTTATTTATATCTGTTCATTTACCGCGATGGATGTATTTGGCGCAGTCTTTACCTATTACATTGTTTATGCCTTACATCATGATACCGAGATGGTTTCCGGGCTATTAAGCATTGCCGCCTTTGTTTCAATTCCCGGAACCTTTGGTTTCATGATGTTGATGAATAAGTTTAATCTAACGCCATCGGCGGCCCTGCGGCTTTCTTACAGCAGCATTATGCTGGTACTGGCGTTTTTATTTATCACCTATATTGGCCACTTGCAGGTACCAACGCTGCTGTTCTCGGCGGTATTCGTGCTACTGGGCCTAGCAAAGGCTGGCCTCTATTACATCCCGTGGAATATCTATAGCTTTATCCCCGATGTGGATGAAATCGTCACCCGCCAGCGCCGCGAGGGGATTTTCGCCGGCGTGATGGTATTAACGCGTAAAAGCACCGTGGCGCTGGCGATTATGCTGATTGGTATCGTGCTGGAAGAGAGTGGTTTTGTGAAAGGCGGCGGTTCCCAGCCCGCAAGCGCCCTGCATGCCATTATTGGTTTGATGGTGTTCGCCACCGCCGGGCTGCTGGCGGTCAGTTTCTACATCACCTATCGCTTCAAGCTGACGCAGAAAACGCACGCGGTTTTGATAAAAGAAGTTGCCCGCCGTAAGCTCGGCGGCCGCGCGGAAGACTGCGACCAAGAGACCCGCGACGTTATCTTAGCGCTGACCGGATACCCTTATGATAAAGTCTGGGACGCCGCTTCTAGCAGCAACGCGAAAGTCCAACCGCAGCCTACTCATAGTTAACCGGCACAGCAACCGGCTTGAAATTCTCAGGCCGGTTTTTACCTCTGCTGTTTTTTCCCCATCACGGTGACAAAAGTGACCTATGGCGGCTTTACAGTGCTTTACGCTATACTAGCTGCTGAAACGATCGCCCCACCGCTACGGGACGATATTCAATGTGTATTTCACGCGGATTTATCCACTTCCCCTTTCGAGGATCTGGCCTAACGGGTCGGATAAGATATGTTAAACAGTATATTCATCATAATTTGCCTGATAGCCGTCAGTGCGTTCTTCTCGATATCCGAGATTTCACTTGCCGCATCACGCAAAATTAAACTGAAACTTCTTGCCGATGAAGGCAACATCAATGCTCAACGCGTACTAAAAATGCAGGAAAACCCCGGTATGTTCTTTACCGTGGTGCAAATTGGTCTTAACGCGGTGGCCATTCTCGGCGGTATCGTCGGCGACGCAGCATTTTCTCCCGCTTTCAACTCACTGTTCTCACAGTACGTGTCTCCAGAACTCTCCGAGCAGCTGAGTTTTATCCTCTCCTTCTCGCTGGTCACCGGTCTGTTTATCCTGTTTGCGGACTTAACTCCGAAACGCATCGGTATGGTGGCGCCTGAAGTTGTTGCCCTACGTATCATCAACCCGATGCGCTTCTGCCTGTTCGTCTTCCGCCCGCTGGTGTGGTTCTTCAACGGCATGGCTAACATTATCTTCCGCATCTTCAAACTGCCGATGGAGCGCAAGGACGATCTGACCTCTGACGATATTTATGCGGTGTTTGAAGCCGGGGCGCTGTCGGGCGTGCTGCGTAAGCAAGAGCACGAGCTGATTGAAAACGTGTTTGAGCTGGAATCCCGTACCGTGCCGTCATCCATGACGCCGCGTGAAAATGTTATCTGGTTTGATCTCCACGAAGATGAGCAGAGCCTGAAAAACAAGGTCGCTGAACATCCGCACTCCAAGTTCTTAGTGTGTAACGAAGATATCGATCACATCATCGGCTACGTGGACTCTAAAGACCTGCTGAACCGCGTGCTGGCCAACCAGAGCATGGCGCTCAACAGCGGCGTGCAGATCCGCAATACGTTGATTGTGCCGGACACCCTGACTCTCTCTGAAGCGCTAGAAAGCTTCAAAACGGCGGGTGAAGACTTCGCCGTCATCATGAACGAATATGCGTTAGTGGTCGGGATTATCACTCTCAACGACGTGATGACTACCCTGATGGGCGATCTGGTCGGCCAGGGGCTGGAAGAACAAATCGTCGCACGTGATGAAAACTCATGGCTGATTGACGGCGGTACGCCTATCGATGACGTGATGCGCGTGCTGGATATTGATGATTTCCCACAGTCAGACAACTACGAAACCATCGGCGGTTTCATGATGTTTATGCTGCGAAAAATCCCGAAACGCACCGACTCGGTGAAGTTCTCTGGCTACAAGTTTGAAGTGGTAGATATTGATAACTACCGCATCGACCAGCTGCTGGTCACGCGTATCGACAACAAGCCAACCGTGCTGGTGCCTAAACAGGCCGACATGGTGGAAAGCGAACAGGGTGCCGCGTAACTCGCGGTTGTGCTCGCTAAAAACATCAACGGCTCCCATCGGGAGCCGTTTTTAATTCTGCCGCATTGCGGTTTTTTACGCCATTTCAGTTTGTAGACGTAACACCTGGCGGTTCACTTCTGACATCACAGATAGGTGCTGCTTGTCTTTAATTTTAGGGAGAACAATTTTCCCTTTATCAAATTCAAAAGCGCCAACGTCCTTGATATACAACCGTCCACGGAACAGGGTTTTAACATACTTAGCTACCTGAAACGGGTTGTAGCGTTGGAAAATTTTCATTCTAATCTCCTGCGAGTACTACGCCCTAGTTGATCCACATTTGGCTCAACGCTCCGGGGCGCAAAGTTAAATACTCGTTAACTATAGTCCATAAAAACAGAGAGCCACCATCATAGGGGCTCTTATTTACCAATTTATTACAATAATTCAGAACTTTCTTTTCAGCCATACGACGAAGACAGTATAAGGCTTCATTTTTACTATATTGTGTGCGTTCCTCCACAATCTGGCACCGTCTTTGCGGGAAAAGTCCATAAATCGCACTTATGATTAAAACTATCGGCCAAGTGGTCGGATCACCTGCTTATAAAAAGGAAAAACCATGACCCTACGTACGCTTCTAGCGGTTTCATGCCTGTTAATGCCGTTAATGGCAACCGCACATAACTTCACAAACGGACAACGCGTCGCCCCCGTCGGCGTGGCAGATCGCGGCGAATTGATTCTCGATAGTGATAAGTTTAGCTACAAAAACTGGAATAGCGCGCAGCTCGCTGGAAAAGTGCGAGTGGTGCAACACATTGCTGGACGCACGTCGGCCAAAGAGAAAAATGATGCGCTTATCGAAGCCATCAAGGCCGCTGGTCTTCCGCATGATCGCTATCAGACCACCACCATTGTTAACACCGATGATGCGATTCCTGGCACCTCGATGTTTGTTCGTAGCAGTCTGGAGAGCAATAAGAAACTCTTCCCATGGTCACAATTTGTGGTCGATAGCGACGGTGTCGTGCGTAAAGCGTGGCAGCTTGAGGAAGGCAGCTCCGCCATCGTAGTGTTGGATAAAGACGGTCGGATCCAGTGGGCCAAAGACGGCGCGCTGACGGCAGCGGAAGTGCAGCAGGTTATCGCGCTGGTGCATAAGCTGCTGAATTAATTAGACACGAATTGTCGGAACACGCTGCGGCCAGCTGTAGCCCTCACGCACGGCGGTCAGCAGCGCGTTCATATCAGTATAGCGTCCCTCCGTCGTCGATGAGTACATCACTACGCTTATCAGGTTCGTGCGTGTGTACCAGCAAATGATTCATTGAGCTGCCAAGCGACATGGCAACGAGATTCATCTGCTGTACAAAGCGCTGACTTGGATCGCCAGTGCCTCCTTCAAGCGCTAACAGCCGTTCCCCCATCGTTCGGGCCACAACCGTGGCCGAAACATTGCTGTAAGGAATGAGCATATTATGCAGCGCATCCCACAGCGTTAAGGTATCGCCAGCCCGCAGATTATTGCCCGAACCCGGCGTCTCCTCACCTTCTCGCATGGTAAGTTTTAGCGTGATGTCGGGATGGATTTTAAGGGCGGTAATAATGGTTAATAGCTTAACGAAGCAGTCGGCACGGGAAGGCACTCCTCGTGAACAAGCCCAGCCACGTAGCAGCAGGCGCTACGTGCACTCAATGTCGTCGCGAGCGAATGACACCACTGTGTAGGCATAGACAAACTCCATTGAAAACGCGCTACTCAGACGGGAAAACAGCAGGTTTCCACCTGCTGTTAATTACGGGAAGCTTAAAAAATAGAGACCCGGAAGCCGGGATTTAGGAATGACTCACGAGGGGTGTAGTCCAACGTTTTGCCCTGCCAGTCGTTCACGTGTGCGCCAGCGGCGGCAGCGACCGCATGACCAGCTGCGGTGTCCCAAATGTTGGTTGGCCCAAAGCGCGGGTACAACTGGGCTTCACCTTCCGCCACTAGGCAGAATTTCAGCGACGATCCAATGGAGGCCGTCTGGTGTTCGCCTAGCTGCTGCAAATATTCCTGCAACTCTTCGTCGTTGGCATAGTGAGAACGACTGACCACCACCTTCGGCGGATTAGCGTCGCGCACCTGAATCGGCTTGCGTACACCACACTCTTCCTTCCATGCCTTACCGTTCGCCGCGCTGTACATCACCTTCAGCACCGGCGCATACACCACACCCAGCACCGCTTTACCGTTTTCAATGAGTGCAATATTGACGGTGAACTCACCGTTACGTTTGATGAACTCTTTGGTGCCGTCCAGCGGGTCCACCAGCCAGTAGCGCTGCCAATGCTGGCGCACATCCCAGCCCGGTGGATCTTCTTCCGACAGAATGGGCACTTCCGGCGTCATCGCCTTCAGGCCGTTAACAATCACATGATGGGCCGCAATATCGGCCGCCGTGACCGGGGAATCATCTTTCTTGCTGGCAACGTCTAACGGTTGTTTACCATCGTACACCTGCATGATGGCATCACCCGCGTCACGGGCAAGCTGGCTGACTTGTTCTAACATTCTCCACCTCGTTAAGATTACAGTGGCGTTAACTTATTGTTTTATTTATATCGTATTGCTGATGATGAAGCTATGCCCATTACTGCACCGGATAACTGTGAACCGTTGCCGATTTCCCGTCATGATTTTCTGGCATGATTCACATCCGCGTAAGTAACAGAAAACAAATACATTTAAATCTGTGTTTCAGATCTAAAAAAGGATGCCTCTGATGATCAAGTTTAGCGCAACGCTTCTGGCTACGCTGATTGCCGCCAGCGTAAATGCGGCAACGGTGGATCTCCGCATTATGGAAACCACCGATCTGCATAGCAATATGATGGATTTTGATTACTACAAAGATACCGCCACCGAGAAATTTGGCCTCGTCCGCACTGCAAGCCTGATTAACGCCGCCCGCGATGAAGTGAAAAACAGCGTGCTGGTCGACAACGGTGACATCATCCAGGGCAGTCCGATGGGCGACTATGCGGCAGCCAAAGGTCTGAAACCCGGCGATATCCATCCGGTTTACAAAGCGATGAACCTGCTCGACTATACCGTCGGCAACCTCGGTAACCACGAATTCAACTACGGGCTGGACTACCTGCACAACGCACTGGCAGGCGCGAAGTTCCCGTACGTTAACGCCAACGTTATCGACGCGAAAACCCAAAAACCGATGTTTACCCCGTACCTCATCAAAGAGCAGGAAGTGGTCGATAAGGACGGCAGCAAGCATACGCTGAAAATCGGCTACATCGGTTTTGTGCCGCCGCAGATCATGACCTGGGATAAAGCCAATCTCAGCGGCAAGGTCACGGTGAACGATATCACCGAAACGGCACGCAAATATGTGCCAGAGATGCGCGCTAAAGGCGCCGACGTGGTAGTGGTGATTGCCCACTCCGGCCTCTCTTCCGACCCTTATCAGGCGATGGCTGAAAACTCGGTCTACTACTTAAGCCAGGTGCCGGGCGTTGACGCCATTATGTTTGGTCACGCCCACGCGGTTTTCCCGGGCAAAGACTTTGCCAATATTAAAGGCGCGGATATCGCCAAAGGCACGCTAAACGGCGTTCCGGCGGTGATGCCGGGCATGTGGGGCGATCACTTAGGCGTGGTGGATTTGGTGCTGAACAACGACAGCGGCAAATGGCAGGTAACTTCCGCGCAAGCGCAGGCGCGCCCAATCTACGATGCGGCAGCAAAAAAATCGCTGGCCGCCGAAGACCGTAAGCTGGTTGATGCGCTGAAGGCTGACCACGACGCGACCCGCGAGTTCGTCAGCAAGCCTATCGGCAAATCGTCCGACAACATGTACAGCTTCCTGTCGCTGGTGCAGGACGATCCGACCGTGCAGGTGGTTAACATGGCGCAGAAGGCCTATGTTGAACACTTCATCCAAGGTGACCCGGATCTGGCGAAGCTGCCGGTGCTTTCCGCAGCCGCGCCGTTTAAAGCCGGTGGCCGTAAGAACGATCCGGCAAGCTTTGTCGAAGTGGAAAAAGGCCAGTTGACCTTCCGTAACGCCGCCGACCTTTATCTGTATCCGAATACCCTCGTGGTCGTCAAAGCCAGCGGTAAAGAGGTGAAGGAGTGGCTGGAATGCTCCGCCGGGCAATTCAACCAGATAGATCCGCACAGCAGCAAACCGCAATCGCTTATCAACTGGGACGGTTTCCGCACCTATAACTTCGACGTGATTGATGGCGTGAGCTATCAGGTCGATATCACGCAGCCTGCGCGCTACGACGGCGAATGTCAGAGCCTTAATCCAAAATCTGAGCGCATTAAAAACCTGACTTTCAACGGTAAGCCTATCGATCCAAACGCCATGTTCCTGGTTGCCACCAATAATTATCGCGCTTATGGCGGTAAGTTTGCCGGCACTGGCGACAGCCATATCGCCTTTGCTTCGCCGGATGAGAACCGTTCGGTGCTGGCAGCATGGATCAGCGCCGAGTCGAAGAAAGCGGGTGAAATCCACCCGGCAGCCGACAACAACTGGCGTCTGGCGCCGATTCACAGCGACACGAAGCTAGATATTCGCTTTGAAACCTCACCGTCTGAAAAAGCGGCGGCGTTTATCAAAGAGAAAGCGCAGTATCCGATGAAGCAGGTGGCGACGGATGAGATTGGTTTTGCGATTTATCAGGTGGATTTGAGTAAGTAACATCGTGCCGGGTGGCGGCTTTGCCTTACCCGGCCTACACGTTTCGAATTTGTAGGCCGGATAAGGCGAAGCCGCATCCGGCAACACATTACGCCGAGATCTTCTGCGCCATCACGTCAGGCAAATTCACCTCAATCCAGTCTGCCAGTGCCGCCACTTTCTCGCTTACCGCCTCACCCATCGGCGTCAGGCTATACTCAACGTGCGGTGGCACTACTGGGTAGGATATGCGGTTGATAAAACCGTCCTGTTCCAGCGCCTGCAGTGACTGGGCGAGCATTTTTTCGCTGACCCCGCCCATCTTGCGGCGCAGGTCGCTAAAGCGATGCGTTCCTTCTCGCAGCGCCACCAGAATCAACACGCCCCAACGGCTGGTGACGTGCTTTAACACATCCCGCGAGGGGCAGCTTTCGGCAAACAGATTGCCATTGCGTAGCTTTTGCGTCAGCGTCGGTTTCATTTCTCTTACACTTACCTTTTTGTACGTACTTACTAAAAGTTAGTTATGGTGTTAGCTTACCACAACACCATACGAACACGAAGGAGAACACCCATGATCGCGATTACCGGAGCCACCGGCCAGCTTGGCCAGCTTGTTATCGATAGCCTGCTCACCACCACCGCTGCCGATAAATTGGCCGCAATTGTCCGTAATCCAGCGAAGGCCGAAGCGCTAAGTCAGAAAGGGGTTGCCGTTCGTCAGGCCGATTATGGCGACGAAGCCGCGCTAACCCGCGCATTGCAGGGCGTCGATAAGCTGCTGATTATTTCTTCCAGTGAAGTTGGCCAGCGTGCACCGCAGCACCGAAATATCATTCAAGCCGCCGTCGCTGCAGGCGTGAAATTTATCGCCTATACCAGTCTGCTGCACGCCGATAAATCACCGCTGGGTCTGGCCGATGAACACGTCGCCACCGAAAAAATGCTCGCCGATTCCGGCATCCCTTATGCGCTGCTGCGTAACGGCTGGTATACCGAAAACTATCTGGCGAGCGCGCCGCCGGCGCTGGAACATGGGGTATTTATCGGTGCCGCCGGAGAAGGCAAAATCGCCTCGGCTACTCGCGACGATTATGCTGCTGCCGCTGCACATGTGATGGTTGAAGACGGTCACGCGGGTAAAGTCTACGAACTGGCCGGCGATAACGGCTGGACGCTGAGCGAACTCGCCGCAGAGCTGGCGAAACAGAGTGGCAAACACGTGGTCTATCAGAACCTGAGCGAAGCCGATTTCGCTGCGGCACTGAAGAGCGTGGGCCTGCCGGCGGGGCTTGCCGATATGCTGGCGGATTCTGACATTGGCGCCTCAAAAGGTGGCCTGTTCGACGATAGCCACACGCTGAGCAAACTGATTGGCCGCCCAACGACCTCGCTTGCGCAAAGCATCAAAGGCATTCTGTAAGCGTTAAAATTGGGTTAATTGTAGTAGCGCCCCCGCCAGCCATCTCTGATAATGAAAAGATGGCCTAGGGGGACAATCACGTGCAAGGCGTACCGGAACAGTTCAACGACGAGAAAGACAGCGCGCGCTTTCGCCATCTGGCGCAGGTGCCGGGCGTTGAGCTGTATCATGCCCACATTTCGCGTTACGCCTTTGAACCCCACACCCATGAAGCGTTTGGTATCGGCGTTATTGAAGCTGGAGCCGAGCGTTTTCGCTATCGCGGCAGCCAGCATGTTGCCCCCGTCCATTCCATCGTAACGATGAATCCCGATGAGCTGCATACCGGTGAAGCGGAAACCGCGGACGGCTGGCGCTACCGAATGATTTATCTGGAGCCCGACCTGCTCGAAGAGGTCACCGGCATTCGTCACTGGTGGTTTGCCGACGTCACCCGCCACGATCCCCAACGCTCGCAGTTAATTGGCCGCCAGATCCACGCGCTGTGGCACACCGACGATCCGCTGGCGCAAAAGGGATTGCTGCTGGATATGATCGACACCTTCCAGCCGTTAGCCTGCCATGCTCCGGCGTTGTCGGAAGCGCAGCATCGGTTTGATCGTGTGCGCGAGTATCTGTACGACAACTATATGCACCCCATTACCCTTGATGAATTAGCGAACGTGGCAGCGCTCAGCCCATGGCATTTCCAACGCCAGTTTAAAGCCCATTTCCACGTCACTCCGCACCAGATGCTGATGGCGGTGCGCCTGTGGCGAGCAAAAGGGTTTCTCACCCACGGCATGCCCGCCGCGGAAGTTGCCGCCGCCACTGGCCTGACCGACCAATCCCATCTGACCCGCGCCTTCACTCAGCGTTACGGCATTACCCCGGTTCGCTACCAAAAACAGGTTGCTCGTCGCTAATCAGCAATCTCATACAATACTGAACGCCGTTCCCCTCCTACACTTTTGCTCATGTTGAATGAATGCAGGTATCACGATGATTAGCGGTGTGCTGTACGCCCTGTTAGCGGGTTTAATGTGGGGACTGATTTTTGTTGGGCCGCTTATCGTGCCGGATTACCCGGCGGTATTGCAGTCGATGGGGCGCTATTTGGCATTGGGGCTGATTGCCCTGCCGCTGGCGTGGATGGGCCGCGCGCGATTGCGTCAGCTAACGCGCCAAGACTGGTGGACAGCGCTGGGGCTGACGTTGGTCGGCAATGTGGTCTATTACTTCTGCCTTGCCAGCGCCATTGGGCGCACCGGTGCCCCGGTATCAACGATGATTATCGGCACCCTGCCGGTGGTGATCCCGGTCTTTGCCAACCTGCTGTATAGCCAGCGCGACGGCAAACTCTCTTGGCTACGGCTGATGCCAGCGCTGGTGCTGATTGGCATCGGGCTGATGTGCGTTAACGTGGCCGAACTGCGCCAAGGTCTGCCGAATTTCAGCGGCTGGCGCTACGGTTCCGGTATCGCACTGGCCTCCATATCGGTGGTGTGCTGGGCGTGGTATGCACTACGTAACGCCCGCTGGCTGCGGGAAAACCCGGAAAAGCCGCCGCTAATGTGGGCGACCGCCCAAGCGCTGGTGACGCTGCCGGTGTCGCTGGTCGGCTACGCAGCCGCCTGCATTTGGCTGCACCTGCATAACGCGGAGTTTACGCTGCCCTTCGGCCCACGGCCTACGGTGTTTATCGGCCTGATGATTGCCATTGCCGTGCTTTGCTCATGGGTCGGCGCCTTGTGCTGGAACGTGGCGAGCCAAAAGCTGCCGACGGTGATCCTCGGGCCATTGATTGTCTTTGAAACGCTGGCGGGGTTGCTCTACACCTTCCTGCTGCGTCAGGAGATGCCGCCAATGCTGACGCTGAGCGGGATTGCATTGCTGGTGATAGGTGTGGTGATTGCGGTGCGTTCGAAACCGCAGAAGCCGACGGTGGTGCCGGTTTCGGGTGATGCCTGATGGCGCTGCGCTTATCAGGCCTACAGAGTCTGCACACGGATAAGGCGTCTACGCCGCCATCCGGCAATCAAAGACCGGCGCTCCTGCCGGTCTTTGACGCCTGAAGCTTAGAAGGTTTCCCAGTTCGCTTCGTTCAGCGGTGCGCTTTTCGCCGCGGGAGCGAAGGCTTTTTTCACCGGCGCTTTCTGCGCCTGCTGCTGACGGGTGATCCTAAATACCGCCACCGTCTCGTTCAGACGTGCAGCCTGTTCTTCTAGGGCCGCGGCAGCCGTTGCCGACTCTTCCACCAGCGAGGCGTTCTGCTGCGTGACGCGGTCCATCTCGGCAACCGCCTGACCCACTTGGTCAATACCACGACTCTGTTCGTCAGAAGCGGAGGCGATTTCACCCATGATATCGCTCACGCGGGTTACCGCGTTGACGATCTCGGCCATGGTCTCCCCGGCTTCGTGCACCAGCGCGGAACCGGCGCTGACGCGGTTGCCCGAGTCATCAATCAGCCCTTTAATCTCTTTTGCCGCCTGGGCGCTACGCTGGGCCAGGGTGCGAACTTCCCCGGCAACCACCGCAAAACCACGCCCTTGTTCACCCGCGCGGGCGGCTTCTACCGCCGCGTTCAGCGCCAGGATGTTGGTCTGGAAAGCGATGCCATCGATGACGTTGGTGATCTGCGCAATCTTGCTGGAGCTGGCGGCGATTTCATCCATCGTCCGCACGACGCCATCCACCACATTGCCGCCCTTCTGCGCGGTCTCTGAGGCATTCTGTGCCAGCTGAGTCGCTTGTCTGGCGTTATCGGCGTTCTGCTTCACCGTGGCGGTCAGTTGCTCCATGCTGGCCGCTGTTTCTTCCAATGATGCCGCCTGCTGTTCGGTACGCGATGACAGATCGTTGCTGCCGGCAGAGATTTCGCCCGCGCCGGTGTAAATGGTGTCAGCGCCTTCACGCACCACGCCCACGGTTTTCGCCAGCGACTGTTGCATGTCGTTGACGTTGCGCGCCAGCAGCGCCATTTCATTACTGCCTTCGGTGTTAATGTGGTTGGTCAGGTCCCCTTCGGCAATATGACGAATATGCGCCATCACCGCATGTAACGGCTTAAGCAACACGCGCTGCATCGCGACCCAACTGACAACAATCACCGCGACGACCATCAGCATAATCGCGGCAAGAGTCCACAGGATACGGGAGTAGTCGCTCTCGTTTTGCTGAATACCGGCGTTAGTCAGCGAAGCCTGCGCGGCGCGCCAATCCTGATACACCGCCTGCATTGCCTGCTGCTTTTGCTCGGCGTTTTGCTTGAACATCTCATCCAGCTTGCCTTCAGCCAGCAGTTCATTCATGCGCGCCAGGGTTGCAGAGTAAATGCCGTACTGCTTTTCCAGATTGTCTGACAGGTGCGGATCTAACTTATCCAGCCCCGGCGTTTCTGGCAGCGCATAGTACTTGTCGTAATGCCTTTTCGCTTCTGCCAACAGGTTATTCGCCGTATCGACCAGCGTTTTCAGTTCGCCACCGTTTGTCGCGCTCGCCATCGTGCCTTGCAGACGCAGCATGCCACGGTTGAGAGTAACGCGCGCTTGGTTGAGGCTTATCCATGCGTCGGTAAATTCCGCCACGTTCTGGCTGGAAAGTTGAGAAACGGTAAAGTTTTGCTTGTCGTTATTGAGCGCGCGTACGAATACGCCCGCGGAGATAAGCTGCATCGCGCCCAGCGCGAACAGCACGATAATCAGTACGGTAATGACTTTTATTCGTTTGAACATCATTTGCCTTTCTAGTGCAGGTGGTCTGAAGTCTCACTATCGGCAGCGCGGCGGGGTTATTTAATCGATTCAGGTCTTACCAGAACCATTATCAATAAGATTCAGCACCTTAAATGATAATAAATTTTTGTGACTGCGATCACTTAACTCCCTTTCAGATCGCCATTCATGGGCCGAGGGAGAAAAAACAAGAAATCTGGCTTTATTTCAACAAACGTAAAATGACTGTAACTATATACAATCGATATTGTTTCCAATAGTTATTATGCGTACCTTCCCCTCTCCATATCCATAATGATTGAAGGGATTTATATGTTCAAAACATCCGCCATTGTTGGTTCTTTACTGCTGATTTCAAGTTCTGCATGGGCAGACGCCAAGCCTGCCGCCGATTGCACGAAGGTCGGCAAAGCGCAAATTGAAGGGTTATTCGACCGCTGGAATGATTCACTGAAAACGGGTGATGCCAAAAAGGTGGCCGATAATTACCTCAGCGATGCGGTGCTGTTACCGACAGTTTCCAATCAGGTGCGTCTGACGGATGCGGAACGTGAAGATTACTTCGAGCATTTCCTAGAAAAGAAGCCGGTCGGTAAGATCGATACCCGCACCATTCGCCTTGGCTGTAATAAGGCCATTGATACCGGTACCTATACGTTCACCTTCGCCGATAACACCAGCGTGTCTGCACGCTATACCTTCACCTACGCCTGGGACGGTGCTGCGTGGAAAATCTCTTCGCACCACTCTTCAGCCATGCCTGAATCCTAATTCCGATGTGGGTGGCGGTCTAACGCCATCCGCTGTTTACCTCCCCGGCCGTTCCTCTCTCAAATAACCCCAAGAGGGTATATACCCGCCTTAAAGATGCATTTAAAATACATCTTATATTATTGATGATGAGGTAACTGCTATGGCCTTTCGCGACCAACCTTTAGGCGAGCTGGCGCTCTCCATTCCACGCGCATCTGCGCTGTTCCGTAAATATGATATGGATTACTGCTGCGGCGGTAAGCAGACGCTTGATCGTGCGGCAAATCGTAAGGATCTGGACGTTGCCGTCATTGAAGCAGAGCTGGCAAAACTGGCAGAACAGCCGGTTGAGAAAGACTGGCGCGTCGCCCCGCTTGCTGAAATCATCGACCATATTATCGTGCGTTACCATGACCGCCATCGCGAGCAACTGCCAGAGCTGATTTTGCAGGCCACTAAAGTGGAACGTGTGCACGCCGACAAGCCGAACGTGCCTAAAGGTCTGGCGAAGTACCTGACCATGCTGCACCAGGAGCTGTCCAGCCATATGATGAAAGAGGAACAGATCCTGTTCCCGATGATCAAACAAGGTATGGGCAGCCAGGCGATGGGGCCGATTAGCGTAATGGAAAGCGAGCACGATGAAGCCGGTGAGCTGCTGGAAGTGATTAAGCACACTACGCAGAACGTGACCATTCCACCGGAAGCCTGCACCACGTGGAAAGCGATGTATAACGGCATTAACGAGATGATTGACGATCTGATGGAACACATCAGTCTCGAAAATAACGTGCTGTTCCCGCGCGCTCTGGCCGGGGAATAAGTTTGCACACAGCCTCCCGCAAGGGAGGCTGTTATTACAGCAGTCCTTTCTGGCGGAACGTTTCTCGTGTCGCCACGTTTAAATCCATAGCTGCCAGCGCTTCGGGTTTAACCCAAGCAATCTCCTGAAACTCTTCGTTAAAAGTCACTTCGCGATTCGCGCTTACACAGTCAAAGATGAGATAAATCATGTAGATCTGTTCGGTGGTGCCATCGGCGTAGGTTTTCACCCGCACGTCATCACGAAAAGCCCACGGTTTGACCTCGGTAATATTCAGCGCATCGCCAAGCTCTTCGCTAATCTCGCGTCTCAGCGCCTGTTCCATCGTCTCACCCGCTTCCATTCCGCCGCCGGACAACGCCCACTGGCCGGGGAACACGCCGCGATCGTCCGCCATTTTGCATAGCAGATATTCGCCTTCATTCTGGATAACTGGGCAGACAATTGTTCTCTGACGCATTTTATCTTCGTCCTTTTTCTGGTTTGGCGGCGAAAATATCACGTTGATGGCTGGGGTTCTATCGCGTGGGGCGCAAAAAGAAAAAAGCGCCCCGGAGGGCGCTTGAGGTTTCGAGCTTGGTTGTGCCGGGTGGCGCTACGCTTACCCGGCCTACAACGATAGCGCTCGTAGGCCCGATAAGCGAAGCGCCATCGGGCGATATGGGTTACTTAGCCCGCTGATTCTTACGCAGGAACATCCAGCCCAGCCCCAGCACGATGAACCAAATCGGCGTCACCATCAGTGCTTGGCGGGTGTCAGCTTCCAGCGTCAGCAGTACCAGAACGAATGCAAAGAACACCATGCAGACCCAGCACATCACTTTGCCCAGCGGCATTTTGTACTTGGAAGACTCATGCAGGTGTGGACGCTGCTTACGGTACACCAGGTAAGAGCACAGGATAATCGTCCAAACGAACATAAACAGAATCGCCGATACGGTGGTGATCATGGTGAATGCTGCAATGACGCTTGGGTTAACCATCAGCATAACAACGCCGCCCAGCAGGCAAATACAGGAGAAGGTCAGGCCCTTCGCTGGCACTGCACGCTTGGAAAGCTTGGCAAACAGGCTCGGCGCAACACCATCCTGTGCCAGACCGAACAGCATACGGCTTGTAGAGAAGACGCCGCTGTTGGCAGACGACGTAGCCGAAGTCAGCACCACAAAGTTGATGATGCTGGCGGCGGCCGGCAGGCCAACCAACATAAACAGTTCAACGAACGGGCTCTTATCCGGAACCACGGAGCTCCACGGCGTTACCGCCATGATGACGATCAGCGCGAAGACGTAGAACATGATGATACGGATTGGAATCGAGTTAATCGCCCGCGGCAGTGATTTTTCCGGGTCTTTGGTTTCAGCGGCGGTCGTCCCCACCAGCTCAATACCCACAAACGCGAACACCGCTATCTGGAAACCGGCGAAGAAGCCGCTAATCCCTTTCGGGAACCAGCCGCCGTCGTTCCACAGATGGGCAAATGAAGCTTCCACGCCGGTTGGGGATTTAAAGTGCATCAGCACCATCACCAGCCCCACGATAATCAGCGCCACAATCGCGACGATTTTGATCATCGCAAACCAGAACTCCATCTCACCGAACATTTTTACGGTGGCGAGGTTCAGGCTCAGCAGCAGCACAACCACGGCGAGAGACGCAACCCAGTCAGAGAGTCCGGGGAACCAGAACTGGGCGTAGGCGGTGATTGCCACCACATCGGCCATGCCGGTTACCACCCAGCAGAACCAGTAGGTCCAGCCGGTAAAATACCCCGCCCACGGACCAAGCAGGTCGGCAGCAAAGTCGCTAAACGACTTATATTCGAGATTGGAGAGCAGCAGCTCCCCCATGGCGCGCATCACGAAGAAAAGCATAAAGCCGATGATCATATAAACGAAAATGATCGATGGCCCTGCCAGACTGATAGTTTTCCCGGAGCCCATAAACAGGCCTGTCCCGATGGCACCGCCGATCGCGATAAGCTGGATATGTCGGTTAGTTAGGTTTCGCCGTAGCGATTGTTCGGCCGGCTCCTGCTCTGCGGCAGCAGCGACTTTGATCTGATCAACCATTTGATTTCATTCCTGTTGTTTCTGTCTGTGTTGTGCGGGCTCTACTGGCCCTTTATGTCGTTATGCAAAACGCATCCTGCTATAGGATGTCTCGATATTAGGTAAGAATCGGGGGGATGAATACTATGATTTAAATATAATGTTAAATTTATGTTTAAAGTGAGTGTTATATCACCACACCTATGGGAAACAGCTCACAAAAATACACGCAACAGTAGTATTTGCAAGATTAAATCCCAGGATATATCAAACTTCAGGAGTTTGTATCCTCTCCCCGGACGGAGAGAGGATAAAGGCGAGAATTACAGGATTTCCAGTAACTCAACGTCGAAGACCAAGGTGCTGAACGGAGGGATAGAAGCACCCGCGCCACGCTCGCCGTAGGCCAGTTCGTGAGGGATAGTCAGTTCCCATTTAGAGCCAACAGGCATCAGAGTCAGCGCTTCAATCCAGCCTGGGATCACGCCGTTAACCGGGAATTCAGCCGGTTCGCCACGCGCAACGGAGCTGTCGAAGACGGTGCCGTCAATCAGCTTACCGGTATAGTGCACGCGTACGTGGTCGGTGCGCGCTGGGATTGCGCCTTCGCCCTGGGTCAGAACGCGGAACTGCAGACCGGTTTCGGTGCTGTTTACGCCTTCTTTCTCACGGTTTTCTTCCAGGTATTTCACGCCGTCTTCTGCCATAGAGGCAAAACGTTCACGACGGACAGCATCCGCACGTTCGTGGATTTCACGCAGCGCACGGTGAACAACATCGACTGGCACAGCAGGTTGTTTGCCTTCCAGCGCATCAGCGATACCGGCAACCAGTGCTTCTGGCAGTAAACCCTGCAAACCGGACTCGCTCAGCTGCTGTCCTACCTGCAGGCCAATACCGTAGCTTGCCTGTGCTTCAATGGTGTCAAAAGTCGGGGTGGCCATCGTCTTTCCTTTCTTAGGGTATAAAGTAGCGGGCAGCATAGCAGCCACGCCGCATAGCGTAAAACTTTGCGTCAGGAAAGATGACAAATTACCGGGAAAAAGAAACAATAAATATTACCTATGGGATATGATGAAAGAGTGCTTTACCACTTTCATCAGGCAGTTAGTTGATAGAAAAGACACGGAGCAGGAGGAAGCCATGCCCGGGAGATTTGAAGTGAAACCTTTGCTGAAGAAGATCTGGCATGCGCCGGACAACCTCCGCATCCTGGACCCGCTGCCGCTTGCTCACCGTCGCGGCGTGATTATCGCTGCGCTGGCTGTGATTATCGGCTTCCTGCTGCCTTCTGCCGATGACAGCCCGCCGCAGCCCGTCAGCCGTAATGCGCAGCTGGACTTCCAGTCACAGTCAAGGCCGCAGCCCGATGCGCAGCCGCTGCATGCGCAACTGGTTACTCCGTCTAACGATTTAGACCAGGTGGCGCCAGTCGAGCCTGAGCCGGTGCAGGAAGAGCAAACCAGCGACCAGACCGCACCGGCCGCGCCGTCGCGTACGCAGCCATACCAGGAAAACCGCAGCAACAGCGGGTGGCAAACTTACCAGGTGGAAGCTGGGAAAACGCTGGCTCAGCTTTTCCGTGACAATAACCTGCCGCCAACCGACGTTTATGCGATGGCTCAGGTAGAGGGTGCTGGCAAACCGCTCAGCACGCTGAAGAATGGCCAGAAAGTGCAGATTCGTAAGAACGCCAACGGCGTGGTGACGGGGTTAACGATTGAGTCTGATAGCGGACAGGTCCTGTTTACCCGTCAAGCCGACGGCAGCTTTATTCGCGCACGTTAAACCAGATTGCCGGATGGCGGCGTCGCTTTATCCGGCCTACAGCAACCGCGATTGTAGGCCTGATAAGCGAAGCGCCATCAGGCGTTACCGCTTAATCTTATTGACCCACCAAATCCCCGAACACACCAGCACCAGCGCAATCGCGTATTTCCACTCAAGAATGTTCTCACCGAGGAAAATCGCCGACAGCACCGATCCCGATACCGGGATCAGGAAGTTAAACGGCGCAATCATTCCGACACGATTGTATTTCAGCAGAATGCTCCACAGCGCAAAGGCCACCGAGGAGAGCAGCGTCAGGTAGCCAAGAATCGCCACCGAGGAGAAGCCGTGGAAGGTTAACGTGCCGCCACTCAGATATCCTCCGACGACCAGCGCCAGACCGCCCAGCGCCAGTTGGTAGCCGGTCATTACCGTTGGGTCGACCGTTTGCGAGATGCGTTTACCGTATAGCGATGCCGCCGACAAGATAAAGGCCGCCAGCACGACCGATCCATCGCCTAGGCTAAAGTTGAAATCCAGTAACCCGCTGTTGAAGTTCACCGCCATCACCCCGGCAAAACCGAGGATACAGCCCAGCGTCTTGTTGTAGCTCAGCCGGTCGTTCTGGTAGATGAAATGCGCCAGCAGCACGCTGAAGAAGGTGCCGGTGGCGTTCATGATTGACCCTTTAACCCCGGTGGTAAAAGCCAAGCCGACGTAAAAGAAGATGTACTGCAGCGAAGTCTGTGTAAGCCCCAAGAGCGTAAGCTGCCCGAACTGGCGCGGATTAAGGCGTGCAATAGGCTTTCTCTGTGCAACGGCCAGCGCTAACAGCAGCAGGCCCGCAAACAGGAAACGATAGCCGGCGAAGACAATTTTGCCGGGGATGTCGTCGGCGGCAATCTGGAACAGTTCATACCCGCTCTTAATGGCCGGATAGGCGCTCCCCCACAGCAGGCAGCAGAAAGCAGCGCCGAGGTAAACGACATTCTTACGGGCAAATAGCGGAGGCTGGCGGAGGGTATCCATTCTTTCACCAAAAAATAAAATATTGTTTTAATTTATGGATTATCGCGAAAGGAATAAAGAATAGCCAGTTGAAAAGTGGTGGAACTAAAAAGCAAAACGCCGGCACAAGGCCGGCGATTTGTTGTTACCAAAACGAAGGTTGCGGATTACTCAGCAACAACGTTGATGATAACTTTAGCGAATACTTCGCTGTGAACCTGGAAGTCCACTTCGTGCTCGCCAACAGTACGCAGAACGCCGTTCGGCAGACGAACTTCGCTCTTAGCAACTTTAACGCCTGCTGCAGTAACTGCATCAGCGATGTCGCGAGTACCGATGGAACCGAACAGTTTACCTTCGTCGCCTGCTTTAGACGCGATGGTTACTGATTCCAGTGCTACGATCTGTGCAGCACGAGCTTCTGCAGCGCCCAGAACGTCAGCCAGTTTAGCTTCCAGTTCTGCACGACGTGCTTCGAAGAATTCAACGTTTTTCTTGGTAGCAGGAACAGCTTTACCCTGTGGTACCAGGAAGTTACGAGCGTAGCCCGCTTTAACGTTAACCTGATCACCCAGGCTACCCAGGTTTGCTACTTTATCAAGCAGAATAACTTGCATTACCTTATCCTCTTAAAGTCGTTAATAGACAGCGGCCGATTACTGATGACGATCGGTATACGGCAGCAGGGACAGGTAGCGAGCGCGCTTGATGCAGCGAGCCAGCTGACGCTGGTATTTTGCACGAGTACCGGTGATACGGCTCGGGACAATTTTACCGCTTTCGGTAATGTAGTTTTTCAACGTTGCGATGTCTTTGTAATCGATCTCAACAACGCCTTCCGCGGTGAAACGGCAGAACTTGCGACGACGGAAATAACGTGCCATATGGCTAGTCTCCAGAATCTATCAATTCAATCTGCTCGGCATGCAGAACCATTTTGCTCAGGCCATTCTTTGCTTTGTGGCAACAGATAAAACCCTGAACGATCACTGCACTGCCGACCGTTATACTGTGAGTAATAGCTTGGTTCTCTTGTCCGCTAATAATAACGGGCATTTGACACCATGCCTGCCGGTGAAAACCGGCTTCCTCCTGCACAGAACGATGCTCAAGCACGAACTGGCAATGAGGAATTCCTGATGGGCTGACCTTACGAAGCGGCGTCCTGCACACTGTGCCGGATAACACCAGACGGTTGGTCATCAGAAATTACTCTTCAGAATCCCCAGCTTCAGCATCATCAGCGGTTTCGTTAGCGAAATCGTCACGACGTTCACGACGTTCGTCTTTCGCTTTAACCATTGGAGATGCTTCGGTAACAGCGTGCTTAGTACGCATAACCATGCTGCGGATAACGGCATCGTTGAAGCGGAAGTTTGTTTCCAGCTCATCGATCGCTTCCTGCGGAGCTTCAACGTTCAGCAGAACGTAGTGAGCTTTGTGCAGTTTGTTGATCGGATAAGCCAGCTGACGGCGGCCCCAGTCTTCCAGACGGTGGATCGTGCCTTCTGCTGCAGTGATTGCAGTAGTGTAGCGTTCGATCATACCCGGAACCTGTTCGCTCTGGTCAGGATGGACCATAAAAACGATTTCGTAATGACGCATCGAATTGCTCCTTACGGATTATTCAGCCTCCTGTCTGGGTCAGCCGAGGCCCATGGAGGCAAGGAACGTGTTAAAGGTCGGCTGAAAAATGACGCGTAATCATACTTGCCCCCCATGGGAAACTCAAGCTGATTGCGCAATAAATTCGCACAAAGCGCAAAGCTGAGCTAAGTCAGTGATTTAAAATTAAACAGCTCGGAAAGCGGTAATTTTTTGAACAACTCCATCAGAAATCGTCTCGGTGGAGTTGGCGTAGAGGGATTACACTTAAGTCAGAAGCCCCCCACAACCCGAGGAGAGCCGAGTAAACGTCAGGTCTGTTAGTAGGAGTAAGGTATGAAAAACATCATCATTGCCGTAATAGCTGCGCTAATGGTTAGCGTCAGCGCGCAGGCCGCCATTCAGATTGATGGCCATCAGGCACGTAACATGGACGATGTGCAGAGCCTGGGAGTTATCTATATCAATCATAATATCGCCACTGAGCAAGAGGCCGATCGGGCGCTCAGTCAGGAGAGCGATGCTCAGGGGGCTAAATACTTCCAGCCCATCCTGATGCATGAACCGGGAAGCGGTGGATTAATCCACGCCAGCGCTGTGATTTATCGCTGATATCCGGCCTTGTCACTTCGCCCCCGCCCGGGGGCGAAGCATTTAAAAGGCTCCAGAACCAGACCAGTAACATCCCGTAGGAGTACAAATTCTGGAGCGCTATGCCGGTTACTTCTGCCCGTAATAGGCGTTGGGGCCGTGCTTACGCATGAAGTGCTTATTCATTAGGTAACCATCGATAGGCTTAAGCGCCGGATTAATGCTGCGCGCGATCCACGCCATTCTGGCGACTTCCTCCATGACCACCGCATTATGCACCGCGTCGTGCGCATCTTTGCCCCACGCAAATGGGCCGTGTTGATACACCACGATACCGGGCGTATGCAGCGGCGCAGTCTCAGCCAGCGTTTCGATAATCACTTGCCCCGTATTGAGTTCATATTCGCCATCCACCTCTTCTTCGCTTAACGCCCGGGTGCAGGGAATATCGCCAAAGAAGTAGTCCGCATGGGTGGTTCCCAGCGCCGGGATCGCCAGCCCAGCCTGCGCCCATGCGGTTGCATGCGTTGAGTGGGTATGGACGATGCCGCCGAGCGACGGATAGCGGCGGTATAAAACTAGGTGGGTGGCCGTATCGGACGAGGGGCGATAGCGCCCTTCCACCACGTTACCGTCCATATCCACCACCACCATGTCATCCACGGTCATGGTTTCATACGCGACGCCGCTGGGCTTAATCACCACCAGCCCCCGCTTACGGTCAATGGCGCTAACGTTACCCCAGGTAAATGTCACCAGCCCGTAACGCGGCAGATCCATATTGGCGGCAAACACCTGCTGCTTTAGCTTTTGCATTATGCCGCCTCCACAAGGCCAGCGCGGGCCATTCGAGCTTTCACCCAATCACGTGCTTTCGCGACTTCACGCGCCGGGTCGTCTGACGTTTCGCTCCACATCTCAATCAGATAAGGCCCGCAGTAGCCGCTTTCCTTGAGTGTTTCGAAGCAGCGCTCAAAATCGACCACACCTTCACCAAACGGTACGTTTTTAAAGACGCCAGGGCGCGTATCTTTAACATGCACCGCCACGATATGCCCTATTCCCGCCTGCAGCTCCATCTGCACATCGTTGTCCCACGCCGACAGATTGCCGATGTCTGGATAGAGCTGGAACCACGGATTGTTGAGGTAGTGCGCGTAGCCCAGCGCCTTGCTGATGGAGTTCATCAAGGGGTAGTCCATAATCTCCATCGCCAGCGTCACCTGAGCACGGCTTGCCATCTCAACGCTCTCTTTTAGCCCTTCGCGAAAACGACGGCGCGTTTCATCATTGGCTTCCTGATAGTAGACGTCGTAACCCGCCAGTTGGATAACGCGGACTCCAATGTCCTGCGCAAACTTTATCGCTTTGCGCATAATATCCAACCCTTGAGTACGCACCGCGTCATCTTCGCAGCCAAGCGGAAAGCGGCGGTGGGCGCTCAGACACATGGACGGTACCCGAATACCGGTTTCGGCAATCGCCGCCACCAGCGCCAGACGCTGTTCACGGCTCCAATCAAGACGAGCCAGACGGGCGTCCGTTTCATCTACCGACATTTCAACAAAATCAAAACCTAAATCTTTTGCTAGCCGCAGGCGTTCCATCCAGCACTCCCCTGCGGGGAGCGCTTTCTCATATATGCCCAACGGGATATTTTTCAACAGCATAGCCGCTCCTTAGCCCCAAAGCTGGGCAATGGAGCGTTTAAACTGACGGGCAGCTTCAACCGGTGAGGCGGCATCACGAATGCTGCGACCGGCAATGAAAACGTGAATGGGAATGCCTTTGAATAACGGCAGATCTTCCAGCGCCAGCCCACCGGTCACGGTGACCTTAAAGCCCATATCGGCTAGACGTTTTATCGCGTTGATATCTTGTTCGCTCCACGCCACGCCAGCCGCCTGCGCATCACGGCTACGGTGATAAACCACCTGCCCAATGCCCACGTCGCGCCACTCCTGCGCCTGCTTCCAGGTCCAGAATCCGGTCAGTTCAATCTGTACGTCGCCGCCGAACTCTTTCGCCACATCCAGCGCACCTTTGGCGGTATTGATATCGGCACAGCAGATCACCGTCACCCAATCGGCATTGGCCTCAAAGCACATGCGGGAGAGGATTTTCCCCGCATCGGCAATTTTGGCATCCGCCAACACGATTTTATGCGGGTACAGCGCCTTGAGGTCGCGAACCGCGCGCACGCCCTCGGCCACGCACAGGATGGTGCCCACTTCAATGATGTCCACTTCATCGGCAATCAGGCGCGTGGTTTCATATGCGGAGGACATTGATTGGTTATCCAGCGCAACCTGCAACATAGGTAATGACATTTCGCTATTCCTTTTAAACGGTCGCCGCGTTGGCGCTATCAATTAAATCCAGCACGTCCTGCTCGGTGCGGCAGGCGCGTAAACGGTCAAAATTGGCCTCATCGTCAAACAGGTTAACGATCTGCATGATGCCGACTTCCTGATGGGTATTGGCGTCGACTGCCGCCATGGTTATCAAGATATCGACCGGATCGTTATCTTCATGGTTGAACACCAGCGGCGTTTTCAGCGTCACCAGCGCAAAGCCGGTTCTCTTCACCCCCTCTTCCGGGCGTCCGTGCGGCATGGCTAGGCCGGGCGCTATCACAAAGTAGGGGCCAAACTGTTCAACGCCGTCGAGAATGGCTTGGTAGTAGCGCGGTTCAACCACGTCGGCTTTAACCAGCAGGTCAACGCCGAGCTTGACCGCTTCCTGCCAAGTTGCGGCGTCGGCCTGTAAAAGAATGGAATGGTTGTCAGCCAGAGAATCACGTAATTTCATCGCGCGCCCTTACTTCATGTCCTGTGGGAAATGCTCTTTAATCACTTCCAACAGCTTGGGGCCAAAATCAGCGGGAGACAGCATGTTGCGCACGCCGACCACGTGTTTATTGCCAGAAACGGTGATTTCACCGGCGATATGGGTGGAAGCGATAATAATGTCGGCTCCGCTCAATTCGCTTTTGTATTCCCCCACCGCACAGCTGTTCACCGTGTGGTCAATATTGGATTGAGTCAGAAACTGATCGACCTTCATTTTCATGATCATCGAGCTGCCTTGCCCGTTACCACATACTGCTAGGATACGTACGGTCATAGTCAAAACCCCTTATTGAGCAGAAGCATCTGCCAGTTGTTTTTCTGCATCTTCCTCAGCGCGCAGTGCACGTCCGGCGAAGACCATGTAAGCCAGTGCAATCACGATAATGACGGCCATAAACGCAATGCCGATGGAGGCAAAGCCCTGCATCATCGGCGGCGCCAGAATCGACCAATCCGCCATGCCCATCCACGCGCTCATGCCGGTAAGTTTCACCGCCCAAACGCAGCCAAAGATTTCAATCATGCCCATCACCAGGCAAATCTTGAGCGCCGCGCGCCAGCCACCAAAGTGGTTGGCAAACACGCCGATGGTGGCGTTAGAGAAGAACATCGGGATAAAACCGGGAATAATCAGGATCGAAGAGCCGCAGCCCACCAGAATGCCAACGGCAATCAGCTGGCCGATGGTGCCCCACATAAAGCCCCAGACCACGGCATTTGGCGCGAAGCTATAGATAGCCGCACAGTCGATAGCCAATACTGCGCCGGGGATCAGGCGCTGGGAAATACCGTTGAACGCTTCCGAGAGCTCCGCAACAAACATGCGCACGCCCTGGGTAATGATGAAAATGGCAACCGCGAACGAGAAGCCGGTTTGTAGGATATAGACCGTCCAGTGGGTTTTGCCGGCCATTGCCTGAACGACGTCAATGCCGAAGGAAAGCAAAATGGCGCCGAAGAACAGGGTCATGACGATTGCCGTGGAGACAATGTTGTCGTGGAAAATATTCAGCCAGCCGGGCAGCTTAAGGTCTTCAACGCTTTCCTCTTTTTTACCCAGATACGGCGCAATTTTATAAGCAATCCATGAGGCAAACTGCTGCTGGTGACCGATAGAAAAACCACAGCCATCCGTCACTTCCTGCGTTGGCTTGTACATCATGTTGGAGGTGATCCCCCAGTACAGGGAAACCAGGATGGCGGTGCAGATAATCGTCGTCCACATTGAATAGCCGAAGATGTAGAGGGTAACGGCGATCAACCCGGCCTGCTGGAACATGATGTGCCCGGTCAGCATGATGGTTCGAATACCGGTGATACGCCGCAGCAGCACGTAACAAATGTTCAGCGCCAGTGCCAACAGCACCGCATACCCCACCCAGCTATAGGCATCCCCCATGCGTTCGATGGTCGCCATCATTGAGGCGTATGTGTCAGAGATGGCGCCGTTGATGCCATAAACCTCGGACATCTTTGCCACTACCGGCTTAAAGGTACTGGTCAAAATACCAGACCCCGCCTGCAGCAGCATAAAGCCGATAATCGTCTTGATGGTGCCTTTGATAATCACGCTGACGCTTTTACGCAACAGGATGTAGCCCAGACAGGTCACGATCCCCAACAGCAGCGGAGCGTTGGTCATCACCTGGTTAAAAAAGACGGTAAAGATGTTGTAGAGGATCTCCATAACGCTCTCCAATGAGTGAGGGAGCTGAACCGACTGCGCTGTTCAGCGACGCCACTCACTCTAATAATCAAAAATAATCACAACAAGATTCAATTTGATTAATTGTGATGTGCGCCGCAATAATAAGCACATCTTAAGAGAGGGTTTCGAACCCCACAAAAAAATTGAAAAATAACCCATTTAAATCAATTAAATACAATAAAAACATGAATTAATAATTGATTACCCCTGGTTACACGCCGCTCTAGTCAGCTCCGCTTCATCAGAATTACCTCGTTGCATTCATGAAAAAATGATGCAATTATCAATCACAATAAATCACCAAATGATTATTTTTGATAAAACAAAGGGGAACACGATGAGCAAAGTAGAGACCATCTCACGAGAATCCTGGATCTTGAGCACCTTTCCAGAGTGGGGAAGCTGGCTGAACGAAGAAATTGAGCAGGAACAGGTCGCGCCGGGGACGTTTGCCATGTGGTGGCTAGGATGTACGGGAATTTGGCTCAAATCGGAAGGCGGCGCCAACGTCTGCGTCGATTTCTGGTGTGGCACCGGTAAGCAGAGCCACGGCAACCCGCTGATGAAGCAAGGTCACCAGATGCAGCGTATGGCCGGGGTGAAAAAGCTGCAGCCGAATCTGCGTACTACGCCATTCGTGCTGGATCCCTTTGCTATCCGTCAGATCGATGCCGTTTTGGCTACGCACGATCATAACGATCATATTGATGTCAACGTCGCGGCGGCAGTGATGCAGAACTGTGCCGACGATGTGCCATTCATCGGGCCGCAAACCTGTGTCGATCTGTGGATCGGCTGGGGCGTACCGGCGTCGCGCTGTATCGTGGTGAAGCCCGGCGACATCGTGAAGGTGAAAGATATTGAAATTCATGCACTTGATGCGTTTGACCGCACGGCCTTGATCACCCTTCCTGCCGATCAAAAAGCGGCGGGCGTGTTGCCAGACGGCATGGACTTCCGGGCCGTTAACTATCTGTTCAAAACGCCGGGCGGCACGCTGTACCACAGCGGTGATTCCCACTATTCCAACTACTACGCAAAACACGGTAATGAGCATCATATCGACGTCGCACTGGGATCATACGGCGAGAACCCACGCGGTATTACCGACAAGATGACCAGCGCCGACATACTGCGTATGGCGGAAGCGTTGAATACCAAAGTGGTTATCCCGTTCCATCACGATATCTGGTCAAACTTCCAAGCCGATCCGCAGGAGATCCGCATGCTGTGGGAGATGAAAAAAGATCGCCTGAAGTATGGATTCAAACCTTTCATCTGGCAGGTGGGCGGCAAATTCACCTGGCCGCTGGATAAAGATAATTTTGAATATCACTATCCGCGTGGCTTTGAGGACTGCTTTACCCTCGAGTCGGATCTGCCGTTTAAATCTTTCCTGTAATTTTTGCCCTGCAGCGCGGATCCCGTAGGCCTGATAAGCGCAGCGCCATCAGGCAGCCTGAGTTGGTTGCCGGATGGCGGCTTCGCCTTATCCGGCCTACGGGGTGACGCCGGAATAACTTTAGTAATTTACCGAGCTTTCAAATATCATCTTTAATCATCATTTTTTTTCGGATTAGCTCATGACGGAAGCGCAAAGACATCAGATTCTACTGGAACTGCTGGCACAGGCGGGCTTTGTTACAGTAGAGCAGGTGATTTCCCGTCTGGGGATCTCACCCGCCACGGCCCGCAGGGATATCAACAAACTGGATGAAAGCGGCAAGCTGAAAAAAGTGCGTAACGGCGCCGAAGCGATTAACCAGCAGCGCCCACGTTGGTCGCCGATGAATATTCACCAGGCGCAGAATCACGATGAAAAGGTGCGGATTGCTAAAGCCGCAGCGCAGCTGGTCATGCCGGGGGAAAGCGTGGTGATCAACTGTGGTTCAACCGCATTTCTGGTCGGCCAAGAGATCTGCGGCAAACCGGTGCAGATCATCACCAACTATTTGCCGCTGGCGAACTATCTTATCGATCAAGAACACGACAGCGTGATCATAATGGGCGGTCAGTACAATCGCAGTCACGCCATTACGCTCAGTCCGCAGGGCAGCGAAAATAGTCTCTACGCCGGGCACTGGATGTTTACCAGCGGCAAAGGGCTCACGGCCGAAGGGTTATATAAGACCGATATGCTCACCGCGATGGCAGAGCAGAAGATGCTGAATGTGGTTGGCAAACTGGTAGTGTTGGTCGATAGCAGCAAAGTCGGCGAGCGTGCCGGTATGCTGTTCAGCCGTGCCGATGAGATAGATCTGCTCATCACCGGCAAACAGGCTGACCCCGCAATCCTCAAGAAACTTGAGGATCAGGGTGTACAGGTCATCTGCGTTTAAAGATGCTGGCGGAAAAACGCCACCGTGCTGGCCAGTGCTTCTGGCGTAATTCGGTGGCGAACGCCCGGCTGCCAGACGCAGGTCAGTTGGGTATCCAACTGCGCTTCACGCAGCGCCTGCTGTAAACGAAAGGTCTCACCCGCAGGCACGATGTCATCCTCTTCACCATGCCATAGCAACAGCGGACGATCGGCCAAACGTGCCAGTTGATGCCCAACATCCCATTTTGCCAACGGCGCTAACAGTCGCTCCTGCTCCAGCGGCGTTGCCTTAGTCGGCGGAAACAGCGTGTGGGAAAGCGAGGCAAAATAGCCCGAACCCATCAGGCTTGCGACACATTTTAGTTCTGGGTGCTGCGCCATCAAGCCAAGCGCCGTCATGCCGCCCATCGATGCTCCCGCCACCGCCAGCCGTCCCTCGCTGACTAAAGCACTCTCCAGCAGCGCATCCCGCAACGCCGGAAATTCGGTGAAGTTCTGCACCAGTATCTGCCAGAAATGCTGCATCCGCCCTTCACTATCGCCGGTAAAGCGTTCACCGTGATCGGCAGCGCTTGGCATGATGACCCGAAAACCCGCCTGCGCTAATGCCACCGCGAAATAGCTATAAACAACGTTCGAGGAGGTAAATCCGTGATAAAAAACTACGCAAGGCAGCGCTATTTCTGCGTATCCTTTAGGATAAGCATGCAAAACTTGCTGCCCTGCCAGCGGGCGTATTTCCAGCTCAATCATAGATAAACTCCTTTAGCCATGCGGCGATGGCATACGAAAAATGATGCAGCAATATGACGACAATACCCCTGATTCATAACATTGAGAACTAGGTTACGATTTCGTAATGTTTTCATTCGAAAATAGCGCTACGGTTAACAAATCAGGAACATTAACCCAAAAGGGAAATTTTTCCCCACTACACTATGGCTATCAGGAAACGGGAAATGGCGATAAAACGGTTTATCCCTATGTTGTTGGCGCTCATGCTGAGCGGTTGCACCCTGTTGGAAGGCACGCCTGAAGCGCCACCAGCAGCAACCGACCACCCGCAGGAGATTCGCCGCAACCAGACGGAAGGTTTGCAGCGCATGGGTACCGTCAGCGCGCTGGTGTACGGCTCGCCGATGGACGTCGAAGAGACGATCAGGGCAAAAGCCACCGCGCAGAAAGCGGACTACTATGTTGTCATTATGATTGATGACACGGTTGTGCCCGGACAGTGGTACTCACAGGCAATTCTTTACCGTAAGTAGCCTTTACGAGCTTTACGTAGGTTTGCACCGTTTCACGTTTCCCTGATGCACAATGGCGCCTAGTCTGAATACAGGATAGACGTCTGCTATGGAATGCCCCCCGATGGGTTATGTGAAATGGAGCTGACGATGAAACAATCATTTACCTTATCTACCCTGCTTTTGCCCGGCGGCAGGCACGTTGCTGCGGCACAATCCGCAGAGTTCGCCAGCGCAGATTGTGTCACTGGGCTCAATGAAATCGGTTTGATTTCGGTAAACAACGTTACCGGTAGCCTAGAAGATGTTGAAAGGGCGATCGCCCACAAAGCGGACGAACAGGGCGCATCCTGGTACCGAATTGTTCAGATGTATGAAGAACCGCAGCAGGATAACTGGCGTGCACAGGCGATAATCTATGCCTAAGATGAGCCAATAGTGGAAGATGCGTTACACAGGTTACGCCTCTTCCACGCCCCGCTTCACTACCTTCCTCCGCCCGTCGCCCGACTTAACACCTCGTTAATCACCTGCTCGCTGAGCATGATGCCGCCTCGTGGATCAAGCATCATTCGACACCATGCCTGAGATAACGGTGGGGATGCCGTTCGCAACATCTGTGCGCCAACCGCAAGCAAATATAGCTGTCCGGTAATTTCACGTCCCTGCGATTCCGTGGGTTTACGCAGCCTTTGTTGAAGCTGTCGCCAATGCCTGTCGAAATGGCGATCCTGACCTTTGACTTGCGCGTATTCGTCCAGCAAAAGCGCTACCGCATCGGGCTGTTTCGTCAGCACGCGCAGCACATCAAGACACATAATATTACCGGAGCCTTCCCATATACTATTGACCGGCATTTCGCGATACAGCCGCGGGAGCTCACTTTCTTCGCAGTAGCCAATACCGCCCAGCACCTCCATTGCCTCGGCGACAAATGGAATTCCCGCTTTGCAGATAGCGAACTTAGCGGCGGGCGTAAATAAGCGCGCCCACAGCATCTCCTGCACGGAGTGAGGTTGTCCCCAAGCATGAGCCAGACGGAACACCAACGCCGTTTGTCCCTCTAGCTGTAGCGCCATTCGCCCCAGCACTTGGCGCATTAGCGGCTGCTCAACGAGGCTTCGGCCAAATACCTGGCGCTGAAAAGCATGATACAACGCCACCGATAACGCGCGGCGCATCAAGCCATGGCTGCCCAGCGCGCAGTCAAACCGCGTCAGGCCACCCATTTTTAAGATCTGCCGAATCCCTTCGCCCTCTTCGCCTATCGGCCAACCTAGCGCCTGCTGAAACTCCGCCTCAGCGCTGGCGTTAGCGCGATTACCCAGCTTCTCTTTCAGCCGCTCTATGCGAATGGCGTTGCGCGTTCCGTCGGGCAACAGGCGTGGAACGAAGAAACAGGTTAGCCCACCGCTGGCCTGTGCCAGCACCAGATGGGCATCGCTTTGCGGCACCGAGTAAAACCATTTATGCCCGGTTAACTGATAGCTGCCGTCTGATAATCGCTCGGCACGGGTGCTGTTGCTTAGGACATCCGAGCCCCCCTGCTTTTCGGTCATTCCCATACCAATAAGCAGCCCGCGTTTTTGCCCACCGCTAAGCTGGTGCGCGTCATAGCGATCGCTTAGCAACCCCGGTAGCCAATCAGAAAATAACGGCGGCAATGTTTTCAGCAGCAGCGGCGTCGCCGCAAAGGTCATCGTCGCAGGGCAAAGAGTCCCCGCTTCAACCTGAGCATGCAGCATAAAACGCGCAGCGCGAGCGACAAATGAGCCGCTACGCGCCGTCTCCTCCCAAGGAAGATTATGTACGCGATTAGCGCATAATCCCTGCATCAGCAGATGCCAAGCGGGGTGGAAGCGAACATCGTCCAGCCGTTGTCCCTGCGGATCGTAGCGAAGCAGTTCAGGCGGGTGTGCGTTGGCAAGTCGGCCAAGCTCAAGGGATTCGGCAGTACCAAGCTGTTGGCCGATGCTCGCCAGCAGCTCGCTGTCCCAGCCCGCATCATGGCGGGATACCGCCTCACACAGCGCTAGGTCAGAGAGAAATAAGTTGCTGTTTTTTAATGGAGTGGGTTGATTAAAAACGGTGTGAGTTTGCCAGTGCATGTGTCTCCCTCCGTCGTCAGGCAATGTGTTAAGTATGGACGGTGGGGGGTAATACACAAAAAAAACACCCCAAAGGGTGTAATGCTGGTCAGTTAAGGCGTTGAACTCAGAAGAACGGTAGGCCGGATAAGCGAAGCGCCATCCGGCAATCAGCACGCAGTGTGCCGGATGGCGCTTCGCTTATCCGGCCTACGAATTTAGCTACGCTGACGTACCGCTTCAAACAGGCAAATCCCTGTTGCTACGGATACGTTTAGCGATGACACGCTGCCCGCCATCGGAATGCTGATCAGCTCATCACAGTGTTCACGAGTCAGGCGACGCATGCCTTCGCCTTCGGCACCCATGACCAGCGCCATCGCACCGGTCATCTTGCTTTGGAACAACGTGTGGGTCGCTTCACCAGCGGTGCCGACAATCCATACGCTCTCTTCTTGCAGCATACGCATAGTACGCGCGAGGTTAGTCACGCGGATCAGCGGAACATTCTCAGCCGCGCCGCAGGCCACTTTTTTTGCCGTTGCGTTCAGCTGTGCGGAGCGATCTCTTGGCACGATCACCGCGTGTACGCCCGCGGCATCTGCGCTACGCAGGCAAGCACCAAGGTTGTGTGGATCGGTCACGCCATCGAGGATCAGCAGGAACGGCTTGTCGATTGAAGCGATCAGATCCGGCAGATCGTTTTCCTGATACTGACGACCCGGCTTCACGCGCGCAATAATCCCCTGGTGCACCGCACCTTCGCTTTTCTCGTCAAGGTACTGACGGTTGGCGAGTTGGATAACCACGCCCTGCGCTTCCAGCGCATGGATCAGCGGCATCAGGCGCTTATCGTCGCGGCCTTTCAGAATAAACACTTCCTGAAAACGTTCAGGGGCGCGTTCCAGCAGTGCCTGCACTGCATGGATGCCGTAAATCATTTCACTCATTAAAGATTCTCATTTGTAAGCGGGATAACCGATATTGGGCCATTATACCCGACAAAGGCGCCCATTCTAATCACCGTAAGCTTTCCGGCTTACACCGCGAAAGTTGCCTTATCGGCCTCGGTAATTTCACGTAATACCCGGCAAGGGACACCAACAGCAACAACGTTTGGCGGAATAGATTTGGTGACCACGCTGCCCGCGCCAATCACACTGTTACGCCCAATGGTCACCCCTGGAGCCAAAATTACACCGGACCCCAGCCAGACGTTATCTTCAATCGTTACCGGCAGGGCGAATTTCTGCCCGCTAGCGCGGATTTCAGCATCAATCGGGTGTCCGATGGTGGTGATGGTGACGTTTGGCGCAATCAGCACATTATCGCCGATCGTCACCGTGGCATCGTCCAACACGGTGAAATTGAAGTTGGCAAAAAAATTCTCGCCAATAAACGTGTGGCTGCCATAAGCCACACGAACCGGCGGTTCAATCCAACCGTTGTTGCCAAAGCTGCCGAACAGCTTGGGCAACAGCGCCCGTCGTTGAGCTTCCTCTGACGGGCGCATCGTATTGTAATCATAGGCCAGCTCTTTGCCGGCACAACGCTCTTCCGGCAACCCCTCACAATGGTCGGTATATAGCATCCCCAGATTCATTCTTTCTCTGACAGACACGCTTTATCTCCTTCAATGTGAACGGTTAACTGGCTCAATGATTACTCAGCAGCGGTTTTCTTCGCTGCGCGTTTTGCTTTTGTCGCAGCGGCAATTTTTTGCGTTTTCGCCGACGGCTTTTTGGCTTTTCTCGCGTCTTTTTTCGCCGCTTTTGGTTTCTGCTTTTTCTCACCACGGAAAGCACTATCCGGCTCGAAATTCACTTTCTTACCGGCTTGGCGACGACGGCCGTTACTGTTTCCGGTCGGCGCTTTTTTCGCTTTCTCTCGTTCTGTCTTACCGACGTTACGCGGACCGCGTTCGCTGGAGATCAGCGAGAAGTCGATTTTACGCTCGTCCATGTTGACCGCTTCAACGCGAACTTCAACGCGGTCGCCAAGACGATAGGTTTGACCGCCGGACTCACCGATCAGACGCTGACCAATCTGGTCAAAGCGATAGTAGTCGTTATCCAGCGAGGAGACGTGCACCAAGCCGTCGATGAACAGCTCGTCCAGACGGACGAAGAAGCCAAAGCCGGTGACGCTGGCAATAACGCCGTTAAAGACGTTGCCCACCTGATCCTGCATAAAGTCGCATTTCAGCCAGTCGGAAACGTCACGGGTCGCTTCATCAGCGCGGCGCTCGGTCATCGAACAGTGTTGACCCAGCTGCAGCATCTCTTCCAGCGAGTAATGATAGCCGCCGGTTTCCGTGCTGTTGCCTTTATGGCCCTGCTCTTTCGCCAGCAGATACTTAATCGCGCGGTGCAGCGACAGGTCAGGATAACGACGAATCGGCGAAGTGAAGTGCGCGTAAGATTGCAGCGCGAGGCCAAAGTGACCACGGTTTTCCGGATCGTAAATCGCCTGTTTCATCGAGCGCAGCAGCATGGTCTGCAGCATTTCAGCATCCGGACGGTCAGCCACCGACTCCAGCAGCTCGGCGTAGTCGCGTGGCTCCGGTTTGTTGCCGCCTGGCAGTTCCAGACCCAGTTCAGACAGCACGGAGCGGAAAGCGGTAATCGCTTCCGTCGTCGGCTTATCGTGAATACGGAACAACGCAGGTTCTTTAGCTTTCTCAACGAAACGTGCCGCCGAGATATTCGCCAAGATCATGCACTCTTCAATCAGTTTATGTGCGTCGTTGCGCTGGGTTTGCTCGATACGCTCAATGCGACGATCGGCGTTGAAGATAAACTTCGCTTCTTCGCTTTCAAACGAGATGCCACCGCGCTCAGCGCGCGCTTCATCCAGCACTTTGTACAGGTTATGCAGCTCTTCGATGTGCTTAACCAGCGGCGCATACTGTTCGCGCAGATCTTGGTCGCCCTGCAACATATGCCAAACCTTGGTGTAGGTCAGACGCGCGTGGGAGCTCATTACCGCTTCGTAGAATTTAAACCCGGTCAAACGTCCTTTGGTTGAGATGGTCATTTCACAGACCATACACAGACGGTCAACCTGCGGGTTCAGCGAGCACAGGCCGTTGGAGAGCACTTCCGGCAGCATCGGGACAACCTGCGTTGGGAAGTACACGGAAGTCCCACGGTTGCGGGCCTCGCCGTCCAACGGCGTCGGTGGACGCACGTAATAGCTCACGTCAGCAATGGCTACCCACAGGCGCCAACCGCCGCCGCGTTTTTTCTCGCAGTAGACCGCATCATCAAAGTCGCGCGCATCTTCGCCATCGATAGTGACCAGCGGCAAATCACGCAGGTCAACACGGCCGATTTTAGCCTCTTCCGGCACCTGCTCTTTCAGCCCAGCAACCTGAGCTTCAACCGCAGGCGGCCAGACGTGAGGGATTTCATGGGTGCGCAGCGCCATCTCAACGGCCATGCCCGTGCCCATGTTTTCACCCAGCACTTCAACAATTTTACCAATCGCTTTTGTGCGGCGGGTTGGGCGCTGGGTCAGTTCGACCACCACCACAAAGCCCATCCGCGCGCCCATCAGGGACTCAGGCGGGATGAGAATATCAAAGCTCAGGCGGCTGTCGTCAGGGACCACAAAACCCACGCCAGCGTCGGTAAAGTAGCGGCCAACGATCTGCGCATTGCGTGGCACCAACACGCGGACGATACGCGCTTCGCGACGACCTTTACGGTCTGCGCCCAGCGGCTGTGCCAGCACTTCATCACCGTGCATGCACATTTTCATCTGCTCACTCGACAGATAAAGATCGTCTTTGCGGCCTTCCACACGCAGGAAGCCAAAGCCATCACGATGGCCGATAACCTTGCCTTTCAGCAGGTCGAGACGTTCCGGCAGCGCGTAGCACTGGCGGCGGGTAAAGACTAACTGCCCGTCGCGTTCCATCGCGCGCAGGCGGCGGCGTAAAGCTTCAATTTGCTCTTCGCCTTCAATTTTCAGTTCAATGGCCAGCTCTTCGCGGTTTGCCGGCTTTTCACGTTTTGTTAAGTGTTCGAGAATGAATTCCCGGCTCGGGATAGGGTTGGTGTATTTCTGGGTTTCACGTTCCAGGAAAGGATCTTTTGACATGTCGGTTCCTCCGTCATCATCGCTGCCGGCGGTAGTAATAATTACTCCACCAGCAATAATTTATAGAGCGGTTGATTCTTTTCAACCAAATCAGCCAGCGTATAGTTATCGAGTTCCTTTAGAAAACTTTGCACGGCTTGAGAAAGGGCCTGTTTCAAACGACAGGCCGGCGTAATATGGCAAAACTCGCTGCTGCAGTTCACCAATGTTAAGGGTTCAAGTTCGCGAACCACATCCCCCACGCGGACATCTTTTGCGGGTTTCCCTAGGCGGATGCCGCCGTTTTTCCCGCGCACCGCCGTCACATATCCTGCACGGCTCAACTGATTGATTATTTTAACCATATGGTTACGCGACACGCCATAGACCTCGGTCACCTCCGAGATACTGGTCATCTTGCCTTCCGGCAGCGACGCCATGTAAATCAGCGCGCGTAATCCATAATCGGTAAAACTTGTTAACTGCACATCAACCTCAGGGAAAGGGGGAAAACAGGGTAAGCCTGTTAATATCAATTATATTGATGATAAACCAGCCAGCGTCTGGGCCGCTAATTTATTTCGGTTCAGGAAGGAAAAAGCGAGGTTTTAACGCACGTTTAAGCCGGATGGCGACGCTTTGCGTCTTATTCGGCCTACAGAATACGGTAGGACTGATAAGTGCAGCGCCATTAAGCGCTGCACCATGAACCAGAATTATGCGTCAAACGGGTCGCGCAGAATCATGGTTTCAGTACGGTCTGGGCCAGTTGAAATAATATCAATCGGCACGCCGGTCAGTTCTTCGATACGCTGGATGTAGTCCAGAGCTGCCTGTGGCAGACCGCTACGTTCCTTCACGCCAAAGGTGGTTTCAGACCAGCCAGGCATGGTTTCATAGATTGGTTCGATACCTTCCCAATCATCTGCTGCCAGCGGAGTGGTCGTCACTTCGCGGCCATCAGGCATACGGTAAGCTACGCAGATTTTAACTTCTTTCAGGCCGTCCAGAACGTCCAGCTTGGTCAGGCAGAAGCCAGACAGGGAGTTAATCTGTACCGCACGACGCACGGCAACGGAGTCCAACCAGCCGCAACGACGACGACGGCCAGTAGTGGCGCCGAATTCGTTACCCTGTTTGCACAGGAACTCACCGATGTCATCAAACAGTTCGGTCGGGAATGGACCGGCACCCACGCGAGTGGAATACGCTTTGATGATGCCCAGTACGTAGTCAACATAGCGCGGGCCAAGGCCAGAACCGGTTGCTACGCCACCTGCGGTGGTGTTGGAAGAGGTTACGTACGGATAAGTACCGTGGTCGATATCCAGCAGCGTACCCTGCGCGCCTTCGAACATCACGAAGTCACCGCGTTTACGTGCCTGATCCAACAGGTCAGAAACGTCAACCACCATGCCGGTCAGGATGTCGGCAACCGCCATCACATCGTCCAGCACTTTCTGGTAGTCAACAGCTTCAACTTTGTAGTAGTTCACCAGCTGGAAGTTGTGATATTCCATCACATCTTTCAGTTTTTCAGCGAAGGTTGCTTTGTCGAACAGGTCGCCAACGCGCAGACCGCGACGTGCAACTTTATCTTCGTAAGCAGGACCGATACCACGACCGGTAGTACCGATAGCTTTAGAACCGCGCGCTTTTTCACGAGCAGCATCCAGAGCGACGTGATAGTCGAGGATTAACGGGCAGGCTTCGGAGAGCAGCAGACGCTCGCGAACCGGGATACCACGGTCTTCCAGGCCTTTCATCTCTTTCATCAGCGCTGCAGGGGACAGCACGACGCCGTTACCAATGATGCTGGTGACGTTTTCGCGAAGAATACCTGATGGAATAAGATGGAGGACGGTTTTTTCACCGTTGATTACGAGAGTATGGCCTGCGTTGTGGCCACCCTGATAGCGAACAACATATTTTGCACGCTCAGTAAGAAGATCGACGATCTTACCTTTACCTTCGTCACCCCATTGGGTGCCCAGTACGACGACGTTGTTACCCATTTTTAAAAATCACCGTTTGCTTAAAAATGGATTCTACCATCGGTTTCGATGATGACCAGCACTTTTTGCAATCGAAAAAAGATAAAATAGCCGCTTTTTTGATCAGCCAATCGATTTCGTCAACATGTAGTAGATCACAACCCCTGCGACCACAAGACCGCCGCCAAATCGACGTAACATCGTATCCGGTAATTGCGTCATCGTAGCGATCATCTTGCGCCAGGTTTTTGGATAGAGCATCGGCCCCAACCCTTCAAGTACCAAAACCAACGCCAGTGCGAGCAGTAT
The DNA here is from genome assembly GCF_040932435.1 of Kluyvera sp. STS39-E. Taxonomy (NCBI): domain Bacteria; kingdom Pseudomonadati; phylum Pseudomonadota; class Gammaproteobacteria; order Enterobacterales; family Enterobacteriaceae; genus Kluyvera; species Kluyvera sp. STS39-E. The sequence continues at coordinate 64,570 of NZ_JBFQGA010000010.1, read as the reverse complement.
TGTCGAATTCATTTTTCACCTTTGTAAAAATAAAACCACCGGCTCCAAAAGGAGGCGGTGGTTTTATTCAAACCATCACAAAGTTAACGCGTAGTCGTGCTCGGCGTTTTCATGTAGCGGAAGAAATCACTATCCGGGCTCAGTACCATCACGTCTTGGTTGCTATTGAAGCTGGCTTCATAAGCACGCAGGCTACGGATAAAGGCATAGAAGTCCGGGTCTTGGCTGAATGCATCGGCGAACAGCTTAGCGGCTTCTGCATCACCTTCACCGCGCAGGATACGGCCCTGACGCTCAGATTCTGCCAGTGTCTTCGTCACTTCATAGTCAGCGGTAGCACGCAGTTTTTCTGCCTCTTCCTGACCCTGAGAACGGTGACGACGGGCAACGGCTTCACGCTCAGCACGCATACGGTTGTAGATCGCTTCAGAAACTTCAGCCGGCAGGTTGATCTGCTTGATACGCACATCGACCACTTCAATACCTAACGCCGCCATACTGTTCGGGTTAATAGTTGGCCCTTTGATGTTTGCCTGCTGCTCAACACGCTCTGCGGCTTCCGCAATGGCGCTATCCGCCGCAGGGGTCGCAACTTCATCGTCAGCACCAGATGAACCGGAGTTCAGCGCATCACGAACTTCCAGGGTCAGACGACCACGGGAGTCGGTAACGATATCTTTCACGTCCAGACGACCAATCTCAGAACGCAGACGGTCAGAGAACTTACGTTTCAGCAGTACTTCAGCCTGAGAGACGTCGCCGCCGCCGGTCGCCAAGAAGTAACGGCTGAAATCGCTGATACGCCACTTGATGTAGGAGTCGACGATCAGGTCTTTCTTCTCTTTGGTCACGAAGCGGTCGGCCTGGTTATCCATGGTCTGGATACGGGCATCAAGCATTTTCACCGATTGAATGAAAGGCACCTTGAAGTGCAGGCCTGGCTCATAAATCAACGGCTTCTTGTCGCTGTCACGCACGACGCTGCTGAACTGGAATTTAATCCCACGCTCGCCTTCTTTCACCACGAAGATTGAGGTGTAAAGCACTACCAGCGCGATGATGATAATCGCAATAACTGACTTACGCATCGTTATTCCCCCTGACGCTGGTAATCGTTACGCTGCGCATTCGCACGGCGTTGGTCCATGATATTGCCCTGACTGGCAGACTGCGTGTTGCTTGCGCTGCTGCTGGAAGAGGACGATGCAGGCGGCAGGCGCAACAGGTTGTTCGCACCACTGCTATCGCTCTTTGCAGCTGGAGCATTGCCACCTTTGAGCATTTGATCCAGCGGCAGCACCATCAGGTTGCCATTTTTGTTGTCGCTAACCAGCACTTTGCGGGTATGGCTCAACACTTTTTCCATGGTCTCGATATACAGACGCTCGCGGGTAATCTGCGGTGCGGCTTTATATTCCGGCAGGATCTTGGCAAAGCGAGCCACTTCACCTTGAGCTTCCAGTACGGTCTGAGTCTTATAAGCACGCGCTTCTTCCAGAATACGCTGCGCCTGACCGTTCGCACGTGGCTGCACTTCGTTGGTGTACGCTTCTGCTTCACGGATGTACTGCTGCTCGTTCTCGCGCGCGGCAATCGCATCATCAAACGCGGCCTTCACTTCTTCCGGCGGACGAGCGGCCTGGAAGTTGACGTCCAGCAGGGTAATACCCATGTTGTACGGACGAATGGTCTCTTCCAGCTCACGCTGGGTATCGCTACGAATAACGGTACGACCTTCGGTCAGAATGCGGTCCATGGTGTACTTACCAATCACTCCACGCAGGGCGCTGTCGGTCGCCTGACGCAGACTGTCGTCGGCGCTGGTGACGCTAAACAGGTAGCGGCGAGGATCGGTAATGCGGTACTGCACGTTCATTTCAACGCGCACGACGTTTTCGTCGGAGGTCAGCATCACACCTGATGCAGCCAGTTCACGAACGGCTTCGACGTTTACCGGGGTCACTTCGTCGACAAACGTTGGCTTCCAGTTCAGACCCGGCTCAACCAGATGGCTGAACTGACCAAAACGCGTTACAACACCGCGTTCGGCTTCTTTAATGGTATAGAAACCACTTGCCGCCCAGATAACAACCACAGCAGCAGCTGCGATACCAACAATACGACCGCCCATCGGCGCGCGAGGGCCTTGAGTCGAGTTGCCGGAGCCGCCTTTACCGCCCCCAAACCCACCGAGCTTTTTGCTCAGCTTACGGAAGATATCATCCAAATCCGGTGGCCCCTGATCGCGACCGCCTTTATTTCCATTTCCCCCGGAGTTGCCGCCTTGATTATTGCTGCTCCCCCACGGGTCGCGGTCTTGTCCGTTATTACCGGGCTGATTCCACGCCATGTTTATGCTCCATATTTGTTATGCGGTGATATACCTTTTCCCAGTTCAGATCTTCCGCTGTTAACCGCAACTCCATCCTGGTTGTCGCCGTCGCGTTGAGACGATCTGAACCGCTGGGTGCCCAAAGGGCTAATAGTTTTTTTCAGGCAAGCTCCACCGTCAGACGACGTAGTCTGTCAGTGTTGGTTCTTGTTTACAGAGGCGACGCCAGTCGACAATCGGCATACGAACCTGCAATTTGACGCAGCCGTCATCCTCCATCCACTCTTTTTCGATTGCCTGAAGCTGATAAAAGCGACTACGCAAACGCCCTTCCTGTGGAGGTAAACGCAGCGTGTGCTGCGCAACTTCGCCGGAAAGCAGTTCCGTCAACGCCTGAAAAAGGAGTGGTACCCCTACTCCGGTTTGCGCAGACAGCCACACCCGAATAGGTTTGTTCTCTTCATCTCTATCGATACGCGGTTCAAACTCGTCGAGCATATCGATTTTGTTCATCACCAACAGCGTTGGGATCTCGTGCGCATCGATCTCTTCAAGTACCGTATCAACCGCATCGATGTTTTCCTGCACACGCACATCTGCTGCATCAATCACGTGGAGCAGCAGAGTCGCTTCGCGCGTTTCCTGCAATGTGGCTTTAAACGCCGCCACCAAGTCATGCGGCAGGTGGCGAATAAAGCCTACGGTATCGGCTAATACCGTTTCACCCACATCCGCAACATCGATACGACGCAGAGTCGGATCGAGCGTGGCGAATAGCTGGTCGGCGGCGTAAACCTCCGCCTCAGTCAGATGGTTGAACAGCGTTGATTTACCGGCGTTGGTATAACCCACTAACGACACCGTCGGCACATCGGCTTTGACGCGCGCACGACGACCTTGCTCACGCTGTTTCGCCACTCTCTCGATACGCGAGAGGATTTGCATAATCCGGTTACGCAATAAACGACGGTCGGTTTCGAGCTGGGTTTCACCCGGGCCGCGCAAACCGATACCGCCTTTTTGTCTTTCAAGGTGCGTCCAGCCGCGTACTAGGCGGGTCGCTAGGTGACGCAACTGCGCGAGCTCAACCTGCAACTTACCCTCATGGGTACGCGCACGTTGGGCAAAAATATCTAAAATCAGACCCGTACGGTCAATAACCCGACACTGGCATAGTGCTTCAAGGTTACGTTCCTGCGCGGGGCTAAGTGCATGATCAAACAGCACAACGGAAGCGCCTGTCGCTTTTACGGCTTCCGCAATTTCGACAGCCTTACCTTCACCAACAAAATACTTTGGGTGCGGGGCTTTACGGCTACCGGTAATCACCTGCATTGCTTCGACACCAGCGGAAGAGACCAGAGATTCAAACTCTTGGAGATCTTCCATATCTTTGTCTTGCGTAAAATAGATGTGTACCAGCACCGCCTGCTCACCGGCGTCATAACGGTCAAACAAGCGTTATATCTCCTGAAAAACCAGCGGGGAACCTTAGTAGTTCGGCTCCCCGACTTGGATTAACAGCGTTCAACCTTACTCGGTTTCTTCGCTGTCTTGCTGCGCAGAACCCTGCGCGTTGCTACCGTGGTGGTAGTTGCTACCAGTACCAGTGCCGCCGCCAGCATTATTGCTATGATGGGAAACCGGACGAGACGGAACAACGGTAGAAATTGCGTGCTTATAGACCATCTGGCTGACCGTGTTTTTCAACAGGATCACGAACTGATCGAAAGACTCAATTTGCCCTTGCAGCTTAATACCATTCACCAAATAAATAGAAACTGGAACACGTTCCCGACGCAGTGCGTTCAGGAACGGATCTTGTAAAGATTGCCCCTTAGCCATTCTCTCTTTTCCTTATATGCTTATTTGTACTTATACACTTCGTCATTCAGGGCACGCTGACGCAACCTGAGCGATCTGCGTATGAACCTTACGATTCGAAAATTGCGCACGATACGACTCAATTGTACACATTCAGTCGTTACTAGCACCCACTACCTGCATTACCTGGCTAAACGACTGCTCTGGCTGCTCACTATCTAACCAATGAACACCTTCCCAACCGCGTAACCACGTCACCTGGCGTTTCGCTAGCTGTCTCGTGGCACAAACTCCTCTATAAACCATTTCATCGTAAGAAATCTCGCCTTCAAGGTATGACCACATCTGGCGATATCCCACACAACGAATGGAAGGCATATCCGTATGCAAATCTCCACGGGCAAAAAGCGCCCGCACTTCTGCTTCAAAACCTGAAGCTAACATCTGATGAAAACGCTGCTCAATGCGTTGATGGAGCAGTTCACGGCTCGCCGGGGCGATGGCGAACTGATGCACCTTGTAGGGTAGAGCGTCTCCTGACGTTTGTGTCAGCTCCGTTAAAGTTTTACCCGAAATGAAAAAAACTTCCAGTGCTCGGGAAAGTCTTTGCGGATCATTTGGATGAATACGCTCGGCGGCAACGGGGTCTATCTCCCGCAGCTGCTGATGCAGCGCCATCCATCCCTGCTCTGCCGCCTGCTGTTCAATTCGCGCCCGGACTTCCGGGTCGGCTGAAGGCAGCGGTGATAACCCTTCAAGTAACGCCTTGAAATATAACATGGTGCCACCGACCAACAGGGGAATTCTCCCTGCTTCGGTGATCTCCGCCATCTGCGCTAACGCATCACGACGAAAATCCGCCGCCGAATAGGCCTGCGACGGATCGAGAATATCCAACAGCCGGTGCGGTGCCGCATGCAGCTCTTCCGCGGTCGGCTTGGCTGTACCGACGTCCATCCCTCGATAAATAAGGGCGGAATCAACACTAATCAACTCTACTGGCAAAACTTTACGTAACTCAATTGCCAGCGCCGTCTTGCCCGAAGCGGTTGGTCCCATTAAAAAAATTGCCTTAGGCAGGCTCGCCTCGGTTACATCACTCATTTGTTAGGGCATTCATCGCAGAATCTAAATCAACAGGTTGCAACAGGCCACCCGGTGGTGCTTTGACCAGCTGCGGGCAAAGACGTTCCACATCTGCCAGCATGGCAATCGCCTGCGCGGTATTCCACTGCGCGTGATCGCTCGTCAAATTACGGGCTAACCATTGGGCAACATTGCCAGCATCGACATGGGTTTGACCCACCAAGTAGCCTATCAGTTCAGGAATCAAGATTTGTAAATTTTGTTGGCGTAAGGGTAAAGGCACCGCGCGAATCGTCGCATGCTGGCCTTCAAGCAATATTTCAATACCCAGCGCGTTCAACGTCTCGCGGGCGCTTTCCAGCGTTTGCTTTTCCGCCTCTGTCACTTTAAGACGCAGCGGGATAAGCAGCGGCTGCGCGCAAATGGCCGCATCGCCCGGCGTCAACTGCGCCTGGCGCAGCCAACGTTCAGCAACCGATAAAGCCAACAGATAGAGCTTGCCATTGCGCTCTAGCAACGCACACTTCTCGGCCATAATCGCCAATACGCGGCCAAAGCTCTGGCTATGCCCCGCCAGGTTTTCCACCGCCGGTTTCGACGGTTCTGGACGGCTGACTGGCGTATTGAGCAGTTGGCGATAGAGCGCACCCTGCTGTTTTTGGTAGCCGGGCTGCGCATTCGGCCAACTCGCGCCACCGCCGGTGCCTGCACGTGGACTGGATTCACCGGCCGACGTCTGATAGCGAGGCGCTGCCGGTTCGCCGGCGGCCGCAGGCTCAGCGAACTGGTTGCGTCCGGCGGCAATGCGGTTCTCCGGAAGCTGGCGCGGCGCGGGTTCGTCTTCATCACCCAGCGGCAGAGGCGTGTCCAACTGCTGCTGTAGTACGCTCAGCACGCCTTGGTAGATAAAATCATGGACCAGCCGCGACTGATGGAAGCGCACCTCGTGTTTAGCCGGATGCACGTTAACATCCACCTGATGGGGATCGATTTCGAGATACAGCACAAACGCCGGCTGTTGATCCGCACCGAGTTTATCTTCACACGCCTGACGAATAGCGTGATTAATCAGCCGGTCGCGCATCATACGACCGTTCACATAACAGTACTGGATTTCCGCCAGCGCCGTGGTGGTGTGCTTCGGATCGGCAACCCAGCCGTGCAGGGCAAGATCGCCATGCTGCCACTCAATCGCCAGCGCCTGCTCAAGGAATGGCACACCGCAAATAGCACCCAGCCGGCGTTCTTTCGATGCCCCTTCGGCGACGGCTCGATACTGGCGAATGGATTTACCATTGTGGGTCAGGTTGAAACTCACATCGAAGCGCGCCAGCGCAATGCGGCGAATAATCTCATCAATGTGGTTAAATTCCGTTTTTTCGGTGCGCATAAACTTGCGCCGCGCCGGGGTGTTGTAGAACAGATCCAGCACTTCAAGCGTTGTCCCGACCGGGTGTGCCGCAGGTTTGATCGTCACGGCTTGGTCACGACCTTCCGCGTAGGCTTGCCAAGCTTCCGGCTGCTCTGACGTGCGGGACGTCAGCGTTAAGCGCGCGACCGAGCTAATACTGGCCAATGCTTCGCCACGAAAACCGAGGCTGACGATGGCTTCAAGATCGTCAAGAGAGGCAATTTTACTGGTTGCATGACGCGCCAGCGCTAGCGCCAGCTCGTCTTTTTTGATCCCACAGCCATTGTCACGAATGCGGATAAGCTTGGCTCCGCCGCGCTCGATATCAATATCAATGCGGGTTGCCCCCGCATCGAGACTGTTCTCCACCAGTTCTTTCACTACCGATGCAGGGCGCTCCACCACTTCACCCGCAGCAATCTGGTTGGCAAGCTGTGGTGGTAAAACCTGAATCGGCATGAAAACCCCTTAGTTAACGAGTGTCCTAGTGGATGACGCGGCGCTGGCGGTCTGCGACTGTTCGTCGCGAGGGCCGGATTGTATCGGATGCGCCGTAAAATAGTTACGTAAACCGGTATAAATGGCTTCAGCTATTTTCTGCTGATAGTCGTCGCTGCCGAGCAGTCGTTCTTCACCGCTGTTACTGATAAAACCGGTTTCAACGAGTATGGATGGAATATCCGGCGAGCGCAGCACGCCAAGGCTGGCATGCTCAGGGCGGCGTTTATGCAAATTCCCCACCCGCTGTAGCTGGCCGATAACGCTGGTTGCCACATCATACCCTACACGTTGTGAATGACCGAATTGCAGATCCAGCACCGCCTGGCTCAGATACGGGTCCGCCTGGCTGTTCGCCAGCACATCGCCCGCGCCGCCCAATAGCTCGGATTGTTTTTCGTGCTGCTCCAGCCATCCGGCCATTTCGCTGTTAGCGCGACGGTTAGACAGCACCCACACCGAAGCGCCGGTCGCGTCACGATTTGGCGCAGCATCGGCATGAATCGACACTAAGAAGTGCGCATTTTGCTTACGTGCGACGTCGGAACGCCCCATCACCGAAATAAAGTAGTCGCCGTCGCGGGTCAATACGCCACGGAACATCGGATCGTCATTCAACAGCGCTCTAAGCTTACGCGCAATGGCGATGGTGACATTCTTCTCCCGCGTCCCGCCGGGACCGATAGCGCCTGGGTCCTGGCCGCCGTGCCCCGCATCGATGGCAATGATCACCTTGTCACCCGGAGCACCGCTCACACGAGCCGAAGGACGCGGCGTCGGCGTGACGGTATTGGCTATTGCCGGCTGACGCTCACGACTCACGGTGCTGTTGTTGCTGCTACCGCTAAATGGATTACGTGCTGGCTGAGCAGGTGCCGGTGCAATAACCGGCGTTTCTACGCGCCTCACCACCACCGGTGGCGGCGGAGGCGGTGGCGCATCGGCGTTAATCGTGAATACCACGGTATAGTTCGCACCGTTTTGCTGCTTCACCGCGCGCGTTTTACCGTTTTCGGTCAGATCAACCACCAGCCGTAACGATTGATCGTCCTTAGGGGTTGCCGAACGGATGCCTTTCACCAGATTGTTACCGCTAAATCGCAGCGGCAGTCCTTGTATCACGCCGGTTTGCTTGATATCCAGCACGACGCTGCGTTTATCATCCTGGCTAAAGTTATATTCTGGATCGCCCATAAAGCTAAACGTGATACGCGCCTGCGTTTCACTGTTCGCCACCTGAATATCGGACAAGCTCGCCGCCATTACCGGTGCACACACCAGCATCAGCGCAGCGACCAACCACCCTTTTGCGCGAATAATCATCCTGGGATCCCTAAATTAACCGGCGAACCGCGCCAGCAGAGACTCACCTAATGAGGAGACCGCAGTAATGCGCGCCTCACGCCCTTGTGCCTGGTAATCTAAGTGTATTTCGATATCCGGCTCGGGCAGAACACCAGTGCCCTGTTGCGGCCATTCCACCAGGCAAATGGCATCGTCAGTGAAATAATCGCGGATCCCCATAAATTCGAGCTCCTCGGGATCCGCAAGGCGGTAAAGATCGAAGTGATAGACCATGAGTTTGTCGAGCTGATATGGCTCGACCAAGGTATAGGTGGGGCTTTTGACGTTGCCGTTATGGCCCAGCGCCTGCAGGAATCCACGGCTGAAGGTGGTTTTACCGGCACCTAAATCACCATACAGATAGATGACCGTTGCACCAACACAGGCCTGCGCCACTCGGTTGCCAAGGTCCAGGGTTGCCTGCTCGTCAGATAAAGGAATCACTCGATTAATCATGGTTTACGTCAATCACATCCGGGTTAACAACACGCCGTAGCGTGGAAAAGAGATCGGTCGCCAACATACCGCGGGTGCCATAGCGCGCCGCCAGTTCATCCGCGGCGGCACCGTGGGCGATACACCCTGCGCAGGCTGCATCATACGGTGATAATGCCTGCCCCAGCAATGCGCCAATGATCCCCGATAGCACATCACCCATGCCACCGCTGGCCATGCCGGCATTTCCGGCATCAATAATACTCATCACGCCACTTTCAGCGGCCACAATTGTCCCCGCGCCTTTTAGCACCACGACGCCACCATAACGTTGTACCAGACGTTGTGCAGAAAGTAAGCGATCGTTCTCAATTTCCGCTATCGTGCAATCCAGTAGACGCGCGGCTTCACCGGGATGCGGCGTAATCACGCGATTGTGACGTTTATCCGCATTGATTGCCAGCAGGTTCAGCGCGTCGGCGTCCCACAGCGCAGGTTTACGGAAATTGCTGACATCACGCAGCGCCTGTTGCCCCCAGCCGGTTTGGCCAAGGCCAGGTCCAATCACCACCGCATCAGCCCATTGCAGGCTTTCTGCAAGCGACTGTGGGGTGAGTTCATATGCCATCAGTTCCGGGCGAGCAGTGAGGATCGGCGCGACGTTTTCGACACGCGTCAGAACTTTCACCAACCCCGCTCCGGCACGCAACGCAGCTTCCCCCGCCATGCGAATCGCCCCGGCGGTACCGTGGTCGCCACCGACCACTACCAGTCGACCATGGTCGCCTTTGTGCGATGTTGGGCGACGCGGCGCGAACCACTGCGCCAGTTGGGAAGCATCAAGGCGTTGAATACCGGTTTCGTGCTCTGCAAGCCATCCCTCTAGGCCTAATGCATGGTGGTGCAACTGGCCCACCACGTCACGAGCTTTCCCGGTTAGCAGTCCCGGCTTGAGGGCGATAAAGGTGATGGTATGTGCGGCATGAATAACTAAACCCGGCGTCGTGCCGGTTTGGGCGTTAAGCCCGGAAGGGATATCCAGTGCGATAATCGGTGCTGGGAAGCGATTGGCCCGTTCTATTTGCATCGCCACGCTTTCGCGTGGTGCGCTCTGCAAACCCGTCCCCAGCAGGCCGTCGATGATTAAATCGACATCTTGCGGCCATAAGGTATCTGCCGGATGAATTCCTCCATCGGCGGCAAGCCAAGCATCGCGCGCAGCACTCGCCTCTTCCGGCAGCGCCTTATCGCTGGCCTGCGCCAGCAAGGTCACGCGAAGCCCCGCAGCTTGCGCCAAGTGAGCCACCACGTAACCATCACCGCCGTTATTGCCGTGGCCGCACAAAATGAGCCAATGCCGCGCGTCAGGATAGGTGGCCCGCGCCAGGTCAAACGCCGCCTGCCCTGCGCGCTGCATCAGTTGATAGAGGGAAAGGCCGAGACGCTCTGCCGCCGTTTTTTCAGCGCGTCGCAGTTCGTCCGCAGGCCAAATGGAGTGTGGTATACTTTGGGGGATTCTTGTCAATGTATGGTCCGTCATGTCACAGCCCCTCGATCTCAATCAATTAGCGCAACAAATCAAACAATGGGGCACTGAACTCGGTTTTCAGCAGGTCGGTATTACCGATACCGATCTCAGCGAGGCAGAGCCTAAACTACAGGCATGGCTGGACAAACAATACCACGGCGAGATGGATTGGATGGCACGCCATGGAATGATGCGCGCCCGCCCCCACGAACTGCAGCCCGGAACACTCCGAGTGATTAGCGTTCGCATGAATTATCTTCCCGCCAATGCGGCCTTTGCCCGCACGCTGAAAAACCCCGAGCTGGGTTACGTCAGCCGTTATGCCCTTGGGCGTGATTATCATAAGCTGTTGCGTAACCGGCTTAAAAAGCTCGGTGAAATGATTCAGGAACAGTGTGTCTCGCTGAATTTTAGACCGTTTGTCGACTCTGCGCCTATACTTGAGCGCCCATTAGCGGAAAAAGCCGGAATTGGCTGGACGGGTAAGCACTCACTTATCCTTAATCGTGATGCCGGATCGTTCTTCTTCCTTGGCGAACTGTTGGTGGATATCCCGCTGCCTATCGATAAACCGGTGGCCGAAGAGTGTGGCCGATGTGTCGCATGCATGACCATCTGCCCAACCGCCGCAATCGTTGAGCCCTATACCGTCGATGCGCGTCGCTGTATTTCCTACCTGACCATCGAACTGGAAGGCGCGATCCCGGAAGAATTCCGCCCGCTTATCGGCAACCGGATATACGGCTGTGACGACTGCCAGCTCATCTGTCCTTGGAACCGTTTCTCTCAGCTGACCGACGAAGCCGACTTCAGCCCGCGTAAAGCGCTGCACTCCCCGGAACTCATCGAACTGTTCGCTTGGGATGAAGCGTATTTCCTCAAAATTACCGAAGGCTCGGCCATTCGACGTATCGGGCATTTACGTTGGCTGCGTAATATCGCCGTCGCCCTAGGAAATGCACCGTGGAGCGAGGCCGCTCTGAATGCGCTTGAAAGCCGCCGAGGTGAGCACCCACTACTCGATGAACACATTGAGTGGGCTGTATTGCAGCAAATTGCCCGCCGTAATGAGGGCGTCATTGAGGTGCAGTTACCAAAGAAACAGCGCTTGGTGAGAGTGGTGGAGAAGGGGTTACCGAGGGACGCCTAAGATACTCACAGCCTGTGAGTAAAAATAAAAACACATTGCGTTTCAACACGCCAAATTTCGTCAAGCGATCACGCTAACATTTTGAAATGATATATCTCCATACATTTCAATGAGATAACTAAATCAGTAAAAATCTCAAAAAAATTAGCAAGCGAAGATAACGATACAAGCCTGTGGATAACTCTGTTTACAAGAGTATTTCAGGAACGAAAAAAACAACCTCAACGAATGATTACGCTGTGGAAGTATTTTTGTTTTGGAAGAAAATTTGGAGCGGGAAACGAGACTCGAACTCGCGACCCCGACCTTGGCAAGGTCGTGCTCTACCAACTGAGCTATTCCCGCTTGGGTGTGTCTACTGCTTTCAAATTTTGGAGAGGGAAACGAGACTCGAACTCGCGACCCCGACCTTGGCAAGGTCGTGCTCTACCAACTGAGCTATTCCCGCTTGGGTGTGTCTACTGCTTTCAAATTTTGGAGCGGGAAACGAGACTCGAACTCGCGACCCCGACCTTGGCAAGGTCGTGCTCTACCAACTGAGCTATTCCCGCTTGGGTGTGTCTACTGCTTTCAAATTTTTGGAGCGGGAAACGAGACTCGAACTCGCGACCCCGACCTTGGCAAGGTCGTGCTCTACCAACTGAGCTATTCCCGCAAAATCTGGCAATTTTTGTTGCTTTCGTAATTCGCATTTCTGCTTCGTTACGGGAGGCGCATTATACGAGAATTCTTTCCCCCTGCAACCCCCCTTGAAGCGATTTTTTATTTTTTTCGTTCAACTGCTGGATAAATCGGCAGATTGCCTATTTTAGCGCCAATTCATCCCTTTAGCACGTTAAAGCTGAATAAAATGTTCGCGATAGTAAGCCAGTTCCGCCACTGACTCGCGGATATCATCCATCGCCTGGTGAGTGCCCTGTTTTTTAAAACCAGGCAGGATCTCCGGTTTCCAGCGACGAGCCAATTCTTTTAGCGTACTGACATCTAGATAACGATAGTGGAAGTAAGATTCTAGCTCCGGCATGTATTTAAACAGGAAGCGACGATCCTGGCCGATGCTGTTGCCACAGATTGGCGATTTGCCTTCCGGCACCCACTGCTTGAGAAATTCCAACGTTGCCAGTTCCGCTTCACGATCGCCCAAGGTGCTGGCCTTCACGCGCTCAACCAGCCCGCTTCCGGTATGAGTACGCACGTTCCAATCATCCATCAGCGCCAGTTGCGCATCTGACTGGTGGACGGCGATGGTTGGCCCTTCAGCCAGAATATTCAGCTGTGCATCGGTCACCAGCGTCGCGATTTCAATAATGCGATCGTGCTCGGGATTCAGGCCGGTCATCTCCAGATCGATCCAAATCAGGTTGTTTTCATCTGCACTCATGTTATTTTCCACCCTTCTGTCTTACCGGCCGCGTCAGGACGTGACGGGTTAGCTAGTATTAATAATTCGCGTGTATCATAGAGGTTTTGCCCAACATGGGCGACCAGGAGTCAGCACGATTGAGTAAAAATAAACTCTCCAAGGGTCAGCAGCGCCGAGTATCAGCCAACCACCAGCGCCGTCTTACCACCACTGCGGAGAAGCCAGATTACGACGATAACCTGTTTGGCGAAGCCGCTGAAGGGATCGTCATTAGCCGTTTTGGCATGCATGCCGACGTTGAATCCGCCGATGGAGAAACCCACCGCTGCAACATTCGTCGCACAATCCGCTCGCTGGTCACCGGTGACCGCGTCGTCTGGCGTCCGGGTAAAGCCGCCGCAGAGGGCGTTCGCGTTAAAGGCATCGTGGAGGCCGTGCACGAACGCACCTCCGTACTGACGCGCCCTGATTTCTACGACGGCGTAAAACCCATTGCCGCCAATATCGATCAGATCGTTATTGTATCCGCCATTCTGCCAGAGTTGTCGCTGAACATTATCGACCGCTACCTGGTCGCCTGCGAAACGCTTAACGTTGAGCCGCTGCTGGTATTAAACAAGATAGACCTGCTGGACGAAGAAGGCATGGCGTTCGTCAATGAGCAGATGGATATCTACCGCAACATCGGTTATCGCGTTCTGATGGCATCAAGCCATACTCAAGATGGCCTAAAACCGCTGGAAGAAGCACTCACCAACCGCATCAGCATTTTTGCTGGGCAGTCAGGGGTCGGCAAATCCAGCCTGCTGAATGCGCTGCTAGGACTGAGCGACGACAGCATCCTGACCAACGACGTCTCCAACGTTTCGGGCCTAGGACAGCACACCACCACGGCAGCTCGTCTGTACCACTTCCCGCATGGCGGCGACGTGATTGACTCCCCAGGAGTGCGTGAATTTGGTCTGTGGCATCTCGAGCCGGAACAAGTGACCCATGGATTTGTCGAATTCCATGACTACCTTGGTCGGTGCAAATACCGCGACTGTAAACACGATGCCGATCCTGGCTGCGCTATCCGAGAAGCCGTAGAAAATGGCAAGATTGCCGAAACGCGCTTTGAAAACTATCACCACATTCTGGACAGTATGGCGCAGGTAAAAACGCGTAAAAACTTTTCAGAGACCGATAAATGAGAACTATGATTTTGCCGACTGACATTTACGTTAACAGTCGCTAAAATCGGCCGCTTTTCTCATTAAGATCCGGCGTACATCGTCGGATCAGGAACGACACATATTGGCCTGGAGGCTACCTTGTTAAACTCGTTTAAACTTTCACTGCAATACATTCTGCCTAAACTGTGGCTTACGCGTCTCGCAGGCTGGGGTGCAAGCAAACGAGCGGGATGGCTGACCAAACTGGTTATCGATCTGTTCGTGAAATTCTACAAGGTCGACATGAAAGAGGCGCAGAAGCCGGACACCGCCAGCTACCGCACCTTTAATGATTTCTTCGTTCGTCCGCTGCGTGAAGATGTCCGCGCGGTCAACACCGACCCGCACGTCTTGGTGATGCCTGCCGATGGTGCTATCAGCCAGTTGGGCGCCATTGAAGGCGATAAAATTCTGCAGGCCAAAGGCCACAATTACTCGTTAGAAGCGCTGTTGGCCGGCAACTACATCATGGCCGACCTGTTCCGCAACGGTACCTTTGCGACCACCTATCTCTCCCCACGCGACTACCACCGCGTGCACATGCCGTGCAACGGTATCCTACGTGAGATGATCTACGTACCGGGCGATCTTTTCTCCGTAAACCACCTGACGGCGCAAAACGTTCCAAATCTGTTTGCCCGTAACGAGCGCGTTATCTGCCTGTTCGATACTGAATTCGGCCCAATGGCGCAGATTTTGGTCGGCGCAACCATCGTTGGCAGCATTGAGACCGTCTGGTCGGGAACCGTGACGCCACCACGTGAAGGCGTGATCAAACGCTGGACCTACCCGGCGGGCGACCAAGAAGGCTCTGTGGCGCTGCTGAAAGGCCAGGAGATGGGTCGCTTCAAGCTGGGCTCAACGGTAATTAACCTATTCGCACCGGGTAAAGTGAAGCTGGTAGAGCAGTTGAAAAACCTGTCGGTCACCAGACTGGGTGAACCACTGGCTATCTCAACAGAAGCCGTTGTGGAACCAGAAGCGGTGATTGAACCGGAAGCAGTTGTTGAGCCAGAAATCGTGGTTGAACCGGAAGTCATCGTTAAGTCAGAAGCCGCCGTTGAGCCGGAAATCATCGTTGAACCGGTTGTTGAACAAGACGTTGCGCCAAAAACTGACGAAAAGAAAGAACAAAGCTAATTACTCAATAAGGGTCTGATGTGCGCCTGATTATCACTTTACTGATGGCCTGGTGCCTCAGCCAGGGGGCGTACGCGGCGACGGCCCTTAACGCTCGACAAATCAGCCAAGAGCTAGAACAGGCAAAGGCGGCTAAGCCCGCCCAGCCTGAAACCGTCGAAGCATTACAAAATGCGCTGGCTGCGCTCGAGGAGCAAAAAGGCTCCATTGAGCGCTCGGCGCAATATCAGCAGGTTATCGACAACTTCCCTAAACTCTCTTTGACGCTGCGTAATCAGCTCAACAACCTGCACGACGAGCCACGCCAGGTGCCAGAGGGCATGAGTACCGACGCGCTAAACCAAGAAATTCTCCAAGTCAGCAGCCAACTGCTGGAAAAAAGTCGTTTAGCTCAGCAAGAGCAGGATCGCGCTCGTGATATCGCCGACTCCCTAAACCAGCTACCACAGCAACAGACCGATGCCCGCCGCCAGTTGAACGATATTGAACGTCGACTAGGGGTCACAACCGGCAATACGCCGCTGGCTCAAGCGCAAGCGCTGAGCCTACAGGCCGACTCCGGCAGGCTCAAAGCGCTGGTCGATGAGCTAGAGCTGGCTCAGCTTTCGGCTAATAATCGTCAAGAACTGGCACGTATGCGCTCAGAGCTGGCGAAAAAACAGAGCGAGCAACTCGACACCTACCTGCAAGCGCTGCGTAACCAGCTTAACAGCCAGCGCCAGCGTGAAGCCGAGCGGGCACTAGAAAGCACCGAACTGCTGGCTGAAAACAGTGAAAACTTGCCCGTCGGCATCGTGAATCAATTCAAAATTAACCGCGAACTTTCCCAGGCGTTGAATCAACAGGCTCAGCGTATGGATTTAGTCGCCTCCCAGCAGCGACAGGCCGCGAATCAAACTCTTCAGGTACGTCAGGCGCTCAACACCTTACGCGAGCAGTCGCAGTGGCTTGGCGCCTCTAATTTGCTCGGTGAAGCCCTACGCGCACAGGTAGCAAGACTGCCGGAAATGCCAAAACCGCAGCAGCTTGATACTGAAATGGCTCAGCTTCGCGTACATCGTCTGCGCTACGAGGATTTGCTGAACAAGCAGCCGCAGCTTCGCCAAATTCAACAGGCCGACGGCGAGCCGCTGACCAGCGAACAAAACCGGATTCTGCAAGCCCAGCTCCGCACCCAGCGCGAGCTACTGAACTCCCTGT
Source organism: Kluyvera sp. STS39-E (assembly GCF_040932435.1). Lineage (NCBI taxonomy): Bacteria > Pseudomonadati > Pseudomonadota > Gammaproteobacteria > Enterobacterales > Enterobacteriaceae > Kluyvera > Kluyvera sp. STS39-E. The sequence goes on along the minus strand of NZ_JBFQGA010000010.1, from coordinate 48,045 downwards.
TACAGGGTGGCGACACGCTGCTGCTCGAACTGACCAAACTGAAAGTGTCCAATAGCCAGTTGGAAGACGCGCTCAAAGAGGTCAACGATGCTACGCACCGCTATCTGTTCTGGACGTCCGACGTCCGCCCTATCGACTTCAGTTGGCCAATTGAAATCGTGCAGGATTTACGCCGTCTAATTTCGTTGGATACGTTCAGTCAGTTAGGCAAAGCCAGCATCATGATGCTCACCAGCCGCCTGACGCTGCTACCGCTGTTTGCCGCACTGTTGCTGGTTGGTTTTAGTATCAGCTCGCGCAAACACTTTACGCGCTTTTTGGAGCGTTCCAGCGCGCGCGTGGGCAAGGTCACCCAAGACCACTTCTGGCTGACGATGCGCACCGTATTCTGGTCAATTCTGGTGGCCTCACCGCTGCCGGTTCTGTGGGCTACGCTGGGCTATGGCCTCCAAGAAGCTTGGCCGTACCCGCTGGCGGTGGCCATCGGCGATGGCGTCACCGCCACAGTGCCGCTACTGTGGGTGGTGATGATCTGCGCCGCCTTCGCCCGCACCAACGGTCTGTTTATCGTCCACTTTGGTTGGCCGCAAAATCGCGTCGCCCGCGCCATGCGCTATTACCTGATGAGCATTGGATTTATCGTGCCGCTTATCATGGCGCTCATCATGTTCGATAACCTCAACGATCGGGAATTCTCCGCATCGCTAGGCAGGCTCTGCTTCATCTTCATTTGCGGGGCACTTGCGGTGGTGACGCTGAGCCTGAAGCGCGCGGGTATTCCGCTGTATCTCGACAAAGAGGGCAATAGCGACAATCGGGTCAACAGCTTGCTGTGGAACCTGATGATCGGCGCACCGCTGGTTGCGATTTTCGCCGCTGCTGTCGGCTATCTCGCCACATCACAGGCATTGCTGGCGCGTTTGGAAACCTCGGTGGCTATCTGGTTCCTGCTGCTGGTGATTTACCATGTTATCCGCCGTTGGATGCTCATTCAGCGCCGCAGGCTGGCGTTCGAACGCGCCAAGCATAAACGTGCCGAAATGCTGGCGCACCGCGCCAGAGGCGAAGAAGAATCCCACGCCACCAGCATTGAAGGGAGCGCGGAGATGGAGGTGAGTGAAGTCGATCTCGACACCATCAGCGAACAGTCTCTGCGCCTCGTGCGTTCTATCCTGATGCTCATTGCGCTGGTATCGGTGATCATCCTGTGGTCGGAAATTCATTCAGCGTTCGGCTTCCTTGAGAACATTTCGCTGTGGGATGTCACCTCCACCGTACAGGGCGTTGAAAGCATAGAACCGATTACCCTCGGTGCCGTGCTGATTGCCATTCTGGTGCTGATTATCACCACCCAGCTCGTGCGCAACCTGCCGGCGTTACTTGAGCTGGCGATTCTTCAACACCTCTCGCTGACGCCTGGCACCGGGTACGCCATTACCACCATCACGAAATATCTGCTGTTGCTGATAGGCGGGCTGGTTGGATTCTCGATGATTGGCATTGAATGGTCGAAGCTGCAATGGCTGGTCGCCGCACTCGGTGTCGGTCTCGGCTTTGGTTTGCAGGAGATTTTCGCCAACTTCATCTCCGGCCTGATTATTCTGTTTGAGAAGCCGATTCGTATCGGCGATACGGTCACCATTCGAGACCTAACCGGCAGCGTGACCAAAATCAACACCCGCGCCACCACCATCAGCGACTGGGACCGCAAAGAGATTATCGTGCCAAACAAGGCGTTTATCACCGAGCAGTTCATCAACTGGTCGCTTTCCGATTCGGTCACCCGCGTGGTGTTAAGCATTCCCGCACCATCGGATGCCAACAGCGAAGAGGTTACGCAGATTCTGTTGACCGCCGCCCACCGCTGCTCGCTGGTGATTGACACACCGGCTCCGGAGGCGTTCTTGGTTGATTTACAGCAGGGGATTCAGATTTTCGAGCTGCGTATCTACGCCGCCGAGATGGGTCACCGTATGCCGCTGCGTCATGAGCTGCACCAGTTGATTCTGGCTGGATTCCGCGAGCACGGTATTGATATGCCGTTCCCACCGTTCCAGATGCGTCTGGAGAGCATGAACGGTAAGAAGTCATCGACTACGCTGACCTCCACAGGCCGCGCCAGTCGCAAGCCGGGCAGCCTTTAAACGAGGGTACGTCTTAAAGCGCAGTTTTGTAGGCCTGATAAGCGTAGCGCCATCAGGCAATCCGATGCTGATTGCCTGATGGCAGCATTGCCTTATCCAGCCTACAACTGCCCAATTTACTCGACCACTAGAACCGGCTGACGGTTCACACGGCGGTGATAATTCTCATAAATCACCATCGCCAGCAGCGAGAAGAAAATCGGCCCGCCAATCATCCACAGCGCACTGCTCCAGTCTCCCGCCTCGATAACCGGTTGAATCACGGTAAAAATGTTGGCAAAAGTCACGATAAGCACCACCACGCTCGTCGCCAGCCACGTTGAAATCTTCGTTTTGAAGAGCACAAACGGACGTTCGAGATCCATTTTGGCTTTAAAGAATGGGAAAGCGATCGCTAGGAACAGGTACGGCAGGGTCATTGAGACATTGGCCATCAGCGTCAGCTTGTTGTAGAACGCCGAAGCCGTATCGCCGCCAAACGATACCAGCAGAATAAACAAACTCACCAGCGCACACTGCATCCACATTGCCGTGGACGGCATACCGTTGTCGTTCAAACGAGTCATTGAGGCGGGCCACAGCGCTTTTGGCGTCCCTTGAATAATCGCCTTAAGTGGCGAGTAGCTTAAGGTGAAGAATGCCCCGGTGTAGGCGAGGAACATCGACAGACCGGTGATACGCGCAAACCACACGCCCATGGTCGTCGCCGCTTCCGGCGACAGGTGCATGGCGTTACCCAGCGTTGAGCCCAGGCTGGTCATCAGCACGTAGGTAATGTTGCCAAGGTTCACCGAACGGTCGCTTAGAATCTGCTGCCAGTTGGTGCTTACACCCCATAGGAAGATCGCCAGCGAATAACCGATAGAAATAACAATCGCCGCAAAAACAATTCCTTTGGCAAAGTTCTTTTCCGGCTTATCGGTTTTATCCACCAAACCGCCAACGGCTTCAATGCCGCCGTAAGCAAAAATGGCAAATACCACAAACGATAATACGGCGAGCCCAGATTGATATCCCGGGTTTGGTGAAGCAGTGAAATTAATAGGTTGTGCAAAGTGGCCGCCATTAAATAACAAAATGGCAATACTCACTAACAATAAAACCAAATTAAGACACATCACGGCAATACCACCGACGGCGGTAATACGGGCAATTTTATTAATTCCTTTCGCCGCCACCGTGGTCACTAATACCATCCACAATACCGCCAATATCCCCACCACCTGTGTAGACGCGAGTCCCGCAAAGCTCCAATGTTGCGTCATGTCGGAGCCAAACAGGAAGGTAGAGAACGGTACCCACACTTTCGCTGACGTGCTCACCATCCAGATAACGTAGGAGGAGAACCACATAAAGGTGCCAATAAAAGCATAGCGAGGGCCAACGCTATTATTCATCCAAGAATAGATTCCCCCTTCTTCCTTGCGGTAGGCCGAGCCCATTTCAGCCATCATTAAGGCAAACGGAATGAAGAATAAAAGTGCAGAAAATATATACCAAATGATGGCGCTATATCCCATCAGGAAAAAAGCTGATGGACTATTAGCAAAACCAAATACGGAAGTAAATATCATGAGGATGAGGCCAATAAGGCTCATCTTTTTTATTGATTGGGTCATATGACCATCCCTTACTCTTAACTATTTTTACACGTCGACAGGCATTCGCATTGTGGACTTGCGCGAGCAAGACAATGAGAGATCGATGCGATAATTTTCTGGCAGGATGATAGCAAATAACCGGAGTAAAATTGTGACGATTAGCGGCAATTACAAAGTATATGACTATAAAATGGCGCACGATGCGCCATTTTATTTTGTTAAATAACGGTTATGCCCGTTCGACGGTAAAGGCTAACACGTCTGCCAAACTTTCAGCCCCCAACGCCAGCATCACCAGACGGTCAACGCCCAACGCTACGCCGGAGCAGTCCGGCAGGCCGGCCGCCAGCGCGTCCAGCAGGTTTTGATCGATAGGCTGCTGCGGCAGACCGCGCGCGGCACGCTTGCGGTTATCCTGCTCGAAACGCTGACGCTGTTCGCGCGCATCGGTCAACTCATGGAAACCATTCGCCAGTTCAATACCTTTGAAGTAAACCTCAAAGCGTTCCGCCACGCGGTGATCTTCCGCGCTAATCTGCGCTAACGAGGCTTGGCTTGCCGGGAAGTGATAAACGAACGTTGGGCGATCTTTACCGATATGCGGTTCAACACCGAAGGTAAAGAGCAGCTGCAACAGCGCATCGCGATCTTCTTCAGTATCCGCAATATTGCTCAGGTCGAGCTTCGCCGCCACTTCACGCAGTTGGATTTTATCTGCCGACAGCGGGTCGATTTCCAGATGACGCTGGAATGCCTGTTGGTAAGAGAGGCTTTCCGCTGGCTGGGTTTCCAGCACCTGTTGCAGCAGATCGTCCACTTCGTTGATCAGTCGATACATGTCAAAGTGCGGTCGGTACCACTCCAGCATGGTGAATTCTGGATTGTGGTGACGCCCCATCTCTTCATTACGGAAGCTTCTGCACAGCTGGAATACCGGGCCACAACCCGCAGCAAGCAGGCGCTTCATGTGGTATTCCGGGCTGGTCATCAGATACAGGTTCATCCCCTCGGAATGCCCTGGGCCAACAAAGCGAGTCTCAAACGGTACCATATGAATGTCGGTCACCGTTGCCTGGCTCATGCATGGCGTTTCCACCTCCAGCACACCGCGATCGGCAAAGAAACGACGAATTTCCGCCATCAACGCCGCGCGTTTTAACAGGTTAGGGATGGATGCGCTCGGCTGCCAGGTTGCCGTCTCGCTCATGTTTTTTTCTCCGATTTCAGACAAGGGCACGAAGTCTACCCGCAAGCGGCACACGACACAAATTTTGCCCAACGATTACTGACCTTCGATAATTCCATCCCGAAATTCATCAGCTACAGTGATAAATAGCGCGCACATAACGTCAAAAAAATCGAACACATCAAATTTCCCTGATGCCCCTACGGGTATACTGCTTTACCCATAAAGGAGCAGTGGAAACGTTTTTGCGACAGGCCACGTGATATCCCCTCGTAGCCGGTTGTGAAATAACAATAATCTGGAGGAATGTCGTGCAAACCTTTCAAGCCGATCTTGCCATTATAGGCGCAGGCGGAGCTGGACTACGTGCTGCTATTGCAGCCGCCCAGGCCAACCCGAAAGCCAAAATCGCGTTGATCTCTAAAGTTTATCCTATGCGCAGCCACACGGTTGCCGCCGAAGGTGGTTCCGCCGCCGTCGCCCAGGACCATGATAGCTTTGAATACCATTTTCACGACACCGTCGCCGGTGGCGACTGGCTGTGCGAACAGGATGTCGTCGATTACTTCGTGCATCATTGCCCAACGGAAATGACCCAGCTTGAGCAGTGGGGCTGCCCGTGGAGCCGTCGTCCGGACGGTAGCGTCAACGTCCGACGCTTCGGTGGCATGAAGATCGAACGCACGTGGTTTGCCGCGGATAAAACCGGCTTCCACATGTTGCATACCCTCTTCCAGACCTCCCTGCAGTTCCCACAAATCCAACGTTTTGATGAGCACTTCGTCCTCGACATTTTGGTCGACGATGGTCAGGCCCGTGGCCTGGTGGCGATGAACATGATGGAAGGCTCACTGGTGCAAATTCGCGCCAACGCAGTGGTCATGGCAACTGGCGGCGCTGGCCGCGTCTATCGCTACAACACCAACGGCGGCATCGTGACCGGCGACGGTATGGGCATGGCGCTGAGCCACGGCGTACCGCTGCGTGATATGGAGTTCGTTCAATATCACCCAACCGGCCTGCCAGGTTCCGGTATCCTAATGACCGAAGGCTGTCGTGGCGAAGGCGGTATTCTGGTGAACAAAAATGGCTACCGCTATCTGCAGGATTACGGCATGGGCCCGGAAACCCCGCTCGGCGAGCCGAAAAACAAATACATGGAGCTGGGTCCGCGCGACAAAGTTTCCCAAGCCTTCTGGCACGAATGGCGCAAAGGCCATACCGTACCAACGCCGCGTGGTGACGTGGTCTACCTCGATCTGCGTCATCTCGGCGAGAAAAAACTGTTGGAACGTCTGCCGTTTATCTGCGAACTGGCAAAAGCCTATGTCGGCGTCGATCCGGTGAAAGAGCCGATTCCGGTCCGTCCAACCGCGCACTACACCATGGGCGGTATCGAAACCGATCAGCAGTGCGAAACCCGCATTAAGGGCCTGTTCGCCGTCGGCGAATGTTCCTCCGTGGGTCTGCACGGTGCAAACCGTCTGGGCTCCAACTCGCTGGCAGAACTGGTGGTCTTTGGCCGCATGGCGGGCGAGCAAGCCATGGTGCGCGCGGCAAGTGTGGGCGAAGCCAACGGCAGCGCGCTGGATGCACAGGTCAACGATATCGAAAACCGTCTGAAAGCGCTGGTAAACCAGGAAGGTAACGAAAACTGGTCGAAAATCCGCGATGAGATGGGCCTGTCGATGGAAGAAGGCTGCGGCATCTACCGTACCCCAGAGCTCATGCAGAAAACCATCGATAAGCTGGCTGAGTTGCAGGAGCGTTTCAAGCGCGTACGCGTGACCGATACCTCCAGCGTCTTCAACACCGACTTGCTCTACACCATTGAGCTAGGCCACGGTCTGAATGTCGCCGAATGTATGGCGCACTCCGCGATGGCGCGTAAAGAGTCCCGTGGTGCGCACCAACGTCTGGACGAAGGCTGCACCGAGCGTGATGACGTCAATTTCCTCAAACATACCCTCGCCTTCCGCGATGCCGACGGCACAACCCGCCTCGACTATAGCGACGTGAAGATCACCACCCTGCCACCGGCTAAACGCGTATACGGCGCGGAAGCAGAAGAGGCCGAGAAGAAGGAGAAGGCGAATGGCTGAGATGCAAAATATCAAAGTTGAGATCGTGCGCTACAACCCGGAAGTCGACAGCGCACCGCACAGTGCTTTCTATGAAGTGCCTTACGACGAGCAAACCTCGTTACTCGACGCGTTGGGCTACATCAAAGATAACCTCGCACCGGATCTCAGCTACCGCTGGTCCTGCCGTATGGCAATCTGCGGCTCCTGCGGCATGATGGTTAACAAAGTGCCGAAACTGGCCTGTAAAACCTTCCTGCGTGAATACACCAAGGGGATCAAGGTTGAAGCGCTGGCTAACTTCCCTATCGAGCGTGATTTAGTGGTCGATATGACCCACTTTATCGAGAGCTTGGAAGCGATTAAGCCGTACATCATCGGCAACCCGCGGACGCCAGATCAAGGGCCAAACACCCAAACCCCGGCGCAGATGGCGAAATACCATCAGTTCTCTGGCTGCATCAACTGCGGTCTGTGCTACGCCGCATGTCCGCAGTTTGGCCTGAACCCTGAGTTCATTGGCCCGGCGGCGATTACGCTGGCGCACCGCTACAACGAAGACAGCCGCGACCACGGTAAGAAGGAACGTATGGCGCAGCTGAACGGCCAGAATGGCGTCTGGACGTGCACCTTTGTCGGCTACTGCTCCGAAGTGTGCCCGAAACACGTCGATCCGGCCGCCGCCATTCAGCAGGGTAAAGTGGAAAGCTCGAAAGACTTTCTTATTGCTACCCTGAAACCACGCTAAGGAGTGCATTATGACGACTAAACGCAAACCCTATGTACGGCCAATGCCGTCTACCTGGTGGAAAAAGCTGCCGTTTTATCGCTTCTACATGCTGCGTGAAGGTACGGCGGTTCCTACCGTGTGGTTCAGCATTGTATTGATTTACGGATTATTTGCCCTGAAACACGGTGCTGAAAGCTGGGCCGGATACGTAGGATTTTTGCAAAACCCGATAGTGGTGGTGCTGAATCTGGTGACCTTGGCCGCCGCGCTGCTGCACACCAAAACCTGGTTTGAGCTGGCGCCTAAAGCCGCCAACATCATCGTAAAAGGTGAAAAAATGGGGCCAGAGCCGATTATCAAAGGGCTTTGGGTGCTGACCATTTTGGTCAGCGTGGTGATTTTGTTTATCGCCCTGTTCTGGTAAGGAGACTGGCATGATTAACCCTAATCCAAAACGTTCCGATGAACCGGTATTCTGGGGACTGTTCGGCGCAGGCGGCATGTGGGGCGCAATTATCGCTCCGGTTATTGTGCTGCTGGTTGGCATTATGCTGCCGCTGGGCCTGGCGCCCGCTGACGCCTTTGGCTACGAACGCGTGTTGGGCTTCGCCCAAAGCTTTATTGGCCGCGCGTTTATCTTCCTGATGATTGTTCTGCCGCTGTGGTGCGGTCTGCACCGTATGCACCATGCGATGCATGACCTGAAGATCCACGTTCCGAACGGGAAATGGGTATTCTACGGCCTGGCAGCCATTCTGACGGTTGTTACGCTGGTTGGCGTGCTGTTTATCTAACTGTGCGATGCCGGATGGCGGCTACGCCTTATCCGGCCTACATGGTATGCATTGATCATCGTAGGCCTGATAAGCGCAGCGCCATCAGGCACTCCAGTGCATATTGCCGGATGGCGGCTGCGCCTTATCCGGCCTACATAGTATGCATTAATCATCGTAGGCCTGATAAGCGCAGCCGCCATCAGGCATGTTAGTGCACATTGCCGGATGGCGGCTGCGCCTTATCCGGCCTACATGACCGCATGTCGATTGTTAATGCGCGCTTATCTTCAGACCAATAATCCCCATCACAATCAGCGCAAGGCTCGCGATACGCATTGGGCTTGCAGACTCACCCAACAGTAAAATACCGGTTATCGCGGCACCCACCGCACCAATCCCCGTCCATACCGCGTAAGCCGTCCCTACCGGCAGGCTTTTCATCGCCCACGACAGCAGCGCCATGCTGACGACCATCGCCGCCACCGTAATGAGGCTTGGCACCAGACGACTAAACCCATGGGTGTATTTCAGGCCAACGGCCCAGACAACTTCGAGCAGACCCGCAACAAACAGAATTAACCAGGACATATTAGGCTCCATGATGATGGGGCCGTCCCCGAGTGCGATACGCTTACAGGTCGTCCCGTAAGGTGTTTTGAAAGGTCTTTGGCAGTATAGGTCACGCAAAACGACGGTACAACAGCGTGTCGTACCGTCAGTGCGTATTTATTGCTGCGCCTTGGTTGCTGCACCAGAAATCGCGCTACCACCGTCAGAAATATCCTGACCAAGACCTCGAGTGGTGTTGCATGCTGTTAAAACCGAGGAGAGTACCAAGACCGTAAAAATCGCCGCAATCGCTTTTTTCACCATAATGTCATCCTTTATGTCAGTTTTAGTTATCGTGCTTCATAAGCATAGACAACTTCATCCAGGATGCTGGTTATCGACGAGTTTTTTCAGAAGAAGACGAAGCGGGAAACAACGAAGGGAAGGAAAGCTGGCGCAGCATAACTGCTGCGCCGACGCTCAGGACATGAATTACTTCACGCGAGAGACGTATTCGCCAGAGCGGGTATCAACTTTGATCACTTCGCCAATCTGGACGAACAGTGGAACTTTAACCACAGCGCCGGTAGACAGCGTTGCTGGTTTACCGCCGGTACCTGCGGTATCGCCTTTCAGACCTGGATCAGTTTCAATGATTTCCAGTTCTACGAAGTTTGGCGGAGTCACGGAGATAGGCTGACCGTTCCACAGGGTCACGATGCATTCAGCCTGATCCAGCAGCCATTTCGCGTTATCGCCAACGGCTTTCTCATCGGCAGCCAGCTGCTCGAAGGTTTCGTTGTTCATGAAATGCCAGAATTCGCCATCGCTGTACAGGAAGGTCAGGTTCATGTCAGCAACGTCTGCGCCTTCAGCGGAGTCGGTAGATTTGAAGGTTTTCTCAACGCGAGTACCGGTCAGCAGGCGGCGCAGCTTAACGCGTGCGAATGCCTGACCTTTACCCGGCTTAACGAATTCACTGGCTTCAACCGCGTACGGTTCGCCGTCCATCATGATTTTAAGACCAGCACGAAAATCGTTGCTATAGTAAGTCGCCATAAGGCCCTCTGAAATTGTTAAATGGTAGCTAAGCCACAAAATGGCGCATATTGTAACCCTAAATACCCCATCCAGAGAAGATTGGTTGATGCAACTTGCCGATGTTCTCACCGATCCGGATGAACTATTACGTCTTCTGAATATAGACGCGGATGAAAACTTACTCGCTGGTCGTGAAGCCAAGCGCCTCTTTGCCCTGCGCGTTCCCCGCGCATTCGTGGCGAGAATGGAAAAGGGTAATCCAAACGATCCTCTTTTACGTCAGGTACTTACTTCGCAAGAAGAGTTTATTGCAGCGCCGGGTTTTTCTACCGATCCGCTGGAAGAACAGCACAGCGTCGTGCCCGGATTACTGCATAAGTACCGCAATCGTGCGTTATTACTGGTTAAGGGCGGCTGCGCGGTAAATTGTCGTTATTGTTTCCGTCGTCACTTCCCGTATGCCGACAATCAGGGTAATAAACGCAATTGGCAGGCTGCTTTGGACTATATCAGCGCGCACCCAGAGCTAGATGAAATCATCTTCTCTGGCGGCGATCCGCTGATGGCAAAAGACAACGAACTAGATTGGCTTCTCACCCAATTGGAATCCATTTCGCACATCAAGCGTCTGCGTATTCATAGCCGCTTGCCTATCGTTATCCCGGCACGTATTACCGAGACGCTGGTCACCCGCTTCGAACGGTCGTCGCTGCAAATTCTGCTGGTAAACCATATCAATCATGCCAATGAGATAGACGCTGAGTTTCGTGCGGCGATGGCAAATCTGCGTCGAGTCGGCGTGACGCTGCTCAATCAAAGCGTATTGTTGCGCGGCGTTAACGATAACGCCCATACGCTTGCCGATCTCAGCAACGCGCTGTTTGACGCGGGCGTCATGCCCTATTATCTACACGTGCTGGATAAAGTGCAGGGGGCGGCCCATTTTCTCGTCAGCGATGAGCAGGCGCGTGAGATTATGCGTGAACTCTTAACGCTAGTATCAGGTTATATGGTGCCAAAATTGGCGCGTGAAATTGGTGGCGAGCCAAGTAAAACGCCGCTCGATCTCAATCTACGCCAGCGCTAACCCCCAACGATATACAGGCTTCGGCCTGTATATTCTCTGGACTTCATAGTGACCTGTGCTATGTTAATCCCCTTGATTATTTTTCTTTAAAAATAAACCATATCAATAAGTTAAAGAATATTATTTAACTCGAAAATGGTTAAGGAGAACCGTTTGGCTATCACCATCATGGGTATTAACGCAGGTGTTATCCGCCAGGATAAAAACTTCCTTGCTCTTGCCTTAAAAATCAAAGCCCCTCGCAGCAAAGAATCGCTCTTTTTCCTTCCCGCGCTCGTACTGAAAGACCTGCTTATCGCGCTGGAATATCGCATTTCGCATGTTGCTAAATTAAGCGCAGACGAACATAGCCGCTATGAAAAGGCGCGCGATAAAGCCATACAGAAAATGCACCAGAATATCCCGGCTATCCAAGTTCAAGAATTAGAGCAAGCGGATGTGAATATGCGCGTGAAGACACTCACGCTGATGCAACACGATGCCGATGCAATGACCTTTTCCCTGAATCTTCAATCGGGTAAGACCGTTGAACTGACGGTCGATGTGCTCCAAATCGAACTGCTGATCACCGTCATGATCCACGCCATCAACAACGCCGATATGCGTGAACTGGTCGTACGCCTATCTTCAATTATTGATTTCTTACCGCTGTACGACGTCGACTATCGCGAGGGTGGCAATCTGGAATATGACTCTTACGATCACCCGGCCTGGAAACGGAACCTGTTTACGCATCATCTGGCGGTGCTTTATCGCTACGCGGATGCCGAAGGAAAAACGCAGTTCAGTGGCACGGTTATTAAGACGCGGAGTAAGCCGGGCACAAAAGAGGTGGAAGGTATTTCTCGTCGCCTGTTGGACGCCAGCCCTCGCTTGAATAAGCTTGCGGGTATACCAAGTCAAGTGCTGGTCAGAACGCTTTCGTCTGATAAAAACAAAACCTTCAGCGCTGACGCCTGTATGCAGGCACTCTATCAGCTACAGCAAAACGCCGAAAAAGCCAAAGCCTGACCCACACTGCGCCCCGGCTTTACGCTGGGGCGCAGTATATAAATCAGTTCGGGCACTTATAAACCTGGCCGTTCATTTCGCTGTCGGTAGGAACGAAGCTAGACAACATGCCTTGCGTCGGGCTGCTTACACCATAAATCACGTTGCCACCCAGCTCTGCCGCATGGTTACGCAGCGCATTTGCCGCACCGCGCATGGAGCCACCTTCAGCGCCCTGCTGGCCAGAAAGCCAGTTGCCTTGCGTCCCGGTCGCCGTGCCCACCAGTTGGCATTCCGCACCCGGCTTATCTTCCACAAAGCGAACATTCTGGCCGCCTGCGGTCAGCTCCGTTGTTGAGCTACAGCCTGCTAACAGCAACGTAGCGCCGACAATCCCTGCTAAAAATTTTACCTGCATGATGTTCCCCATAATCAATGAGCTGGACGCATGTCGTCCGTGTGTAGAACTTATACTAAAAAGATGACCAAAAGAAAAACCCCCGAGCATTTCTGCCCGGGGGTTTCTGATTGCTATGGGGTATAGCGCACGATTACATCATGCCGCCCATACCACCCATGCCGCCCATACCGGCAGCACCTAAGTCAGGTGCGTCGCCTTTAGGCAGGTCGGTCACCATGCATTCGGTGGTGATCATCAGGCCAGCAACAGAAGCGGCGTACTGCAGAGCAGAACGGGTCACTTTAGTTGGGTCCAAGATACCCATGTCGATCATGTTGCCGTATTCTTCGGTCGCTGCGTTGTAACCGTAGTTGCCGTCGCCCGCTTTAACGGTGTTAGCAACAACAGATGGCTCTTCGCCGCAGTTCAGTACGATCTGACGCAGTGGAGCTTCCATCGCGCGCAGCGCAACTTTGATACCCACGTTCTGGTCTTCGTTCTGGCCACGCAGTTCACCCAGTTTGGACGCTACGCGAATCAGCGCAACACCACCACCAGCAACCACGCCTTCTTCTACCGCAGCACGGGTCGCGTGCAGGGCATCGTCAACGCGCGCTTTTTTCTCTTTCATTTCAACTTCAGTTGCTGCGCCAACTTTGATTACCGCAACGCCGCCAGCCAGTTTCGCTACACGTTCCTGCAGTTTTTCACGGTCGTAGTCAGAAGTTGCTTCTTCAATCTGCTTACGGATCTGAGCAACACGGCCCTGGATCGCAGCTTCTTCACCCACGCCATCGATGATGGTGGTGGTGTCTTTGTTGATCACAACGCGTTTGGCCTGGCCCATATCTTCCAGGGTCGCTTTTTCCAGCTCCATACCGATCTCTTCAGAGATAACGGTACCGCCGGTCAGGGTCGCGATGTCCTGCAGCATAGCTTTACGACGATCGCCGAAGCCAGGTGCTTTAACCGCAGCCACTTTCACGATGCCACGCATGGTGTTAACCACCAGAGTTGCCAGCGCTTCGCCTTCAACATCTTCAGCGATGATCAGCAGTGGTTTGCCTGCTTTCGCAACGGCTTCCAGAACTGGCAGCATTTCGCGGATGTTGGAGATTTTTTTGTCAGCCAGCAGGATGAACGGGCTTTCCAGCTCAACAGCACCAGTTTCTGGCTTGTTGATGAAGTATGGGGACAGGTAGCCACGGTCGAACTGCATACCTTCAACCACGTCCAGTTCGTCTTCCAGACCGGTACCGTCTTCAACGGTGATCACGCCTTCTTTACCGACTTTATCCATCGCTTCAGCGATCAGTTTACCTACGGTTTCGTCGGAGTTAGCGGAGATAGTACCAACCTGAGCAATTGCTTTAGAGTCGGAGCAAGGTACGGACAGAGATTTCAGTTCTTCAACGGCGGAAGCGACAGCTTTGTCGATACCACGTTTCAGATCCATCGGGTTCATACCCGCAGCAACGGCTTTCAGACCTTCGGTGATGATAGCCTGAGCCAGTACGGTTGCGGTGGTAGTACCGTCGCCCGCAGCGTCGTTCGCTTTAGAGGCAACTTCTTTAACCATCTGCGCGCCCATGTTTTCGAACTTGTCTTCCAGCTCGATTTCACGTGCTACGGAAACACCATCTTTAGTGATGGCTGGCGCGCCGAAAGATTTGTCCAGAACCACGTTACGGCCTTTAGGACCCAGGGTTACTTTAACTGCATCTGCCAGTACGTTAACGCCGCGCAGCATTTTCACACGAGCGTCGTTACCAAATTTTACGTCTTTAGCTGCCATTTCTTCTATTCCTCAAATTCGTTTGCGCGTTACTTACGCTTCAACAATTGCCAGGATGTCGCTTTCAGACATGATCAACACTTCTTCATTGTCGATCTTCTCAGATTTCACGCCGTAGCCGTCGTTGAAAATCACGATGTCACCAACTTTAACGTCCAGTGGCTGCACGGTTCCGTTTTCCAGGATGCGGCCCTTACCGACAGCGATGATTTCGCCACGAGTTGATTTAGCTGCAGCAGAACCGGTCAGGACGATGCCACCAGCAGATTTGGTTTCAACTTCTTTACGTTTGACGATCACACGATCATGTAGCGGACGAATACTCATTGATAGCTCTCCTTTGAGAAAGTCATTATCAGTTATGGATGACGCCGGGCCGTACACGGTTTTCCGGCTAGTGCCAGAGAGATGGGGGTGTTCTTTTCCCCTTCAAGGGGGAAACCCAAAAAAAATTTTTTCCGGCGCCTGTTCGCGATAAATCACTGAGTTTCCGGCAGACTACAGCACAATGGCGCTGAGTCATCGGCAAGCCTGATGTGGTAAAATCGCGCTCTTTGTCAGGGTGTGGAAGAGGGTAATGTCGGGACTAAAACAGGAGCTAGGCTTAGCTCAGGGAGTGGGATTACTGTCAACGTCGCTACTGGGTACCGGCGTTTTTGCCGTCCCGGCGCTTGGCGCGTTAGTCGCTGGAAATAACAGCCTGTGGGCGTGGCCCGCATTGATTGTGCTGGTGTTTCCAGTAGCGATTGTTTTCGCCCTGCTCGGCCGTCATTTCCCCAGCGCCGGCGGCGTCGCGCACTTCGTCGAGATGGCCTTCGGTCCCCGGCTGGCTCGCGTCACCGGCTGGCTCTTTCTCTCGGTTATCCCCGTCGGCCTGCCCGCTGCGCTGCACATTGCATCCGGCTTCACTCAGGCGCTGTTTGGCTGGCACGGTTGGCAACTGCTGATGGCCGAGATGGCCACGCTGGCGATAGTCTGGTGGCTCGGTTCACGTGGCGCCAGCTCCAGCGCCAACATCCAGACGCTGGTTGCCATTATGATAGTCGCGCTGCTGGCGACCATTTGGATTTACGGCGACATCTCGCTCAAAGCCATCCCCTTCCCTGCGCTCACGGATATTGACCATTCACAGCTATTTGCCGCGCTATCGGTGATGTTCTGGTGCTTTGTCGGCCTAGAAGCATTCGCCCATATGGCCTCCGAGTTTCGCCACCCGGAGCGGGATTTCCCACGCGCGCTGATTATCGGCCTCTTGCTGGCAGGCGTGGTTTACTGGGCCTGTACGGTACTGGTGCTACGTTTTCATGCCTACGGTGCGGCAAATACCGCGGCCGCATCGCTGCCCACCATCGTGGTGCAGCTATTCGGCGTGAAGGCGCTGTGGGTGGCGAGCGTCATTGGCTTCCTCGCCTGCTTCGCCAGCCTGAATATCTACATCCAGAGTTTTGCCCGCCTGGTCTGGTCGCAGGCACAATACAAACCCAGCGGTTATCTGGCACGCCTGTCGCCTAAGCATGTACCGCGCAATGCGTTAAATGTGGTGATTGGCAGCTGTATGGTCAGTACGCTGGCCAGCTACTGGCTCAACATTAATCTCGATGCGCTGATTATCTACGCCAACGGAATTTTTATCATGATTTATCTGCTGTGCATGCTGGCGGGGTGCCGGTTGCTTGTTGGCCGTTTCCGCGTGCTGTCAGTAATTGGCGTAGCGCTGTGTGTACTGCTGCTGGCGATGGTCGGCTGGAAGAGTTTGTACGCGATTATCATGCTGCTGGCACTGTGGTGGCTGCTGCCCAAAAGGGCACAATAACGCCGCTTCGGGAAAAATCGTAGGCCTGATAAGCGCAGCGCCATCAGGCTACCCGGCGCAGATTGCCGGATGGCGGCGTTGCCTTATCCGGCCTACCTATTTGTCGCGCCGGGCGACATGTTTAATATTAAGGGCGCTGATCGTCTTTGTGGTCAATTTGATCCGCACGCTCGTCCTTACGCTGATACTCTCCATCAAAGGTCTGACCGCTCGTGGTGCCACCGGCAAATCCCCCTCCCGGCATCCGATTGAAATGCAGATACGGCATCAGCTTGACCGTCAGGTGTTTTTGCACCGGCGGCAACAACAGTATCAAGCCCAGGAAATCGGTAAAGAAGCCTGGCAACAGCAGCAGCAAACCGGCGAGGATCAGCGAAACGCTTTTGATCATCTCGGCGGCTGGGCTTTCACCCGCCTGCATTTTTTCCTGCATCAGCATCAGATTTTTGAAGCCCTGGTTACGCACCAGCGACATGCCGATTACCGATGTAAAAATAACCAAAACCAACGTCAACAGGACGCCAAAAACATGGGCAACCTGGATAAAAATAGATATCTCAATGTAAACATAGAGAAATATTGCGATTAACGGTATCCAGCGCACTGGCATCTCCTGTGAGGTAAACAACGCGTACAACGCGTTTGCAGTGATTTATGGTTCTCTGCACTACGTATAAATGGTGGTCAATCACCGCATTTCAATCAACCGCGCCTGATATTTTTGTCAACAAAGGTCAAGCGGTGATTCATTTCACAAATCAATAATTCTTTTCAGTCGAGCTTATAATAAGTGATCCAGATTACTGCAATCCGCTATTATCAGCATATGATCATGGACACTGGGGCGATTAAGGAAATAATCTGCGGTAAGAAAAACGCATGACCACGAAAATCCTGCGTATTTGGTGAAATCATTGGCAGCTCGCAAAAAGAAGGTTCACATGCTAAACAACATTCGTATCGAAGAAGATCTGTTGGGTACCAGGGAAGTTCCTGCGGACGCTTACTATGGCGTTCATACTCTGAGAGCGATTGAAAACTTTTACATTAGTAACAGTAAAATCAGCGACATCCCAGAGTTCGTCCGTGGGATGGTGATGGTGAAGAAAGCGGCGGCAATGGCAAACAAAGAGCTGCAAACCATTCCGAAAGGCGTCGCTAACGCCATTATTGCTGCATGTGATGAAGTCCTGAATAACGGCAAGTGCATGGATCAGTTCCCGGTAGATGTTTACCAGGGCGGTGCCGGCACCTCAGTGAACATGAACACCAACGAAGTATTGGCGAATATTGGTCTGGAACTGCTGGGCCACCAGAAAGGTGAATACCAGTTCCTGAACCCGAACGACCACGTCAATAAATGCCAGTCCACCAACGATGCCTACCCAACCGGTTTCCGCATCGCGGTTTACACCTCTATTCTGAAACTGATTGATGCTATTCATCAATTGGGCGAAGGCTTCCAACGTAAAGCGGTCGAATTCCAAGATGTGCTGAAAATGGGCCGTACCCAGCTTCAGGACGCGGTACCGATGACTCTCGGTCAGGAATTCCATGCGTTCAGCGTGCTGCTGAATGAAGAGACCAAAAACCTGCTGCGTACTGCAGAACTGCTGCTGGAAGTGAACCTCGGCGCGACCGCTATCGGTACTCGTCTGAATACCCCAGACGGCTATCAGCAACTGGCGGTGCAGAAACTGGCAGAGGTCAGCAACCTGGCGGTTGTACCAGCGGAAGACCTGATTGAAGCGACTTCCGACTGTGGCGCCTATGTCATGGTGCACAGCTCGCTGAAACGTCTGGCGGTGAAAATGTCGAAGATCTGTAACGACCTTCGTCTCCTGTCCTCCGGCCCACGCGCTGGTCTGAACGAAATCAACCTGCCAGAACTGCAGGCGGGCTCCTCAATCATGCCAGCCAAAGTGAACCCGGTTGTGCCTGAAGTGGTAAACCAAGTGTGCTTCAAGGTTATCGGCAACGATACCACCGTCACCATGGCTTCAGAAGCCGGTCAGCTGCAGCTGAACGTGATGGAGCCGGTTATCGGCCAAGCGCTGTTTGAATCGGTCCACATCCTGACCAACGCCTGCTACAACCTGCTGGAAAAATGCGTCGACGGTATCACCGCAAACAAAGAAGTGTGCGAAAGCTACGTCTACAACTCCATCGGCATCGTCACCTACCTGAACCCATTCATCGGCCACCATAACGGCGATATCGTCGGTAAAATCTGTGCCGAAACCGGGAAGAGCGTCCGTGAAGTGGTGCTGGAACGTGGACTGCTAACGGAAGCGGAGCTGGATGATATCTTCTCCCCGCAAAACCTGATGCACCCGGCCTATAAAGCGAAGCGCTATACCGATGAAAGCGAGCAGTAGTCTTTCCGACTAATACACTGAGGCATGTCATGATGACATGCCTTTTTTGTTTCTATAATTCACGAAAACACAACAATTACATATCAATCTGGTAAACAAGGAAGGCATATATGTTTGGAGCAGAACTGGTCATCGTGCTTCTTGCCATTTATCTGGGGGCAAGGCTCGGAGGGATAGGCATCGGCTTTGCCGGTGGCTTAGGCGTACTGGTGTTAACGCTGATATTTCAGATACAACCCGGTGCGATCCCCTTTGATGTTATCGAAATCATCATGGCTGTTATCGCCGCCATTGCCGCCATGCAGGTGGCGGGCGGTATGGATTATCTGGTCAGCCTCGCGGAGCGTTTGCTACGCCGGCACCCGCGTTATATCACCTTCCTCGCGCCGCTGGTCACTTGGTTTATGACCATCCTAGCAGGGACCGGGCACACGGCATTCTCCACGCTGCCGGTGATTACCGAAGTGGCGAAAGAGCAGGGTATTCGCCCTTCCCGCCCGCTTTCTATCGCTGTCGTCGCCTCGCAGATAGCGATTACCGCTTCGCCAATTTCAGCGGCAGTGGTGTTCTTCGCCGGCATTCTTGAGCCAATGGGCGTCAGCTACCTGACACTGCTGGCCATCTGTATTCCCGTGACGCTGATTGCGGTGATGCTGACCGCCGTGGTGTGTAACTTCCTCGGCTGTGAACTGAAAGACGACCCTGTGTATCAGGAACGTCTGGCGAAAGGTGAAGTCCGCCTGCGTGGTAGCAAAGTCTTTGAGCTGAAGCCGCATGCCAAACGCTCTGTGTTGCTGTTCCTTATCGGTATCGTGGCAGTCATGTTCTACGCTACCGCTATCAGCGACACCGTCGGGCTGATTCAAAACCCGGTGCTGCCGCGTAACGAAGCCATCGTGGTGTTCATGCTGACCATCGCCACGCTGATTTGCATCACCTGTAAAATCGACACCGGCGAAATCCTCAATGCCAGCACCTTTAAATCCGGCATGAGCGCCTGCGTGTGCGTGCTGGGCGTAGCATGGCTGGGCGATACCTTCGTGAAAGCGCATATCGCCGATATCCAGGCGGTTGCGGGCGATCTGCTGCATAACTATCCGTGGCTGCTAGCCGTCGTGCTGTTCTTCGCCGCGACCCTGCTTTATTCCCAGGCCGCGACCACCAAAGCACTGATGCCTGCAGCGCTGATGCTGGGCGTCACGCCGCTGACAGCCATTGCCTCATTTGCGGCGGTTTCTGCCCTGTTCGTCCTGCCAACTTACCCAACGCTGCTGGCAGCGGTGGAGATGGATGACACCGGCTCCACGCGTATCGGCAAATACGTCTTTAACCACGCCTTCCTGATCCCGGGTGTTATCGCCATTACGCTGTGCGTGATCCTCGGGTTTATTTTTGGCGGGCTGATGCTCTAATCCGCTGTAAATATCATAAAAGTCGGGCCGCGTTGCGGCCCGATTCATTCATCCCCGTTACCCACCGTGCTATAGTGCCTCTTTTCATCGATACGAGGTTGACCATGAGCACACCCGACGTTGTTGTGGTTCTCTGTACGGCTCCAGATGAAGCAACCGCTCAGGACCTAGCGGCGAAAGTATTGGCTGAAAAACTCGCCGCCTGCGCCACGCTGCTGCCCGGCGCGACATCGCTCTACTACTGGGAGGGGAAACTCGAACAGGAGTATGAAGTGCAGATGCTGCTGAAAACCGACGTTGCTCACCAGCAGGCCCTGCTGGACTGCCTGAAGGCACATCACCCGTATCAAACACCCGAACTGTTAGTCTTACCCGTTACTCACGCAGATGTTGATTATCTCTCATGGCTCAACGCTTCCTTACGCTGATCCTGCTGCTGTGCAGCACCTCAGCCTTCGCCGGGCTATTTGACGCGCCCGGCCGTTCCAGTTTCGTCCCTGCTGACCAGGCGTTTGCCTTCGATTTCCAGCAGGACCAGCATGATGTGAATCTCACCTGGCAGGTGAAAGACGGCTACTACCTGTACCGCAAACAGGTTACCGTCACGCCAGCGAGCGCCCACATCGCCCCGCTGCAAATGCCTAAAGGCGAGTGGCATAACGACGAGTTTTACGGCAAAAGCGAAATCTACCGCCAGCGCTTAACGGTGCCGGTTGCGCTGACCCAAGCCGACGCGGGTGCCACGCTGACCGTTACCTACCAAGGCTGCGCCGACGCGGGCTTTTGTTACCCGCCAGAAACCAAAACCGTACCCTTGAGTGCGGTCGAAGCCCTTCCCCCTCTCCCCTCCGGGGAGAAGGCCGGGGTGAGCGGCGAAACCCGCGCCGACTTACCCTTCTCCGCGCTCTGGGCGCTTTTAATTGGCATCGGCATCGCCTTCACTCCTTGCGTGCTGCCGATGTATCCGCTGATCTCCGGCATCGTCCTCGGCGGCAAACAGCGTCTATCAACGGCGCGCGCGCTACTGTTGGCCTTCATCTACGTGCAGGGTATGGCGCTCACCTACACTGCGCTCGGCCTCGTCGTGGCCGCTGCCGGAATGCAGTTCCAGGCGGCGCTTCAGCATCCGTATGTGCTCATCGGGCTGTCTGCGGTCTTTATTCTGCTGGCGCTATCGATGTTTGGTGCATTTTCGCTGCAATTGCCCTCTTCGCTACAAACCCGTCTCACCCTGATGAGCAATCGCCAACAGGGTGGTTCCACGGGCGGCGTGTTCGCCATGGGGGCGATTGCCGGACTAATCTGCTCGCCGTGTACTACCGCCCCGCTGAGCGCCATTTTGCTGTATATCGCCCAGAGCGGAAACCTATGGCTCGGCGGCGGTACGCTGTACCTCTACGCGCTGGGCATGGGCCTGCCGCTGATCCTCGTTACCGTATTCGGCAACCGCTTGCTGCCAAAAAGCGGGCCGTGGATGGCGCATGTCAAAACGGCGTTTGGCTTTGTGATCCTCGCCCTGCCGGTATTCCTGCTAGAGCGCATCATCGGTGACGTCTGGGGGCTGCGCCTATGGTCCATGCTCGGCGTGGCCTTCTTCGGCTGGGCATTTATTACCAGCCTTGAACTCAAAAAACCGTGGCAGCGCATCGGGCAAATCATTTTGCTGGCAGCGGCGCTGATTAGCGTGCGTCCGCTTCAGGATTGGGCCTTTGGTCATCCGACAACGCAGACCCAGGCGCACCTCAACTTTACCCGCATCAGCAACGTTGAAACGCTGAACGCGGCGCTGGCCAATGCCCAAGGTAAACCGGTGATGCTCGATTTGTATGCCGACTGGTGCGTCGCCTGCAAAGAGTTTGAGAAGTACACCTTTAGCGACCCGCAGGTACAGCAGGCGCTGCAAAACACCGTGCTGTTGCAGGCTGACGTCACCGCCAACAACGCGCAGGACGTGGCGCTGCTAAAACATTTACAGGTTCTGGGCCTGCCGACCATTCTCTTCTTTGACGAGAACGGCAACGAACAGCCCGCACGACGAGTTACCGGCTTCAAAGATGCCGCCGCTTTCCGCGCCCATTTGCGGGAAAGCCAACCATAGACAACACTTTTAGACGGGAAACTGTCTTAAATAGAGGAGAGTAACGTGCAACGCGAAGACGTATTGGGGGAAGCCCTACAGCTCCTCGAGCAGGAAGGGATTGCGAGCACCACGCTGGAAATGATTGCCGAGCGCATCGACCGCCCGGTGGACGAGCTGCGTCGTTTCTGGCCGGACAGCGAAGCGCTGCTGTATGACGCGCTGCGCTATCTGAGCCAGCAAGTGGAGACTTGGCGTCGCCAACTGATGCTGAACGAGGATCTCACCCCGGAACAAAAACTGCTGGCCCGCTACACCGCGCTGACCGACTGCGTGAGTAAAAACCGCTACCCGGGCTGCCTGTTTATCGCCGCCTGCACCTTCTATCCGGACGCCGAGCACCCGATTCACCAGCTCGCCAACCAGCAGAAGCAGGACGCATTCCAGTTCAGCCACACGCTGCTGACCCAGCTGGAAGTGGACGATCCAGCAATGGTCGCCAAACAGATGGAGCTGGTGCTGGAAGGCTGCTTGAGCCGCATGTTAGTCAATCGCAGCCAGGCCGACGTGGACACCGCGCATCGCCTTGCCGAAGACATTCTGCGCTTTGCCCAGTGTCGTCAAAACGGCGCGCTGACCTAAGTTTGTGTCCCGTGTCGTCAGCTTTGCCGGACAAACGCGCAAATTGCCGCAATAGTAAGCAGTTGAATGGCTTTTCGGTGATTTTGGTTGACGGGAAGGAGCGACTACGGTTTAATGCGCCTCGTTGCCCGGATAGCTCAGTCGGTAGAGCAGGGGATTGAAAATCCCCGTGTCCTTGGTTCGATTCCGAGTCCGGGCACCACTATTTAGAAGAACCCGCCTATGGCGGGTTTTTTGCTTTCTGAGACCGGACTCTTCATCGAACTTCGTTCGATTATTCGCGGTAAACCGCTCACCCCTTCGGGGCCAGCGCGGCAAGCGCGCCGTTCACCCAATCCTCACCCACCGCCACCCTAAAGCCATCATCCCCAGTACAATCGTCACACTCGCTGCCATATGCAGCAGAAAATCCAGCGGATGCACCTCCACCGGGTGGCAAAACGACAGCAGCGCCAGCGCCATACAGGCAATTCCCACCCCAGACGTCGCCAGCGTGCGCAGCGGATACAAAGCTCGGGTGCGGCGAAGGTAGCCAATCATAATGACCATCATCGGCGTACTCACCGCCATCATAAACGCGTAGCAGTTCACCTCATCGGGATGGCTTTCCGGCGCGTGTGTCGTCCCAAGGCTAAAGATCACGCCACCCAGCCAGAGCGCAATCAGCGGCACAAACCAGCGCCAGCCCAGCGTTTTTCGCCCGGCAATGCTCATCAAAAAGGCGTTGCGTATCGCCAGCACGCCCATCACAAAAGCCAAGGTCAACTGAAGCACCGCCAGCAGCGCGCCGGATTGACTCCAGTCCGTCGCCACCCGATGAAACACTAAGCTGCTGAGCCAACCGCACGGTAGCGCCATCAACAGCCAAGCGGCGACCCGCCGGTTGCTCGCCCAGGGGCGACGTATCGGCGCGGCGTCCCGACTAAGCGTCGCAATGAAAAGATCATGATCGGTCATGGTTCGCTCCCATCCGGCGAAGGTTGGTTAATGCTCTGTGTAATAATGATTTCACCGCCGAAACGCTTAAATTATTGCGGACAGCGGCCTCAGCGAGGCTCATCTCCTGCAGGTGGATATGCTCCACAATCTGCCGCTGGCGTGAGGGCAGCTGGTCGAGTATTAGCGCCAGCGTTTCTTCTCGCTCATCCTGTTCCGGGCTGTGTTCAGCGACGAACTCAGCGGCGTGCTCCTCATCGGTCTCACGCTGCCAGTGGCGGCCTCGTTTGCGAAGCGTATCAATGGTACGGGCTTGGGTTATCGCCATAAGCCACGGTAGAAAAGGACAGTCAGGATCGTAGGTGTGGCGCACCCGATGGACAGCCAGCAAAACGTCCTGAATGACATCGTCAACCAGAATGCTGTCAGCTATCTGCTTGCGGACAATCGCCCGAATAACCGGAACGATAGCCCGCAGCAGTTGGGTATAGGCGTCGCGATCGCCGGCCTGTGCACTTGCCATCAGCGCGGGCCATGTTTCACGCGGCGCTAAACCATTATCCATATTCCATCATGCCCGTTACCTTATGCTTTTTTGGCGGATGCTTGATTAAGCGCGTCGATAACAATCGCGGGGGTGAGAACCTGTGGCAGCACTTTCGGCGCGCTGCCGTCCGCAGGGTAGACTACGTAGAGCGGCAAACCGCCCTGCCCGAACGTGCTCATCGCGTCATCAATATCCGCATTAAATTTGGTGGAGTCCGCCACCATATAGACCGTACCGGTGCTCACCAGCGCCTGTTTCACCGCTGCTGTGGAGAGCGACGTCCGCTCGTTCACTTGGCAGGTAATGCACCAGGAAGCGGTGAAATCGACAAAGATAGCTTTGCCGTGCCCACGCATCTCCGCCACCGTCTGCGGTGACCACTTCACCTGGGTGATATTTTCAACACGCTGCAATTCCGGCTGCGACGGCTGAACATGCATCACTCCCGGTAGCGGACTGACCGCGGCGATAAACAGCACCACCGTCACCGCCAGCAGCGCTTTGTAGGAATGGCCGATATAGCGCCTGCGCTGGGCCATGCCGTATAGCCATGCGGCAAAGCTCACCACCACGGCGCTCATCAGTATGGCTAACAGCGCCGTCGTGCCCGCCTGCTGCGTCAGCACCCACACTAGCCAAGCAAATGCGCCGAGCATCGGGAACGCCAAGCCGCGCTTGAGGATATCCATCCATGCGCCCGGCTTTGGTAGACGTTTGGCTATCGCCGGGAACAGCGAAATCAGCGTAAACGGGGCGGCAAACCCGACCGCCAGCGACAGGAAAATCGCCAGTGAGGCCACCGGAGGCTGCACCAGCGCATACCCCACAGCGCCCGCCATAAAGGGTGCCGAGCAAGGGGTTGCCACCACAATCGCCAACGCGCCAGTCAGCGCCGAACGCACAAAGGCCCCGCTTCCTACCGAAATCTCCCCGGCCCGCTGTAGCGATAAGCCCACTTCAAATACGCCGAGCAGGTTTAGCGCTGCGCCCAGAATGATCAACGCCAGCACAGCAATCACCATAGGGGACTGAAGCTGGAATCCCCAGCCGACTGCAGTGCCACCGGCGCGCAGCGCCAGCAGTATGGCGGCCAGTGCCAGCATGGTAAAAACGACACCGAGCAAAAAGCCTAACCCTTCAGTGCGCGCACTTTTGACATCGCCCTCATGGCGCAAAATACCCAGCGCCTTCAGTGAAATGACCGGGAACACGCAGGGCATCAGGTTAAGTATAATGCCGCCCACAAAGGCGGCCAGAATGGCAGTTAACATAGCGAACCCCGGCGACTAAATTACGAGTGCGATTTCGCGTACAGCTTCACCGCATCCATCGCTTTCTGAATGTGTTCATCAGGGTTGCGATCCGTATAGCTCATCAGAATTTTGCCGTCCGGGGCGATAACAAACGAGGTGCGATCCGACAACGTTTTGCCGTTCATCTGCATCAGCGTCTGATACTGCGCCGCCACTTTCGCCCCCGGATCTGCCGCAACGGCAAATTTATCCCGGCACTCCAGTTTCGAGAATTCGTCCACCTGGTCGACGTTCCCGGCAGTGACACCCACCACGGTTGCCCCCAGCTTTTTGAAATCATCGGTGGCTTCTGCAAAGGCGTGCGCCTCTAAGGTGCAGCCTTTGGTAAATGCAGCCGGGAAGAAATAAAGCACCACCGGCCCTTTGTGCAATGCCTGTTGAAGAGAGAAGGTCAGCGGTTTGCCGCCGAGTGCGCCCTGTAGGCTGAAGTCCGGGGCTTTCGCACCTGGCTCAAGGGCAGCGTTCGCATTTACGGCGAAGAGCGAAAGGCTGAGTACGGCGGCGGCTGACAAGGTTTTCAAACGATTCATGGTCGACTCCATCAGGGGGATAAACGTGCTCTGTACATAATAGTTCGCACGCTAAGGCCTGAAGGTTTCGCTCAGCGATAAAAAATTTATCAGGGTCACCTGCTGACTTCAGTTCTGTTACCCTATAGCCGCAGGCATCGCGATAACCGCCTTGCCACGCATCCTCAAGGTTTCTTCATGGCCGCCAAAGAAAAAATCCTCCTCAGCGCCTGCCTCGCCGGACACCACATTCGCTATAACGGCAGCGACAAATCTTGCACTTCAAACCTGTTGCAACAATGGCGTAATGAGGGCCGTCTTATCACTCATTGCCCGGAGCTGGCAGCGGGCCTTGCAACGCCGCGCCTGTCGGCGGAGATGGTCAACGGTCAGGGCATTGATATGTTAAACGGGCGTGCACAGATGATGGAAAGCGACGGACGTGACGTCACTCAGCCCTATGTGCTCGCCGCCTGGCTGGCGCTGCAAACCGCGCAAAATCATGGCTGCCGGTTTGCGATTATGACCGACGGCAGCCCCACCTGCGGTAGCCAGAACGTTTATGACGGGTCGTTTAGCGGTGCAAAAGTACCGGGAGAAGGCGTGGCGGTAGCACTGCTACGTCAGCATGGGATTGAAGTGTTTAGTGAGCATCAGCTCGATGCGCTAAGGCGTCGGCTTGCCGAGGTCGAAGGCCGATAGACCGCACATCACTTAGGTCGGATTAGCGTAAGCGCCATCCGGCAGCATCGGCGCAGCGTGCCGGATGGCGGCTTTGCCTTATCCGGCCTACATGTAACAAGCCATCCCCTTCATGGAAATTTATAACTCAGATCACGGAAATTAATTTCTAAATCATAAAACCTATTTCCGCCATTCCCTTGTTAAGATCCCTTCCGAGAGCCAATGCGGTGCCTGCACCGCAGCGTAAAAGGTGCACTCCATGCGTAAAGATTTAACCAGCAATGAGCTGAGGATTTATAAATTTTGTCAGGAGCATCCTGCCGACGTTTATAAAATGAAAATTCATGAACTGGCGGAGCGCGTATATACCACCGCGCCGTCTATTTCAAAACTGGTCAAAAAATTAGGTTTTAATAATTTCCAAGAGTTTAAGGTCGATGTGCGAGATGTTTTCTCGATGTCGCAAAACTCGCAGCACCATAATGCGTTTGTTAGCGAGTATCTCCAGGAAATGCAGGATGCCTTAACCCGGGTGTCTGAAAGCAAGGTGAAAGCCTTTTGTGATTTTTTATCCGCTTGCAGCACGATTATTACCTGGGGATATGGCACGTCGGATAGCGTGGCAAATTATGTCAGCTACAACCTAATGGTGCTGGGCTTTAACATCCTCAACGAGACCGACTATACCAACTGCAACGTTCGCAGCCGCTTTCTGACCGCTGACGATTGTGTGCTGATTGTCTCCAACAGCGGCGAGTCCGAAATGCTGGAAGAGATCATCAGTAACGCCCGAAAAAATGGTATCAAGGTTGCGGCCATCACCAGTCGGGAAAACTCGACGCTGGCACAAATGGCCGATGCCGCGCTGATCTATAAAAACGCCATTATTAAGAACACCGCATTCGAAAATATTAGTTATCCAATACAAATAGCCATCATCGACATCATGCTTTTCCATTTATCCAATGTCAGAAAAGTATCGCTAAAATTTAATTCGAAGGTAGAAGACTCATGAATAAATTAAAACTCGTTGTCATTGGCGCAGGAAGCAGCTATACCCCTGAACTGATTGAAGGGGTTATTAAAAACCACCATCAACTGCCCATTTCCCATATTGATTTTGTTGACGTGGAGATGGGCAAAGAAAAAATGAATATCATTTTCCAGCTAACCAAACGCATGCTGGAAAAAGCAGGTTTAGACATTGAAGTCAGCCAAACCCTCGATCGTAAAACGGCTTTGCAGGAAACGGACTTTGTGGTCACGCAGCTACGCGTCGGCGGTATTGATGCACGCATCATCGATGAAAAACTGCCGAAGTCCTACGGCTTTATAGGCCAGGAAACTAACGGCGCGGGCGGGATGTTCAAAGCCCTGCGCACCATCCCGGTTATCATTGAAATTGCTAATGAAATGAAAGAAATCTGCCCTAATGCTTGGCTGATAAATTTCACCAACCCGGCATCGATGGTGACAGAGGCAGTGCTCAAATACAGTAACAACAGCCGGGTCATTGGCCTGTGTAACGGCCCTATCAATATGACCCACCAAGTTGCTGGCCTGCTCAACGTCAACGTTGAGGATTTATACGTCGAGTTCAAAGGTTCCAACCATATGAACTTTATCACTAAGATCCTGCATAAAGGCATTGATCGCACCCGCGAAACCATCGACTTAATTAACGCGGCAGATGTCGATAAACTGAGTTTTAAAAACGTCAGCAACGAGCAATTTAATAAAGAGCTGCTGGCAGCCACCAATTTGATCCCCTCTTCGTATTTAAAGTACTACCTCAAGACCACCGAAATGCTGGCCGAACAGGACGCTGCCGAACTGTCACGCGGTGAGGTCGTTAAAAATATCGAAGCAGAGCTGTTTAAAAAATACAGCGACGTCTCACTTCAGGATAAGCCTAAAGAGCTGGAAGCCCGTGGCGGCGCACTCTATTCCACCGCCGCGCTGAACGTTATTCGCGCTATCTACCTCGACGATAAGAGCATTCAAACCGTCAACGTTCGTAACGACGGCGCCATTACCAATTTACCGCAAGACGCGGTGGTGGAAGTGAACTGTGTGCTGACGCGTAATGGACCCATTCCAATTTGTACTGGTGAAATTCCATCACCGGCGAAGGGGATTGTTTCAATGATGAAAGACTACGAAGCGCAAATCGTTAAGGCCGCCGCGACCGGTGATTATCAGGCGCTGATCGCCGGTTTCATCTTCAACCCATTATGTTCAAGCGATAACGCGGGCGTTGAATTAGTCAAAGAGATGCTGCGGGCGAATAAAAAGTATCTGCCTTTGTTCGCCAACACCATTGAGTCACTTTAATTGTGGGAAGACACCAATGAAATCGACAGCTTTTGATACCAACGCCGCGCTGGCTGAGCAGGTGGTCAGCGAACTGGCAGCACTTAAGCCGCATTCCCGGGTGCTTATTCCCTCTGGCAGCACACCGCAATGGATTTACGACGCGCTGGCGGCAACAGATATTGCCGAACGCCTCACCTTCTTTGCGCTGGATGAGTGGGTCAAC
The DNA here is from genome assembly GCF_040932435.1 of Kluyvera sp. STS39-E. Taxonomy (NCBI): domain Bacteria; kingdom Pseudomonadati; phylum Pseudomonadota; class Gammaproteobacteria; order Enterobacterales; family Enterobacteriaceae; genus Kluyvera; species Kluyvera sp. STS39-E. Next base: position 18,815 of record NZ_JBFQGA010000010.1, on the reverse strand, counting down.
GTCCCCAGCGATTCAGACGGTAGTTGCCTGAGCATGATTAATCAGGACTTTGTGCACAAATGTGCACATCCGGTGCAGCTCATCCATTTCGATCCTGATGCCTCCACGGAGCAGAACATCGCCCATTACAACACCGCGTTAAACGGTGAAGAGTTCGATTATGTCATTCTCGGCGTCGGGATGAACGGGCATATCGGCTTAAACGAGCCAGGGGTTGCCTTTGATGCGGATTATCTGCAAACCAAACTGGATGACGTCACCATTAAGGTTGCCAGCAATAAATACTTCTCCGGCGATGTCTCGCTCACCGAAGGTATTACCGTGGGGATAAACAAAATCCTGAAAGCAGGAAAAGTGATTGTGGTGATTAATCACGAAGCAAAAAAAGAGATTTATCAGAAGATTGTGCACATTGATGCCCAGCACACGCTGATCCCGGCGATTTATATTAAGCAATTCCCGCAAGTTCATTACTACATTACGAAAAACCTTCAAGGGTAAGCGGAAATGAGCATAACCTCTCTACTCGAACAAAAGATGTTGCCGTTGGCCGAGAAAATCTCGTCAAACATCTACCTGACCGCACTCAAAAATGCCTTTATTGCCCTGATCCCTTTTTTAATCGTTGGTTCCTTTTTCCTATTACTCACCAACTTTCCGATCAGTGGTTACAACGAGTTTATGACCTCGCTGCTCGGAAAAGGCACGCTGGATAAACTCAACTACGGTATTAACGCCAGCTATGGGTTAATGACGCTGTTGGTGATTATCACGTTCTCAAAGGAGTTGGTTGAAAAGCTCCACCTTAGCCAAAGCGCCGCCATTTTACCGGTGGCGATATTCTTCCTGATGCTACCGGGAAGCGTGACAACGGAGTCAGGCGGTATCGTTGCCGGAGCCTATGCGCTGCTCGACTTCAGCTCGGAATCAATGTTTCTGGGCATTATTGTCACCGTCATCACCATCAAGATGATTGAGTTTCTGGAAAACAGAACCTTTACCATCAAGATGCCTGAAAGCGTGCCGACGGAAATTGCCAAGTCGTTTAAGTCGCTGGTGCCTATTTTAGTGGTGCTGCTGTTCTGGATAATCATCAAGGTGATTTTTGAACACACTCACTTCGGTACGCCGGGGAAATTTATCAGCGTCGTGCTGCAACAGCCGCTGCTCTATTTAGGCAATTCCATTTTCTCCCAGCTCATCGCCGAGATGATGATAAGTCTGTTCTGGTTCTTCGGGATTCACGGTGACTCTATCGTGTCATCGGTGATGGGGCCGATTTGGCAAACGCTCAGCGCGCAAAACCTGGCGCAAACGCAAGAAGGCCTAGTAGCAACGAATATCATCACCCAGCAGTTTAGGGATGTGTATTTGATTGCCGGGGGAACAGGCTTTACCGGGGCGCTGTTGATCAGCATTTTTATGGTGGCGAAAAGCACCCGCTTAAAGCAGCTGTCAAAACTGGCGGCGCCTGCGGCAATATTTAACATCAACGAGCCGATTATTTTTGGCCTACCTATCGTGCTCAACCCACTGATGCTTATTCCTTTTCTTATTACACCGATGGTGCTGTGTACCGTCACCTATGGGGTTATCGCGCTCGGCTGGGTGCCACCGACGTCCGGCGTTTCCATTCCGTGGACCACACCGATATTTGTCTCTGGATTCCTGACTACCGGGATTTCCGGCGTGATCTTGCAGGCGGTGAATCTGATTATCGCTACCGCGATTTATACGCCCTTCGTGAAGATTTTAGATAAGCAGTATCTGCATGAAGAGCATCAGCTAGAGAGCGCGGTGGGCGAATTACAAACTCAGAAATAGGAGCCAGAAGTAGGCCGGATAAGCGTAGCGCCATCCGGCAACCTGCGCCGTTACTGCCGGATGGCGGCGTTGCCTTATCCGGCCTACAGGATTACGCCACGCTGCCCCACACTAGCTGGCCTTTATGGAAGGTGGCAGTTCGTGGCGAGATGCGCGCCACGGCTTCCGCCGAACACGACGCGTCCACCAGCACGAAGCTAGCCTCATCCTGCGCCTTCGGCCATACCTGCTCCCCCTTGTCGTTTAGCGGCAGCACGTCGCCGGTGGCGAGGAACAGCGAGCGAGAGAGATTTTGCTCATTCGGGCGAATGTAGAGTTGGGCGTAGAGGTTGGCTTTTTCGAACATGTCGCCGAGGCCATACGGTGACCAGTGGTCGATAACGCTGTCGGTGCCCGTCATCAGGGTCACCCCTTTATCGCGCAACTGTTTAAGCGGCATATGCAGCGTACCGATAGGCACCGTTGAAGCGATAGATATCTGCTGCGCGGCCATTCGCGTGGCAATCTCATCCACCTGCTGCTCATTCATCATCGCCAGCGCAAAGCCGTGGCTGATAGTCAGCTTGCCCTTCAACTGCGGGGTTTTCTCCACGGTTTCCACCATATATTTCACCGCCGCCACGCCCGCCGGGCTGGTTTCATGCAGGTGAATATCCACCCCTTTGTTGTAGTCGATGGCTATCTGGAACATGGTATCGAGGGATTTTTCCATCGCGCCGTCGACGTTGGTTGGGTCAAGCCCGCCGACGTAGTGTGCCCCGGCCTGCATCGCTTCGCGCATCAGCGGTTCAGATTTCGATAACAGCAGCCCATGCTGTGGAAAAGCCACAATCTCACAGTCGAAGCCCGCTTTACGCCGCGCCAGCACAGCCTGCAGATTTTCAAGATTTTTCAGCCCGGAAACCGGCTCAATATTGCAGTGGCTGCGAGCAACGGTGGTGCCTTTGGATTGCAGCAGGTCAATCAGCTTTTCGGCACGCTCTTGGGTGTAGGGCTGGAGTTCGGGCAACAGTTTTTGCTCCAGCTTAATCATATCCTGAATGGTGGTTCCCGCCGGGCGGTTGAGCGATCGCCACGGGCCACCGTAGAAGGTTTTGTCGAGATGGATATGCATATCGTGGGTGATCGGCAGCATCAGCTTGCCGCCAGCGTCATAGCGCGGCAGCGTGGCATCTGGGTGGTTTTTGTTGTCGCGCAAGGCCACGATTTTGCCGTCCTGAATTTCCACGGTCTGTCGCACAGTTCGGGTGTGCACGACGACCGCGCCCTCGAACTCAAAGCCCGTTTCAAGCAGCACGTTATCGAGATAATAATGACGGTCGGTGATGTTCATGGTCCCTCGGTTCTCGCAGGCGGCGCCGGAAGTGGCAGCCAATGCTACCGGTGCGGACGCAGCAAACAGCGCGGCGGCGGTCACCATTTTTCCGCCATTGCTTAAAAACTCACGGCGACTTTTGTTCTCTTTCATCGTCGTTCCTTAGTGTTTATGGATGATATGGGTGCCCGTTTCACCGCGCAGGGCGGCGGGCAGACATTCCGGCGTGGTGATAATCACCCGTTTACCGCCGTGTTGTAAGAATTGCAGGCTAGCGACAATCTTCGGCAACATGCTACCTGCCGGGAAGTGGCCTTCATGCATATAGCGGGTCATGGTGGCGATATCCACCTGCCCCAACGCTTGCTGCTCCGGTTTGCCAAAGTGAATGCACACTTTTTCCACGCCGGTGGTGATCACCAGAATATCGGCGTGGATCTCACGTGCTAGCAAGGCGGTGGAGAGATCTTTGTCGATCACCGCATCAACGCTGTGATAATCCCCCTCTTCACCCAGCACCACCGGAATACCGCCGCCGCCCGCGCCAATCACCAGAAAACCTTTCTGCGCCAGCGCCTGAATAGCTTCAGATTCGACGATGCGTTTCGGCTCCGGCGAGGCAACAACGCGCCGATAACCGCGCCCGGAATCTTCAACGAAGCGCCAGGTCGGGTTGGCTTTTAACAGTTCGTCACGCTGCTCGGCGCTGAAGAACGCGCCGATGGGTTTAGTCGGATTTGAAAAGCCGGGGTCGTTTTTATCGACTTCGACCTGGGTCATCACCGTCACCGCTTTTTGTTCACCGCGTTTGGCCAGTCGGTTGTTCAGTGCCTGTTGGATCAGGTAGCCAATGCCGCCTTGCGTATCTGCCACACAGTTGGCAAGCGGGGTGAGCGGCAATCCTTCACGCTCGTGAGCAATTTCAGCACGACGCAAATCCAGCCCCACCTGCGGGCCGTTGCCGTGCGTCAGCACGATGTTGTAATCCGATGCCAGCATCTCCAGCACCGTGTTCGCCACCGCTTTCACCGCCTCTGCCTGATGTTCAATCGACTGGCTGGCGTTGTCTTTGATAATGCTGTTGCCGCCAATGGCAACGACCACAAGTTCTTTCATGTGCAGGTTTCCAGTGCAGAAGTGATGATTGTTATTGGATTTGCTCCCTCTCCCTTTTAAAGGGAGAGGGTCGGGATGAGGGTTGGTGCGCTGAACGGCAACCTGGGCCTCCTTGCCCGTTGTCCCCTCACCCTAGCCCTCTCCCCGGAGGGGAGAGGGGACAGTCAGGCGCAGTAACGTTCGCACCAGCTCAGAATCGCTTTTTCGAAGCAGGCAAACGGCGGATGCACGATCCCGGCGCCAATCATGCCGATGCCCGCATCTTTATGGGCAATGGCGGTGTTGATCACCGGCAGAATGCCGCTGCTGCCCACGCGGGTGATGTCGATAGCCGTTGGCACGCCCATAAAACCGAGCAGCGGGATGGTGACGTTCGGGTTCTCACCCAGCGTGATTTCGCGCATCTGACGGGAGAAATCGATGGCCTCTTCCACCGTGCCGCCTACCAGCGCCACAATTGCCGGGGCTGTCGCCATCGCAAAGCCGCCGATGCCGTAGGTTTCGGTGATGGCGCTATCGCCAATATCAAGGCCAGAGTCTTCCGGCTTATATCCGGCAAACATCGGGCCAATAACCTGCTGCGCCGGGCCGGTGAACCACTGTCCCGGCAGGCCGCTAACCCGCAGGCCAAACTCAACACCGTTACGCGCCATGGTGGTCACCACGGTGCTGTATTCAATACCGTGCGCCGCATCCATCGCGGCTTTACACATCGCCATCCACGTCGGGCCAGAGAAATAGTCGCTGCTAGCAACAAACTCAAACACTTCGCGCTGCTGCAAAACGGAGAAGCCTGACTGAATGATCCCCGGCGTCAGCGCCTGGATAAGCAGCGTGGTGCCCGCGTTATTGCGGTTGTGGCACTCGTCGCCCATATGCAGCGCCTGTGCCAGCATTAAACGCAGGTCAATTTCGCCGATAATCTTCATCGCCTCGCGCAGCATCGGACCCTGCACGTCACGCATCCAGTTCAGACGGTCGATCACGCTCTGGTCGTTGGCTCCCATGCGCAGGATCTTCGCCATCTGCTCGCTCATGTTGGTATAAGCGATGTTGCCGTAGGTTTTGTTCTCGACAATGTGCATAAACATCGACGCTGAAGTGACACCCGCCATCGATCCCACGCAATCATGCTCGTGGCACGGCGAGAAGGTAATTTCACCGGAAGCCGCGAGCACCGCCGCTTCATCGATATCCTTCGCCAATCCTTCAAATACCAGCGCGCCGGTCACCGCGCCCTTCATCGCGCCGCACATTTTTTCCCAAGTAACTGGCGGGCCCGCATGGAGGATGGTTTCCGGCGTCATGCCCGGCACCACGTTGATGGCCTGGTCAAAGCCAATCAGCACCGGATGCGATTGAATAATTCGCTCCAGCGCCTGCTGGTTGGCGGCGGCAATTTTCTCCGCCAGCGGGGAATCGGCGATGCTATCCAGCGCATTCACCACATGCATATTGCCCTGCCCCGGCGGCGTCCAGTCGAGTTGGGTGACGGCGACGTGCTGCTTTTTAAGATCATCGCTGAACATGGCGATACCGACGTTAATCACGTTCAGCGGTTGGGTAAACAGTGACTGGCTCATCAGGCTTCCTCCCCTTTGCAGATAAATTCACGCGCTAGCAACCCGGTGTTGGTGCTGCTGCTGGCGAGGACAACACCCGCGTCGGTCAGCATCTGGCGCTGTTTTTCCAGCGACGGCGTATCAAGGCTGGTCCCCAGCACGTAGCCGAGGATCACCAACTCACGGCCATCGGCGCTGGCGATCGCTTTCGCTTCTTTGAGAGCCTCAAGCGTCGAGCCCACTGGATCTTCATGCGATCCAAAGCCCAGCACGAAATCCATCACGATCACGCCAACTTGCGGATCGCGCGCCTCCTGAATCAAGCGGCTAATGCGGTTGGTGGGATCGATCATCGGGTGCGGCTTGCCGTTGGTGAAGTCGTCATCGCCGAAGTCGAGGAAGGTGTGCTTCACGCTGCGGTTGATATCCGCCAAGCGGAAGGTTGGGTCAGGTTGAATGTTGCTGTAGACGTCGCTGTGTTTTTCCATCACTGCAAACATGGTTTCGTCGCACAGCGTGCCACCGCAGAACAGGCCACGAATGTACTTCTGCTGTGGAGTCAGGCGTGAACGCACGTCAGCAATCAGCGCCTCGTTCAGCGGATGCAGGTCTAACGATTCTTTCTTTACCCCGCTCAACAGTGCTGCTTTCAACGCCGCATCCTTGGTGCTGCGAGCGAACTGTAAGCCTTGCTCGTCAGCCGGTGACTCAGCACGACCGAGGAAGCAGACCACTACAGGTTTACGGCACGCGCGAGCACGCTCCAGTACTTTGCGCGCCACGGCGGGAGCCGGAGGCTTAGAGACCAGTGCGATAACTTCGGTTTGCGGATCGTTTTCCAACATGCCGATGGCATCGAGCATCATCAGCCCGCCGATTTTTTCGCTCAGATCGCGGCCACCGGTGCCAATCAGCTGCGAGATACCGCCGCCAAAGTCGTGGATACGCACGCTCAGCTCCTGGCTACCCGTTCCGGATGCACCAACAATGCCGATATTGCCGCGACGCACCGCGTTGCCAAAGCACAGCGCCGCGCCGTTAATAATGGCAGTGCCGCAGTCCGGCCCCATCATCAGTAGCCCTTTTTCATGCGCCAGCTGTTTGAGCGCCAGTTCGTCATCCAGAGTCACGTTGTCAGAAAACAGCATCACGTTAAGGTTATTCTGCAACGCCTGACGCGCTTCACGGGCGGCGAACAGGCCGTTGACCGAAATCACCGCCAGGTTGCTATCCGGGATGTGTTTTTTGGCGCTGGCAAGCGTGGCATAGCGCGCTTCATGCGAGCCGCTATCGGCTTTTTTGCTGAACAGCTCTTCGATGGCGGCCAGCGTCAGATCATTATCCGCGCCCTGCTTGCCGTTAATGACAATCATCAGGTCGCCATTTTTCGCTTCATCAAGCTCGGTAGTCAGCAGCCCCAGGTTTTTCAGCACGCCTTTGTTCATTTCGGTCGCCATGGCCACGAAGGCCTGCTCGACGCCGTCGAGTTTGTTCGCGCGGGTCGAAATCGACATCAGCGATACCGAATCAAAATACGTGTTCTTTTTAATAACTATTTTGACGGACATAATTCCCTCCATATGCTTGGCTCAGCGCGCAGGCATCCGCCATGCCGTAAAGCATGTCGCAGCCGGAACTTGAGCCAATATTTTTAATATTGGCGATAGCCTGGATAGAAAAATGGGTAGGTTCATTAATAATGCCGTTAATAAACCCATAAATACTTTCGCGATAGCGTTGAGCAAATGCGGCTTCCAGCGTTATTGCGCTTAACTGTGTGGTATTTCCACGGGCGGCAGCCAATGCACAATAAAAATCGCTGCGATATTTTTGCGCCGGATGACCATTGATGAATAAGATCGCGCTCAGACCCACTAGATAATCATCCGCCGATGGCGTTAGGCCAATACCTAACCCCACCATGTTGGCGACCGCCGAGCTTATTTTCTGTCCACTTAATAATGCATTAAATAATGTCTGACGCCGCTGCTGTAATGCGCTAGAGATAGCCTGATAAAAGGGGTTATCACCCTGCCCGAGAAACAGCGTCTCATGGGGCTGTAATTGTTGAGCGATGGCCTCGCGCCATTGCTGCCATGGAATGTGCCAGAACCGTTCGCCGTCCATCTGCGGTATCGCAGGCTGCCAGCGCCGGCAGGAGGTGGCTTCTATCCATTTATCCTCACCAACCGTTATCCCCGAGGGGTGAAACTGAACCGGCTCGCCTAGCCGGAAAAGACCGTCAAAGTGGGTAAGCGCTAACCTACAGCTGTAAGGCCCGTTGTCATAGTCTTCACATAGCAGCGTCAGTAGCTGCTGCTGCGCCGGAAGATAAAGGTTTACCGCCCGGGAAAATACCTGTTCAACATGACCTATACCGCGTTCATCCAGAAAGCTCTGGTCTGCGGTTAGCGCTTGCACACACCGCCGTGTTGGGGTGTCGATAGCGCGTCTCCTCAATCAGGCTCCGGCCACAATCAGCAGCTGAGCAATTTCCGCAAACCCTTTTTCTCGCGCCAGCTCCAGCGGCGTTTTACCGTATTTATCGGTCATATGCGGGCTGGCGCCATGTTCCAGTAGCAGCGCGACAATCGTCTGCTGGGTTTCGCCGCCGTCGTTCAACACAATCGCTTCCAGCAGCGGTGTCCAGCCAACAAAGTTGGTATGGTTGACGTTAATCGGGGTGCGCATTAATAGCTCTTTGACGATGGCCAAATGCCCTTTTTCGCAAGCCGGTGTCAGGCCTACGCCACCAAAACGGGTGAGACGATTTAAATCCGGGCGAGCCGGCAGCAATAAACGCAGCAGCGTTAAATCATTATTCAGACAACTAATTAAAAATGGATTCAAGCAGATTTGATCTTGTTTATTAATATCCACACCAGCGTCGATAAGTGTCGCCACGCAATCATATTTCTTATGCAAGCTGGCTAAAATAATGGCCGTTTGACCTTGGCGATTGCAGGCATTAATGTCCACCAACTGCCGCAGGCAGGATTTTAATTTAGCCAGCTCACCTTGTTCTGCAGCCAATAGATAATCAGCAATCAGATTGTTGTTAGTCATATTAATTTCCCTGATTTTTGTGGCTGTTTGATAATTTGAGAATAGCAACGAAAATCGCAGAAAAGAACCCGCTTAAATTTTATTCGCCATAACCCGACTCATTGTTGAAAAAAATTTAATAATCGATACAGACTGTGCGGTAGTGCACCGTTTATTTCTTTCGCGATATGTCCCTTAACTCAACCGGGTTTTCTTTCTATATAGTTTCAGCACGAAACCATGACACGAGAGGAAATCATCATGAACGGACTCACCGCAACGGGCATTACTGTCGGGATTTGTGCAGGTCTCTGGCAGATGTTGTCCTCGCAGGTTGGGCTAACGGCTGGCTGGGAATTACTCGGTACGATAGGCTTTGTCGCCTTTTGTAGCTTCTACGCGGCGGGGGGTGGTAACGCGGGCTTTGTGAAGAGCCTGGCGGTGAATTACTCCGGGGCCGTTTGGGCTTTTCTTGCCGCCACCGCTTCCGGATGGCTGGCGTCAGCCAGCGGACTTTCGGCATTTTGGGCAAGCGTTGCCATGACGGTGCCCTTCTCCGCTGTCATCGTCTGGCAGGGCCGATTCTGGCTCACCTCGTTTATTCCCGGCGGCTTTCTCGGCATGACGCTATTTTTTGCAACTGGACTTAACTGGTGGGTGACACTGCTGGGCTTTTTGGCCGGTAACGCCGTCGGCTATATCTCAGAATACAGCGGACGAAAGCTGAGTGAGGCCACCTCAAAAGGCGCGGCGTAGCGCGGTTTTAAAAGTTATTCAAAAATCATTGCCCAATGCGATGTTCTGCCAATACATTCATCTGTGGAATTAGGCGACGACAGGGCCGGGCGAATGAACTCAATTTTTACAGAAGAAAACCTGCTGGCGTTTACCACCGCCGCGCGGTTTAGCAGCTTTAGCAAAGCGGCGGAGGAGCTGGGCTTAACCACCTCCGCCATCAGCTACGCCATCAAACGCATGGAGACCGGGCTCGACGTCGTGCTGTTTACCCGCAGTACCCGCAGCATCGAGCTGACCGAATCCGGCCGCTATTTCTTCCGCAAAGCCAGCGACCTGCTGAATGATTTTCACGCCATCAAGCGCAGCATTGATACCATTTCTCAGGGGATTGAGAGCCGCGTACGCATCTGTATTAACCAACTCTTATACACGCCCAAACACACTGCCCGACTGCTGAAGGTGCTGAAAAAGCAGTTTCCGACCTGCCAGATAACGGTCACTACCGAGGTCTATAACGGCGTGTGGGATTCCATCATTAATAACCAGGCCAATATCGCCATCGGCGCGCCGGACACGCTGCTCGACGGCGGCGGTATCGATTATACCGAAATTGGCGCCATTCGCTGGGCGTTTGCTATCGCCCCGGATCATCCGCTGGCCTTTATGCCGGAGCCGATTGCCGAAAGCCAGCTGCGGCTTTATCCCAATATTATGGTTGAGGACACTGCGCACACTATCAATAAGAAGGTCGGCTGGCTGCTGCACGGCCAAGAGTCGATTCTGGTGCCCGATTTTACGACCAAATGTGAGTGCCAAATTCTTGGCGCGGGGATCGGTTTTTTACCGGATTATATGGTGCGCGAAGCAATGGCGGAGTCGCTGCTGGTCACCCGCCAAATTCATAATCCGCGCCAGGATTCTCGCATGCTGCTGGCCACTCAGCACTCAGCCACCGGGAAAGTAACCCAGTGGATCAAGCAAGAGTTCGGGCCGCAGGGCGTGCTAACCAGCATTTATCAGGACTTGCTGCATCGGATTTAACGCGCTTAGGTACACATATAGCGAAACGGCCCCGGCTGGCACGGGCGCATCACCACCTTAACCCGTGGCGTTTTGAAGGTGTACATCCCACCAAAATACGGGTCAACGATAAACCAGCCCGGAACGCCAAGAAGGGGAAGATTGCCAAAGGTGTACCAATAGCTGTAACGATATTCTAGCGGCATAATCGTTGAGTAATACCCTTCACGCATGACCGTCAGGGTGTAGGCCTGCTTGCCAAAGTAGCTGCCGTCGGCTTTTTTCAGAATAACCGACCGCGGCGTCAGCCCTTTCGCCACGATGTTCCCGGCGCTATCGGCAACGACAAATGCGATATTCGTCGGCGAGCTATCAATATAAACCGCCTCTTCCTCACTCCCGAGCAGCGATGCGCAGCCGCTCAGGAAAAAGGGAAGGATCAACGCCAAAATTATTCTTTTCATCACCATCGCTCCATTTCTCTACTTAAAAAAGAGCGACCTAAAAACCGCAAGGCTTAAATGCAGATTGAAAGTTGTCGTTAGCGGGATGCCAACCGTTTTAGCCAGTTCACCAGCGTCCATACCCGCGTCGCGTTTGATCCCTTAAAGAGCACAACATCGTTATCCTGAATCTGTTTCAGATAGCCCACTCTGAACGCATCGACATCATCCAACAGCCTAAATTGCTTATCAGTAGAGAACGCATGAGCATAATTTCGATAAGTTGGGCCAATCAGATAGATATGATCAATTCGGCTGCGATTAATGCTGTCGATCAAGGACAGGTAGTAATGCTCAAAAGCATCGCCCAGCTCCGCCATCTCCCCCAATACCAGCACCTTTCTCCCGGAATGGGTGGACTCGCTCAGCTGCGCGACCGCAGCCAGCATCGAGCCAGGATTGGCATTATAGGCATCATCAATGACCGTAAGCGGATGCGCGGCGACGGTCAGAGAGTTCACTTCACCTCGCCCCGGCAGCGCTTGGAAGCGCGTTAATCGCGGCAATGCGGCTTCAGGCGGATAGCCCAGCGACGCAATCACAGCAAGCGTCGCCACGCTATTGAGCGCCATATGAACGCCGTCGGCCTGCAGGGTGTAATGCAAACGGTGGCCAAACACTTCTGCTGTCACACGGCGAGTCACTACGTCATACGCTAAAAGGCGGCAATCACACGATTCTCCTTCACCGTAGGTGACTATCCGTAATCCCTGTTTTATGGCCGCCGAATAAATACAATCCCACTCCTGCATTTCCCGGTTGAGCACGGCGAGGTTTCCCGCCTCCATGCCGAGAAAAATCATCGCCTTTGTGCGTGCAATATCGTGTAGCGATTGGTTTTCCTTGAGATGAACCGCCTGAATATTGGTGAAGACCGCGACGGTTGGCCTCACCATCTGCGAACTGATATTCATACGGCCAATGGCCATTTCGAGCACCACATGGGGCGTATCCCAAGGCATCGACGCAATATTCCACGCGACACCACGGGGTAGGTTGGCATTAGCCTCACTCCCACAGACGGGCCCCCACTCGGCTAACGCGCAAACCAGCATCGCGACGCAGGTCGTTTTACCCGCGCTGCCGGTAACGCCGATGATATTGCCGCGCAACTTCGCCCGCACGTAGGCCCCCATGCTCAGCAGCGCTTCGTTCCAGTTGTCGACCAGATAAACCGGCAGCGCACTGTCGTTGGCGATGCCTTCGTCGCTAACGATTAGTGCAGCAGGCGGGTAAGGAAGAGCGGCAAGCTTATCGATAGATATCCCGCCGCTTTCGTGTTCGGCGCGAATACACACCATATTGCCAGGCTGCATGGCAGGCGCAAAAATGGAAATGCCGGTGGCTCGCCAGCCTTTATTCGGTGGATTCAGCCAGCGTCCCGGTACGGCTTGCATTAACGCTTCCGAGGTCCACCAAGCATTTTCGAACATTCCTTGATCGTGTGGCTTAGCCATCGTCTCTCCTAGTAAATACAATGCCCAGTTTCTACAATGGGGTTAGAATTATCCCAGCCGCGCGGAAACCTATTCATTTCCCCTGAGAATATAATTTCTATTATCAGGGCAATATAGTAGAAATGTAGAATACTAAAACGACAATACGTAATGGTATTTTGGTTGCGATAAATCTCAGACAGGGCGTCATTAACCGAGCAAGGAGCCAAAGTGACACTGAGCCATTTGCTTTTACGAGTACATCCTGAGCTGGAGTCTTTCGGCTTTGCCCCTCAGCCCTCCCCCTTTCCGGGTTATATCCTTTTTCTGAGTGCCAGTAATGCTCATGAACGAGCCTATACGGCCTATGCAAATGGCAATACGCTGGAGGAAGCTTGGCAACGCGCCCAGAGCGACTTGCAACGTTGGGAAAGCCAACAGGATCACCCCGCCGTGTGGCTGCGGGTCGATCTCGTCGATAAAATCCAGACCCTGCGCTGGGACGCCCTGCAGGAAAAACTAGGCCAGACCAAGCGTAACTACTTTCGCTTTGGCCTGAGTCTGACACCCGATTTCCAGCGCCCTATTCTCGAGCAAGAAATTAACGCTAATGCGCTGATGTACCACGGCAAAGAAGGCGTTGCGACGCCCAATGCGGCTAATCTTTCGCACTATTCCCGCTGGCGCTTTGGCAGTGAACTGCATTGGCCTGAAAAAGCCGAGCAACTTATCTGGCGCTTTACCACCCGCAGCGTGTTCTGCGATGGCGAACAGGTTTATCCCGTTGAATTCAGGGGCCGCAACGCCGGTTATCGCCAGCTCCCCCACTGGCAGGAGCAGGCGCTTTTGCCGATGATCGCCTCAGCAACTGACTACCTAGCGCGCCAAGTGCAGCCCTCGGGCCGCTATGACTATGGCTGGTTCCCCTGCTTCGATCGCGCTATCCCAACCTATAATGCCCTGCGCCATGCCAGTTCAACCTATGCGCTGCTGGAAGGCTGGGAAGTGACACAGGAGCAGACGCAGTTTGCCGCTATTGAGCGTGCGCTGCACAATCTCGCGACCAAACTCATTGAAACCCGCCGCTTACCGGACGGCAGCGATGCCGACTTTCTCATCGATACCGGCGGCGAGATCAAGCTTGGCGGTAACGCCGTGTGTATTCTCGCCATGGCGAAGTACACAGAACTGACCAGCAATGACCGCTATCTGCAGCAGATGCAGCGCCTCGCCAACGGCATTGGCTTTATGCAAAAACCGGAAACCGGCGGCTTCAACCACGTGCTACATGCCACCGATCTGTCGCTGAAAGCTGAGCACCGCATTATCTATTACGATGGCGAAGCGGCCTTCGCGCTGATGCGTCTATACGGAATAACCAAAAATCCACGCTGGCTCGATATCGTTGAACGCGCCATGGACCATTTTATCGAACAGAAGCACTGGCAGGCCCACGATCACTGGCTAAGCTATTGTGTAAACGAGCTGACGCTGTATCGTCCTTTAGAACGTTACTATCAGTTCGGGCTGGATAACGTTCGCGATCACCTAGACTTTGTGACTCATCGGGTCACCACCTATCCCACATTATTAGAGCTGATGATGGCGGCATCCCGGATGCTGGAACGCTTGGCGGATTCCGAGCATCGCCAGTTACTGGACGGCTTCGATATGGCGAAATTTAATCAGGCGCTCGAGACCCGCGCACGCTATCTCGCGAACGGTTTTTTTTGGCCGGAGCTGGCCATGTTCTTCAAAAATCCTCCGCGCATTGTGGGTAGCTTTTTTATTCGCCATCACAGTTTCCGCGTGCGAATTGACGACGTTGAACACTATCTCTCGGGCTACGTAGCTTACCGTAAACACTGGCGTGGTCTGCATGGCTATACCGTGTGATCGAGCGGCGTCGAGCGTCTTATAGATGAATCTGCATCGTGGCTTTTTTACCCGAAAACGATGGCTGCCGCTGTTTCTCGCGCTGCTGCTGCTTGCGCCGCCGGATCTGGGTGCGGGCTGGGATTTTAATACCATTAATACGCGTACCCAGCGTCTTTATGGCCCGGCCTCAGCCACCGCACAGCGCAATATTGACGACTGGGAGTTATTGCTTAAAAAACCCGCAGAGGGCAATATTCAGGCCACACTGACTCGCGTAAATCAGTTCTTTAATTCACGAATCCGCTTTGTGGATGATATGACCGTATGGGGACAAGAGGACTATTGGGCCACGCCGGTTGAAGCGCTGCGTAAAGGCGCCGGTGACTGCGAAGATTATGCGCTGGCGAAATATTTTACCCTACGTCAATTAGGTGTTCCTGCCAGCCAGCTGCGAATTACCTATGTTAAAGCATTACAATTAAATCAGGCGCATATGGTTGTTACTTGGTATTCAACACCGGATGCAATTCCGCTGGTGCTCGATAACCTCAAACCCGCCATATTGCCTGCAACCGCCCGTAGCGACCTGCTCCCCGTTTATTCTTTCAACGGCGAAGGTTTGTGGATCCCACAGGCCAGCGGCAGCAAGCGCGTCGGCGACAGCAAAAGGCTCTCTCGTTGGCAGGATCTTCTCACCAGGATGCGTGCAGAAGGATTTGTAATTAATGAATAGGAAGCAGTCATGTCCCTTTATAAACAGCTACTGATTGGCATCTGTCTGTTTACGCTGACGATCTTCTGTGGCAACTTTTTTGCGACGCTGGAAAGCTCTCGCGAGCAGTATCACAACCAGCTCAGCGCACATGCCCAAGACGCCGCCACGGCGCTCGGTCTCTCGCTGACTGCGCATATTGACGATCCCGTCATGACCGAGCTGATGGTGAACTCCATTTTCGATAGCGGTTACTTCTATCGCATCCAGGTCGTTGATATTAAGAGCGGTAAACCGATTATTGAGCGGCAAAATGCGCCCCCTAGCGCCAACGTTCCGGGCTGGTTTGTGCGTATGGTGCACCTGAATCCGGGCCAGGGAGAAGCCATCGTCATGCGCGGCTGGACGCAGGCTGCCCGCGTCGAAGTGATAAGCCATCCGATGTTTGCGCTAGCGCGTTTATGGAGCAGCCTAGTCGCCAGCTTCCTCTGGCTCACCGGTTGTAGCGCCCTGTGCATTCTCGGCGCGATGGTTATGCTACGCCACCGCTTACGCCCGCTGAATTATATCGTTGAACAGGCAATGGCCATCAGCCGTCGTGAGTTCCTGAGTCTGCCAGCACTGCCTAAAACGCCGGAGCTACGCCGAGTGGTGATGGCGACCAACATGATGGTCACCCAGCTTAAGGCACTGTTTAGCGAACAGGCACAGCGCACCGAGAGCCTGCGCCAGGAAGCCTACAACGACAGTCTAACCGGCCTCAATAACCGCCGGGCGTTCGATATTAAATTCCAGACGCGCCTGAGCGATGAAGACCATGCGGACGGCAATCTTATTTTATTGCGCGTGCAGGACTTGATTGGCCTCAACCAGCGTCTTGGCGGTGCCAACACGGATAAGCTGTTAACGGCCGTGGCCGATATTCTTAACGATCTGCAGCAACGTTTCTTCCCGAGCGAAGGCTTTGTCGCCCGCGTGCGCGGCGGCGAGTTTGCCATTCTCACCTCTTCCGTTCTGCCCAAAGAGATGGAGAACTTCGCTAGCTCCCTCAACGGACAGCTAAAGGCGCTGAATGAAACGGGTTTGAGCGATGTTAATCCGGTCGCCCATTTTGCCGATGTCGCATTCCACTTCGGTGACTCCCCACAAAACCTGATGCGCCAAGCAGACCAGCTTCTGGTCGCAGCCGAAGCGGATATGCGTACTTTCGTGGATGCCGAAGCGGCCAAACAGCAGGTGCAGGATGAAGATCACCACCAGTGGCACCGTCGACTAACCGCCATTCTGGATAAAGAAGCTTTCGAGCTTTACTCCCAGCCGGTGTACGAATGCAATACAAAACATGTTGTTTTGCACAGAAAAATACTGGCTCGCATTAAAACCGAAGAGGGCGAAATCATCCCGGCTGGCCGCTTTATTCCTTGGGTGCGCCGCTTGTCGCTGGGCCGTCGAATGGACGTCGTGATGCTCAAACAGACGCTTCGCGCGATGGAAAGCACCACCCACGCTTTTGCTCTGAGCATCAGCGGCGAGAGCGTGGCCGATGACGAAAGCCTGAACGCGCTGCTGCAACCATTAAAGAACGCGAAACACCTGACATCGCGACTGACGCTTGAGCTTGACGAAAACGAGCTGCCCGATCCAGAACGCGTCAGCGTGCTGGTGAAAAAGCTGCAGGAACTCGGCTGCGGTCTTGGCATTCAGCATTTTGGTGGTCGTTTCCACCTGATTGGCAACCTGCCACAATGGGGGCTTGCCTGGATTAAAGTTGACGGTGGCTACACCCATCGCATCAACGAAGAAGAGGACAAAAAGCTCTTTATCGAAGCCATTTACTGGGCTACGCGGCAGATCAATTTGCCACTCATTGCCGAGCGTGTTGAAACGGAAGGTGAACTGGCGGCGCTTGAAAAAATCGGTCTCTACGGCGCGATGGGCCGTTATTTTAGCGATGCCAGTACGCTATAAGGAATTTCAGGAGAGAAGCCATGCACTATATTGAACGTGATGCAGAAGGACGGATTGTCCGAATTGAAATCGTAGAATTCGCCGGGATGACCGAGCGGTCTGAAGAGTCCACCGCAGAAATCACTGAATGGTTGAAAGTAAATAGCATCCGCACGGCAACAATACAGCAGCTGCAGCAAAGCGATCTCAACATGGTTCGTGTACTGGAAGACCTTATTGAGGTTTTGATGAGTAAGGGAGTAATCAGCATCACCGATCTCCCACCTGCCGCACAGAACAAACTATTTAATCGTGCTCAAGCCCGTCAAACGTTGAGCGGGCTAGAAGGCCTCATCGGCGATGACGATGAAAGGCTAATATAATTATATCTCACATAATACTTCAGGCTCATGACATTGAGCCTGAAGTATTATTAGCAACCTAATCGTCAATAATTATTTATTACTCTCAGCTCACTTTTCACAAGACATCCACATTAAAACAACATTAGAATCAATGAATCTTTTTTATATTTGCAATAATCTTATTTAAGACTCACAGATATTGCCTTGCTCCGAGGATTCAGGAAAAGGAAATATAAGAATTCTTAATCTATGTAATTGAATACGTAGAAAGATTTTGCAGTACGTAAGTTCTGAATAAGAACTCCAGCGGCAATGGAATAGCCTGTATAAAACGAAGGGGGGAAGACGCAGATGAACGGTGTAGCCGGAACAATAAAAGCAATAATTGGGCAGGTTTTTGCTATTTCACCAGATGGCGGCAGACGCTTATTGGTAGAAGGCGATAAAATACTGGCAGGTGAACAAATCGAAACGGGCGCAAACGGCGCCGTCACTCTCACTCTTGCTGATGGAAAAACGCTGGATCTCGGTCGCGATAGCCATTGGGATGGCACTCATAATATCGCGTCAACCCCTAACGCCGTAGACCAAACGGATATCGCCGCAATACAGCAGGCCATTGCCGAAGGTCAGGACCCCACACAAATTCTTGAAGCCACCGCAGCGGGCCCGCAAAACCCAACGGGTAGCGGTGAGCCCGGCGCTGGCGGCGCACATACGCACGTTATCCTCGACCTGACCGGTGAAATTGTGGATCCCACAGCCGGATACCCTACCGTAGGTCTTGATTTCCCTGACACATCTATAGAAGAAGAACTCACAATCCTCGATAGATCGGAAGATGAAATCGTGCGGGATGATTCTGATGCGGATGCAGATTCTGATGCAGACTCCGACGCGGATGCGGACTCTGATGCAGACGCAGATGCGGATTCTGATGCAGACGCAGATGCGGATTCCGATGCAGATGCCGAGGCGGACGCAGAAGCGGACGCCGATTCTGACGCAGACGCAGATGCTGATGCCGATGCCGACGCGGACGCGGATGCGGATTCCGATGCAGATGCCGATGCTGACGCAGACGCAGATGCTGATGCCGATGCCGACGCGGACGCGGATGCGGATGCAGATGCGGATTCAGACGCTGATGCCGATGCTGAATCCGACGCAGAGGCCGATGCCGATGCAGACGCAGACGCGGAGGCGGAGGCCGACGCCGATGCGGTTGCCGATGCCGACGCTGACGCGGACGCGGAGGCAGACGCGGACGCAGACGCCGATGCCGATGCTGACTCCGACGCAGACGCCGATGCCGATGCTGACTCCGACGCGGATGCTGACTCCGACGCAGATG
>NZ_JBFQGA010000009.1:0-235965 GCF_040932435.1 Kluyvera sp. STS39-E | reverse complement strand
CTTCGGTCCGATTGAAGAGCTGCGTCAGAAACACGGCCAGCTTGCAGCGGTTGCGCCGTTGCCATCGGCGCACTTCACCAAGCCAAGCATCGTGATTAAACCAAACGCCAATGCACGTCCGTGCGGCGACACAACCGGCTATCTGGCCAACCCGAAGGAGGTGTGAGATGGGAAGTGGATGGCATGAATGGCCGCTAATGATCTTCACGGTCTTAGGGCAATGCGTAGCCGGTGGTTTTATCGTCCTGGCGTTAGCGCTGATGAAAGGGCAACTGACGCGAGAGCAGCAGCAGCGTGTGGTGTTGAGCATGTTCGCGCTGTGGGTGCTGATGGGAATAGGCTTTATTGCCTCTATCCTGCATCTTGGCTCCCCGCTGCGTGCCTTTAACTCGCTTAACCGTATCGGCGCATCGTCGCTGAGTAATGAAATCGCCAGTGGCTCTATCTTCTTTGCCGTTGGCGGAATCGGCTGGTTGCTCGCCGTGACCAACAAGCTGTCGTGCGCGTTGCGCAGCCTGTGGCTGGTGGTAACGATGGTGCTGGGCGTGGTGTTTGTGTGGATGATGGTGCGGGTCTATAACACCATCGATACCGTACCGACTTGGTACAGCGTCTGGACGCCGCTGAGTTTCTTCCTGACGTTGTTTATCGGTGGGCCGCTGCTGGGCTATCTGCTGCTGTGCTGGGCCAAAGTTGGAGGCTGGGCGCTGCGTCTGCTGCCAGCAGTGAGTCTGGCTGCGCTGGCAGTGAGCGTAGTGGTTTCGCTGATGCAGGGCGTCGAACTGGCGTCTATCCACAGCTCTATCCAGCAGGCTTCTGCGTTGGTACCTGATTACGGTTCGCTGATGGCATGGCGCGTGGCAGCGATTATCCTCGCGCTGGTATGCTGGGTGGTGCCGCAGCTAAAAGGCTATCAACCCGCTCTGCCGCTGCTGAGCTTGGCATTTGTGCTGGTGCTGGTGGGTGAGCTGATTGGCCGCGGTGTGTTCTACGGCCTGCATATGACCGTCGGCATGGCGGTAGCCAGTTAAGTAAAATAAGCTGCCAGGGCAAGCCTGCCCTGGCACTTTTTGTTCATGAATTTTTTCAACTGAACCTTCCTCGCCTTTTTTACTCAATTTCAATAAAAACAATCAAATAGATTTCTGTCATGAATATGTTTTGTGACGCTGAATAAGAAACTTCAATCGTTCAGTGATAAAGCGCGTATCGGCGGAAATCAGGTAGATTGACAATGTTTTTAGCAGTGGCATGATGCGCTCGAAATCTGTCTATCCTCACGGTTTGAAGCCCATGTCCACCTATACTCGCCCAGTGCTGTTATTGCTCTGTGGCTTACTCTTATTGACGCTGGCGATCGCGGTATTAAACACGCTCGTCCCGCTTTGGCTTGCCCATGAAAATCTGCCAACTTGGCAGGTTGGGATGGTCGGCTCGTCCTATTTCACCGGTAACCTGGTAGGCACTATGCTCACCGGGCGTCTGATTAAACGCTTGGGCTTTAACTTCAGCTATTACATCGCGTCGCTGATATTTGCGGCGGGCTGCGTTGGGTTAGGCTTTATGGTGGGCTTCTGGAGCTGGATGTTCTGGCGCTTCATTGCTGGCGTCGGTTGCGCCATGATTTGGGTGGTGGTCGAGAGTGCGCTGATGTGCAGTGGCACCTCCCGCAACCGTGGGCGCCTGCTGGCTGCCTATATGATGATGTATTACATCGGCACCGTGTTGGGTCAGCTTATTATCAGCAAGCTGCCGACCGATATGGCGACTATTCTGCCGCTGATGACCGGAGTCATTCTGGCCGGTATTCTGCCGCTGCTGTTTACCCGCATCCTCAACCAGCAGAACGAACCCTCAGAAGGCAGCACCCGCGTCTGGCCGATGTTCAAGCTTCGCCAAGCGCGTTTAGGTGTCAATGGCTGCATTATTTCCGGTATCGTGCTGGGTTCGCTGTACGGCCTAATGCCGCTGTACCTGAACCATCGGGGCGTAAGCGATTCGGGCATCGGTTTCTGGATGGCTGTGATGGTCAGCGCAGGCATATTGGGACAGTGGCCGATTGGTCGTCTGGCAGATCGCTATGGCCGCTTGCTGGTGTTGCGCGTGCAGGTATTTGTGGTGATCCTTGGCTGCATCGGGATGTTGAATCAGGCGATGATGGCACCTTCGCTGTTTATCCTCGGCGCAGCGGGCTTCACGCTTTACCCAGTGGCGATGGCCTGGGCCTGTGAAAAAGTAGAGCATCATCAACTGGTCGCCATGAACCAAGCGCTGCTGCTTAGCTACACCATTGGTAGTCTAGTGGGCCCAACGTTCACCGCGATGCTGATGCAAAACTATTCCGATAACCTGCTTTTTGTCATGATTGCTAGTGTATCGTTTATCTATCTGATGATGCTGTTGCGCAAAGCCGGACATCATCCGACGCCGGTGGCCCACGCATAATTTTACCAGCGCGCTATTTTCAAAATAGCGCGCCTATAATCTCCTGCCTCAGAACCAATAACCCCATTAAATGTGCGGGATGTTGGAGTTTTGCTCGATGGTATTACCATTTTTCCCCTGCCTGCTCGCATAATCATCCGTCGAAAAATAACGCATTTGCGAAAATAACATTCAAGGAACGGAATTTATGGCGAGCGCTCAAGAAAAGCAGTTGCGATGGTACAACATCGCGCTGATGTCGTTCATTACGGTTTGGGGCTTTGGTAATGTCGTCAACAACTACGCTAACCAAGGGTTGGTGGTCGTCTTCTCATGGCTTTTTATCTTTGCGCTTTATTTTACGCCGTATGCGCTGATTGTCGGTCAGCTAGGCTCGACCTTCAAAGATGGCAAGGGCGGGGTGAGTACGTGGATTAAAAACACCATGGGGCCAGGGCTGGCCTATCTGGCGGCGTGGACCTACTGGGTGGTGCATATTCCTTATCTGGCCCAGAAGCCTCAGGCCATTTTGATTGCGCTGGGCTGGGCGCTGAAGGGGGATGGCTCGCTTATCACCGAGTACGGCGTAGTGGCGCTGCAGAGCTTTACGCTGGTACTGTTTATCTTCTTTATGTGGGTGGCATCCCGGGGCATGAAATCGCTGAAGCTGGT
This sequence comes from Kluyvera sp. STS39-E, assembly GCF_040932435.1. Lineage (NCBI taxonomy): Bacteria > Pseudomonadati > Pseudomonadota > Gammaproteobacteria > Enterobacterales > Enterobacteriaceae > Kluyvera > Kluyvera sp. STS39-E. The sequence continues at coordinate 232,869 of NZ_JBFQGA010000009.1, read as the reverse complement.
GGGATCGATTGCTGGGATCGCCATGTTCGTGATGTCATTGCTGTATGTCGTTATGGCGGTGACCGCGCCGGCCATTACCGAGGTCAAAATCGCCACTACCAACATCACCTGGCGAACGTTTATTCCCCATTTTGATTTTACCTACATCACCACCATTTCCATGTTGGTGTTTGCCGTGGGCGGTGCGGAAAAAATCTCCCCTTACGTGAATAACACCCGTAATCCGGGCAAAGAGTTCCCGCGCGGCATGATTTTCCTCGCGGTTATGGTTGCGCTGTGCGCCATCCTCGGCTCGCTGGCGATGTGCATGATGTTCGACTCCAATAACATCCCCGATGATCTGATGGCCAACGGTCAGTATTATGCTTTCCAGAAACTTGGCGAGTACTACGATCTAGGCAATAGCCTGATGGTTGTCTACGCGATAGCCAACACGCTGGGGCAGATTGCCGCGCTGGTGTTTTCTATCGATGCGCCGTTGAAGGTGCTGCTGAGCGATGCCGACAGTCGCTATATTCCCGCGAAACTCTGCCGTACCAACGCCTCGGGCACGCCGGTAAACGGCTATCTGCTGACGCTGGTGCTGGTGGCGCTGCTGATCATGTTGCCTACGCTGGGTATTGGCGACATGAACAATCTGTATAAATGGCTGCTGAACCTGAACTCGGTGGTGATGCCACTGCGCTATCTGTGGGTGTTTGTCGCCTTTATCGCCGTGATCCGTCTGGGGCAGAAATACCGCTCGGAGTACGTTTTTATTCGTAACCGGACGCTGGCGATGACCGTTGGCGTATGGTGTTTCCTGTTTACCGCGTTTGCCTGCTTGACCGGGATTTTCCCGAAAATGGCAGCATTCACGCCGGAATGGATTTTCCAGCTGTCGCTCAACGTGGCGATGCCGTTCGTGCTGATAGGTCTGGGGCTGATTTTCCCGCTGCTGGCGCGCAGGCGTTAAAAAAGATAACCCGGCGTAAAGCCGGGTTATGAACATCATGGTGGCGCTTGAATTTGCCAGATAAAACTGGAGGAGGACAGGGGATTAGTACATCACCTTATGACCATACTGTTCAAGGATGCCCTTGACGCGTTCCATGGTCTCTTTCTTCGGCGGATGAACGCCGTCCAGTTTGTATTCTTCGCCCATCGCCACCCATTTGTGCTTGCCTAGCTCATGATATGGCAGCAGCTCGATCTTCTCGACGTTACCCATATCGCGTGTGAACTCGCCCAGACGGTGGGCGGAATCGTCATCGTCTGACCAGCCAGGGACGACGACGTAACGGATCCAGACGTTGATATTTTTGTTTGCTAAATAGCGGCAAAACTCCAGCGTGCGGTGGTTAGACACGCCGACCAGATTCTGGTGAATATCATCATTCATCTGCTTGAGATCGAGCATAACCAAGTCTGTGACTTCCAGCAGCTCATCAATCACCGGATCGTAACGACGCACGAAACCGTTGGTGTCGAGACAGGTATGAATGCCTTCTTTATGGCAAGCGCGGAACCAGTCACGTACGAATTCAGCCTGCAGAATAGCTTCGCCGCCGGATGCGGTAACGCCGCCGCCGGACGCGTTCATAAAGTGGCGATAGGTCACCACCTCTTTCATCAGCTCTTCAACGGTTATCTCTTTACCGCCGTGGGTATCCCATGTGTCACGGTTGTGGCAGTACAGGCAGCGCATCAGGCAGCCCTGGAAGAAGGTAATAAAACGGATGCCTGGGCCATCAACGGTGCCACAGGACTCAAAGGAGTGAATACGACCAATTACAGACATTGCGGTGTTATCTCCAGTTCTTCCCGGCTTTACAGCCAGGTTTGCGAGCACGGTTATAAAGCCGCGTCGAGTTTATTTTGCGTGTTAACCTGATTATAGAAGTCAGCAGGCAAAATCCACTCAGCGAGTGTTGCTTATAAGAAAGGCCCCACCGAAGTGGAGCCTTTATTTTACGCGTTTTTAATCGCGATTTCAGTCAAATCTATTAGATAGATTGAGTGAAGGTACGGGTGATAACGTCCTGCTGCTGTTCTTTAGTCAGGGAGTTAAAACGTACTGCGTAGCCAGATACACGAATGGTCAGCTGCGGATATTTTTCCGGGTTTTCCATTGCGTCGAGCAGCATTTCGCGGTTCATAACGTTAACGTTCAGGTGCTGACCGCCTTCGATAGACGCTTCGTGATGGAAGTAACCATCCATCAGGCCTGCCAGGTTGGTTTTACGAACGTCGTCGTCTTTACCCAGTGCGTTAGGAACGATAGAGAAGGTGTAAGAGATACCATCTTTAGCGTAAGCAAACGGCAGTTTAGCAACGGAAGTCAGAGAGGCAACAGCACCTTTCTGGTCACGACCGTGCATTGGGTTAGCACCTGGACCGAACGGAGCGCCTGCGCGACGACCATCTGGGGTGTTACCCGTTTTCTTACCATAAACCACGTTAGAGGTGATGGTCAGAACAGACTGAGTTGGGATAGCGTTGCGGTACATAGTCAGTTTCTGAATTTTCTTCATGAAACGTTCTACCAGGTCAACGGCCATGTCATCTACACGTGGGTCGTTGTTACCAAACTGCGGATATTCGCCTTCGATTGCGAAGTCGATAGCCAGACCGTCTTCGTCACGAATTGGTTTAACTTTCGCATATTTGATTGCAGACAGGGAGTCAGCAGCAACGGACAGACCTGCGATACCACACGCCATGGTGCGGATAACGTCACGGTCGTGCAGAGCCATCAGAGACGCTTCGTAGCTGTATTTGTCATGCATGTAGTGAATGACGTTCAGCGCGGTGACGTACTGTTTAGCCAGCCAATCCATAAAGTGATCCATACGATCCATCACTTCGTCGAAGTTCAGGAGATCACCTTTGATTGGTTCAGATTTAGGACCAACCTGCATTTTCAGTTTTTCATCAACGCCGCCGTTGATTGCGTACAGCATGGTTTTCGCCAGGTTTGCACGAGCACCGAAGAACTGCATTTGTTTACCAACGATCATTGGGCTTACGCAGCAAGCGATAGCGTAGTCATCGTTGTTAAAGTCAGGACGCATCAGGTCATCGTTCTCGTACTGCAGAGAAGAGGTATCGATGGACACTTTAGCCGCGTATTTTTTGAACGCCAGTGGCAGTTTTTCAGACCACAGAACGGTGATGTTCGGCTCTGGAGAAGGACCCATGGTGTACAGGGTGTTCAGGAAGCGGAAGCTGTTTTTGGTAACCAGGGTACGGCCATCAACGCCCATACCGGCGATGGATTCAGTTGCCCAGATTGGGTCACCGGAGAACAGTTCATCATACTCAGGGGTACGCAGGAAGCGAACCATACGCAGTTTCATGACCAGGTGGTCAATCATTTCCTGAGCATCAAGCTCGGTGATTTTGCCAGCTTTCAGGTCACGTTCGATGTAGATATCCAGGAAGCTGGAAGTACGACCGAAGGACATTGCAGCGCCGTTCTGAGATTTAACAGCGGCCAGGTAGCCGAAGTAAGTCCACTGAATAGCTTCCTGAGCGTTGGTAGCAGGACCAGAGATATCGCAGCCATATTTAGCAGCCATTTCTTTGATCTGACCCAGTGCGCGGTGCTGTTCAGCGATTTCTTCACGCAGACGGATAGTCGCTTCCAGGTTTACGCCGTTTTCCATGTCAGATTGCAGAGACAGGAACTGTGCGTATTTGTCTTTCATCAGGAAGTCGATACCGTATACGGCGATACGACGGTAGTCACCGATGATACGACCACGGCCATATGCATCTGGCAGACCAGTCAGAACGCCAGATTTACGGCAGTTCAGGATGTCTTTGGTGTAGACATCGAATACGCCTTGGTTGTGGGTTTTACGGTATTCGGTGAAGATTTTTTTGATCTGAGGATCCATTTCGCGGTTGTACGCTTTGCAGGAGTTCTCGATCATTTTGATGCCGCCGAACGGAATCAGAGCACGTTTCAGCGGAGCTTCAGTCTGCAGACCAACAATTTTTTCCAGCGCTTTGTTGATGTAGCCAGCGTCATGGGAAGTGATGGTAGATGCAACGGAGGTGTCAAAGTCAACTGGCGCGTGAGTGCGGTTTTCCAGTTTAACGCCTTCCATAACGTTGTCCCACAGCTTAGTGGTCGCATCAGTTGCGCCAGCCAGGAAGGACTCGTCACCCTCATACGGAGTGTAGTTTTTCTGGATGAAGTCACGTAAGTTTACTTCATTCTGCCAGTCACCTTTGGTAAAACCTTCCCAGGCTGTGGCTAACTTTTCATTAAGTTCGGACATGTAACACCTACCTTCTTAAGTGGACTTTTCTTTACTGCTTGGAGCAACTATCAATTAATGACGGTCACCGCCACGCAGATAAATGACCCAGTATGTCAACCCAACCAGCAAACCGCCGCCGATAATGTTCCCGATAGTGACGGGAATCAGGTTATCGGTGATGAAGTTCATCACGGTTAGGTGAGAGAAACTTTCCGGAGAAGAACCGACAGCGGTCCAGAATTCCGGGCTAGCAAAATTGCGTACAACGATACCCATCGGGATCATAAACATGTTGGCAATACTGTGCTCAAAACCGCTGGCAACGAACATGGCAACCGGTAAAACCATAATCATGGCTTTATCCATCAAGCTGCGGCCAGAGTAGCTCATCCAGACTGCCAAGCAGACCATCAGGTTTGCTAGGATGCCGAGAGCAACGGCTTCAATAAATGTATGGTGCATTTTGTGGTCAGCGGTTTGCAGGACGTTTAGCCCCCATCCGCCGTTCGCTGTCATATATTCACCAGACAGCCACATCAGCAGCACGAATATCAGGCAGCCAATCAGGTTACCAACATAGACGTTGAGCCAGTTTTTTGCCAGTTGACCCCAAGTGATTCGGCCGCTGGCTTTCGCAACTACGATAAGTACGGTCGAAGTGAAGAGGTCGGCACCACAAATAACGCAAAGAATGAGGCCTAGTGAGAAGCAGATACCACCAATCAATTTCGCAATGCCAAACGGCATGCCAGCTGTACCTGTGGTGGCTGTAATGTAAAACACAAAAGCAATCGAGATGAAGACGCCCGCAGTAATCGCCAGATAAAAGGTTTTCAGCGGATGCTTGGTTGCTTTATAGACACCTGCTTCTTCGGCAACTTTTGCCATTGCAGCAGGGAGAAGTAGATCAAAAGGGTTGTCAGCTTTCACACTAACTCTCTCTTTTTATTTAATCGGCGACGAGATACTAACAAAGCATTATAGATGAGAATTTGATGTAGATCATATCTCGCCTGGCTTATAGGCCTGCAAATCGGATGGTTTTTCAGCGAAAGCAGGGTAATATATTGAATATAAAGATAAAAATAATTTTTAATATTTGCAAATTCAGTTGAAAATTTTCTTCACCCTTCATTTTGCTGGTTAATTAAAATGGAGTAATGATCATAGAAATTAACAATAAAAGTAAGCTACTAATAATTGAGTTTACTTATCTTTAACTTTATTTTCACACTCAACTAAAACGAAGCGCGGAAATAAAAAAGGGGCTCATAAGAGGCCCCGTAATATAACGTAGAGTTGCAGGTTAAACCTACTATTTCTACGGATTTGTCTTATTTAGCCCAGAACGCAGCCTTTGCGCGCTGCAGTTTTTCGTAGGCCTGTAACAACGACTGATGTGCCGGGAAGGCTTTTAACGAACCGTCAACCGGCTGCAGGCCATAGAATGCCTCTTCGCCGCTCAGCGCAGCGCTAGCTGCTTCGACAGCGTCCGCGCCGTACATACGTACGAAAGCGTTCAGATACTGTAAAGGCTCGCGCTCTTCTTCCTGAGACAGCAGCAGCAGGGTCTGCAGGCAACGGTAGTAGTTCGCGCGTTCAGCGCTAAACACCGAAGCGTTGAACTCCATTGTCCACTCCGTCCAGATCAGCGCCTGCTCAAGATCGCCGCCTGCCAGTGCCAGCATAGCTTTAAGCTCACCAACACGCAGGGTGTACCAGCCGTTGTCGGAACCCGTCGCCAGGCCCAGCAGTTCGCGTACGCGGGTGAAATCGTCCAGACCTTCATCATCGATCTGTTCGATAAGATTCAGATACTCTTCTTTTTCCCACTCGCTGCCCGGCAGGGAGAGAATGGTTTCGCGCAGGTGGCTGCCCATATTGTTATTCGCCAGCCACAGGTCTTCAGCCGGATAAATGTCGGACATACCCGGCACGATGATGCGGCAAGCGTAAACGCTCAGGTGCTCATAGTCGGCGATGTACACTTCTTTATCTTCTTCTTTGAAGATAGCCATCAGGGTCGCGAACTCTTCTTCAGTGGTACCGGAGAAGTTCCAGTCAGCGAACGGATAGTCAGCGTCCTGCTTGAACAGATCCCAAGAGATAGAACCGCTGGAATCGATGAAGTGGGTTTCGAGGTTGGTGTGTTCGGCAACTTCTTCGTCATCGAAGGTTGGCGGGGTGAACACGTCGAGATCTTTCAGACCACGACCCTGCAGCAGTTCTGTGACGGTACGCTCCAGCGCCACGCCAAAGTCCGGGTGCGCGCCGAAGGAGGCGAAGCAGGTACCGTTTTCTGGGTTGAACAGTACTACGCAGATAACCGGATATTTACCGCCCAGCGAACCGTCGTAAGCGAAGATTGGGAAACCTTCATCTTCCAGCGTTTTAATGGATTCCACCACACCCGGATAGCGAGCCAGCACTTCGGCTGGGATCTCCGGCAGGCTGATGCTTTCCGCAATAATGCGGTTTTTCACGTGGCGTTCGAATACTTCTGACAGACCCTGAACGCGCGCTTCATTACGGGTATTACCCGCAGACATGCCGTTAGACACGTACAGGTTAGCGACGATGTTCATCGGAATGTAGATGGTCTTATCATCAGACTGACGGGTGAACGGCAGGCCGCATACGCCGCGATCGTCGTTACCGGATTGCAGATCGACCAGCATACTTGCGCTTAACTGATCGTCAGGATCGTAGAACGCACGCAGACGAGCATCGAGCAGACCTTCCGGCACTTCGTCATCTTCGGTCAGCGGGAACCATTTTTCGTTCGGATAATGCACGAATGGCCCGTTGGCAATTTCTTCACCTAACCAGAAGTCAGCGAAGAAATAGTTGGTAGACAGGCGCTCGAAATATTCACCCAGCGCTGAGGCCAGCGCCGCTTTTTTAGTCGCGCCTTTACCGTTGGTAAAGCATAAGGAACAGGCTTTATCGCGAATATGTACTGACCAGACGTTAGGTACAGGATTCAACCAAGAGGCTTCTTCAATATCGAAACCGAGGTCGAGCAGCTTTTGCTGGAAGCGGGCGATGGAATCTTCCAGCGCGGCATCTTTGCCGGGTATATAGGTCTGCGTCATAGCAATCTCTTTTGTCGTACGGAAAGCGCGCAATGATACGGGTTTTGCGTGACAGGTGCTATCTCCGGCGAAAATAAAAGGCGGGGCTATGCTTAAGGGAACAACCTCCCGTTAAGGCATTGAAAACATGAAAGCGTTTGATCTTCATCGGATGGCATTTGATAAAGTCCCGCCCGAATTTTTAGGTGAGGTGGCGCTGCGAACTCTATTTACTTTCCTACTGGTCTTTCTGTTCCTCAAAATGACTGGCCGACGCGGTGTTCGGCAGATGTCGCTTTTTGAAGTGCTGATTATCCTCACGCTGGGTTCGGCGGCAGGGGACGTGGCGTTTTATGACGATGTGCCGCTGGTGCCCGTATTGGTGGTTTTTGTCTGCCTTGCACTGCTGTATCGGCTGGTGATGTGGCTGATGGCAAAAAGTGAAAAATTGCAGGATTTACTGGAAGGGAAAGCCATCGTCATTGTGGAAGAGGGGCAGCTGGCTTGGGAAAATTTGCGCAAAGCCAATATGACGGAGCTGGAATTTTTCATGGAGCTACGCCTCAATAGCATTGAGCAACTCGGACAAATCCGCTTGGCTATCATGGAAACCAATGGCCAGATTAGCGTGTTCTACTATCCCGATGACGACGTAAAGCCGGGCCTGTGCATTCTGCCGCAAAGCTTTGTTCAGCGGTATCAGGTCGCACCAGAGCCTGCCGAGTATGCCTGTACAAAATGTAGCTACGTAACGCGCCTGAAGGCGGGCGACCGTCAATTGTGCCCGCGTTGTGCAAATCCGGAATGGACGAAGGTTAGCCGGGCTAAACGGTTCGCCTGACAGCCATTTTGTCGGTTTAGCGGCGGCAGGATGGAAGAATGTATTGTGTGATGGGGGCCGCATTTTACGGGTCATCCGTTTTAGACATTGCGGCGCGTGTCACTGAATGATAAAACCGATATCCACAGTTATTACTTATGACTTTTAGCGTGGTGAGGGAAAATGGCTCAGGTTTTTAATTTCAGTTCAGGTCCAGCAATGTTACCGGCAGATGTGCTTAAACTGGCGCAGCAAGAACTTTGCGACTGGAACGGGTTAGGTACGTCGGTAATGGAAGTTAGCCACCGTGGTAAAGAATTTATCCAAGTGGCGGAAGAAGCAGAAAAAGATTTCCGTGACCTGCTCAGCATCCCTTCCAACTACAAAGTGCTGTTCTGCCATGGCGGCGGTCGTGGCCAGTTTGCCGGTGTCCCGCTGAATATCCTGGGCGATAAAACTACCGCCGACTATGTTGACGCTGGCTATTGGGCTGCAAGCGCGGTCAAAGAAGCGAAAAAATACTGCACGCCGAACGTCATTGACGCCAAGGTAACCGTAGATGGCAAGCGTGCCGTGAAGCCAATGCGCGAATGGCAGCTTTCCGATAACGCCGCCTACCTGCACTTCTGCCCGAACGAAACCATTGATGGCATCGCCATTGAAGAGACGCCAGACTTTGGTAAAGACGTCGTCGTGGCTGCAGATTTCTCCTCCACCATTCTTTCTCGTCCGATTGATGTCAGCCGCTACGGCGTTATCTACGCGGGCGCGCAGAAAAACATCGGTCCTGCTGGATTAACCATCGTTGTTGTGCGTGAAGATTTGCTGGGTAAAGCACACGTTGCCTGCCCGTCGATTCTTGACTACACCGTCTTAAACGACAATGACTCTATGTTCAATACGCCGCCGACCTTTGCCTGGTATCTTTCCGGCCTCGTGTTCAAATGGCTGAAAGAGCAGGGGGGCGTCGATGCCATGGATCGTATCAATCAGCAGAAGGCCGATCTTCTGTATAGCACCATCGATGGCAGCGATTTCTACCGTAACGATGTGGCGAGCGCCAACCGTTCTCGTATGAACGTTCCGTTCCAACTGGCAGATAGCGCGCTGGATAAACTGTTCCTCGAAGAGTCATTTGCTGCTGGTCTGCATTCGCTTAAAGGCCACCGTGTGGTTGGGGGTATGCGTGCCTCTATATACAACGCGATGCCGCTGGCCGGTGTCCAGGCGCTGACGAACTTCATGCAAGACTTCGAACGCCGCCACGGTTAATCTATTTCTATCTATTCATCCCCACGGACATTCCGTGGGGTTTTTATTTTTTGTTTTTTGAGAGTTGAGTTTCATGGAATCCCTGACGTTACAACCTATTGCGCGTGTCGACGGCACCATCAATCTGCCTGGTTCGAAAAGCGTGTCGAATCGTGCGCTGCTGCTGGCCGCGCTGGCCCGTGGCACAACGGTCCTGACCAACCTGCTGGACAGCGATGATATTCGCCACATGTTGAACGCGTTGAAGGCGCTGGGAATTCGCTACACCCTGTCTGACGATCGTACGCGTTGCGAAGTGATTGGGCATGCAGGCCCGCTGCACTCTGCCGATTCACTTGAGCTATTTCTCGGCAATGCGGGCACGGCAATGCGTCCGCTGGCAGCCGCGCTGTGCCTAGGCAGCAATAACATCGTGCTGACCGGTGAACCGCGCATGAAAGAGCGACCAATCGGTCATCTGGTCGACTCCCTGCGTCAGGGCGGCGCAGAGATTGAGTATCTGGAGCAGGAAAACTATCCGCCGCTGCGCCTGAAAGGCGGTTTCAAGGGCGGGCGCGTTGAGGTTGACGGTAGCGTATCCAGCCAGTTCCTAACTGCGTTGCTGATGGCGGCCCCGCTGGCCCCGCAGGATACCACCATTGCCATTAAGGGCGAGCTGGTATCGAAACCGTATATTGATATCACGTTGAATCTGATGAAAACCTTTGGTGTAGAGGTGGATAATCAGAACTACCAGCACTTCGTTGTGCGCGGCAACCAGCAGTATGTTTCACCGGGCCAATATTTGGTGGAAGGTGACGCCTCCTCTGCTTCTTATTTCTTGGCTGCTGGCGCCATCAAAGGCGGTACGGTCAAAGTCACCGGCATTGGCCGTCACAGCGTGCAGGGTGACATTCGTTTTGCCGATGTGCTGGAGAAAATGGGCGCGACTATTACTTGGGGCGATGACTTTATTGCCTGTACCCGCGGTGAGCTTAACGCTATCGATATGGACATGAACCATATTCCCGATGCGGCGATGACCATTGCCACTGCGGCCCTGTTTGCCAAAGGCACCACGACGCTGCGCAATATCTACAACTGGCGCGTAAAAGAAACTGACCGCCTGTTTGCGATGGCGACCGAGCTGCGCAAAGTGGGCGCGACCGTGGAAGAGGGCGAAGACTACATTCGCGTCACCCCTCCTACGACGCTGAACTTTGCCGAAATTGGGACCTACAACGATCACCGCATGGCGATGTGCTTCTCGCTGGTGGCGTTGTCTGATACGCCAGTCACCATTCTCGATCCGAAATGTACGGCGAAAACTTTCCCGGACTATTTCGAACAGCTGGCACAAATCAGCACGCTTGCCTGACCTCTGCTGTAAACGTAAAAACACGTACTTTCTGGGCTGGTATCTGACCAGCCCACTATACTTATCAATCCACCCGCTCTTCTCAAGGCTAATTCTGGAATTCGCAGACAAAGGTAACCGTCGAGCGCAGAGATGCGTATAATGCGCGGCGTTTACGTTGAAGATGCCCTTTGTTAAGGAGATAGAGATGACGGCAATTGCCCCGGTAATTACCATTGATGGCCCAAGCGGCGCGGGTAAAGGCACATTGTGCAAAGCCATGGCAGAAGCGTTGCAATGGCACTTACTGGATTCGGGCGCGATTTATCGCGTACTGGCTTTAGCTGCGCTGCATCATCATGTTGACGTGGCGTCTGAAGATGCATTGGTTCCACTGGCAACCCATTTAGATGTCCGTTTTGTCTCTACCGAAGGAACGCTGGAAGTTATTCTTGAAGGTGAAGATGTCAGCGGTGAGATTCGCACTCAGGATGTGGCTAATGCTGCATCACAGGTCGCGGCGTTCCCGCGCGTTCGCGAAGCACTGCTGCGTCGCCAGCGTGGTTTTCGCGACGCTCCAGGCCTGATTGCGGATGGCCGTGATATGGGCACCGTAGTGTTCCCCGATGCGCCAGTAAAAATCTTCCTTGATGCTTCATCGGAAGAGCGCGCCAACCGCCGCATGCTACAGTTGCAGGAAAAGGGCTTTAGTGTTAACTTTGAGCGCCTTTTGGCAGAGATAAAGGAGCGTGACGACCGCGATCGTAATCGTGCTGTTGCGCCATTGGTTCCTGCCGCCGATGCTTTAGTGTTGGATTCCACCACCTTAAGCATTGAGCAAGTAATTGAAAAAGCGTTAGACTATGCGCGCCAGAAATTGGCACTCGCATAAAACGCGACCGAATTTTTGTAGTACCCCCGCGACAATGGAATGTAAGCGGGTATGTGAAACAACCCCATCCGACATGGTGTCAGATGGACGTTAATCTAACTTTTGAAGATTAAACATGACTGAATCTTTTGCTCAACTATTTGAAGAATCCTTAAAAACAATCGAAACCCGTCCGGGTTCCATCGTTCGTGGCGTTGTTGTCTCTATCGACAAAGACGTAGTTCTGGTTGATGCGGGCCTGAAATCTGAATCTGCAATTCCTGCAGAGCAGTTCAAAAACGCAGCCGGCGAACTGGAAATTCAGGTCGGTGACGAAGTTGACGTTGCGCTGGACGCAGTAGAAGACGGCTTCGGCGAAACCCTGCTGTCCCGTGAGAAAGCTAAGCGTCACGAAGCTTGGATCACGCTGGAAAAAGCTTACGAAGAAGCTGAAACTGTGGTTGGTGTTATCAACGGCAAAGTTAAAGGTGGCTTCACTGTTGAGCTGAACGGTATTCGTGCGTTCCTGCCAGGTTCCCTGGTAGACGTTCGTCCAGTGCGCGATACGCTGCACCTGGAAGGCAAAGAGCTTGAGTTCAAAGTAATCAAGCTGGACCAGAAGCGTAACAACGTTGTTGTTTCTCGTCGTGCCGTTATCGAATCCGAAAACAGCGCAGAGCGCGATCAGCTGCTGGAAAACCTGCAGGAAGGCATGGAAGTTAAAGGTATCGTTAAGAACCTCACTGACTACGGTGCATTCGTTGATCTGGGCGGCGTTGACGGCCTGCTGCACATCACTGACATGGCATGGAAACGCGTTAAGCATCCAAGCGAAATCGTAAACGTTGGCGACGAAATCACTGTTAAAGTGCTGAAGTTCGACCGTGAGCGTACTCGTGTATCCCTTGGCCTGAAACAGCTGGGCGAAGATCCATGGGTAGCTATCGCTAAGCGTTATCCAGAAGGTACCAAACTGACTGGTCGCGTGACCAACCTGACCGACTACGGCTGCTTCGTTGAAATCGAAGAAGGCGTTGAAGGCCTGGTTCACGTTTCCGAAATGGATTGGACCAACAAAAACATCCACCCATCCAAAGTTGTTAACGTTGGTGATGTAGTGGAAGTTATGGTTCTGGATATCGACGAAGAACGTCGTCGTATCTCCCTGGGCCTGAAGCAGTGCAAAAACAACCCATGGCAGCAGTTCGCGGAAACCCACAACAAGGGCGACCGTGTTGAAGGTAAAATCAAGTCTATCACTGACTTCGGTATCTTCATCGGCTTGGACGGCGGCATCGACGGCCTGGTTCACCTGTCTGACATCTCCTGGAACGCTACAGGCGAAGAAGCAGTTCGTGAATACAAAAAAGGCGACGAAATCGCAGCAGTTGTTCTGCAGGTTGACGCAGAGCGTGAACGTATCTCCCTGGGCGTTAAACAGCTCGCAGAAGATCCGTTCAACAACTGGGTTGCACTGAACAAGAAAGGCGCAATCGTAAACGGTAAAGTGACTGCAGTTGACGCTAAAGGCGCAACCGTAGAACTGGCTGACGGCGTTGAAGGTTACCTGCGCGCTTCCGAAGCTTCACGTGACCGCGTTGAAGATGCAACTCTGGTTCTGAGCGTTGGCGACGACGTTGAAGCTAAGTTCACCGGTGTTGATCGTAAAAACCGCGCAATTAGCCTGTCTGTTCGTGCTAAAGACGAAGCTGATGAGAAAGATGCAATCGCAACTGTTAACAACAAACAGGAAGAAGGCAACTTCTCTAACGCGATGGCTGAAGCATTCAAAGCAGCTAAAGGCGAGTAATCTTGTCTGTTCGGGTTTAACAACCTGAATTGTGATGAGTTTACTTGACAGATTGCAGGTTTAGGCCTGTAATCTAGCACAAAGGGCGGCTACGGCCGCCCTTGTTTAATAAGCTGTTAGCTAATTTTCCTTTAATGGAAACCGGAGGAATCATGACCAAGTCAGAATTGATTGAAAGACTTGCCAGCCAGCAATCCCATATCCCTGCAAAGGCAGTGGAAGATGCGGTGAAAGAGATGCTGGAGCATATGGCCTCAACTCTTGCTGAGGGTGAGCGCATTGAAATCCGCGGTTTCGGCAGCTTCTCTCTGCACTACAGAGCACCACGTACCGGGCGTAACCCGAAGACTGGCGATAAAGTTGAACTGGAAGGCAAATACGTGCCGCACTTCAAGCCGGGTAAAGAACTGCGCGATCGCGCCAATATTTACGATTGAGTTTAGCTCGCCAGTAGGCGGAAAACTTGATTGAGAGAAAAGCACCTGCGGGTGCTTTTTTCGTTTCTGCTGATCTTACACTTTTCACTCCTATAGCAATCCGCCTCGCATATTGCCTGTAACGTTTTCCTATCCTGAGTCATTCTTTGGAATGCTTCACGTGTTCCCCGTTTTCCCTAGACGACAAGCTGTCAACCCGGCGCGACACTTCAAAAAACAAGGAGGTGTTAATGCGTCTACCGCAGTTGGCCTGCTGCACATTGCTGGGGATTTTGCCATTGTGCGTGCTGCCGGAATTACCTGCATTATCTGTGACCAAAATGGCGATACCGGGACTCATGCTTCTGATGTTCGCTGGGCGAGCAGGGCGGGTTACGTGTCTTGTCGGGCTCTTTTTTTGCTGGGGCGTGCTGGCAGCATGGCAGGTTGTGTTGCCTGCCGAAACGCTACCGGGAAAAAACCGCCACGTTGAGGTTGTGCTGACGCAAACGGATGGGCAAACCCTGCATCGAGGAGCGATTACGCATCTGGACGGGCGGCTCTATTTTCCGCGAACGGAGATAACGCTATACGCAAGTTACTTGCCGCAGCCTCCCTGTATCGGACAGCGTTGGCGCATGACCGTCCGTATGCGAGCCGTTCACGGCGAGCTTAATGAGGGGGGATTCGATGCTCAGCGCTATGCGCTTTCTCTCAATCGCCCGCTGACTGGCCGCATTATTGCGGCTGAACCCATGGATACACGTTGTAGCCTGCGTGGGCGCTTTCTCACCTCGCTTCAAACATCGTTGGCCGACTTCCCTTGGCGTGATGTCATGCTGGCGCTGGGAATGGGGGAACGCCTATCGGTTGCGCCGGAGATTAAAAAGTTGATGCAACAAACCGGGACCTCGCATCTGATGGCAATATCTGGATTGCATATTGGTTTTGGCGCGCTGTTGGGTTGGTTATTCATTCGGGGCATTCAGTTTTTTCTCCCCTGTCGGTTTATTAACTGGCGTTTACCCGTCATCGTTGCGCTCTGTGCTGGGCTTGCCTATGCCATGTTGACGGGGATGCAACCGCCGGCGTTACGCACGGTGGCGGCGGCGGCCATCTGTTATGCATTACGTCAAAGCGGTCGGCAGTGGAGGGCGTGGGAAGTCTGGTTGTGCTGTTTGGCCGCGATTGTATTTATCGACCCTTTATCCGTGCTTTCAGACAGCCTGTGGCTGTCGGCATTTGCAGTTGCCGCGCTGATTTTTTGGTATCAGTGGATGCCGTTTCCCACCGCACTACGCCCGCCTTATCTCCGGCCGCTGGCCCGTCTTATCCATTTGCAACTGGGGCTGATGTTGCTATTAATGCCGCTGCAATTTGCGCTATTTCACGGCGTGAGCGTGACTTCGCTGCTGGCAAACGTCGTTGCGGTTCCGGTAGTCACCTTTATCTGCGTGCCGCTCATACTGCTGGCCATGTTTCTGCATCTCTGGGCACCACCGGTGGTTGAGATGATGGTGTGGAACGGGGCCGATCGCGCGTTAGCGCTGGTTTTTGGCTACCTGCGTATGCTCCCTACAGGTTGGTTGAATATAAGCGGTGCTTGGCTTGGAACATCGCTGTTGCCGTGGGGAGCGCTTATGTTATGGCGGTTGCATGGTTGGTGGCGCTTTCCTGCACTATGGCTATCGTCAGGCGTACTGCTCGCTTTTCCACTGTGGCAAAAAACGCCCGAAGACCAATGGCGCGTTACGATGCTTGATGTAGGGCAGGGACTGGCACTGGTGATTGCGAAGGGTGATAAGGCGCTGGTCTATGATACGGGACTGGCGTGGCCCGGCGGTGACAGCGGGGAACAACTCATTGTCCCATGGTTACGTTGGCACGGGCTGACGCTAGAGGGAATTATCCTGAGTCACGATCATTTGGATCATCGTGGTGGCCTTCATTCCTTACAGCAGGCTTGGCCACAGGCGTGGATCAGAAGTCCGCTGGGTTGGGCTGGTCATCAACCCTGCATGCGCGGCGAATCTTGGCATTGGCAGGGCTTGCGCTTTCGGGCGCTTTGGCCGCTGCCTGGCAGCATGCAAAAAGGCAATAACGGGTCATGTGTCGTGAGAGTCGACGATGGAAAATACAGCATCCTGCTGACGGGAGATATTGAATTACCGGCAGAAATGAACATGCTTAGTCGATTCTGGCAGCCATTTGCGTCTACAATTATTCAGGTTCCACATCACGGTAGCTCAACATCGTCGGGTATGGCGTTGATCCAACGGGCGGGCGGGGCTGTTGCCTTGGCTTCCGCGTCACGCTATAACGCATGGCGGCTGCCATCCTCAAAGGTTAAAGCACGCTATCTTCAGCATCAGTATGCCTGGTTTGATACTCCTCACCAAGGGCAGATAACCGTCACTTTCGGGGCGAAAAGCTGGAAGATTGAAGGCTTACGAGATCAACTTTTACCACGTTGGTATCATCAGTGGTTTGGCGAGACTCGCGATAACGGGTAGAATATGCGGCTATTTCAACATAAGCTGGTTTTTTGAATGCAGAACGACAAAGATCTCTCCACGTGGCAGACCTTCCGCCGACTCTGGCCGACTATCGCGCCGTTTAAAGCAGGGTTGATCGTGGCGGCCATCGCGTTAGTCCTTAACGCGGCCAGCGATACCTTTATGTTATCGCTTCTTAAACCGTTACTGGATGATGGTTTTGGTAAAACAGATCGCTCAGTGCTGCTGTGGATGCCGCTGGTCGTTATTGGCTTGATGATCCTGCGTGGTATCACAAGCTATATTTCAAGCTACTGTATCTCTTGGGTTTCGGGCAAAGTCGTCATGACTATGCGTCGCCGTCTGTTCAGCCATATGATGGGCATGCCGGTCTCGTTTTTTGATAAGCAGTCCACCGGGACGCTGCTGTCGCGTATCACCTATGATTCCGAACAGGTCGCTTCATCATCGTCAAGCGCGCTGATAACCGTAGTGCGCGAAGGCGCGTCGATTATCGGTCTGTTTATCATGATGTTTTACTACAGCTGGCAGCTGTCGGTCATTCTTATCGTCTTGGCACCGATCGTGTCGATTGCGATTCGCGTGGTCTCTAAACGCTTCCGTAGCATCAGTAAAAATATGCAAAACACCATGGGGCAGGTGACCACCAGCGCAGAACAGATGCTGAAAGGGCATAAAGAAGTGCTGATGTTTGGCGGCCAGAACGTGGAAACTAAGCGTTTTGATAAGGTCAGCAACAGAATGCGTCTGCAAGGGATGAAGCTGGTCTCGGCATCGTCTATCTCAGACCCAATCATTCAGCTGATTGCTTCTCTGGCATTGGCATTCGTCCTATATGCTGCAAGCTTCCCAAGCGTCATGGAAACACTGACTGCCGGTACGATTACCGTGGTCTTCTCCTCAATGATTGCCCTGATGCGTCCGCTGAAATCATTAACCAACGTCAACGCGCAGTTCCAGCGCGGGATGGCAGCATGCCAGACACTGTTTGCGATTCTTGATAGTGAACAGGAAAAAGACGAAGGCAAGCTGGACATTGAACGTGCTAAAGGGGCGATTGAGTTCCAGAACGTTACCTTTACCTACCCAGGCCGTGAGACCCCGGCGTTGCGTAACATTAATCTATCGATCCCCGAGGGGAAAACGGTGGCTCTGGTAGGGCGTTCGGGTTCAGGTAAATCGACTATCGCCAGTCTGTTGACCCGTTTTTATGATATCGATGAAGGCAAAATTTTGCTCGATGGTCATGATTTACGCGAGTACAAACTGTCCGCGCTGCGTAATCAGGTTGCGCTAGTCTCGCAAAATGTTCATCTGTTCAACGATACCGTCGCTAACAACATCGCCTATGCGCGTACGGAAGAGTTCAGCCGTGAACAAATTGAAGAAGCGGCGCGTATGGCCTACGCGATGGACTTTATCAACAAAATGGATGATGGCCTCGATACGGTAATCGGTGAAAACGGCGTCCTGCTCTCCGGCGGTCAGCGTCAGCGTATTGCCATTGCACGTGCTTTGTTGCGTAACAGCCCAATCCTGATCTTGGATGAAGCCACCTCCGCACTGGATACCGAATCTGAACGCGCAATTCAGTCAGCGCTGGACGAGCTGCAGAAAAACCGTACTTCGCTGGTGATTGCCCACCGCCTCTCGACCATCGAGCAGGCTGACGAAATTATCGTTGTTGAAGATGGTAAAATCGTTGAGCGCGGAAGCCACAGCGACCTGCTGGCCCATCGCGGTGTTTATGCACAGTTGCACAAAATGCAGTTTGGCGAATGATAGCCAAAATTTGGTCGGGTGAATCGCCGCTTTGGCGTCTACTGTTGCCGCTTTCCTGGCTGTATGGTTTGGTGAGCGGCATCATCCGGCTGTGCTATCAGCTTGGCCTGAAAAAGTCATGGCGCGCACCTTGCCCGGTCGTGGTGGTGGGAAACCTCACTGCGGGCGGCAACGGTAAAACGCCGGTTGTTATCTGGCTGGTCGAGCAGTTGCAGCATCAAGGTGTTCGCGTAGGCGTGGTGTCACGTGGCTATGGCGGCAAAGCGGAAAGCTATCCACTTTTGCTCAATAGCGATACCACCACCGCGGAGGCGGGTGATGAGCCGGTGCTTATTTTTCAGCGTACTGGCGCACCGGTCGCGGTCTCTCCGGTGCGGGTCGATGCGGTTAAGGCGTTGCTCGCCGCGCACGACCTGCAGCTTATCGTCACCGATGATGGCCTTCAGCACTACCGGCTTGCTCGTGACAAAGAAATTGTTGTTATCGATGGTGTGCGTCGTTTCGGCAACGGCTGGTGGCTGCCCGCGGGGCCTATGCGTGAACGTGCTTCACGATTAAGCTCGGTAGATGCGCGGATCGTTAACGGCGGTGAAGCGCAAGCCGGAGAAATTCCGATGACGCTGCGCCCCGGTGAGGCGGTGAATTTACTAACTCACGAAAGAAAGCCGGTTTCCGCGCTGCAAAACGCGGTGGCGATGGCCGGAATCGGACACCCACCGAGATTCTTCACGACCTTAAATGAGTGCGGTCTGCAACCGGTGCGCACCGTTGCCTTGGCAGACCACAAGGCGCTTACCGAAGCTGACGTTCTGGCGCTGGTTGAACCTGGCCAATCGCTTATTATGACTGAAAAAGATGCGGTGAAATGCCGCCGCTTTGCGCATGAAAACTGGTGGTATCTGCCGGTCGACGCCGTGCTTTCTGGCGATCGTGCGCAGACGCTGCTGCAGGAATTGATCACCCTCGCACGACGCTAAAAAGCGTCGGCGATACCCGGGGGAACCGGTATGGCCGAACAGCATCTTACCCTCCGTGCCGCACGCCATCTTCATCTTGCGGCGCAGGGGCTTCTCAATCGCCCTCGTCGTCAGCCCAAAGCGGCCGATATTCTTCGTACCATCCAACAAATGTCTCTGTTGCAGATTGATACTATCAACGTGGTGGCCCGTAGCCCTTACTTAGTACTATTTAGTCGCCTAGGGGCTTATCCATCCGCATGGTTGGATGACGCGCTTGCCCGCGGCGATTTGATGGAGTATTGGGCGCATGAAGCCTGTTTCCTGCCGCGTAGCGATTTTCCACTGGTGCGCCATCGCATGCTGACACCGCAGAAAATGGGCTGGAAGTATCACCAAAGCTGGATGGATGAACACGCACAGGAAATCGCGGCGCTTAAATCGCATATTGCCGAAAACGGCCCGGTGCGCTCCGCCGATTTTTCCCATCCTCGTAAAGGCGAAAGCGGCTGGTGGGAATGGAAGCCGCATAAACGTCATCTTGAAGGCTTGTTTACCGCCGGCGAAGTGATGGTGGTGGCGCGACGTAACTTTCAGCGGATCTACGATCTGACCGAACGCGTGATGCCCCATTGGAATGACGTCACAGATGCGTTAGATCAAACTCAGGCCGAACAGGTCATGTTGGAGAATAGCGCCCGTAGCCTAGGCATTTTTCGTCCGCAATGGCTGGCCGATTACTATCGACTGCGGCAACCCGATCTCAACGCGCTGCTAACGCAGTGGCAGTCGCAGCAGCAGATTATTGCGGTCAATGTCGAAACGCTGGGTGAAATGTGGGTACACAGCAGTTTGCTGCCACTACTTGAGCGGGCGAAGGAGGGCAAGCTAAAGGCGACTCACAGCGCGGTATTGTCGCCTTTTGATCCGGTCGTTTGGGATCGCAAGCGGGCCGAACAGCTGTTTGATTTTAGCTATCGCCTTGAATGCTATACCCCGGCGCCGAAAAGGCAGTACGGCTATTTTGTGTTGCCGCTGCTGCATCGAGGCGAAATCGTCGGGCGTATGGATAGCAAAATGCACCGCAGCGATGGCGTGCTTGAGATCTTCGCGCTGTATCTGCAAGACGGTGTTCGCATTACTCAGCATTTGGAAAACGGGCTGGTGCAGGCGATTAATGATTTTGCTCGTTGGCAGGGCGCCACGCGAATCAAGCTGAGTCGCGTGGCAGAAAAACTCTTTATTGAACAACGCCACGGATGGGAGATTGACGCCGACCGTTAGCGCTCTATGATATGCTGCACTGGTTTTCGATACGGCCCATCAGGAGGAACCATGGATCACCGTCTACTTGAAATTATTGCCTGCCCGGTTTGCAACGGTAAACTTTACTACAGCCAGGACAAGCAAGAACTTATTTGCAAACTTGATAATCTGGCGTTTCCCCTGCGTGACGGTATCCCCGTATTGCTGGAAACCGAAGCCCGCGTGCTCGCTGCTGAAGAGAACAGACCATGAGTTTTGTCGTCATTATTCCCGCGCGTTTTGCCTCAACGCGCCTGCCGGGTAAACCGCTGCAGGATATTAACGGCAAACCAATGATTGTTCATGTGCTGGAACGCGCGCGTGAATCGGGTGCCGAGCGCATTATCGTTGCGACCGACCACCCGGAGGTGGCAACGGCCGTTGAAGCCGCTGGTGGCGAAGTATGCATGACGCGTGCCGATCACCAATCAGGTACTGAACGTCTGGCGGAAGTGGTTGAGAAATGTGGATTCAGCGACGACACCGTCATTGTTAACGTACAGGGCGATGAGCCGATGATCCCGGCGGTCATTATCCGCCAGGTAGCGGACAATCTGGCGGCCAGCCAGTCCGGCATGGCAACGCTGGCAGTGCCTATCCATGACGCCGAAGAAGCCTTTAATCCAAACGCGGTTAAAGTGGTGATGGACAAAGATGGCTATGCGCTCTATTTCTCCCGCGCGACCATTCCGTGGGATCGTGACCGTTTTGCCAAAAGCCGCGAAGAGATTGGCGACACGCTGTTACGCCATATCGGCATCTACGGTTACCGCGCTGGATTTATCCGTCGCTATGTCAACTGGGCGCCAAGCCCGCTTGAGCACATTGAGATGCTCGAGCAGCTCCGCGTACTCTGGTACGGCGAAAAAATTCATGTCGCCGTAGCGAAAGAAGTCCCGGGTACCGGCGTCGATACACCGGAAGATCTGGCGCGCGTTCGTGCCGAGATGAAGTAATCCTTTTGCCCCCTTGTCATAAGGGGGCGATTCCCTACCGCAATCTTTCCCGTCTTTCTGTTGCAATTTTGATCTTGTCTGGTGAAATTCGCATCTCATATGCTCATTATGGAAGCAATGGCTTTTATAGGGGCAATCGACATGGAACAGCTACGTGTAGAACTCAGCCATCTATTGGGTGAATCACTCAGTCGTGTGGAATGTATTAACGAGCAGACGGATACCGCGCTGTGGTCGCTATATGATGCTGACGGCAATCCGATGCCATTATTGGCTCGGAGCTTTTCGTCACCGGGGCTAGCCCGCCAGCTGGCGTGGAAAATATCGATGCTGGCGCGCAGCGGCACGGCCCGTATGCCGGTGGTGTACGGGGTTATGACGCATGAAGAGCATCCTGGCCCTGATGTTTTGCTGCTTGAGCGGCTGCGCGGTGTTCCGGTGGAGGCGCCAACCCGCAGCCCACAGCGGTGGGATGCGCTGAAGGATCAAATTGTCGAAGCCCTACTGGCATGGCATCGAGTGGACAGCTCAGGTAGCGTCGGCTTTGTTGACGGCACTCAGGAAAACAGCTGGCCGCAGTGGTATCGCCAGCGGATTGAAGTGTTGTGGGGCACCTTGAATCTCTACCACAGCACCGGATTGACAATGCAGGACAAACGTCTGCTGTTCCGCACGCGAGAATGCTTGAGTGCGTTATTTGATGGTTTTAGCGATAACTGCGTACTGGTGCATGGCCATTTGACGCTGCGCAGCATGTTGAAAGATTCCCGAAGCGATCAGCTGCTGGCGATGGTGGGGCCGGGGACCATTTTGTGGGCACCGAGGGAATATGAGCTGTTTCGTCTGCATGAAAGCGCGCAGGCGGAACAGCTGCTGTGGCATTACCTCCAGCGCGCCCCGGTGGCTGAGGGATTCCTCTGGCGGCGCTGGCTCTATCTTCTGTGGGACGAAGTCGAGAAGTTAGTCAGCACCGGTAAGTTTAACCGGGCTAACTTCGATATTGCATCGAAATCACTGATCCCGTGGCTCTCCTGAATCCCCTTTCAGCCATTGCCAAATCCGCCCCAATGTCTCATAACCGACCCGGTCGCTGTGCATCAGCCAGACCGGGGAGGGAATAATGCGTTCCCACGGGTTGAGTGGCGAAACGATAGCTAACTGGTTTGCCGGAGCCGGAAGGGGATGCAGTCCCGCCTGCTGGAAGAAAATCATGGCGCGAGGCAGATGCGATGCAGAAGTCACCAGAAGGAACGGCGCATCGCCGATTGCCGCCTTGACCGCGCTGGCCTCTTCTTCGGTATCTTTGGGGCTATCCAGCACGAGGATTTCATCGCGCGGTACGCCCAGACTTTCTGCCACACGCGCACCGGCCTCCGCGGTGCTCACCGGATTAGTTCTCGCCCGTGCGCCGGTGAAGACCATTTTTGCCCCCGGATTAGCCTGCCATAGGCGAATCCCCTCTGCCAGACGCGGTAAACTGTTGCTGATAAGGTTTGAGCTTGGCGCCCAGTCCGGGTTCCATGTGTAACCACCGCCTAACACCACCACGTACTGCACCGGTTCTTCGCCACGCCAGGTGGGGTACTTATCTTCAATCGGCTTCAGCAGGCTATCGGCAACGGGCTGCAGGCTTAATAACAGCAGCGCCAGCCAGCCTAAGGTAATGGTCGTTTTGCCCAGTTTTTGAAAACGGGTAAACCAAACCAGGAGGATTCCTAAACCGATAAGTAAAAGCAGGAGTGGCAGCGGCAGCATCATGCCGCCGATATACTTTTTCAGCATAAAAAGCATTCTGTGGCGTACCTTTTTTAAGCATCCGATCGTATGAATGCAGTGATATTACACTAGGTAGCTCCATTCTCGTCGTGGGTGTGACAAAATAGACCTTTTGCGGCTGGCGAAGTCAGTAAGGATGCCCTGTGCAGGATCGCAATTTTGATGACATGGCGGAAAAGTTTTCGCGCAACATCTATGGCACGACGAAGGGTAAACTGCGTCAGGCTATTTTGTGGCAGGATCTCGACGTTCTGCTGGCAACGATGGGCTCGAAACCGCTGCGTATCCTGGATGCCGGCGGCGGTGAAGGTCAGACGGCCATCAAAATGGCGGAGCGCGGACATCACGTCACCCTGTGCGATCTTTCCGCGGAAATGATCGCGCGCGCAAGCCAGGCTGCTTGCGAAAAAGGTGTGAGCGACAACATGCATTTCATACATTGCGCGGCCCAAGACGTGGACGAGCATTTGGAAAGCCCGGTTGATCTGATATTGTTTCACGCGGTCTTGGAGTGGGTGGCTGAACCACAGGAAGTGTTAAAAACGCTTTGGTCGGTGCTTCGTCCAGGCGGCGCATTATCATTAATGTTCTACAATGCAAACGGCCTGTTGATGCATAACATGGTGGTCGGCAACTTCGATTACGTGGCATTGGGCATGCCGAAAAAGAAAAGACGGACGCTGTCGCCGAATTATCCGCGCGATCCGCAGCAGGTCTATAGCTGGCTAGAAGAGATTGGCTGGCAAATTAACGGGAAAACCGGCGTGCGGGTATTTCATGACTATCTGCGCGATAAGCAGATGCAGAAAAACTGTTTTGATATTCTGCTGGAGCTTGAAACGCGCTATTGCCGTCAGGAACCGTATATTAGCCTTGGGCGCTATATTCATGTCACAGCGTTTAAGCCGCTGACAGAAACAAGGAAAAACGATGAGTGAATTTTCCCAGACAGTCCCCGAACTGGTTGCCTGGGCCAGGAAAAATGATTTTGCCATCTCGCTACCCGTCGATAGGCTCTCATTTCTGCTGGCTGTGGCAACGCTGAACGGTGAGCGACTGGAAGGTGAAATGACGGAAGGCGAGCTGGTGGATGCGTTTCGTCACGTCAGTGATGCGTTTGAGCAAACCAGTGAAACCATCGGTACGCGTGCCAACAACGCGATTAACGACCTGGTTCGCCAACGTCTGCTGAACCGCTTTACCAGCGAAATCACGGAAGGGAACGCCATCTATCGTCTGACCCCGCTGGGGATTGGCATCACCGACTATTATATTCGCCAGCGTGAGTTTTCAACGCTGCGCCTGTCCATGCAGCTGTCCATTGTGGCCGGTGAGCTTAAAAGGGCGGCAGACTCGGCGGATGAGGGCGGCGATGAGTTCCACTGGCACCGTCACGTTTATGCACCGCTTAAATACTCGGTAGCGGAAATCTTCGACAGTATCGACCTGACGCAGCGCATTATGGATGAGCAGCAGCAATCGGTGAAAGACGATATTGCCCAGCTGCTGAATAAAGACTGGCGTGCGGCGATCTCTAGCTGTGAACTGTTGCTGTCGGAAACCTCCGGCACTCTGCGTGAACTTCAAGATACCTTGGACGCTGCTGGCGATAAGCTGCAGGCGAACCTGCTACGCATTCAGGATGCCACGCTCAGCCATAACGACCTGCAATTTGTTGACCGCCTGGTCTTCGATCTGCAAAGCAAGCTCGACCGCATCGTGAGCTGGGGCCAGCAGGCGATTGACCTGTGGATTGGCTATGACCGCCACGTGCATAAATTTATCCGTACCGCGATTGATATGGATAAAAACCGCGTCTTTGCCCAGCGTTTGCGCCAGTCGGTGCAGAACTATTTTGACGCCCCATGGGCGCTCACCTACGCCAACGCCGATCGTCTGCTGGATATGCGTGATGAAGAGATGACGCTGCGTGACGAAGAGGTGACTGGTGAACTTCCGCCGGATTTAGAGTACGAAGAATTTAACGAAATTCGCGAACAGCTCGCTGCGCTGATTGAAGAACAATTGGCGATTTATAAATCCAAACAGCTGCCGCTGGATCTCGGTCTGGTGGTGAAAGAGTATCTGCTTCAGTACCCTCGGGCGCGTCACTTTGACGTTGCACGAATCGTGGTTGATCAGGCAGTACGTTTGGGTATAGCGCACGCAGATTTCACCGGACTGCCAGCAAAATGGCAGTCGATTAATGATTACGGAGCCAAGGTACAGGCGCATGTCATCGACAAATATTGAACAAGTGATGCCGGTTAAACTGGCACAGGCTCTGGCCAACCCCATTTTTCCTGCGCTGGATAGCGCGCTGCGTGCCGGTCGTCATATTGGTCTGGATGAACTGGACAATCACGCATTTTTAATGGATTTCCAGGAGTATCTGGAAGAGTTTTACGCCCGCTATAATGTGGAGTTAATCCGCGCGCCGGAAGGTTTTTTCTACCTGCGCCCGCGTTCCACAACGCTGATTCCGCGGTCGGTGCTTTCCGAGCTGGATATGATGGTCGGAAAAATCCTCTGTTACCTCTACCTGAGTCCAGAACGTCTGGCCAATGAAGGTATTTTCACCCAGCAGGAACTGTACGACGAACTGCTGGCGCTGGCTGAGGAATCCAAGCTGCTGAAGCTGGTGAACAACCGCTCCACCGGTTCTGACCTCGATCGTCAGAAACTGCAAGAGAAAGTGCGTTCTTCGCTTAACCGCCTGCGCCGTCTGGGCATGGTGTGGTTTATGGGGCATGACAGCAGCAAATTCCGCATCACCGAGTCCGTCTTCCGCTTCGGCGCCGACGTGCGCTCCGGCGACGATGCGCGTGAAGCGCAGCTGCGCATGATCCGCGATGGTGAAGCGATGCCTATCGAAAACCATCTGCAGCTCAATGACGAGAATGACGAAAATCAGCCAGATAGCGGGGAGGAAGAATAATGATCGATCGCGGTAAATTTCGTTCGCTAACGCTGATTAACTGGAACGGGTTCTTTGCCCGTACCTTCGACCTAGATGAACTGGTCACCACGCTGTCGGGCGGTAACGGTGCGGGTAAATCCACCACCATGGCGGCATTCGTCACGGCGTTGATTCCAGACTTAACCCTGCTGCACTTCCGTAACACCACCGAAGCCGGGGCAACCAGCGGTTCACGCGATAAAGGTTTGCACGGTAAGCTGAAAGCGGGCGTGTGTTATTCGGTGCTGGACGTGATGAACTCACGTAACCAGCGCGTGGTGGTTGGCGTACGTTTACAACAGGTCGCTGGCCGCGATCGTAAAGTGGATATCAAGCCGTTCGCTATTCAAGGTCTGCCAACCTCTTACCAGCCAACCCAGTTGCTGACCGAAACGGTAAGCGATCGCCAAGCGCGTGTTTTGACCTTGCAGGAGCTTAAAGACAAGCTCGATACCATCGAAGGCGTGCAGTTCAAACAGTTTAACTCGATTACCGACTATCACTCGCTGATGTTCGATTTGGGCATTGTGGCGCGTCGTCTGCGCTCAGCCTCTGACCGTAGCAAATTCTATCGTCTGATTGAAGCCTCACTGTACGGCGGTATCTCCAGCGCCATTACTCGTTCCCTACGCGACTATCTGTTGCCGGAAAACAGCGGCGTGCGCAAAGCGTTCCAGGATATGGAAGCGGCGCTGCGTGAAAACCGCATGACGCTGGAAGCGATTCGCGTTACTCAGTCCGACCGTGACCTGTTCAAACATCTGATTTCCGAAGCCACCGATTACGTTGCCGCTGACTATATGCGTCATGCCAACGACCGTCGAGTGCATCTGGATAAAGCGCTGGAGTATCGTCGCGAGCTGTTCACCTCTCGCTCAACGCTTGCGGCGGAGCAGTTCAAGCACGTCGATATGGCGCGTGAACTGCAGGAGCATAACGGTGCAGAAGGCGATCTGGAAGCCGATCACCAGGCCGCCAGCGACCACCTGAACCTCGTGCAGACGGCTCTGCGTCAGCAAGAAAAAATTGAACGCTATGAAGCGGATCTAGACGAGCTGCAAATTCGTCTGGAAGAACAAAACGAAGTGGTGGCGGAAGCCGCCGACCAGCAGGAAGAAAACGAAGCTCGTGCCGAAGCCGCCGAACTGGAAGTGGATGAGCTGAAAAACCAGCTGGCGGACTACCAGCAAGCGCTGGATGTGCAGCAGACGCGTGCGATTCAGTACACCCAGGCGCTGCAGGCACTACAGCGGGCGAAAGAGCTTTGCCACCTGCCGGATTTAACGCCAGAAAGCGCGGATGAATGGCTGGAAACTTTCCAGGCGAAAGAACAGGAAGCGACCGAAAAACTGTTAACGCTTGAGCAAAAAATGAGCGTTTCGCAGACTGCTCACAGCCAGTTTGAACAGGCGTTCAAAATTGTTGAGGCCATTAACGGCCCGCTGGCGCGCGATGAGGCCTGGCAAATTGCCCGCGAATTACTGCGTGACGGTGTCAACCAGCGTCATCTGGCAGAACAGGCACAGCCGCTGCGCAGCCGTCTGAACGAGCTGGAACAGCGTCTGCGCGAGCAGCAGGACGCCGAACGTCTGCTGGCTGATTTCTGCAAACGTCAGGGCAAACAGTACGATATTGAAGAACTTGAAACGCTGCACCATGAGCTGGAAGCGCGGATTGCTGCACTGAGCGATTGCGTCAGCGACGCCCGTGAACAGCGCATGACGTTACGCCAAGAGCAAGAGCAGTTGCAGTCGCGCATTTCCGCGCTGATGCACCGCGCACCGGTATGGCTGGCAGCGCAAAACAGCCTGACCCAGTTGAGCGAGCAGTGTGGCGAACAGTTTGAATCCAGCGTCGACGTCACCGAATATTTGCAACAGCTGCTGGAACGTGAACGTGAGGCCATCGTTGAACGTGACGAAGTCGGCGCGCGTAAGCGGGCGGTTGACGATGAAATTGAACGTTTAAGCCAGCCTGGTGGCTCGGAAGATCAGCGTCTTAATGCGCTGGCAGAACGTTTTGGCGGTGTGCTGCTCTCAGAAATTTATGATGATGTGAGCCTCGAAGATGCACCGTATTTCTCCGCGTTGTACGGTCCGTCACGTCACGCCATCGTGGTACCGGATTTGTCACAAATTGCCGAGTACCTGGAAGGCTTGGAAGATTGTCCGGAAGATCTCTATCTGATCGAAGGGGATCCACAGTCCTTCGATGACAGCGTGTTTAGCGTCGATGAACTGGAAAAAGCGGTGGTGGTGAAAATCGCCGATCGTCAGTGGCGTTATTCCCGCTTCCCGACGCTGCCGCTGTTTGGTCGCGCTGCGCGTGAAAGCCGCATTGAAAGTCTGCACGCTGAGCGTGAAGTGCTTTCTGAACGTTTCGCGACATTGTCATTTGACGTGCAGAAAACCCAGCGTCTACATCAGGCGTTCAGCCGCTTTATCGGTAGCCACCTGTCGGTTGCCTTTGATGCCGATCCAGAAGCAGAAATTCGTAAGCTGAACACCCGTCGTAACGAACTGGAACGCGCGCTGAGCAGTCATGAAAGCGACAACCAGCAGCAGCAAACGCAGTTTGAGCAGGCGAAAGAGGGTGTTGCGCTGTTAAACCGCCTGCTGCCTCGTCTGAGTCTGTTAGCGGATGAAACGCTGGCCGACCGCGTCGATGAAATTCAAGAGCGTCTGGATGAAGCCCAGGAAGCCGCTCGCTTTATCCAGCAGTATGGCAATCAGTTGGCGAAACTCGAGCCGATTGTCTCTGTATTGCAAAGCGATCCTCAGCAGTTCGAGCAGTTAAAAGAAGATTACGCTTGGTCTCAGCAGGTGCAGCGTGAAGCGCGTCAGCAGGCCTTTGCGCTGACTGAAGTGGTGCAACGTCGCGCCCACTTTGGCTACTCTGATTCCGCTGACATGCTCTCCGGCAACAGTGATTTGAATGAAAAACTGCGTCAGCGTTTGGCTCAGGCGGAAACGGAACGTAGTCGTGCGCGTGAAGCGATGCGTACCCATGCGGCCCAGGTAAGTCAGTACAGCCAGGTGCTGGCGTCGCTGAAAAGCTCGTATGACACGAAAAAAGAGCTGCTTAACGATCTGCATAAAGAGCTCAAAGACATTGGTGTTCGCGCCGATGCCGGGGCTGAAGAACGTGCGCGTATGCGCCGTGACGAGCTGCATGCTCAGCTAAGCAACAACCGTGCCCGTCGTAACCAACTGGAAAAAGCGCTGACCTTCTGCGAAGCCGAGATGGACAACCTGACTCGCCGTCTGCGCAAGCTGGAACGCGATTATCTGGAAATGCGCGAGCAGGTAGTGAGCGCGAAGGCCGGATGGTGTGCGGTAATGCGTCTGGTGAAAGACAACAACGTTGAGCGTCGTCTGCATCGTCGTGAGCTGGCTTACCTCTCAGCCGACGATCTGCGTTCAATGTCGGATAAAGCGCTCGGTGCGCTGCGTCTGGCTGTCGCGGATAACGAACACCTGCGCGATGTGCTGCGTATGTCGGAAGATCCAAAACGTCCGGAGCGTAAAATTCAGTTCTTCGTCGCCGTCTATCAGCATCTGCGTGAACGTATCCGTCAGGATATTATTCGCACTGATGATCCGGTTGAAGCCATCGAACAGATGGAAATCGAACTGAGCCGCCTGACCGAAGAGCTGACTAACCGCGAACAGAAGCTGGCGATAAGCTCTCGCAGCGTGGCGAATATTATTCGCAAAACCATTCAGCGCGAACAGAACCGTATTCGTCAGTTGAACCAGGGGTTGCAGAACGTTTCGTTTGGCCAGGTCAACAGCGTGCGTCTGAACGTCAACGTGCGTGAGACCCACGCGATGCTACTGGACGTGCTTTCCGAGCAGCACGAGCAGCATCAGGATCTGTTTAACAGCAACCGCCTGACCTTCTCCGAAGCGCTGGCGAAGCTCTATTCCCGCCTGAATCCACAAATCGATATGGGCCAGCGTACGCCGCAAACCATCGGCGAAGAGCTGCTCGACTACCGCAGCTACCTGGAAATGGAAGTTGAGGTTAACCGTGGCTCCGACGGCTGGCTGCGTGCCGAGTCCGGTGCACTGTCGACCGGTGAGGCTATCGGGACCGGGATGTCGATTCTGGTGATGGTGGTACAGAGCTGGGAAGATGAAGCACGTCGTCTGCGCGGTAAAGACTTGTCTCCGTGCCGCCTGCTGTTCCTCGATGAAGCGGCGCGTCTGGATGCCCGTTCCATCGCTACGTTGTTCGAGCTGTGCGAACGTCTGGAGATGCAGCTGATTATTGCGGCGCCAGAAAACATCAGCCCGGAGAAAGGAACAACCTATAAGCTGGTGCGTAAAGTGGTCAATAACCATGAACATGTGCATGTGGTCGGTCTGCGCGGTTTCGCCGCCCAGTTACCGGAGACGTTGCCAGGTACCGCTGACGCGTCTTAGGCCGGGTAAACCAATATTGGCATTGCCGGATGGCGGCTTTGCCTTATCCGGCCTACGCAATAACGGTTTGTAGGCCTGATAAGCGTAGCGCCATCAGGCGGGCCGAGCCGGAGTAAATACGGAATGAAGGGCGACAGCGATGTCGCCCTTTTTGTTTTCCGCTTTTGGCTGCTAGTGCGTTATTATCTTTAGACTTCTTTACATTTCACCGGGCAAAAATGTTTTTGTCTTTATATACTGAAGGTACGCCCATGTTACGGGTCTTCGTATATTTAACAGGGGGCAAGGGATGTTGCTTAATAAAAAAAATGGTCGTCGTTTGTCTGCTGTGAGTCTGTGCCTGACAATGACATTTGCTCCACTGTTGACTGCTTTTGCGGATGAACCCGAACTGGTTCCATCTGATAGCAGCGCACTGCCGGCAGAAGCTTCGCCGGTACTTCAGCATCCGGGGTCATCGTCGTCGGCGATGGCGAGCCTGCTGGGTAGCCAACCGCTGGCCTCCGAAACGGCCGCGGCGAGCCGCGCCGAAATCCAGTCTCTTCTGCCAGCCGGATACAAACCGGTCTATCTTAATCCCTTGGTGACGCTGTATTCCGCCCGCGGGATGAAACCCATGTGGGAAAACCGCGATGCGGTGCGTGCCTTCCAGCAACAGCTGGCTGAGGTGGCTATCGCCGGTTTCCAACCGCAGTTCACCCAATGGGTCGAGCTACTCACCAATCCAAATGTGAGCGGTATGGCCCGCGATGTTGTGCTATCCGACGCGCTGATGGGCTATCTCCACTTTATTAGCGGTATTCCGGTACAGGGCAATCGTTGGTTGTACAGCGATAAGCCTTACACGCTGGGTACGCCGCCGTTGTCGGTTATCAACCAGTGGCAGTTGGCGCTTGATAACGGCTCCTTGCCGCAGTTTATTACAGCTTTGGCACCGCAACACCCGCAGTATGCCGCGATGCATCAGTCGCTACTGGCGCTGACCGGGGATTCACGCCCATGGCCAAAATTGACCTCAACGGTTTCTTTACGTCCAGGGCAGTGGAGTAGCGATGTGCCAGCACTGCGCGAGATTTTGCAGCGCAACGGCGTGCTGGATAGCGGACCGGATATCGCGCTACCTGGTGACAATGTTGGCAAAACCAAGAAAGCGGGGCCGGCGGCCTACGATCCGAAGCTGGTGGCCGCGGTTAAGCGTTTCCAGACGGCGCAAGGTTTAGGCGCCGATGGCGTTATTGGTGCGTCAACCCGCGATTGGCTGAACGTCTCGTCTGCACAGCGAGCTGGCGTCTTGGCGCTGAATATTCAGCGTCTTCGTTTATTGCCAGGCAAAGTGTCCACCGGAATTATGGTGAATATCCCAGCTTACTCACTGGTCTATTATCTTAACGGCAGCGAAGCGCTGGCCTCACGGGTAATTGTCGGTCGTCCCGATCGTAAAACGCCGATGATGAGCAGCGCGCTGAATAACGTGGTGGTCAATCCGCCGTGGAACGTCCCGCCTACGCTGGCGCGTAATGATATTCTGCCGAAGCTGCGCAATGATCCCGGTTATCTGGAGCGGCATAACTACACCGTCCTTCGTGGCTGGAATAGTAAAGAGGCTATCGATCCGTGGCGCGTAGATTGGTCAACTATTACGGCGTCGAATCTGCCGTTCCGCTTCCAGCAGGCACCGGGCGAGCGCAACTCGTTAGGGCGTTATAAATTTAATATGCCGAGTTCAGATGCGATTTATCTGCACGATACGCCAAACCATAATTTGTTCCAGAAAGACGCCAGAGCATTAAGCTCAGGATGTGTGCGTGTAAATAAAGCCTCCGATTTGGCTAATATGTTGTTACAGGATGCAGGATGGAATGACGCGCGAATTTCTGATGCGCTGAAACAAGGGAATACACGCTATGTGAATATCCGCCAAAATATCCCGGTTAACCTCTATTATTTGACCGCCTTTGTTGGGTCTGATGGACAGACACAATATCGAACAGATATTTACAATTATGATGTTACTGCGCGATCCGGCGCACAAATTTTGCCAAAAGCGGAACAATTAATCAGATAAATGAAGCAGTTCAGGTAATGTGATTGTCGAATATAAAGCAATGAAGCCAGCCTCGAACGTCCAGGGCTGGCGGATCTGCGCTGCAGGCCGCCTTGACGCTGGCTTTGATGCCCGGTAAGGTGCTTAACGTGCGCCAGAAGTGCATATTTTTCGATCACATTTACTGACTGTAGACCTGATTATCATGGACAAATTTGACGCTAATCGCCGCAAATTGCTGGCGTTAGGTGGTGTTGCGCTTGGCGCGGCGGCCATCTTACCCACGCCTGCATTTGCCACCCTCTCGACCCCACGTCCGCGTATTTTAACGCTGAGTAACCTGCATACAGGTGAGTTGATAAAAGCCGAGTTTTTTGACGGCCGAGGCTATATTCAGGATGAATTAGCAAAACTGAACCATTTTTTCCGTGACTATCGCGCGAATAAAATAAAGAGCATCGATCCTTCATTGTTCGATCAACTCTATCGCCTTCAGGGACTATTAGGAACTAATAAGCCTGTGCAATTGATTTCTGGATATCGTTCTATTGATACCAATAATGAATTGCGCGCGCACAGTAGTGGGGTAGCGAAAAAGAGCTATCACACGAAAGGCCAGGCCATGGATTTCCACATTGAGGGTATTTCGTTAAGCAATGTACGCAAAGCTGCGTTATCTCTACGCGCAGGTGGTGTAGGATACTACCCACGTAGCAACTTTGTGCATATTGATACCGGGCCGTTACGGCACTGGTAACTCTACGCCCGGCAGTTCAGATTGATTAAAAGATCTGAACGGTGACGAGAATAACCCCTAAATAATTCGAGTTGCAGGAAGGCGGCAAGAGAGCGAATCCCTAGGAGCTTACTTTAGTAAGTGACTGGGGTGAGTGAGCGCAGCCAACGCACCTGCAACTTGAAGTATGACGGGGATAAACAGGAGCAGCATGAATTATCGAATCATTCCGGTTACTGCATTCGCGCAAAACTGTTCGTTGATCTGGTGTGAGCAAACCAAAATGGCGGCGCTGGTCGATCCAGGTGGTGATGCCGAAACCATCAAACAGCAGGTAGCAGACGCTGACGTGACGCTGCAGCAAATTTTGCTGACCCATGGTCATCTCGACCATGTGGGTGCGGCGGCGGAACTGGCACAACATTACGGTGTGCCGGTGATTGGGCCGGAAAAAGAGGATGAGTTCTGGTTGCAGGGGCTTCCTGCGCAAAGCCGGATGTTTGGCCTCGACGACTGTCAGCCGTTGACGCCGGACCGCTGGTTGAATGAAGGCGATACGGTGAGCGTCGGTAACGTTAAGCTACAGGTGCTTCACTGTCCCGGGCATACCCCTGGACACGTAGTCTTTTTTGACGACGCTGCGCGGTTGCTCATCTCTGGTGACGTGCTGTTCAAGGGCGGCGTCGGGCGCAGTGATTTCCCGCGTGGCGACCACGCGCAGTTGATTGACGCTATTAAGCGCAAATTGCTGCCGCTGGGCGATGACGTGAAGTTTATTGCCGGACATGGGCCGATGTCGACGCTGGGTCACGAGCGTTTGCACAACCCGTTCTTACAAGATGAACTTCCCGTTTGGTAAGAAATTAAAAAGGCCGCGAAAGCGGCCTTTTTTGTCACAGCAGTAACCAGAGTTACAGCACGGCGACGATGGCTTCGCACAGAGGAGCCATGTTGTCTGGCGTCATCCCGGCGACGTTAATACGACCCGAAGCAACAGCATACACCCCAAACTCTTCACGCAGACGCAGCACCTGTTCTTTGGTCAGGCCGCTGAAAGAGAACATGCCGTTTTGTTTGGTAATAAAGCTGAAGTCGCGGTTGGCACCTTTTTCCTGCAGCGTGTTCACAAACAGCAGACGCATGCGTTGAATACGCTGGCGCATATCGGTCAGCTCTTGTTCCCAGATAGCGCGCAGCGCGTCGTTACCAAGAATCGTTGCCACTACGGATGCACCGTGAGCCGGTGGGTTCGAGTAGTTTGCGCGGATAACGGCTTTCAGCTGGCTGAAGGCGCGATCGGCGGTATCAGTATCAGCGGTGACGAGGGTGCAAGCCCCAACACGTTCATTATAGAGGCCGAAGTTCTTCGAGTAGGAACTCGCGACAATCAGCTCTTTGTGCAGCGCGGCAAACGCACGCAGACCTTCCGCATCTTCTTCCAGACCGCGGGCGAAGCCCTGGTAGGCGAAGTCAAACAGCGGCAACCAGCCTTTTTCAAGAGACAGCGCAGCCAACTGCTGCCACTGCTCCAGCGTAGGATCGATACCGGTTGGGTTATGGCAGCAGCCGTGGAACAGAACCACGTCGCCTGCCTGAGCTTCATTCAGGCTTGCCAGCAGCGCATCGAAGTCCAGCGCGTGCTTTTCAGCGCTGTAGTAGTGATATTCACGTACTTCTAGACCGGCCGCGCCAAAAACGCTTTTGTGGTTCGGCCAGCTTGGGTTGCTGACCCAAATACGTTTCACGTCAGTGTTTTTGGCAATGAAATCCGCCGCGACGCGCAGTGCGCCAGTACCACCGGGGGTCTGCGCGGTGCGTGCGCGTTTATCGCTGACAATCGCGCTGCCTTTACCAAACAGCAGCTCCTGCGTGCAGCGACCGAATTCAGGGATACCATCAATACCGAGGTAATTTTTGGTGGTCTCATTTTCCAGCAGATACTGTTCAGCTTTCTTGACGCTGGTCAGAACCGGGGTCTTACCGGTTTCGTCTTTATAGACACCAATCCCGAGATTGATTTTTCCCGGGCGTTCGTCGGCGCGAAACAGATCGGCTAGGCCCAAAATTGGGTCGGCAGGGGCGGCTGTAATGTTCTCAAACATGACGAGGTTCCATTTATAAGTTCGGGGGAAATCCGCTATCAGGTTAACGGTAGATTTACAAAATGCCAACCGTTAGAGACTAAAAGCGCGAAGGTTTTCAAAAGTTACGATCTTCATCTTAGGAACGTAAAAAAGCAGGACCGAAGTCCTGCTTTTTAGGCATATAGCAGCGAGGGTCTGCTGATTAGAACTGGTATACGATACCAACTGCAGCCTGGTCGTCGGTCGCCAGACCGGACTCAGCGGAGTAAGCGTTGTCATCCAGCAGGTTGAACTTGTACGCAGCGTATACGTTCATGTTCTTGTTGAAGTAGTACCATGAACCCACTTCGATGTATTTAACCAGGTCAGCATCGCCGCCTTTGAAGTCGCCGCGAGCGATCAGATCTTTACCTTTGGACTGTACGTAGCCAATGGATGGACGCAGACCATTGTCGAACTGATACTGAACGACAGCTTCGATGTTCTGAGTTTTGTTCGCGAAGTTGTTGTCTGGCTCGCGAGTCATGTTCAGGGTTTCAGCATACATTACAGCAGCGTAGACGTTGTTCGCGTCGTATTTAGCAGCGGTAGACCATGCTTCAGCTTTGCTGCCGCCAGCGCTTGCCCAAGTGTGAGTCACGCCACCGAGTGTGGTGCTGCCAGGGTTAACCTGTGCGTTGGTGCGGTCAGCAACTTCATAACCAGCTGCCAGCGCGATACCGTTGCCGAAATCGTACTGTGCGGAGGTGCTGAAGCCGTCGCCGTTACCTTTCGCGCCGTTGCCGCCGTAACCAACATCTTTAACGGTACCGTCAGAGTTGAAGGTGGTGACAACTGGGTTGTTACGATCGTTTTTACCCTGATACTGCAGCGCGAAGCTCAGACCATCAACCAGGCCGAAGAAATCGCTGTTACGGTAGGTCAGCAGACCAGAAGAACGACCGTTCATGAAGTTGTCGGTTGCAGCCCAAGAATCGCCGCCCCATTCAACCAGCATATCGGTGTAAGCTGCTACGTCGTAGATGGCACCGTAGTTACGACCGTAGTCGATAGAACCGGCGTCACCAAATTTCAGGCCAGCGAATGCCAGACGGGTTTTGGTACCCTGGGAGCCTTCCGCGTTGGAAGCATCCATGTTGTATTCCCACTGACCGTAACCAACCAACTGGTCGTTGATCTGGGTTTCGCCTTTAAAGCCGATACGCGCATAAGTGGTATCTTCGTTGCTGGTGTCGCCGTTGGTGGTCCAAATGTGTTCACCAACTGCTTTACCGTAGAAGTCCAATTTGTTGGCATTTTTGTTGTAGATTTCTGCAGCATTAGCTGCGCCAGCTACCAGCAGAGCAGGGATAACCACTGCCAGGATATTACGCTTCATCATTATTTATTACCCTCATTAGGTTTTTTTTTATAGACACTCTCCACTTTCTTCAATTACTTCCGTCAATAAAAATTTACGGAACTATTGATGAGAGTTTGGTGTCTTTATGTGTCTGAGAGGCATCTTTCCATTCAAAACACTCTTTCGCTAGCCTGAAAATGCTACAAACATCGAGAATGAGTAAGCAAAAGAAATAATGTGTAAGAATTTGTGTATTTTAAGGAACTTTGTGAACTATCTCAAAATTCTGAGACATACGCGGATTAATTGAACACATCATTATCTATCAATATGAATTTCTTATGTTTTATTCGCATAACGCTTTTTCTTATCGCACTGAGCGGACGAGTTAACTTTTCCCTATGATATTTTTTAGCCATCTGGATAGCTGTGTTTTTGGCTAAATAATGTGCTAAGGCGTTAGCGGAATCTTAAGTGCAATAATTTTATGGCTGTTTTTTGTACGGATTGATTTCGAGAAATGTGATGTAACAAAGAGCAGGCGGCGGGGGCTTGAAGTTTAAGTTTGTTAAACTTAATAAAGATTTCTTTACATACTCTACTGAGCGTTAAAAAAAAGGCCAGCACGCTGGCTGGCCCTTGAGACAGAGATAACTTAGAAAGAGGCGTTACGTGGCGTTCTTGGGAAGGCGATCACATCGCGCACGTTCTGTACGCCAGTCACGTAGGCAATCAGACGTTCGAAGCCCAAACCGAAACCAGAGTGTGGAACGGTGCCATAACGACGCAGATCGCGGTACCACCAGTAGTCTTCTTTATTGAGACCCATTTCAGCCATGCGCGCATCCAAGACATCCAGACGCTCTTCACGCTGTGAACCACCGATGATTTCACCGATTCCTGGCGCCAGGACGTCCATAGCGGCAACGGTTTTGCCGTCGTCGTTCAGACGCATGTAGAACGCTTTGATCTCTTTCGGATAGTTCTTCATTACCACCGGGGCTTTGAAGTGCTCTTCAGCCAGGTAACGTTCATGTTCAGAAGAAAGATCCACGCCCCAGAACACTGGGTTTTCAAATTTCTTACCGCAGTTTTCCAGAATGGTGATCGCGTCGGTGTAGTCTACCTGCGCGAAATCGGCGGTCACGAAACGCTCCAGACGGTCGATCGCATCTTTATCAACGCGTTCGGCGAAGAACTTCATGTCGTCTGCGCGTTCTTCGAGCACGGCCTTGAAGACATATTTCAGCATCGCTTCTGCGAGAGCGGCGTTATCAGCCAGATCGGCAAACGCTACTTCTGGTTCCAGCATCCAGAATTCTGCCAGATGGCGGGTGGTGTTGGAGTTTTCGGCGCGGAAGGTTGGCCCGAAGGTGTAAATTTTAGACAGCGCACAAGCATAGGTTTCGCCGTTCAGTTGGCCGGATACGGTCAGGAACGCTTCTTTGCCAAAGAAATCTTTGTCGTAGTCTACTTTGCCCTGAT
The DNA here is from genome assembly GCF_040932435.1 of Kluyvera sp. STS39-E. Taxonomy (NCBI): domain Bacteria; kingdom Pseudomonadati; phylum Pseudomonadota; class Gammaproteobacteria; order Enterobacterales; family Enterobacteriaceae; genus Kluyvera; species Kluyvera sp. STS39-E. The sequence goes on along the minus strand of NZ_JBFQGA010000009.1, from coordinate 194,652 downwards.
CGTTGCGCGGCAGGTTTTCCATATCCAGCGTTGATACACGGAACATTTCGCCAGCGCCTTCGGTGTCTGAAGCCGTAATCAGCGGCGTAGAGACCCAGAAGAAACCTTGCTCATCGAAGAAGCGGTGCAGCGCCTGTGCCAGAGTGTGACGAACGCGAGCGACCGCGCCAATCAGGTTGGTACGTGGGCGCATATGCGCAACTTCACGTAAATACTCGATGCTGTGACGTTTTGCCGCCATCGGGTAGGTATCAGGATCTTCAACCCAACCGGTGACTTCTACGCTGGTGGCCTGAATTTCAAAACTCTGACCTTCGCCTTTGGAGGCGACAATCTTACCGGTGACAATAACGGAACAGCCGGTGGTCAGACGCAGCACTTCCTGATTGTAATTGGGCAGAGAATTATTAATAACGGCCTGTACAGGATCAAAGCAGGAACCGTCATAGACGGCAAGGAAGGAAAAGCCAGCTTTTGAATCTCGGCGAGTACGTACCCAGCCGCGCACGGTGACTTCTTGGTCCCCGGTGACACGGCCCTGGAGTACGTCGGCTACAGGCACAACGCTCATAATAGTCTCTCTATTCGTAGTCCAATAAAAAAATCGATTTCCCCATCACTGCGGGGGGATATCTATGTTACCTGTCATCTTCCATCAGACAAGCAGAATTCGCATTCGGGGAGGGTGTTTTCAGAAATAAATAAAGAAGAAGGGAGCCCGGTGGCTCCCTTTGATGATTAACTGGCCTTTTTAATCTGCGGGAGATCGAAGGCTTTACGTAAAGCGCGAACAAACGCTTTATCGTGGCAGATGGTTTTTCCCGGGCTATCGGAGAGTTTCGCGACCGGTTTGCCGTTGCACTCGACCAGCTTAATGACAATATTCAGCGGTTTGACCTGTGGAATATCGCAGGTTAAACGGGTGCCAATACCGAAGCTCAGATTAATGCGCGACGAGAAATGACGATATAAGTCGACAGCTTTTGCCAAATCAAGGTTATCGGAGAACACCAGCACTTTGGAATGCGGGTCGATACCCAGTTTCTGATAATGCTGAATTGCTTTCTCGCCCCACTCAAATGGATCACCTGAATCATGACGCAGACCCTGATAACGGGTGGCAAATTCAGGGCCAAAGTCGCGTAGGAAAGCATCCATGGTAATGCAATCGGTCAGAGCAATGCCAAGCTGGTCAGGATATTCCGTAAGCCAAGCGGCCAGCGCTGCCCGTTGGCTGGTCGCCAAGTCCGGACTAATTTGTTGATGCGCTTGGAACCATTCATGCGCCTGGGTGCCCATTGGTGTGAGCGTCAGGCGGCGCGCTAAATCGTAGTTACTGGTGCCGGTAAACCACGACTCCTGCTGCAGGCGGCTGACAATCGCCTCCTGAACGTCGCGGGAGAAACGACGGCGGGTGCCAAAGTCCATCAGCTTGAATGCGGACATATCGATGTCGGCGGTCATCTGATTAAACTCGACGAGCTTATGCTCGAGCATATCCAACGCTTGCGGCACGCCATGTTCCGGCGAGCGGTAATGGTGAACCAGTTCACTAATAACCGCCAGCAGGGGAACTTCCCACATGATCACTTCGCGCCACGGGCCCTCAAGGCGAATATTGAGTTTGCCATTGTCGTTGGTGACGGTGACCTGACGCGGGTCATAGCGGAAATCACGCAGCCAGGTCAGGTAATCTTGTTTAAAGAAAGGAAGTCCGGACAGCCAGTGATATTCGTCATCTTGCAGCGTAAGAGAACGCATGGCGTCGACTTGTTCGCGAATTGCATCAGCATAAATACCTAGCAGATCGTCTCCACGGCAGCGGAATTCAGCCGCTACGTTGACATCATAGTAGTGGTGGAAAACGGCCTGCTGCATATGCAGTTTGTAGGCATCGGTATCCAGCATCGAGAGCAGGATAGGGGAAGCGAATTGTGTCATGGTGCGCAGTAGCATCCTCTCACAGGAGCGTTTAGTACAATAAACAACAGGGGAGAATCGCTGGAGTATACCTTGTTTATCGATTTATTGAACCCCGATCACATCATAAGGCACGAAGCGCCACTCATGTGTTTTGTACAGCATGTTGCGTAAATGTATCATTTTTCGCTATTTGACTGGAAAAGATGAAGATTCTGCGTAGCGTGATTAACACAACAGGAATAGACTGGAGATGACATTTACATAAGATGCTAAAGGTTTTTTATGACACAACAGCCCCAAGCCAAGTACCGCCACGACTATCGTGCGCCGGACTACCTGATTAGTGATATTGACCTGGCCTTTGACCTGGATGCCGCAAAAACCGTCGTGACAGCGGAAAGCCAGGTTTCCCGCCACGCAGCGTCTGATGTGCCGCTCCGTTTAGATGGTGAAGACTTAACGCTGGTCTCCCTGCACGTTAACGGCGAGCCGTGGACTGACTATAAAGAAGAAGAAAGTCATCTGGTGATCTCCGGTTTGCCAGAGCGTTTCACTTTAAAGATCGTCAATGAAATTAGCCCTGCGGCAAATACCGCCTTAGAAGGCCTGTATCAGTCCGGTGAAGCGCTGTGTACTCAGTGTGAAGCAGAAGGTTTCCGTCATATCACCTGGTATCTTGACCGCCCAGATGTGCTGGCTCGCTTTACCACCAAAATCACTGCCGATAAAAACAAATATCCTTTCTTGCTTTCTAACGGTAACCGCATTGCCGAAGGCGAGTTGGATAACGGGCGCCACTGGGTGCAGTGGCAAGATCCATTCCCAAAACCGTGCTACCTGTTTGCCTTGGTCGCGGGCGACTTCGATGTACTGCGCGATACCTTCAAAACCCGCTCCGGGCGTGAAGTGGCGCTGGAGCTGTTTGTCGATCGAGGCAACCTCGATCGCGCGCCGTGGGCGATGACTTCGCTGCAAAACTCTATGAAATGGGACGAAGACCGTTTCGGTCTCGAATACGATCTCGACATCTATATGATCGTTGCCGTCGACTTCTTTAATATGGGGGCCATGGAGAATAAAGGGCTGAATGTCTTTAACTCTAAGTACGTGCTGGCGCGTACCGATACGGCAACCGATAAAGACTACCTTGATATCGAGCGCGTCATTGGCCACGAGTATTTCCATAACTGGACTGGTAACCGCGTCACCTGCCGCGACTGGTTCCAGCTAAGTCTCAAAGAGGGCTTAACGGTATTCCGCGATCAGGAGTTCAGCTCCGATCTGGGGTCCCGTGCGGTTAACCGCATCAGCAATGTGCGCACCATGCGTGGTCTGCAGTTTGCCGAAGATGCAAGCCCAATGGCGCACCCAATCCGTCCAGATAAAGTTATTGAAATGAATAACTTCTATACGCTGACGGTGTATGAGAAAGGGGCGGAGGTGATCCGCATGCTACACACCTTGCTGGGGGAAACGAACTTCCAGAAAGGGATGCAGCTTTATTTCGAGCGTCATGATGGCAGTGCGGCAACCTGCGATGATTTTGTTCAAGCGATGGAAGATGCTTCTAACGTCGATTTGTCCCATTTCCGCCGCTGGTATAGTCAGGCCGGTACGCCGATTGTTAGCGTTCACGACGACTACAACCCGGAAACCGAGCAGTACACGTTAACGATTCGCCAGCGCACCCCAGCGACGGCGGAGCAGGATGAAAAATATCCTCTGCACATTCCGTTCGATATCGAGCTGTACGATAACGAAGGCAAAGTGATCCCGCTGCAAAAAGACGGTCACCCGGTTCATCACGTGCTGAACGTGACGCAGGCTGAGCAAACGTTCGTCTTTGATAACGTCTATTTCCAGCCGGTACCGTCACTGCTGCGTGAATTCTCCGCGCCGGTGAAACTGGAATATAAATGGAGCGATCAGCAGCTAACGTTCCTGATGCGCCATGCGCGCAACGACTTCTCCCGTTGGGATGCGGCGCAAAGCCTGCTTGCTACCTATATCAAGCTGAACGTTGCCCGTCACCAGCAGGGCCAGCCGCTGTCGCTGCCGATTCACGTTGCTGACGCTTTCCGCGCTATCTTGCTTGATGAGACTATCGATCCCGCATTGGCTGCAGAAATTTTAACGCTGCCATCGGCAAGTGAAATCGCTGAGCTGTTTGAGATTATCGATCCTATTGCCATTGCGGCAGTGCGCGAAGCGCTGACCCGCACACTGGCAAGCGAACTGGCCGACGAATGTTTGGCAATCTACAACCTTAACAAACTGCATAGCTACCGCGTTGAGCATGCCGATATTGGCAAGCGCACCCTGCGCAACACCTGCCTACGTTATCTGGCGTTCGGTGATGCTGAATTGGCGGATAAACTGGTGAGCCAGCAGTATCACGAAGCCGACAATATGACCGATGCGCTCGCGGCCTTGTCTGCGGCCGTCGCAGCAGAATTACCGTGCCGTGATGCGTTGATGCAGGAGTATGACGATAAGTGGCATCAGGATGGTCTGGTGATGGACAAATGGTTGATTCTGCAAGCCACAAGTCCGGCGGATGATGCGCTGGTAACGGTGCGTAAGCTGCTGAATCACCGCTCGTTTAGCATGAACAACCCGAACCGCATTCGCTCGCTGATTGGCGCGTTTGCTGGCAGCAACCCTGCCGCATTCCACGCAGCGGACGGCAGCGGTTATCAGTTCTTGGTGGAAATGCTGACGGAACTGAACAGTCGTAACCCACAGGTCGCTTCCCGGTTGATTGAGCCGCTGATCCGCCTGAAACGTTACGATGCGAAACGTCAGGCGCTGATGCGTGCGGCACTTGAGCAGTTGAAAGGGCTGGAAAACCTGTCAGGCGATCTGTACGAGAAGATTGCGAAAGCCCTTGCGTAACATCATTGTAGCTCGGCCGGGCTACAATCAATGAAGTACAAAATTAAACGCCGCTAGGTTATCACCTGCGGCGTTTTTTTTATCAAACATGTTCAGCCTGTCGCGATTCGCCAAGCGTAGGAACCTGTATATCCCGCCGATGCAACGCCTGCCAGAAGGTTTCCAGTGCACCATCGAGGCGCTTGTGCAAATTCTGACTAAACTGCGGTTTATGCTGATAGTCGGTGACTTGGCTATCGTCGGCAAAAACACCCTGTAATATTTCTTGCGCCTTCAGCGCGTTCAGCACCGGCTTTAAGGCGTAATCGACCGCCAGCATATGGGCAACCGTTCCGCCGGTCGCAAGCGGCAGCACGACTTTTCCTTCCAGCGCACGTTCCGGCAGCAGATCAAGCAACGCTTTCAGCGCCCCCGCGAACGATGCCTTATAGACCGGCGTGGCGATAATCAAGCCGTCGGCATGGGCCAGTTGCTCGGTTAAGGCTAGCAGGGCGGGGCTGTCAAAACGGGCGTAAAACAGATCTTCTGGCGAAAAATTTTGCAGATGCCAGTGGAACACTTCAACGTCCGCAGCCGACAGTTTATCTCGTGCATATTCCAGCAGCGCGCTGGAGCGAGAAGGAAAGCGGGGGCTGCCTGCTAAGGTAATGACGCGCATACTCTCTCCTTATAACTAAAAATAAACATTATTCTAGAATTGATAACATTTGCGTCAGTGTGTCAGAGGTAGTAAGGGGGGCGAAATATTTTTTCTGACGTTGTTTAATCAGAAAATGCATATGGCCTTGCGTTGGGGCGTCGGAGAGAAGAAAACGTTTGCGTTTTTTTTGCCGTAGGTCAATTCCCTTTCTTAGCAAGAAAGTACATAATACGCCCCCGGTTTGCACACCGGGAATCCAGGAGAGTTCATGTACTATCCCTTCGTTCGTAAAGCACTTTTTCAGCTCAATCCAGAGCGCGCTCATGAATTAACGTTTCAACAATTACGCCGTATTACCGGAACGCCGCTGGAAGCTTTAGTGCGCCAGAAGCTGCCGGAAAAACCGGTCACCTGTATGGGACTGACGTTTAAAAATCCACTGGGTCTGGCTGCGGGTCTGGATAAAGATGGCGAATGCATTGATGCCTTAGGGGCAATGGGATTCGGTTCGATCGAGATCGGTACCGTGACGCCGCGTCCGCAGCCGGGTAACGATAAGCCGCGCCTGTTCCGCTTGGTCGATGCAGAAGGGTTGATCAACCGCATGGGCTTCAATAACCACGGTGTTGATAACCTAGTAGAGAACGTTAAAAAAGCCCATTTCGACGGTATTCTGGGAATTAATATTGGAAAGAATAAAGATACCCCAGTCGAACATGGTAAAGATGACTATCTGATTTGTATGGAAAAAATCTACGCCTATGCGGGTTATATCGCAATTAACATCTCATCGCCAAATACCCCAGGCCTGCGTACGCTGCAATATGGCGAAGCACTAGATGATTTACTTTCCGGTATTAAAAATAAACAATCGGAGCTTCAGGAAAAGCATCATAAATATGTTCCTGTGGCCGTAAAGATCGCCCCGGATCTTTCTCATGAAGAGTTGATCCAAGTAGCCGACAGTTTAGTTCGCCATAATATCGATGGGGTAATTGCAACCAATACCACATTAGATCGTTCCCTGGTTCAGGGGATGAAACATTGTGATGAAATGGGTGGATTAAGCGGTCGTCCATTGCAATTAAAAAGCACCGAGATTATTCGCATGCTGTCGGCAGAATTAAAAGGCCAGCTTCCTATTATTGGCGTCGGTGGGATTGACTCTGTGATTGCGGCTCGCGAGAAGATTGCGGCTGGGGCATCGCTGGTGCAGATCTATTCTGGCTTTATTTTTAAAGGCCCGCCGCTGATTAAAGAAATCATCACGCATATCTAGTCTTTTTCTCTGTAATGTGAACCAGGGCTTTATTTCCAGCCCTGGTTGCTTTATATTTCCTCATTGTTGCTTATTTAAACATATTGGTCTTTTATTATTAAGACAATGTCGCGTAACGCAGCACAAGAACAAGCAAAGCAATGGACGCGAAATGATGGGGGAGAAAAATGCGAATTAAACCTGATGATAACTGGCGTTGGTATTATGATGAAGAGCACGATCGAATGATGCTCGATTTAGCCAATGGTATGTTATTTCGCTCGCGTTTTGCCCGCCGAATGTTAACGCCTGATGCTTTTGACCCTACCGGTTTTTGCGTCGATGATGCAGCGCTCTATTTCTCTTTTGAGGAAAAATGCCGCGACTTGACGCTGTCGAAAGAACACCGCGCCGAGCTTATCTTAAATGCGCTGGTGGCGATTCGCTTCCTGAAACCGCAAATGCCAAAAAGCTGGCATTTCCGCGCGCACCAAGATTGCTGGTCACCGGTAACCGGTGATGCGGCCTGTGTTTGGTTGAGCGATGACGACAGTCAGGTGAATCTGCTGGTGGTTGAACCTGGTGAAAACGCTGCGTTATGTCTGCTCGCGCAGCCCGGCTTGACGCTGGCTGGCCGGACGATGCAGCTTGGCGATCCGATTAAAGTCATGAATGACAGGCTGCAACCTCAGCCAAGACTGGACGGTTACAACCTAGAACAAGCGGTCTAAAGCGTTAGTTTCAGCGCGGTTTTAGGCACGCAACTGCAGCTTAAAATGGTGCCATCGTCTCGAATTGCGCTTTTTTTCAGCGGGCTCACCTCTCCCTCAAGTAGCGTTACTCGGCAGCTTCCGCACAGTCCGGCGCGGCAGGAGTAAGGCACGCGAATGCCTTGTTGCTCAAGCTGCTCCAGCAAAATCTGCTGATTATTGCCGCTGAAAGTTTTCCCCTCCCAGTCAATGTCGACCAGCGCATCCTTTGCCGTCGGCGTGGCTAACGCATCGTCGCTTTTCCCCACGCTGTAGGCTTTCGCCGGACCGGTGGCTAATATTTCCACCTCGTCGCCAACGCGGATCACCCCGCTATTGCGGGCAATTAGGTTTTGGCCGAAATCAACATCGCCGCTTGCAGGGTCAGTACGAAATGATTGTAGGGTACTCAGTGGCTCACCGCTCGGATGCTTTTGCCCCTTTTCTGGGCTAATCGTAGTAAAGACGCATCGGCTACACGGTTTTACAACATCGAACACCACCTCGCCAATGCGAATGGTTTTCCAACCATCTTCTGCCCAAGGCTCTACGCCAGTGACCACCAGATTGGGGCGAAACTGCTCCATGCGCACGCTTGCCGGACAGCGCTGTTGGACATCGCGCAGTGAGGCTTCGTTAGTCAGCAAATAAGGGAAACCGTCAGCAAAAGAGAGCGGCACCGCGTCATGGCGTTTTACGCGACGGGTTGGGTTCGCGCCTAGCCAGCGTAGCTGAACCTCACGCTTAAAGAACGGAGAAAGCCACTGATTGATAGCGTCCGGGGCAATACGCGAGGTAAAATGGTTGCCCCACACTTCGGTCGGTGAAGACTGCCCGCCGAAATCAGCAAAACGCACCAGTGCGCTGCTGCCGTCGGGAGCGGTGAGATGAAGACCATCGTGCAGGACGGCAGGGGTGAAGCGCACCATCGCCGGAAACTGACGGGCGGTAATAAAGGTGCCATCAGGTTCGGTAACCATAAAAATGCGGTCAAATGCGAATCCGCTAATATCAGCATACGCATGCGTGAGCCCGATACCCCGCATAGACTTCACCGGATGAATAAAAAGCCGCGATAATGTAGCCACAATGCTGTCCCTGAATCGAAATTAGCCTTTAACTTTATGACATGGGCTGCAGATTGGCTATAATGCGCAACAATTTTCTGCGAGTAAAAGTGACGATATGAATTCTCTGTTTGCCAGTACGGCCCGTGGGCTGGAAGAACTGTTAAAAACTGAACTGGAAGGTCTTGGCGCACAAGAGTGCCAGATTACCCAGGGTGGCGTCCATTTCCAGGGCGATACGCAGCTTCTGTACAAAAGCCTGATGTGGAGTCGCCTGGCGTCGCGCATTATGCTGCCGCTGGGAGAATGTAGCGTCTGGAGCGATCTCGATCTTTATCTTGGCGTACAGGCTATCGACTGGACATCCATCTTTACCCCAGATGCCACCTTTGCGGTGAGCTTTGGCGGGTTGAATGACAGTATCCGTAACAGCCAGTACGGTGCGTTGAAGGTCAAAGACGCTATCGTTGATGCCTTTACACGCAAAAACCTGCCACGTCCGAACGTCGATCGTGACAATCCGGATCTGCGTATTAACGTCCGCCTGAACAAAGAAACTGCCTATATCTCGCTGGATTTGAGCGGCGAAGGCCTGCATTTGCGTGGCTATCGCGGTAGCACCGGTATGGCTCCTATCAAAGAAAACCTCGCCGCGGCGGTTGTCATGCGCTCTGGTTGGGTGCCGGGTACGCCGATGCTCGATCCGATGTGTGGTTCCGGTACGCTGCTGATTGAAGCCGCGATGTGGGCCACCGACCGCGCACCTGGGCTGCACCGTAGCCACTGGGGCTTTGGCGGCTGGGCACAGCACGACGAAGCGGTTTGGCAGTCGGTCAAGGCCGATGCGCAGACCCGCGCACGTGCAGGACTTGCCGCTTATGAATCTCGCTTCTTTGGCTCTGACGTCGACAGCCGTGTGGTTGAATTGGCGCGTAGCAACGCCCGCCGTGCCGGTATTGGCGAGCTGATTACCTTTGAAGTGAAAGATGTTGCGCAGCTTAGCAATCCGCTGCCAAAAGGCCCTTACGGTACCGTTATCAGTAACCCGCCATATGGTGAGCGTCTGGAAAGCGAACCGGCGCTGATTGCGCTTCACAGCCTGCTCGGTCGCCACATGAAAAACCTGTTTGGCGGTTGGAATCTGTCACTGTTTAGCGCCTCTCCTGAGCTGTTAAGCTGCCTGCAGCTTCGTGCCGAGCGGCAGTTTAAAGCAAAAAATGGCCCGCTGGACTGCGTGCAGAAGAACTATCATCTGACGGAAAGCACCGGTGAAGCACCGGCTTCACTGGCAGAAGATTTCGCTAACCGTCTGCGCAAAAACCTGAAGAAATACCAGAAGTGGGCGAAGCAGGAAGGTATCGAATGCTACCGTCTGTATGACGCCGATCTCCCGGAATATAACGTTGCCGTTGACCGTTACGCCGATTGGGTTGTGGTGCAGGAATATGCGCCACCGAAAACCGTTGACCCTAATAAAGCACGTCAGCGTCTGTTTGATATTATTGCCGCGACGATTTCCGTATTGGGCATTGCGCCAAACAAACTGGTGTTGAAAACGCGTGAGCGTCAGAAGGGCAAAAATCAGTATCAGAAGATGAATGAGAAGGGCGACTTTATGGAGGTGAGCGAATATAACGCCCGCCTGTGGGTCAACCTGACCGATTATCTGGATACCGGCCTGTTCCTCGATCACCGTATTGCCCGTCGCCTGCTGGGCCAGATGAGCAAGGGTAAAGACTTCCTCAACCTGTTCGCGTATACCGGCAGCGCCACCGTTCATGCTGGTCTGGGCGGCGCGCGTTCCACCACCACCGTCGATATGTCACGCACCTATCTGGAGTGGGCAGAACGCAACCTGCGGTTGAACGGTTTAACCGGTCGTCCACATCGCCTGATGCAGGCTGATGTGCTGTCATGGCTGCGTGATACCGATGAACAATTCGACGTTATTTTTATCGATCCGCCTACCTTCTCGAACTCTAAGCGTATGGAAGATGCGTTTGACGTTCAGCGCGATCACCTGCGCTTGATGACGGATCTAAAACGCCTGCTGCGTAAAGGCGGCACCATTATGTTCTCCAACAACAAACGCGGTTTCCGTATGGACCACGACGGCTTGGCAGAACTGGGACTGAAAGCACAAGATATTACCCAAAAAACGCAGTCACCAGATTTCGCCCGTAACCGTCAGATCCACAACTGCTGGCTGATTACCGCAGCCTGAAAGGAATAAAGAATGTCATTAATTAGTATGCATGGCGCTTGGCTGTCGTTCAGCGACGCGCCGCTTCTCAATAATGCCGAACTGCATATTGAGGACAACGAACGAGTCTGTCTGGTTGGGCGAAACGGCGCGGGCAAATCGACGCTGATGAAAATCCTCAACCGCGAGCTGGGCCTGGACGACGGGCGCATCATCTACGAGCAGGATCTGGTTGTGGCACGTCTGCAGCAGGATCCACCGCGTAACGTAGAGGGCAGCGTGTACGATTTCGTGGCTGAGGGCATTGCCGAGCAGGCGGTGTATCTCAAACGCTATCACGATATCTCGCATCTGGTGATCACCGATCCGAGCGATAAAAATCTGCAGGAACTGGCGAAAGTTCAGGAGCAACTGGACAACCATGGCCTGTGGCAGTTGGAAAGCCGCATTAACGAAGTACTGGAGCAGCTAGGATTAACGGCAGATACCGAACTGGCCTCGCTTTCCGGTGGTTGGCTACGTAAAGCCGCGCTGGGTCGTGCATTGGTCAGCGCGCCGCGCGTGCTGCTGCTTGATGAACCGACGAACCACTTGGATATCGAAACCATCGACTGGCTGGAAGGCTTCCTGAAGTCTTTCAAAGGGACGATTATTTTCATCTCCCACGACCGTTCATTTATCCGCAATATGGCGACGCGCATTGTCGATCTCGATCGCGGAAACCTGGTGACGTATCCGGGTAACTACGATCAGTATCTGCTGGAAAAAGAAGAAGCGCTGCGCGTTGAAGATCTGCAAAACGCTGAGTTTGACCGCAAGCTGGCGCAGGAAGAAGTGTGGATTCGTCAGGGCATCAAGGCGCGCCGTACACGTAATGAAGGCCGCGTCCGCGCATTAAAGGCAATGCGTAACGAACGCAGCGCCCGCCGTGAAGTGATGGGCAGCGCGAAGATGCAGGTCGAAGAGGCCTCTCGTTCCGGTAAAATTGTCTTCGAAATGGAAGATGTTAACTACCAGGTCGATGGCAAAGTGCTGGTGAAAGATTTCTCCGCGCAGGTGCAGCGTGGTGACAAAATCGCCATGATTGGCCCGAACGGCTGTGGTAAAACCACGCTGCTGAAGCTGATGCTGGGTCAACTGCAGGCCGACAGCGGCCGTATTCACGTGGGGACTAAGCTGGAAGTTGCTTATTTCGACCAGCACCGCGCAGAACTCGATCCGGATAGAACGGTAATGGATAACCTCGCGGAAGGTAAGCAAGAGGTTATGGTTAACGGTAAACCGCGCCATGTACTGGGCTATCTGCAAGACTTCCTGTTCCATCCAAAACGGGCAATGACGCCAGTACGTGCGCTGTCCGGCGGGGAGCGTAACCGTCTGCTGCTGGCACGTCTATTTTTAAAGCCAAGCAATCTATTGATTCTCGATGAACCAACCAACGACCTGGATGTCGAAACGCTCGAACTGCTGGAAGAGCTTATCGACGGCTATCAGGGGACCGTGCTGCTGGTCAGCCACGATCGTCAGTTCGTGGATAATACCGTGACTGAATGCTGGATCTTCGAAGGTAAAGGACGCATTGGACGTTATGTCGGCGGTTACCACGATGCGCGTGGGCAGCAGTCGCAATCACAGTCTTATCAACAGCCAGTTGCCAAGAAAGCGGTAGAAGTCGCGCAACCCAAAGCAGAACCTGGCAAACGTGCCGCGGGCAAAATGAGCTATAACCTGCAGCGTGAATTGGAACAGTTGCCGCAAAAGTTGGAAAAACTGGAAGCGGATCTGGAAGCGTTGCAGCTGCAGGTTGCTGACGCGACTTTCTTTAGCCAGCCCCACGATCATACTCAAAAGGTACTGGCTGATATGGCGCAGGCCGAGCAAGCGCTGGAAGAAGCGTTTGAGCGTTGGGAATATCTGGAAGCGTTGAAAAACGGCGCCTGATAGAGGATTTTTCATGTGTGAACAACATCATGCTGCGCAGCATATTCTGTGTTCACAGTGTGACATGCTGGTGGCGTTGCCACACCTCGAGCACCGACATAAGGCTAACTGCCCGCGTTGTGGTACTACGTTAACCACATCTTGGGATGAACCAAGACGGCGTCCGACGGCGTACGTCTTGGTGGCGCTCTTTATGCTGCTGCTGGCCAACCTGTTCCCGTTTATTAGTATGAACGTGGCGGGCGTCAGCAGCGAAATCGAGCTGCTGGAAATCCCCAGCGTGATGTTTTCCGAAGATTACGCCAGCCTCGGCACCTTCTTTTTGCTGTTTGTACAGCTGGTGCCGGCCTTCTGCCTCGTTACCATTCTGTTGCTGGTTAATCGGGTCAAAATGCCCTACAGGCTCAAAACGTTTCTGGCGCGGATCTTATTCACGCTTAAAACGTGGGGGATGGCGGAAATCTTCCTCGCCGGCGTGCTGGTGAGTTTTGTGAAGCTGATGGCCTATGGCGATATTGGCGTCGGCAGCAGCTTCCTGCCTTGGTGTCTTTTCTGTTTGCTGCAGTTGCGTACTTTCCAGTGCGTTGACCGCCGCTGGCTGTGGGACGATATCGGTCCGATGCCGGCACTTACGCAGCCCTTAAAGCCTGGGGTGACGGGGATGAAGCAGGGGCTGCGTTCCTGCTCGTGCTGTACGGCTATCCTTCCTGCCGACTTACACGAATGTCCGCGTTGCCACAGCAAAGGCCATGTGCGGCGTAAACATAGCCTGCAGTGGACAATGGCGCTGCTGGTCACGTCGATCATGCTCTATCTTCCCGCCAACATTCTGCCGATCATGATAACCGATCTTCTGGGCGACAAGATGCCGTCGACCATTATTGCCGGGGTTGTTCTGCTGTGGAGCGAAGGATCGTATCCGGTAGCGATGGTTATTTTCATCGCCAGTATCTTGGTCCCGACGCTGAAAATGATCGCTATCGCTTGGCTCTGTCTTGATGCCAACGGCCTCAAGCGCAGACACCGGGACAGTGAGCGCATGCACCTGATTTATGAAGTGGTGGAGTTTGTCGGGCGCTGGTCAATGATCGACGTATTTGTAATTGCAGTACTCTCCGCGCTGGTGCGTATTGGAGGGCTAATGAATATTTATCCGGCAATTGGCGCGTTAATGTTTGCGCTGGTGGTCATAATGACTATGTTCTCGGCAATGACCTTTGATCCGCGACTGTCCTGGGATCGGGAACCTGAATCAAGCCATGAGGAGTCGTAAAAGCATGGAAACCAAGAGCGGGGAGGCACAAGTGCAGAAAGTGAAAAACTGGTCTCCCATTTGGATCTTCCCGATTGTCACGGCGCTGATTGGCGCCTGGATCCTGTTTTATCATTACAGCCATCAGGGGCCGGAGGTGACGCTAATCACCACCAATGCTGAAGGTATTGAAGGTGGTAAAACTACGATTAAAAGCCGCAGTGTGGATGTGGGGGTGGTGATCAGCACCACGTTGACCGATGACCTGACGCACGTGGAAATCAAAGCGCGCCTGAACTCCGGTATGGAGAAACTACTGCACAAGGACTCTGTCTTTTGGGTCGTGAAACCACAGATTGGCCGTGAAGGGATCAGTGGGCTGGGGACATTATTGTCCGGGGCTTACATTGAACTGCAGCCGGGATCAAAAGGCCCAGAGCCTAGCAACTATCAACTGCTGGATGCGCCGCCGCTAGCGCCGCCGGATGCTAAAGGTATCCGCGTGCTACTGGACAGCCAAAAAGCGGGGCAGCTCAATCCGGGCGATCCGGTATTGTTCCGCGGCTACCGCGTGGGATCGGTTGAGACCAGCACCTTTGATCCGCAGCATCGCAATATTACCTATCAACTGTTTATCAGTGCGCCTAACGATCGACTGGTTACCAGCAACGTTCGTTTCTGGAAAGACAGCGGCGTCGCGGTCGATCTTACTTCTGCCGGTATGCGTGTGGAAATGGGATCGCTGGCAACGCTGTTCAGCGGTGGGGTCAGCTTTGATGTGCCTGAAGGCGTGGATTTAGGTCAGCCCATTGCTGAAAAAACCGAATTTAAGCTCTACGACGATCAAAAAAGCATTCAGGACTCCCTTTACACCGAACACGTCGACTACCTGATGTTCTTTAAAGACTCCGTTCGTGGTCTACAGCCGGGAGCACCGGTTGAATTCCGTGGGATCCGCTTAGGGACGGTGGCCGAGGTGCCGTACTTTGTTCCGGGTCTACGCCAAGCATTGAATAATGACTACCGTATCCCCGTCAAAATTCGTATCGAGCCTGAGCGTTTGAAAAGCGCGCTGGGTGAGAATCCGGATCTCGGCGCTCATCTGCAGGAGCTGACTCAACGTGGACTGCGCGGAGCGCTAAAAACCGGTAACTTGGTGACCGGTGCGCTGTATGTTGATATGGATTTCTACCCGAAAGAACCGGCAGTGACCGGGATGAAATCTTTCGGTGGCTATCAGATAGTGCCTACCGTGAGCGGTGGGTTGGCGCAAATCCAACAGCGTCTGATGGACACGTTGGATAAATTCAACAACCTGCCTCTGACGCCAATGGTCGAACAAGCGACCAACACGCTAAGCGAAAGCCAAAATACGATGCGTCGCCTGCAAACGACGCTGGACAATCTTAACAAGATAACAGCCAGCCAGTCGGCGCAGCAGCTGCCAGCCGATATGCAGAAAACCTTGCGCGAGTTGAATCGCAGTATGCAAGGCTTCCAGCCGGGCTCCGCGGCGTACAACAAAATGGTTGCCGATATGCAGCGTCTGGATCAAGTACTGCGCGAACTGCAGCCGGTGTTGAAAACCTTGAATGAGAAGAGCAACGCGCTGGTATTCGAAGCGAAGGACAAAAAAGATCCTGAGCCTAAGAGGGCTAAATAATGAAAAAGTGGTTAGTACTGGCTGCGGCCTGCCTGCTGGCGGCCTGCAGCAGCACCGAGAATAAAACCTATTACCAGCTGCCACTGGCGGCAGGAACGGTACAAAATAGTGCCTCCGCAAGTCAGCGTATGCTGTGGGTGGAACAAGTCAACGTGCCTGATTTCCTCGCCGGCAGCGGCGTGGTCTATCAGACCAGCGATGTCCAGTACGTGATTGCTAGCAATAACCTCTGGGCCAGCCCGCTGGACCAGCAGTTGCGGACGACATTGGTTTCTAATCTCAGTAATCAACTGCCGGGTTGGGTGGTCGCATCGCAGCCATTGGGCAGTGATCAGGACACGCTGAATGTCACCGTGACGGGTTTCCATGGTCGCTATGATGGCAAGGTCGTGGTGAGTGGGGAATGGCTACTCAATCATCAAGGAAAGCTGACCAAGCGTCCGTTCCATATTGAATTGGCACAACAGCAGGACGGTTATGATGCCATGGTGAAAGTGCTGGCGCAGGCTTGGAGTCAGGAAGCGGCTTCTATTGCGCAGACCATCAATCGCCAACCATAAATAGAATTAATTGTTCTAAGGGCCGCTGTCGGTGCAAAACCGGCGGCGGTATTTTTATGTCTGGCTTCAACTGGTTACTTATGCCGGGTCACGTTTTTTGTACAAATGAACTACTGATTAGCTCACAAATATGACATTGGTATGAATTCTGCGCATTGACGGAGTCAATTTTTAGCGTTATTCGTATTATGTGGTCGCATACTTTGTAACCACTGTTTTCTTTTCCACCAGACCAAGATATGAGGGAAACGAGGCATGAAGAGACAAAAAAGAGATCGCCTGGATCGGGCACATCAGCGTGGGTACCAGGCCGGGATTACCGGACGGTCTAAAGAAATGTGTCCTTACCAGACTATTAACCAGAGGTCTTACTGGCTGGGAGGCTGGCGAGAAGCCATGGAGGACAGGGCAGTCGTTGCCTAACACTGTCTCTTTAAAAAGAAACCTCCGCATTGCGGAGGTTTCGCCTTTTTAATTCATGCTACGTATTTTGCGTCAGTAAGCTCCGACGCTAAAGCGTATTAGAATGCGGAAGTATCCTGGAACAGGCCTACTTTCAGATCGTTCGCGCTGTAGATCAGACGACCATCAACCAGAACTTCACCATCTGCCAGACCCATGATCAGACGACGGTTAACGATACGCTTGAAGTGAATGCGATAGGTCACTTTTTTCGCAGTTGGCAGAACCTGACCGGTGAATTTCACTTCACCCACACCGAGCGCGCGGCCTTTGCCTTCGCCGCCCAGCCAGCCTAGGTAGAAACCAACCAGCTGCCACATTGCGTCCAGACCCAGGCAGCCTGGCATGACGGGATCGCCGATGAAGTGACAACCGAAGAACCACAGGTCCGGATTGATATCTAGCTCAGCTTCAACATAACCTTTGTCAAAGTTGCCGCCGGTTTCGGTCATTTTAATGACACGATCCATCATCAGCATGCTAGGTGCAGGTAACTGCGGGCCTTTTGCGCCAAACAGTTCACCGCGACCAGAGGCAAGAAGGTCTTCTTTTGTATAGGATTCGCGTTTATCTACCATGTTTTAAGTAAGCCTTATTTTAAGTTCGGAACGCAGGATAGCTAACACGTGTACGCTGAACAAGTCCGATCAGTTGGAATGTGAACGGTTTAGCCAGCGTAACGGCCACGGATAGCGGGAGTGAGGCTCCGGCTGGGTGGCCTGTGCGATGCGTTCCTGAATAGTTTGCAATAGCGTCTGTCCTTCACCATCCCAGTTAAGCTGCGTCAGAAGTGGCAGCGCATCACCAACATCATCGATAGCCCAAATCGTGAATGTGCCAGCCTCTACGGCTTCCTGTACTTCATTCGATAGGCTGAGATGGCGTACGTTAGCCGAAGGTATGATGACTCCCTGCTTGCCGCTGAGGCCGCGTTGGGCGCAAATAGCAAAGAAGCCTTCAATCTTCTCGTTGAGGCCGCCAACCGGCTGCGCACGACCAAACTGATCGACAGAACCGGTCATGGCGATGCTCTGGTTGATTGGTACGTTAGCCAAAGCGCTAATCAGGGCACACAGCTCAGCCATTGAGGCGCTGTCGCCATCAACTTCGCTGTAGGATTGCTCAAAGGTTAGCGAGGCGGAGAAGGGGATCTGTTGTTCAAGATCGAGTTCAGCCATCAGGAAAGCCTGCATCAGCATCATTCCTTTGGCATGAATATTCCCCCCAAGCTCGGCTTTACGCTCCACGTCGGTAAACTCACCGTCACCAATGTGCACGACGCAGGTAATACGCGACGGCTCACCAAATGGGCGTGGGTGGCCAGGGAAATCGATAACGGAAAGGGCGTTAATCTGCCCAATGCACTCGCCTTCGGTTTCAATTAGGATCTGTTCAAGCAGGATTTCATCCTGCATACGCTCAGCAAGGAACCCTTCTCGCCATAGGCGCTGTTCCAGCATTGTTTTAAGCTGTTCTGCGTTGATCTCACCGCTGTCGGTGAACAGGGCGGCTTCTCGCAGCTGACGCGTGATCCACATTGGACAGAGCGGCATGATTTCTTGGTCGCCGGTATCACGCGCACCTTCTTGCATCAGCAGTGGCCATGCATCGGCGGCAAGGCCTGGTAAGGATTTTTCGCGAGCAATATTCCAGACCCACTGACACCACTGCTTAAGCGTTTCTTCATCGCTGATTTGCAGGTTGTCTTCAAATTCACTGTACAGCGAGATCTCGGCAAGCTCCGGCTCCATTTCCTCGAAGTCGGCCAATGAATCGCGATCGCCTACCAGCACTATTTTGAGAGTGAGGGGCATCGAGGGAATGCTGACCGGCAAAGGACGCGAATCGTCGAAAGTGAGCCAGTCAAAACGTTGCTGCGAAATCACATTTTTTAGGCGCATCCACAGCAGAGGCTGGGCCATCAGCGTGCGTGCGGACAAGACTAGAATGCCACCATTAGCTTTATGCACTAAGCCTGGTTCAAGAGTGATTTCACTATTAAACTGACGTACACAGCCAAACAGCTGCTCGGCTTCGACCCAATCGGCGTAGATAACCGGTCCCGTGCTGGCAAAATTGTTATCCGCGCTGACTGCTGGCGACATCGTGACTTTGCTACCGTTCACCTGATAATCGACGCCCGTCAGGGCAGATTCATCGCTATCACGTAGGGATGACGTGGTCTGTGTAATGAGTTGAAGGTACTCTTTTTCTTCTGGCGCTTTGACCAGCAAGAAAGGGGAGACACCCTGAGGATGTAGAAACTGCTCTAGGGCGTAATGCAAACGCGCCTGCAGCTCACTGAATAAGGAATCGTTTTCTGAGGCCAGATCAGGCTGGGCAAATAGCGCCTGAAATGCTTCAGTCGCGGGGGCGAGAAAGCGCCGGGAAAGAGTATTTATAGTCAATGTCGCTATTTTTAGTCAGATGTAAAGTGCGTGATTATACCTGATGCCAACGGGAAGCTCACGGAGAATAGGGAAGTATATTCCGCCGCTTGGCTCATACGTATCACAGTTGCAGATTTCTTCTCAGCACATTGAGAAAAAACTGTTATTCTGAAAAGAGTTACACGGTCACACTGAGATCGCAATGAAATATCAACAACTGGAAAATCTTGAAAGCGGCTGGAAGTGGAAATACCTGGTTAAAAAGCACCGGGAAGGCGAATCCATCACCCGCTACATTGAAGCCAGCGCCGCACAAGAGGCTGTCGATGTTTTGCTGAAGCTGGAACATGAACCCGTTCAGGTTAATGACTGGATTGCCCAGCACATTAGTCCACAACTGGTGAACCGTATGAAGCAGACGATTCGCGCACGCCGCAAGCGTCACTTCAATGCAGAGCATCAGCATACTCGTAAGAAGTCTATCGATTTGGAGTTTGCTGTCTGGCAACGACTGGCGGGATTAGCGCAACGTCGCGGCAAGACGTTATCGGAAACCGTCGTCCAACTCATCGAAGATGCCGAAAACAAAGAGAAGTATGCGACTAAGATGTCGAGCCTTAAACAAGATCTCGAGGCGATGTTGGGCAAAGAAAAATAGTCTGAGTTCGACGCGCCTTTGATGGCTGATAGAGAGTCACACAGGCAAAAAAAAACCCCGCAGCGCGGGGTTTTTTATTAGACGAGAACTTAAGCCTGTGGCTGAGTTACAACGTCTTTGCTGCCTTTAACTTCGATCTCTACGCGACGGTCTGGCGCCAGGCAGTCGATCAGCGCAGCTTTCGCTTTTACGCCGTCACAGGTGCTGCCGGTAACTGGGTTAGATTTACCCATGCCACGTGCGGAGATTTTGTCAGAAGGGATACCTTTAGATACCAGGTAATCAACTACGGACTGAGCACGTTTCTCGGACAGACCCTGGTTGTAAGCGTCAGAACCGATACGGTCAGTGAAGCCCAGAACCACTACGGAACCGTCTTTCGGATCCAGGTTGCTCAGCTGGCTGTACATCTGATCCAGAGCTTGTTTGCCTTCTGGTTTCAGAGTTGCTTTGTTGAAGTTGAACAGAACGTCAGACTTCAGAGTGAAGTGTTTGGTCTGTACTTCTGGAGCTGGAGCTGGAGCTGGTGCGATTACTGGTGCAGCTGCATCCTGCTGGCCAAAGCGGTAGGAAACACCTACGCTCAGCATGCCGTTGTCAGGACGTACGCCAACGCTGTTTGCGTCGCCGATGTTGTTAACCCACTGGTATTCCAGACGGGTTGCGATATCACGAGTAACAGCCCACTCAACGCCGCCTGCGAATACAGGGGAAACGCCGGTGTCATGGTGATCGCCAGCGATGTTGTTGCTGGAGTCAGCACGCCATACCATACCACCCAGACGAGTGTAGATGTCCAGATCGTCAGTTACTGGGTAACCCAGTTTAGCGGTCAGCTGAACGCCTTGAGCTTTCAGAGCACCGTTAGTCTGGCTGCCGGTATATTCCATACGGCCCAACCAATCGTAACCCATTTCGAAACCAACATACGGGTTAACCTGGTAGCCACCGAACGCGCCTGCGCCCAGCTGGCTGTTGTGGGTAGAACCGTTGTTGTTCAGGTCACTCTGGTACCAGCCAGTGTCATGGAACTGGGACCAACCCAGTTTACCACCAGCATACCAGGTGTTGTCTTGCGGAGCGGCCTGAGCCACTGAAGCGAAGCCTGCCAGTGCCACTGCAATCGCGATAGCTGTCTTTTTCATTTTTTGCGCCTCGTTATCATCCAAAATTTGCCATGAAGTTCTAAATAGACTCACGGTTAAATCCTTCCACCGGGGTGGGGCTTAGTGAATTACTTAGCAGATATCTGCGGTGTAAGCTGAGCACCCCTGGCGATGTAAAGTCTACAACGTCGTTCGAAACTTACAAGTGTGAACTCCGTCAGGCTTATGAAAAAAAAAGAGTTGTATACGCAATATTTAACAAATATGTTGAGAAATTAAGCAGTGTAAAATACTGGAAACCGCACCAGACAAGCCTTCTGAGAAAAAACCATCAGAAAATCTGGGAGATAAAAAAGTTGCAAAAAAATTACCAGGAATAATCCTAATTTGGCTTAATGGAACAAATTAGAATGAATTTTTAGCCCATTAAATTGTCCAGTGGGGTGTATCGCAGAGCAAACAGGACGCATTATGAACACCATTGCGTTTCCTTCTTCCGCCGCACCCAGCAAACGAGCGTGCTCTTCCGCCGACAGTTCATCCGTTAACCAGCCGATAACAACGCTATAATTACCGGTACGTAATGCGCGAACCATCGACTCCAGCATATCGCACGGCTGCATTTGGCGCAGTTGCATGACTTTTGTTAACGGCAAACCCGATTCTAATACCCATTGGCGGCTTAGTTTCTGCTGTGGGGTCAGCCACAGCTGCCAGCGTGACTGCTGTCCCAGTTGCTGAAGCAATGGCAGCAATAACAACTGTGCCATCATTGGCTGATCTTCACGATAAAGCACTTCGCTAATGAGCGCAGATGACGTGCTTTTCGCAGGAGTGAAAGCATGGGAAGCCGTTGTTGAGACAGCGGCAGAAGAATGATTTACAACACCAGAAGTATACATAGCTAATCCAACCTTGTGGGTTACTGTATGCATATACAGTACTACCCGTCTCACCAAAGATCAACCTCAATTTCTGAAAGTAACTCGCAAAATTGCACAGAAAA
Organism: Kluyvera sp. STS39-E; assembly: GCF_040932435.1. Taxonomy (NCBI): domain Bacteria; kingdom Pseudomonadati; phylum Pseudomonadota; class Gammaproteobacteria; order Enterobacterales; family Enterobacteriaceae; genus Kluyvera; species Kluyvera sp. STS39-E. Next base: position 172,879 of record NZ_JBFQGA010000009.1, on the reverse strand, counting down.
TGCACGGGATGACAAATACACCTTGCTGTGTAAGGTGAACTTCCCTATGTTGCTTACTATGCGTTTCATTAACAAGTTTAATGTATCCATGCACATGATTATTAAGGATTAATCATGAAAATTATATCGTATAAACGGATTTATCAATCCCAAGAATGTTTCTCAATATTGGGGAAAATCAGGTCACGGGCGCTGTTCGGCGGTTACAGCCTTGCTGTCGACGACGCGGTCTTTGCAATGGTTGCGGAGGGGGAACTCTATCTGCGGATGTGCGAACAAAATGCCACTTATCAGGCTCAACACTCACCGCAATTACTCACATTACGAAAACGCGGGATGCCGTTGCAGTTAAAGTATTTCCACGTTGATGCTGCACTATGGGCGAATGCACCCGCTTTACTGCAGTTGGGTTTATCTTCACTGGAGGATGCTCGGCTAGAGAAATCCCTACAAAGGAAGCCATCACGGTTGAAGGATTTGCCAAATCTCTCATTTCATATGGAGCTGTTGCTGCATGAAGCCGGCGTTATGGATGTACAGGCGCTACGGCAAATTGGGGCGCAAAGTGCATGGCTGCTTCTTCGCCAAATCCGTAAACAGATCGGCATCAATGTGCTTTTTTCGCTAGAAGGGGCGATTACCGGCGTCCACGCTGCTGCACTCCCGGCACTAAGGCGCCAGGAGCTACAGAGTTGGGTGAAAATCTACATTCACAAATGGTAGATAGTTAGGTTCTAGGCCAGAACCTGCTTTTGAAGCCGACAGATTTCTGGAAGCAGTGAAATCATCAAACCGATCTGTTGCAGGACTAATGGCTCTTTGCTGTCTAGGCGAGTATCTAAATGACTAATCCGCTCGGCTAATCCGGTTAATGCCTGCTGAACTCTGTCTTCGTCCGCAGGCTGATGATGTAACGCATCATCGACATAGCAGACGGCATCGTCCAGAAGAGCCAGAACTGTCGGGGTAGTCAATTTTTCGCGGTGGGCGCCCAGCGCGGAAATATAGCTGGTTAAGGTGTGGTTGAGACACAGCAGGCGGAATGCAGTTTCACGCATCTCAGCGGTTACTTTGGGTTCTGTTGACATGTTTGACACGACAGAAGCCAACTCAGCATCGCGGTTATGCGCATCGCGTCGTGCAATACGGTAGGCGAGGCGGTTATCGCGGCCCTGATGATATTGTTCAAGAATAGCATCGAGATAGCGGCAGTTCGCATCGACGGCGCGCTCAAGCACCCGAGGTAAATTGCGGAATTTCCAATCCGGCCAAATAAAACTTACCGCTATCCATGCAATACCACAGCCTATTAGCGTATCAATGACGCGGGGTAGCGCGACTTCAAAACCTTCACCAAGCAGGTTGAAACACAGTAATACCAGCAGTGTGATGAACATGGTCGCGTGAGCATACTGCACATTACGAAAGGCAAAGAAAAGCACGCCGGTGATAACAATAAGTACCAGTTGCCCTTCAAGAGACGGTACGAGCAAGAGTATGGGTAGCCCCAAGGCCACGCCGACGAGTGTACCTATAATACGTAGCGCCAGCCGGTGGCGGGTTGCGTTGTAGTTTGGCTGGCAAACGAACAAGCTGGTGAGCAAAATCCAGTAACCGTGCTGTAGACCGGTTAACTGAATAAAGGCATAGCCCGCGCATAAAACCAGCGACATGCGCACCGCATGACGAAACAGCGCGGATTCTGGCGACATATTGCGGCTAAGCCGTAAGCGAATATCGTCGAATCCATGCAGACTATCATCAGCCAACAGCGTCTCTGTTTCACTCTCCATCTGAGATTGCAGCTGTTCGGACTCAATCGTTGCAAGCTGCGCATCAATGGCGCGCAGGTTGTTAAGCAGAAAACCCATCGCCTTAATTTGTTCAGGCGCAGCACCACTAGCCCGGGCGCGATCGAGTGCCGCGTCCAGATGGGTAAAAGCACGTTCAAAACGTGCATCATGCTGATAAGGAGTACGCAGCAAAATGGCTTTTGCCAGCGCCTGGCAGGCCATTGACTGCATAGAAAGCAGGCGCTGGAAACGGAACATCACGTCGCTATATTGGAAAGTATCGCGCAGTGTTTGGTACTGGATGTGCGATGAACTAGCGCGTTCGTGAATATCCTGAGCGACAAAATAGTAATGCAGCGTTCGACGCGTGCTGCGTTGGCCGCGATCCCCACGCAGGCGAGTTAATAAGGAAACCTTGGTCTGATTTAGTATGGCCATCAGTTGCCCGTTTGCCAGCGCGAGATCATACAGCGGCGCCTGGTCTTCACCGTCGAGGTCCGGGTCAAACAGACGAGACTTTAATTCAAGATAGTGAGCTAACTGCTCATAGCTGCGAGCGAGGTTATCCTGCAGCGGACGGATTGGGAAAATTAAGTGCCCAGTCAGCGTCAGCAGGTTATACCAGATTGCGCCAGCAATCAGCAGCAGCGGCTGCATATACCACTGGCTGTAGAGCGATACGCCCAGCATGGTATAAATGGCGATTAGCAGTGCACCAAACGCGATGGTGGCGTAGCGTTGCCCCAAACCGCCCAGCAAAATAAAGCCGACGGTTGAAACGGTCAGTCCCAGCGCAAACAGCCACGGCCATGGGAACAGCAGCTCTACCGAAGCAGAAGCAACAAAAAAGCTCAGTAGCGTAATAACCAGATTGCGCAGTCGCCCGCTCAGGCGATCGTCCAAATCAGTAAGAGCTGCCGCAACCACACCCAGCGTGAGTGGAATGGTTAGCTTAACGTCGCCCAACCACCATGGCAGAGCACAGGTCCCTACTAGCGCGATAAAAATCCTAGCGTTATAAAGCCAGGTACTATTCCATGTATAGCGGCGGAGCAACGGGCTAAGCATCTTGAGTGATGGATCCTAATTTACTGGAAACGACGACGAGCGTTAGCTTCACGTGCTGCGCGCGCAACTTCAACCGAAACCACGCGACGCCCGACGGGCCACAGCGCGATAGCAGCAATTTTAAAGTTTGCGATGCCCACAGGGATGCCAATAATGGTCACGCACTGCGCGATGCCCGCCACGATGTGCATCAGGCACAACCACCAGCCGAAAAGCACAAACCAGAGAATATTGAGCAGCGTACCGCCAGCATTCATGATGCCGCTTTTCGCGCCTGGATCGAGTTCATCAACATGTACGGCCTCATTGCCGTATGGCAGCAGCGACAGCTTGGTGATTTCCCAGCATGAGCGCGTGAGCGGCAGTGTGATAATTAAAACGATGCTGAACAGCGTTGCCAACAGCCAGCCCAGCGTTGTCAGAAAACCACCTAAAACAAAATTCAAAATATTCAGAACAGTACGCATAAAACCTCTGTGCAGTGCTGAGAAAAATAAGACCTGATGATTGTAACGTTTTTTTACGCTGGAGCACCTATTCTCTGGCGGTTACACTGTGAGATATCGAAAAAAGTCAGGACTCGGCATGACATGGAATTAAAAGCAACGACGCTGGGCAAGCGCATGGCGCAGCATCCCTACGACCGGGTTGAGATCCTCAATGCGGGTGTCAGGGTCTCCGGCCCACAGCATGAATATCTTATTCCTTTTAATCAGCTCATAAACATCAACTGCAAGCGCGGGCTGGTGTGGGGTGAGCTGGAATTTGTTCTGCCTGAGGATAAAGTCGTACGCCTGCACGGAACGGAGTGGGTCGATACGCAGCGTTTTCATCGTCATCTCCACGCCTTGTGGCAGGAATGGAGCGCAGAAATGAGCAACATTGCCGCCGAGCTTCTCCAGTCGCAGCTGGCGATTATTGCGGGCAGCAACGTCGAAACGCAGTGGCTAACTCGGCAAAAAGCGCAGGCTATCCGCCAGCAGATCATCACCGCGCTTGAAGGTTTACCGCTGCCAACGCGCCGTCTTATGGAATTTGATAATTGCCGTGATGCTTGGCTGGAGTGTCAAACTTGGCTGGCCGATAAAGATAGCGGCAGGGTGAAACACAACCAACGCTATACCGAAACCATGCTCGCTGAGTACAGCGAATTCTTTGATCGGATTGAATCTTCACCGCTGAATACCTCTCAGGCTCAAGCGGTGGTGAATGGCGAACGATCGCTATTGGTACTTGCAGGTGCCGGCAGTGGCAAAACCTCCGTGCTGGTGGCTCGTGCCGGTTGGCTGCTGGAGCGCGGTGAAGCTTCTGCTTCGCAAATTTTGCTACTGGCGTTTGGCCGTAAAGCGGCGCAAGAGATGGATGAGCGCTTGCAAGAACGATTGCACACCGATGCCATTACCGCCAGAACCTTCCATGCTCTGGCGCTATCTATCATCGAGCAGGGCAGTAAAAAAGTGCCGGTGGTCAGCAAGCTGGAAAATGATGCCCCTGCACGTCATACCCTATTTACCGAATGCTGGCAGGCCCAGTGCCGTGAGAAAAAGGCCCAAGCGAAAGGTTGGCGGCTTTGGTTACAAGAAGAACTGGGCTGGGATGTTGATGATGAGGCCTTTTGGGAAAACGAAAAGATCAAAAAACGGATGGGCAGCCGACTGGATCGCTGGGTAAGCCTTATGCGAATGCACGGCGGTACGCAGGCAGAGATGATTGCCGCTGCGCCAGAAGAGGTGCGCGATCTCTTCGGCAAACGTATCAAACTGATGGCCCCGTTGCTCAAAGCGTGGAAAACCGCGTTGAAAGAGGAGGGCGCGGTCGATTTCTCGGGGCTTATTCATCAGGCCATCATCATTTTGGAGAAAGGGAAGTTTGTCAGTCCGTGGAAGCACATCTTAGTGGATGAATTCCAAGACATCTCTCCGCAGCGTGCGGCATTGTTGGCCGCGCTGCGTAAGCAGAATTCGCAAACCTCGCTTTATGCCGTGGGGGATGACTGGCAGGCGATTTACCGGTTTAGCGGCGCACAGCTATCGCTTACCACCGCGTTCAACCACTATTTTGGTGAAGGGGATAACTGCGCGCTGGACACCACCTACCGCTTTAATAGCCGTATTGGCGAGATAGCCAACCGCTTTATTCAGCAAAACCCGCATCAATTGAACAAACCGCTTAACAGCCTGAGCGCCGGGGATAAAAGCGCCGTGACGCTGCTGGAAGACGACAAGCTGGATGATTTGTTTGATAAGCTCAGCGGCTACGCGACGCCAGAGCAGCGGATCTTGGTGCTCGCTCGCTACCATCATCTTAAGCCCGCAGCGCTTGCCAAGGCCGCGACCCGCTGGCCAAAATTGCATATCGATTTTATGACGATCCATGCCAGCAAAGGGCAGCAGGCGGACTACGTCATTGTGGTTGGTCTTCAGGAAGGATTCGATGGTTTCCCGGCACCGGCCAGAGAGTCAATTATGGAACAGGCACTGCTGCCTGAGCCGGAAGATTTCCCTGATGCCGAAGAGCGGCGTTTGCTTTACGTGGCAATCACCCGCGCGAAATTGAGAGTCTGGCTACTGTTTAATAAGGCTAAACCGTCACCGTTTGTTGAAATTTTAAAACAGCTGTCGGTCCCGGTTGCGCGTAAGCCGTAAACTGAACCGGCATCGCAGCAGCGGTGCCGGTATTCTCAGCGAATTACTTCAACCGTTCAGAAAGGTAGCGCTGGTAGTCAGGGATCAGAATATCGACAGGCTTGCCGAATTCAGGTGACTGGATAATAAAATCAGCGGTGGAGGCATTAGTGGCAACCGGAATGTTCCATACGGTCGCGAGGCGCAGCAGCGCTTTTACATCCGGATCGTGGGGAACGGCGTTAAGCGGATCCCAGAAAAAGATCAGGATATCAATTTTACCTTCCGAAATGAGCGCACCAACCTGCTGGTCGCCGCCCATCGGGCCGCTCAGCAGTGCCTGTACTTCCAGCCCCGTTGCCCGCTGCACCAGATTACCGGTGGTGCCGGTGGCTGACAGCGTATGCTGAGCCAGACATTCCTTATGGCGTTGCACCCATTTCATCAGCATGTCTTTGCAGTGGTCGTGTGCGACCAGCGCGATGTGTTTGCGTGCCGCGAGGGTGCGAGTCGTGAGTTCCATAAACATTCCCTAAGTGTGAGATCCAGACAGATTACTGCAAGAGAATCAGGCTGCAAGCCCTGATTGGCAAAAATTTGACGCGCGACATTGGCGGACTCGCTTACACTTAATCAAAAGGCTTGGAGGATAATGATGACTGAAAATGAAATTGCCAGTATTTTGACCACGACCCGCACCATTGCGCTGGTGGGAGCCAGCGATAAACCCGACCGCCCGAGCTATCGGGTGATGAAATATCTGTTGGATCAGGGCTATCACGTGATCCCCGTTTCACCCAAAGTGGCTGGTGGTACGCTGCTTGGGCAAAAGGGCTATGCCACCCTTGCGGATATACCTGAGAAAGTCGATATGGTGGACGTTTTTCGTAATTCTGAAGCGGCGTGGGGCGTGGCGCAGGATGCCATTGCCATTGGCGCCAAAACGCTGTGGTTGCAGCTTGGCGTAATCAATGAACAGGCCGCCGTGCTGGCGCGTGATGCGGGGCTGCATGTGGTGATGGATCGCTGCCCAGCGATTGAAATACCGCGGCTTGGTCTGGCTAAGTAATAAAAAACCCCGCATAGCGGGGTTTTTTCATTGAACAGGGCGGCTAGTTGCGCAGCCGCGGTGCCTGTAGCTGTCGGCGAATGGTGCGGGCCAGTTCATCCATCGTAGGTTGTTCAGGATGATCTTCACGTGGCTCACTGCTTAACTGCGCTTCGGCCAGATAAGTGTGCATCGGCTGGCCGTCATCGTCTTCCATCACCACGTGATACCAAGGCAACGCACGAAGTTCATCGTTAGCCGCCAGCTCATCGGGTTCTGGATCGTCAAGCGAGTAAACCGGGTCGATATCCACCACCACACCCAGATAGCCCAACAGAGAATGACGCACCTGTTGGCCAATACCGAATTTGCTGGTAATCATCATATACACCTCCCGGGAAACAGCGCCTCATACACACTCTCTATATATAGACACCATTTCGCTTTTCAAGTTACATGACGCGGCAGGCAAACCCTTTCAAATAGAGCCCTTCCGGGTACGTCGCAATCACAGGATGATCGGCTGCCTGACGGAACTGCTCTATAAATTGTACATCACGACCGGCATCTACAGCGGCATCGGCGATGATTTTCTGGAATAAATCGGTGGTCATCAGGCCAGAACAAGAGAAAGTCAGCAGCACGCCACCCGGGTTCAGCAGCTGGATAGCCAGCATATTGATGTCTTTATAACCACGGCAAGCGCCCATCAGCTGGCTCTTGTTCTCAACAAATTTCGGTGGGTCCATGACGATGACGTCAAATTTTTCACCCTGGTCGCGATATTTGCGCAGCAGTTTAAATACGTCATCGCGCACGAACTCCGCTTTGCTCAGGTCGAGTTTGTTCAACTCTACGTTCTGGCGAGCAATGTCCAGCGCTTCCTGAGAGGTATCGACGCTGGTGACCTGGCTGCATCCGCCCATCAGCGCGGAAACGGCAAAACCGCCGGTGTAGGAGAAACAGTTGAGGACGCGTTTGTTCTCGACATAGCGGCGGGTTGCCAGACGGCTATCGCGCTGATCAAGATAGTAGCCGGTTTTGTGGCCGCCCTGAATGTCTACCAGCAGCTTCATCCCGTGCTCTTCAATCGGCAGCAGCGTTGGCGGCAATTCGCCAGTGACCGGCCCCTGAGTGAGCTCCATCCCTTCTTTTTTACGCACGGCGACGTCGCTGCGATCGTAAATAGCGCACTCTGGATAGAGAGTTTGTAAAGCGCTGATAAGCGGCGCACGCTGATATTCAGCACCGGCGCTCAGCAGCTGCAGTACGAGGAACGAACCAAAGCGGTCGATGGTCACGCCCGGCAGACCATCAGACTCACCGGCAATGAGACGGTAGCTGTCCAGCCCGTCTTTTTGCGCCAGCCAGTCGCGCCAGCTTTGCGCCTGCTGCAGACGGCGAACGAAGAAGTCGATGTCGATGCTTTCTTTAGCGTCAAACGTCCAGACGCGGGCACGGATCTGCGATGCCGGAGAATATGCGCCGCGGGCTAACCATTTACCCTGATGGTCCACAATATCAATGGTCTCACCGAGACTGGCTTTGCCTTCCATGCGGGCGACCGCACCGGAAAAGACCCAGGGATGACGGCGCAGTAATGATTTTTCGCGCCCTTTGGCTAACACTAAACGTACACTCATAGTTTTTCTATCTGGCTATTTGAAGGAATCAGGCTGCATTTTCCCGACTTCCCCGCACAAATGCAACGAACGACGGAAGAATGTGGCGGTGATTACCGTTACAGTGTCTTGATGAAGTGAAAACATAACGGGGAAAAGCGACATGGAAAAATGTGTTATTTGTTGGGTTTACGGCCAGGTTCAGGGCGTGGGCTTTCGCTATTTTACCCAGCAGGAGGCAAAGCGGCTTGGGCTTTGCGGCTATGCGAAGAATCTCGATGATGGCAGCGTTGAAGTGTTGGCCTGCGGGGATGATGAGCAGGTTGAAAAACTGTTAGCGTGGCTAAAGGCCGGTGGGCCGCGCAGCGCTAGGGTTGATAAAGTTCTGAGTGAGCCTCATCAACCCGAAAAAGCGTGGAGCAACTTTAGTATTCGCTATTAAATACACTTCACCGGTTTTGGCAGGCCGGCAATTTTTGTCGCCTGTTTGGCCGGGCCTTTTGGGAACAACCGATAAAGATAGCGGCTGTTGCCTTTCTCTTCGCCGAAGGTATTCGCCATTGCCTTCACCAGCATACGGATGGCCGGTGAGGTATTAAATTCCAGATAGAAATTACGCACGAAACGAACCACTTCCCAGTGTTCAGGGCTCAGTTCAATCCCTTCACGTTCTGCAATCGCCGCTGCCAGCCCTTCGCTCCACAGCGTGGTATCTTTGAGATAGCCTTCGCTATCGGTTTCAATTTCGGTATTTTCGTAGATAAGCATAATTTTTCACATCACAAACAGATGCCGGGAAGTGTAGCAAATAAAAAGGCCCCGCATAAGCGAGGCCTCGATACTGCATGTTGAGCGGGTTAGTCGCGGCTAGCGAAGCCCAGGATGCTCAGCAGACTGACGAAGATGTTGTACAGCGACACGTAAAGGCTCACCGTCGCGCGGATGTAGTTGGTCTCGCCACCGCGGATAATGTTGCTGGTCTCAAACAAGATAGCGCCTGAGGAAATCAGGATGAACACGGCGCTAATTGCCAAGTGCAATGCCGGCAACTGCAGGAAGATGTTCGCCACCATACCAATCAGCACCACCACGATACCTGCCATCAGCATACCGCCGAGGAAGGACATGTCTTTACGGGTGGTCAGCACGTAGGCTGAACAGCTGAAGAACACCAGCGCCGTACCGCCTAACGCCATGCCGATGACGTCGCCCATGCCCGCAGACAGGTAGGCGTTAAGGATTGGCCCCAAGATGTAACCCAGGAAGCCGGTGAATGCGAACGCGGACAGAATGCCGACCGGCTTGTCTGCCGTTTTATGGGTCAGGAACATTAAACCGTACATACCCACCAGCGTCAGGATTAACCCCGGCGACGGCAGCATTAACACGGTGCTGGCTGTTGCTGTAATGGCGGAAAACGCCAGCGTCAGGCTCAACAGAAAATAGGTATTACGCAGGACTTTGTGGGTGCTCAATAGCGATGAGCGGTCACGCGATGATGTAATTATACGTTCCATAAGTCACTCTCTTTATGACAGATGTTAATAGTGACGTAGCATAAGAAAAGTTGCTTTTATTCCCTAATGTTTTTACCCATCTTTACTCTGCCTAACAGGGGGATTCCTGCCCGGTCACAGAATCCTCGCTAAAGTGGTAAAGAGCGAGATCAATCTCTTATAGGTTGTTGAAAAAACTTGCGTAATTTCATATCCGTGCCAAGAGTGAAGAGGGTAAAAACAACAAGGCAATGGAAATGAAATTACAAAAATATAACTACATCACGATGGTCATTCTGGCGATGGGAATGGCTGGGGCAGCGCAGGCCGCAAACGTCCCTCAAGGCACTGAGCTTGCCGAGCAGCAAACGCTGGTCCGCAGCAACGGCAATGAACCGGCCTCACTGGATCCTCATAAAGTAGAAAGTGACGTTGAATTTAACATTATCAGCGATCTGTTTGACGGGCTGGTGGCGGTGAAAGGCGATGGCAGTATTGAGCCACGTCTGGCGCAATCATGGGACAATAAAAATAACACCGTTTGGACATTCCACCTACGTCCGGGGATAACCTGGGCCGACGGCTCGGCGATTACCGCACAGGATGTCGTCTGGAGCTGGCAGCGACTGGTCACCCCGGCCACCGGTTCACCGTATGCAAGCTATCCAGGCAATATGCATATTGTTAACGCCGCAGATATTGCGCTAGGCAAAAAAGATCCCGATACCCTCGGTGTGAAGGCGCTGGACGACACGACGCTGGAAGTCACCCTCACGCAGCCCACTTCATCATTCCTTGCAATGCTGGCGCACCCATCGCTGGTGCCGCTGGATAAAGTGCTGATTACGCGTTACGGCGATAAGTGGGTTAAACCCGAACATTTTGTTGGCAGCGGCGCCTACAGTCTGACCGACTGGGTCGTTAACGAACGTATTGTTGCCACACGTAACCCGCGTTACTGGGACGACAAACATACGGTCATCAACAAAGTGACTTATCTGCCGATTCGCTCTGAAGCCTCTGACGTAAACCGCTATAAAGCCGGTGAAGTTGATATCGTCTACACGCTGCCGATTAACCAGTTCAGCCAGTTGAAAAAGACGCTGGGCGACGAGGTCGATGTCTCTCCGCAGCTGGCAACCTATTATTACGAATTCAACACCACCCGCGCGCCGTTTAACGATGTCCGCGTGCGCCGAGCGCTGAATATGGCGCTGGATAAAGACATTATCGCTGAGAAGGTGATGGGGCAGGGACAGCGTCCTGCGTGGGTCATCAGCCAACCTGAAATCGGCGGTATCAAGCTCCACGGCCCTGACTACGCCTCCTGGCCGCGCGATAAGCGTCTAGCGGAAGCGAAGAAACTGCTGGCCGAGGCCGGATTTAACGATGCGCATCCGCTATCGTTCAATCTGCTGTATAACACCTCCGAGTCGCATCAGCGCGTGGCGATTGCCGCGGCATCGATGTGGAAGAAAAATCTCGGCGTTGAAGCGAAGTTGCAAAACCAGGAGTGGAAAACCATGCTGGATGCGATGCATACTGGCAGCTTCGATGTGGTGCGCTATGCCTGGATTGCCGATTACGATGATGCTTCTACCTTCCTGAACACCTTCCGTACCGGCGACAGTGAGAACACGGCAAAATACAGCAACCCGGATTATGACGAGGCGCTGCGAGATGCCGCGAAGGCACCAGATTTAGCGCAGCGGGCGAAGGATTATCAGAAAGCGGAAGATATGCTGGGGCGCGATGTGCCGGCCATTCCAGTTTATCACTACGTACGCACGCACTTAGTGAAGCCGTGGGTAGGTGGATTTGCACCTGATAGACTCGGTTATTACTACACCAAAGATATGTACATCAAAAAGCACTAGGCAGAAAAAGGCGGCTAAAGCGCTGTAAAACTAGCCGTTTTGTTGTTTTTTCAGACGAACAACAACTTTTTGGCTGTTTTTCAGGCAAACGAACGTATTGGTGCTTTACAGGTCCGTTCGGGATGTTTATAGTGCGCCTCATTGGAAGCGTGGCCGAGCGGTTGAAGGCACCGGTCTTGAAAACCGGCGACCCGAAAGGGTTCTAGAGTTCGAATCTCTACGCTTCCGCCAAATAAGAAAAGGGGTTACCGAAAGGTAACCCCTTTTTGCTTTGGGCGTTGGTATATTTCTCGTTTTAATCTCCCTCATCAGTTATTCCTTTTGTCTTTGCTGTTACCTCCAAATCTGAAATCGCCTTAGCCTTTCTATCATGAGATGTTCCAAGGATCTTTTTGCCCAATTTTAGTCCTACTGATTTCTTGGCATCATTGCACTAGGGGTTAAACGTTTTACGGTTCACTCATCCCCCTGATGGGCTAGGGACTACAAACCCAGTGGCAAGGCCTCCAGCTAAATGCGCTAGCTTTACCACGCAGGAACGCTGGGACGAATAAACAACGGCAACCGAAAACGAGACGCTTAAACAACACCGGGCAGTCGCACAGGCGCAATGGATTATGACTGCGATGCACATCTCGGCATGTAACAATTTTAAAACATTTCCTATGAGACATGTGTTTTTATATGTCATCTAAGTAATGCTTGCGTCAGTCAGTGTGGATTTATATCTCTGTAAGTCATCGGGTATCAATATTATTTAATTTTTTGTAATTACATAAAAAAAATGGTTTGAAAATTCTGAAAATGTCTTCGCAAGACCATACATACTTAATCTTGAGGGGGGCGACTTAATCTTTTGTAAAACAAGGTTTTTTTTAACTAGAATGCTTCTTTATGCATTTTTTGCAGATTAAATGGCTACTATCTTTCAATGGGTTATTTTATTATCAATATGTTTATATTGTGTTAATTATTTTACTTGATCAACATTTAATTCTAATTGATATTTATTCCATGGTTTTTAATCTTGGTTTTGTGTAAATAATAAAATATTACATTGACGTTTGTGTCTGATTGATAACTTGTTTGGTCATTTGTAGAATCGCCGAAAATCAACATCAGAGATGTATCGTAGATAGGAGGACTTTATTTCATGAAGATGATGCCTATGACGCTAATTATTAATGCCATTAGGTGGATGCAAGGTGTTTTAGTATAGCGTTGATTTTCACCTTACGTTAAATTCATTAGCGTTATTTAATTTTTAGATGGAATTATGCACGTTTAAATCATGCATTGATTAACATTGTTTATGTTTTGAAATATCACATATCTAAACTTGGTGGATGTTCTTACGACCTTTTTATTAAAGGTGGCGGGTTTTTATTGTGAAAAGGAAATGTTTTTCTCTTCCTATAAATTGCATCCTTCTGATAAATACATGAATGCTTCCCATCATATTGGGCGGGGGTTCTACTATATTAGCTGGGTAAAAATGTCTACACATCCTAAAATGCTGGCACTATTAATTGCGTTAAACTCGAATTCTCTGTACGCAGCCATTCTTCTGGATGACACAGCCTTTCCAACTTCAGAGATTTCATCTGAACAGGATGACGTCATCATTACTACGGTAAACCCAATTTCAGAAATTAATATATCTAAAAAAGATAGATTTGGTTTGAAGGCGCATAATAATAGCATGGAGTTATCAGGTCCGGGGGTCTATATGATCAACTCAGACTGGGATGCTCCATTCTATCAGTACAGCGCAATAAGTTTAAGCAATACTGATTTTAAGTCTTATAGCTCACTAGAGATAAACACTTTTGGCGGAATAGGCATCAGGAGTTATGGGAGTGTGAAGGGGTTATTTGACAATGATTTGATCATCAGAAATCACTCTCTCAATGAAAGCGGTTATGAAGGCACTCCAAAATTTGTGGGGATAAGGTCGGTGAGCGAGTTGATTTATGGGCCATCTGAGCTAATTTTTAATAAGGGTGTTTCAATTTTATCAAATGCGCCAAAGTCATATGGAATTTATATTCAAAATGGTGCCTATGCAACGACAGATTTAGATCATCTCATTTTTAATGACATTGTTAATATTGTATTTGGCGGTGAGGACAGTATTGGCGTTTATGCTGAAGATAGAGTGGGAATAAGGCGATTTGGTTTCCTTTCCGGGTTGAGTGATAATATTGATTATATTTCTTTTAAAAACGGATTGAACGTGAATGTGGCCAATGGGTATGCAATTAAGACTACGTTGGCCGGTTCCGCAATCAGTGTTGCCGGTAAAAGTAATATCGTCGGTGATATTTATGCAGGGAATGATGGCTTAATTGAATTAATGTTGACATCCCAGTCATCGGTGGTTGGTAATATGAATAACCACAATGAAGACTACAGTATAAATGGGAGGATTAACGTTTCGTTATCCGAAGGCAGTGTGTGGTCAAATCAGGGCGATTCATTTATTAACGATTTGCTATTGAATAATAGCGTGTTGAATTTCTTACGAAGTGATGACCGATTTAATACCGTTGTTGTTGAAGGCGATTTTTTAAGTCACAACGGTGTAATTAATTTCAATACTGTACTGGGTAGCGACAACTCAGCAACAGATAAGTTAATTATCAAAGGCAACACTGCAGGAAACGCGACAGTTTATGTTAATAATGTGGGTGGTCAGGGGGCTGAAGTCATCAATGGTATAGAACTGATTCATGTTGATGGAGATTCAGCCGGTGAATTCATACAAGGGGGGCGTATTGTTGCGGGCGCATGGGATTATAGCCTCAGGCGTGGTTATGGTTCGAATGACAAGAATTGGTATTTGGTTAATAACAGCATTGCTCCTATGCCACAGCCACAACCAACTCCTAACGCTCGTCCTGAAGGGGGGAGTTATATAGCGAACCTAGCCGCAGCCAACAGACTGTTCAACGTCCGCCTGCACGATCGCAGCGGTGAAACCTGGTATCAGGATCCGGTCACCGGTGAAGCCCAGGTCACGAGCCTTTGGCTCCGCCAGGTCGGTTCACACAGTAAATTCCGGGACGGCAGCGGTCAACTGAAAACTCAAGGCAACAGCTATGTCGCACAACTGGGCGGTGATTTGGCCCAATGGTCTACCAACGGTTCGAATGAGGGGCATCTGGGCCTGATGGCCGGCTATGCTAATAGTCATAGCTCCACCACTTCTTCTCGCACCGGTTATGGCTCAAAAGGTTCCCTAAACGGTTACAGTATCGGAATGTACGGGACCTGGTTTGAGGACAAGAAAAACGATGCTGGCCTTTATCTCGACAGCTGGCTGCAGTATAGCTGGTTTAATAACAGCATCAGCGGTGAAGGGCTGTCGAGTGAGTCCTACAAGTCAAAAGGGCTGACAGCCTCGATGGAAACCGGCTACACCCAAAAACTTGGTGAGATCGCTGGCAGCCATGGCAGTGTGAATGAGTGGTTTATTCAGCCCCAGGCTCAGCTCACCTGGATGGGCGTGAAATCTGATGATCATCGTGAAACGAACGGGACAGTAGTAAAAGGACAGGGTGACGGTAATGTTCAGACTCGTTTGGGAGTGCGGACGTTCCTAAAAGGCCATCACGCCATGGATGCCGGCACTGGGCGTAGCTTTGAGCCATTCGTGGAGGCAAACTGGTTGCATAACAGCCGCAGCTTTGGCTCCACGATGGATGGTACCCGCATCCACCAGGCTGGCTCTCGTAATCTGGGAGAAGTTAAAGCTGGTGTAGAAGCGAAGCTGAGTCACAGCCTTAACCTGTGGGGGAATGTCGGGACGCAATTAGGTACCCGCGGCTACATGGATAGCAGTGCCATGGTTGGTGTCAAAATTAACTTTTAACGAAACGAACTCTGCGCTGCCAGAAAAACTGTTAGCACCTCCTTTTGTGGCAAATCTCCCATGATTTACGCCTAAAAAGACCAAAACCCGTCCCGACGGGTTTTCTATCTATGAAATGAATAAGTTAACCGATACCCTGAGCATCACTGACGGCGCTCAGGGTGACAAAAAGCGAGTTAAGAAAATCCTACTGGAAACGTAGGAAAGCACGGATGACTGGTTTTATTCATTCGACGTCGAAACAGGGCTGTAGCGAGGGGGATCACCTGCTCAGGACCATGTCGTAATTCGATGTGTTGTCCTCAATTCGTGGAATGCAAGAACCGGTCTAATCATAGAAAACTGAGGGCAGCAGAAAATGATCACGTGCAAAAAATAAAATTAACTTACTGTTATTAATATGATTTTGATTAAAAAGGCCACCTTCAGGTGGCTATTTTCATGGGGCAGCAGGAAGTCAAAACAATCAAAAAATAGTGGATTCAATCGCCTCCGAACTAATTCAGTGAGAAGTTTTACGGGTCTTACGAGCTATTACTAATGGTCGCACTTGGCTTTAATATCCCCGACAAAAGCGCTAACGGCATCTTGCGACACGTTATTGGAGTTCGTTCTGTTTATAGTCATATATGCTTTTGTACCATCAGTTGAAATCTGCCATGTCTGGATAGTAAGGCCGAGGTCTGTATTGTACGTTCCTATCATCGCTGTGGGACTGACTACGGTGTAGGTCATGATGCTATCTGTGACAGATGGGGCTTTCTTATCAATATTGAGGACAAATACTTTTCCAGTAAAACCATCTTTTTTAAAATCATATTGGTTGTACTGCTGGGAGCCTACACCGCTAAGATTTCCGACAACCCAGCATCCTGCATTAGCGGAAGCAGCAACCAGTCCTAGTAAGATTCCTAGTAAACATTTATTTAACATACTTAAATTTCCCTAAACCATATCGGATGATTGATATCTGTGGGGAAATAATACACGTATCCAATTTTTGATAAAGGTGGCCCAACGGTAGTTGCAGCGAAAGAGATAATCATGGCAAAGGGCGTCAGCCCGGCTGTCTGCTATGGAAGGCGGTCGTCGTTAACATTATCATGAAAATGATATTTATTTTCATTTGTGAATTGTTTCCGGAATATCGGTGCGCTACGGGGCAGCGTTCGCGCAGATTCTTGATGTCATCGTGACGTATGCCGTGACTGAATGTCCCTGAGAGTGCTGCGGACTGATGAGGCAAAAAAGTCGGGTTCAGAAATACATACCCTGCTGTAATCAGGCAACGGACCCGACAGAACACTTTCACCTGTCGTCGGAGGATTGCTAGCGAAGAATGGTGTCAAAGCGGTCCTTCTTATTACCTTTCCCCCTAAAATAAAAACCTAATAACGGATAGGTCTTTTGGCCTTCTATATATTGATTTGAATCAACATAAGATCATTACGCTAACCATTGTCCATGAAATTTAACTTATTCGATATAAATGTTCGCTTAATGTACTGCGCATGGTCTGATTGGCTGGGTAATCAGTACAATTTACTATTGGCTATCGGTAGAAAATTCTTAAAACAATAACTGAAACAGATAAAAGATCGGTATATTTGATCTTGGGTCGATCATTATTCTATTATCGAGTTTAAATCACTTTCATCTGAAAAGTGTGGACAGCGATAAACCGAGGGATGATGAGATGGCTGATAGTTTCCAGAATGAAGTGCCAAAGGCACGTATCAATCTAAAGCTTGACCTGCATACGGGAGGTGCTAGCAAGAAAACTGAACTCCCCCTGAAATTACTTGTGGCGGGCGATTTCAGTAATGGTCAGGAATCTGCGCCACTATCGGAGCGTGGAAAAGTTAATGTAAATAAAAACAACTTTGACGCGGTGTTGTCAGAATATTCCCCAAGCGTCGACCTTACCGTTAAAAACACCCTTGCCGATGACGGCAGCGAAGACAGCATCAGTCTGACCTTCCAAAGCATGAAGGACTTCTCCCCAGAACAAGTCTCCCGGCAAATCCCTCAGTTGAAGGCCATGCTCTCCATGCGCAATTTGCTCCGCGATCTCAAGGCCAATCTTCTTGATAACCAGGCTTTCCGTAAGGAACTGGAAAAAATCCTGCTGGACCCGGCATTAAGCGCAGAACTCCGTGCCGAGCTGTCTGCTCTGGCCCCGAAACAGCCATAACGGTCACGATGATTTAACGGATTAAAAAGGAATATGCTGATGTCTGTAAAAAATGAGAATGCCGCGGCTGGCGAGAGTGTGGTGCTTGAACGTCCTGCTGCAGGTAGCGTGTATGCGTCCCTGTTTGAAAAGATCAACCTGAACCCAGTCTCTGAGCTGAGCGCGTTGGATATCTGGCAGGATGCACAGGCGATGTCGGATGCAACTGCGGATGAACGTTTAACGGCAGGAATGCAGGTGTTCCTAGAATGCCTGACAAAATCGGGGTCCAAAGTTGAAAAGCTCGATAAAACGCTGATTGATCAGCACATCGCGGAGCTGGACTACCAGATTAGCCGCCAGTTGGACGCGGTAATGCACAGCGAAGAATTCCAGGCGGTAGAAAGCTTGTGGCGTGGCGTGAAATCGCTGGTGGATAAAACCGATTTCCGCCAGAACGTGAAGGTTGAGCTGCTGGACATGTCTAAAGAAGACCTGCGTCAGGACTTTGAAGATAGCCCGGAAATCATCCAGAGCGGTCTGTATAAACACGCCTATATTGATGAGTATGATACCCCTGGCGGAGAGCCCATTGCCGCACTGATCTCCGCTTACGAGTTTGATGCCTCTGCGCAGGATATTGCTCTGCTGCGTAATATCTCAAAAGTCTCTGCCGCAGCGCACATGCCGTTTATCGGCTCTGCCGGGCCGAAATTCTTCCTCAAAGATACAATGGAGGACGTAGCAGCGATCAAGGATATCGGTAACTATTTTGACCGCGCGGAGTACATCAAGTGGAAATCATTCCGCGAAACGGATGATGCTCGCTATATCGGTCTGGTGATGCCGCGCGTGCTTGGCCGTCTGCCTTATGGTCCAGATACCGTGCCGGTGCGCAGCTTTAACTATGTTGAAGAGGTGAAGGGTCCGGATCACGACAAATACCTGTGGACCAATGCTTCATTTGCTTTCGCGTCCAACATGGTGCGCAGCTTCATCAACAATGGCTGGTGTGTTCAGATCCGTGGGCCGCAGGCTGGTGGTGCCGTTCAGGATTTGCCTATCCATCTGTACGATCTGGGCACTGGCAATCAGGTGAAAATTCCGTCTGAAGTGATGATCCCAGAAACCCGCGAATTTGAATTTGCGAATCTCGGTTTTATCCCGCTGTCCTACTATAAGAACCGCGATTTTGCCGCATTCTTCAGCGCAAATTCCGCCCAGAAACCCGCGCTTTACGATACCGCCGATGCTACGGCAAACAGCCGAATCAATGCGCGTCTGCCATATATCTTCCTACTGTCACGTATTGCCCATTATCTGAAGCTTATTCAGCGCGAAAACATCGGAACCACCAAAGACCGTCGTCTGTTGGAGCTGGAACTCAACACGTGGGTGAAAAGTCTGGTCACCGAAATGACCGATCCCGGCGATGAGCTACAGGCGTCGCACCCGCTTCGCGATGCCAAAGTGGTGGTCGAGGATATCGAGGACAACCCAGGCTTCTTCCGCGTGAAGCTGTATGCGGTACCGCATTTCCAGGTCGAGGGGATGGACGTCAATCTGTCGCTGGTTTCCCAGATGCCTAAAGCCAAGTCGTAAGGCGAGGGGAAATCAGGGATGAAAATTTTTCGCCCACTTTGGGAGGACGGGGCCGCTCTGGCCCCGCAACAGTTCCAGCAGCAGGCCCGTTGGGATGCTTATGTTGCTGATATGGTCGCCCGGATGGCAATTTCCCATCCTTGGGGCGTGGCAAATGCAGAATTTGACGATGCCGCTCTCGCATTGTCGCGCCTCAATGCCACCCGCTTGGTGGTCCGGTTTCAGGACGGAACCCTTGTTGATACGGATTTGGCAGATAATCTTCCGCCGGTTTGTGATTTATCCGCCGCAAGCGGCTCTGAGTCTGTTGACGTGGTTGTCGCGCTGCCGCTACTGAGTGCCAGTGGTGGCAATCTTGATAACGGGCAGGACAGCGAACGTCCGCGCCGCTGGAAAGCGCAACGGGTAGTGGTGCAGGAGCTGGCCGGACATGAAAGCGGGGAGCTGGCCATTCTGCGTCATGCCATGACGCTGCGTTTGTCCACGCAGGAAAACACCGCATATCTGACCTGTCCGGTGGCCCGATTAGCACGTAACGCGCAGGGGCTGTGGAGCCGCGATCCTTCCTTTATTCCACCGATGCTCTCCGTTGCAGCAAGCCCTTCGCTGGTCACCGAACTGGGCGATCTGCTGGTCCGCCTGCAGGCTCGACGTAAACGCCTGATGGCGATGCGGCGCGAAAGCAACGAACGTCTGGCCGATTTTGCGGTGGCCGATGTTTCGCTGTTCTGGCTTCTCAATGCCCTGAACAGTGCCGAGCCGGTGCTGGCCGAACTGCTACAGACTCCGAATCGTCACCCGGAACTGCTCTACCGCGAACTGACTCGCTTGGCCGGCAGTTTGCTGACTTTTTCCCTAGACAACGATGCCGGGAATATCCCCGCTTATCAGCATGATGCACCTGAGCATGTGTTCCCGCCGTTACTGACACTGCTTGATAAGTTGCTGGAAGCCAGCCTGCCATCCCGGGTTATCAGTATCCAACTTGAGCAGCAAGAACAGCTCTGGAAAGGCTCTCTTCACGATGCGCGTCTGCGCGAAGGCGCCGATTTCTACCTTTCCGTGCGTTCTTCTATGCCAAATCATGAGTTGCAGACGAAATTCCCACTGTTGTGCAAGGCGGGCAGCCTTGAAGATGTATCGGATGTGGTGAATGTGGCGCTGAGCGGAATGGTAATCAAACCGCTGGCGCATGTGCCTGCGGCGATCCCTTTGCGTCTTGAGAATCAGTATTTCTCACTGGATCTAAGCTCGGAAGCGGCCCGTAGCATGCTGGAAATGGGCAGTTGCACCTTCTACACCCCGCGTTCATTGGGGGATGTGAAACTTGAGCTCTTTGCGGTGCTGCGCACATGAATAAATCCACTCTCAGTCAAATTGAACAGATTTTTTATCCGGGTTGGCTGATGGTCAGCCAACTGCGCGGCGGGCAGGAAGTCCAGGATGGGGAGGGGCTCTATCGCCGGGCTCGCCGTCTGGTACAGGAAGTGCGTGCCTCGCTTTCAGATGCCGGTTATAGCGACATCTGCCGAGACCACATGGTATACGCCCTGTGTGCCCTGCTTGATGAGAGCGTCCTCAACCGGGGAACCACGGACGACGGCTACCTGATTTGGCGGCGAGACCCGCTGCAGGCGCATTTTTTTGGCACCTTAAATGCTGGGGAAGAACTGTGGGAACGGATCCGCAATCTGCTAAAAGAGTCCGCGCCGGACACCGCAGTACTGACCTGCATGTACCGTACCCTCCAACTGGGATTTGTTGGCCAGTATCGTGCGCAGGATGACGAGCGTCGAGAGGATGTGGTTCGTGCGCTGGCTGAACGGGTGCCCGCATTTACCCTTGCTCAGGATGCACCGATTGTCGTCAGAGCATCTCGCCTGCGCGGCGGTCGTCGTCTGTACTGGCTCTCTTGGATTATCGGGGCGGCTGCTCTGGCGGCGCTGTGGTTCTTCCTCTCATCCTCCCTCACTGAACTGGTGAGCCAGACGATCAGGCTGGGGTAAACGATGCGTGATGTTTACCGGATCCTGCTAACCGTGCTCGCGGGCGTGCTGGCGATGTGGCTTATCCTAGGCTTCTGGCCGCTGTCGGTCGGGAGTCGTGTGGCGCTCAGCCTGCTGGTTTTACTGATCTGCGGGGCGATGCTCTGGCATCAACAGCGGGCATCCCAGCTACGGGCACAGGCGCTCATGGAGATGATGGACGAAAGCCTGCCCCCGGAAGATTTTCAGGGCGCGGTTATTTTGGCGTGCGGCGATAACGGCGCGCTGTTTGCTGAGTCTGCCCAGCATCGTGAAACCCGACAGGGCTGGTATGTGCGGATAAAAGATGCAGAGCAACTGCCGTTGCTTGCCCTGCACCTGAGTCAGATTCGTCCGGCGCTGGTGTCACAAATCTCTGTGCTGTTGGCGGTGGTGCCAGAGCAGCACACATCCACTGATGATTTTACACAGGCTTTACGAGGCTGGCAGCGTGCTGTCGTTCAATGCCGCGCGGCATTTGGCGCGCTTCCCCCGCTGTGGGCCGTCACCTGGCTGTCGCCGCCATCTGTCTGTTCTGACGTCGAGCCGGTTTGGTTTACCACGGTCAGCCAGCGAGCGGGTATCCAGGTGTATCAGCCAGGCCAAGGCAATTTGCCACTGGCAGATTGGGCCCGGGAAACAACTGCGGACGTGCGGCTTTCCCGTCTGAGCCAAGGGTTATGGCTTGAGAGTGGACTCACTTGGCTCCACAGCGCGGTTAGCAGCCTGCTGTCGGTGCGCCAGGGGGAATTGCCTGCCCTGAAACTCTGCGTTCAGGCGCTGTGTATGGTGCCAGTTAACGGCGTCGCCGGTAACCTTTGGCAGCAACATATTGCTTCTGTCACCGCACTACCGCCGGACGCCGCTAGGAACGGTGAGCCTTTACCGCTACCGGAATTGCTGCTGCCCGCGCTGCCACGCCGTCGTGGCGTCAGCCGGCGTATGGTGTTCTGGCGCTATATCGGGTTGACGGGGGGCATTTTCCTTGCGCTGGCGATGCTAGCCTCTTGGGTGAACAACCAGCGACTCATCCGCAATGTGGGCGATCATCTGGCCTTATACCACCACCTCACTGGCACACCGGCTGCACCCAAAATCCTTGCCCAGCAGCGGCTACGTGCCGACGGCGCTCTCTTGGACGACTGGCTGCGTCGCGGCGAGCCTATACGCTATCGACTGGGGCTGTATCAGGGGCTACGCCTGATACCTGCAGTGGAAGCTGCGGTGAACGACTGGGCACCACCACCACCTCCGCCTCCGGTTATCAAAAAGATTATCCAGGGGCCGAAGACTATCCGCCTCGACAGCATGTCGCTGTTTGATTCCGGCAAATCAACGCTGAAAGCCGGGTCAACCAAAATGCTGGTGAACTCGCTAGTCGGCGTTAAGGCGAAACCGGGCTGGCTGATTGTCGTGTCCGGCCATACCGATAACACCGGCAACCCGAAGCTCAACCAGATGCTGTCCCTGAAGCGTGCAGAAGCGGTGCGCGACTGGATGCGTGATACCGGTGATGTGCCGGAAAGCTGTTTTGCGGTGCAGGGCTATGGCGAAAGCCGCCCAATCGCAACCAATGATACGCCGGATGGCCGTACGCTAAACCGCCGTGTCGAAATCAGTCTGGTACCACAGGCCAACGCCTGCCAGATACCGGGCAATCCCAAAGCGTCATCGCAGGATGATGACGTCTCACAACACAATGGAGAGTAATTCCATGGCAATTCCTGTTTATCTTTGGCTGAAAGACGACGGTGGCGCAGACATTAAAGGGTCTGTGGACGTTCAGGATCGCGAAGGCAGCATTGAGGTGGTGGCTCAGGAACATAATCTGTACATCCCGACCGATAACAACACCGGCAAGCTGACGGGCACCCGCATCCACACGCCGTTCCTGTTCACCAAGGAAATCGATTCGTCCAGCCCGTACCTGTACAAGGCGGTGACCACCGGGCAGACCCTCAAGTCCGCGGAATTCAAGTGGTACAGAATCAACGATGCTGGCCAAGAAGTGGAGTACTTCAACACCAAACTGGAAAACGTGAAAGTGGTGAAAGTGAACCCAGTGATGCACGACATCAAGGATCCTTCTTACGAGAAGCACAACCACCTTGAGCGCATTGAACTGCGTTACGAAAAAATCACCTGGACCTACAAAGACGGCAACATCATTCATTCCGATTCTTGGAACGAACGCGCCACGGCGTAAACCGCAGGCGGGCAGAGTTTTCTGTCCGCTTTTTTTGCTGAGCGTCTGTTAATGCGGGCGCTCAGCAAAAAACCTCACAATTTGTCCGCTCAACCACATGCGCTTTGGTCCCCGTTACGGGAAACAGCGATGGGCGGTAGCGTGCCCGGAAGCCATCAAGAGAGAAAAAAATGGAAAACCCAGCCATCCTGTTACGACGTCTGAATCCGTACTGTGCCCGCGCGATGGAAGGGGCTGCTTCACTCTGTCAGACCCGCGCCCATGCTGAAATTCTGCCAGAACACTGGCTGCTAAAACTGCTGGAGCAGGGCGAGGGCGATCTTATCGTGCTGGCACGTCGCTACGAGTGGGATATGGACAGCCTCTGGCAGGATTTATTGGGCTGGCTCGATAAACAACCGCGCTCAGTACGCCACCGTCCACAGCTCTCGGAGAACAGCCAGAAGCTAATGCAGGAAGCCTGGTTGCTTGCCTCACTGGCTGGCGAAGAACAGATCCGAAGTCATCATCTGCTGATGGCCCTAGCCGAGAAACAAAACCTAGTGCGCTGTGATGGTCTGTGGCCTTTGCTGACACTGGGGCAGAGTCAGTTGGAGCGCCTACGTCCGTTGCTTGATGCGCAGTCAGATGAACGCCCGGAAGTGCAACTGGAGGCGAAACTGGCGCACAGCCACGGTGGAGACGTGGAGTTCGTCGGCCGTCCCGTCGGCGCGGAGGTAAAAGAGGGGGAACTCAGTCCGGCACTGCAGAACGCGCTGGATAAATTTACCCTCGATGTCACCGCGAAAGCGAAGGAAGGAAAAATCGACCCGGTATTTGGTCGTGATACCGAAATTCGCCAAATGGTGGATATTCTTTCCCGTCGCCGCAAGAACAACCCGATCCTAGTCGGTGAGCCGGGCGTTGGAAAAACTGCGCTGGTGGAGGGACTGGCGCTGCGCATCAGCGAGGGCAACGTGCCGGAAAGCCTGAAAACGGTGGTATTGCGTACTCTCGACCTTGGTCTGCTGCAGGCGGGGGCCGGCGTGAAAGGGGAATTTGAACAGCGCCTGAAAAACGTGATTGATGCCGTACAGCAGTCACCGGTGCCCATTCTGTTATTTATCGACGAAGCCCACACCATTATCGGTGCGGGCAATTCAGCCGGTGGCGCGGATGCTGCAAACCTGCTGAAACCAGCACTTGCCCGCGGTGAACTTCGCACCATCGCCGCAACCACCTGGTCCGAATACAAACAATATTTCGAGCGTGATGCCGCGCTGGAACGCCGCTTTCAGCGGGTGTTGGTTGATGAACCCGACGACGATACCGCCTGCCTGATGCTGCGTGGCCTGAAATCCCGCTATGCCGAGCACCATGGTGTGCATATCACCGACGATGCGGTACGTGCTGCCGTGACATTGTCGCGTCGTTATCTCACCGGGCGACAGTTACCTGATAAGGCGGTTGATTTGCTCGACACCGCAGCCGCCCGTGTGCGCATGAGCCTCGATACCGTACCGGAAGAGATTACCCGCCTGAAAGCGCAGATGATAGCACTGACGCTGGAAGAACAGGCGCTACTGGAAGACATTGCCGCCGGAAGCAACAGACATGGCGAGCGCCTGAACATAATTGAGCAACAGCGCGCTGGGCTTGAAACCACTCAGCAGCAGCAGGAAGAACGCTTCGGGCAGCAGAAAGACATTGCCCTGCAACTGATGGACTGCCGCCAAGACATCAGCCGTCAGGCGGATATTAATGACCTGCAACAACAACTGAATAGCGCGCAGCAGGATGACGTGCTGATTCAGATAGATGTTGATACCCGCACCGTTGCCAATGTGATTGCAGACTGGACCGGTGTGCCTTTATCTTCCCTAATGAAAGACGAACAAACCGAACTGCTGATGCTGGAGGCCGAAATCGGCAAGCGTGTGGTTGGTCAAGATGCTGCCCTCAATGCGATAGCGCAGCGTCTGCGTGCGGCCAAAACCGGCCTGACTTCAGAAAACGGTCCTCAGGGCGTGTTCCTGCTGGTTGGCCCTAGCGGCGTAGGGAAAACGGAAACCGCACTGGCGCTGGCTGATGTGATGTACGGCGGCGAGAAGTCGCTCATTACCATCAACCTCTCCGAATACCAAGAACCGCACACCGTTTCCCAACTGAAGGGCTCACCCCCTGGCTATGTCGGTTACGGGCAGGGCGGCATTCTGACCGAAGCGGTCCGCAAACGTCCGTACAGCGTGGTGCTGCTGGATGAAGTGGAGAAAGCACACCGCGATGTGATGAACCTGTTCTACCAAGTATTCGACCGGGGCTTTATGCGCGATGGCGAAGGCCGCGAAATCGACTTCCGCAACACCGTCATTCTGATGACCTCCAACCTTGGCAGCGACCATCTGATGCAGTTGCTAGATGAACAGCCGGATGCAACCGAAGGCGACCTGCACGAACGGCTGCGCCCGATACTGCGTGAGCACTTCCAGCCCGCGCTGTTGGCCCGTTTCCAGACTGTGATTTACCGTCCGCTGAGTGAGCCCGCGATGCGTACCATCGTGGAAATAAAACTCGGCCAGGTCAGCCAGCGCTTGAATCGCCATTACGGGCTGACGACGCATATTGGCGAAAGCCTGTATGACGCACTGACCGCTGCCTGCCTGCTACCCGACACCGGCGCACGTAACGTCGACAGCCTGCTCAACCAGCAAATTCTGCCGGTGCTGAGCCAGCAACTGCTGGCCCATATGGCGGCGAAGCAGAAGCCCGCTTCTTTAACTCTGGGATGGAGTGAGGAAGAGGGCATAGGGCTGGAGTTTGATTAACAGGCTTGGCTAAAGGGCAACAATTATGGACAACGCAAAAGAGATTGCCAGAGATATGTTGGATGCCATTCATATTGATGGGTCCGGACTTATCGGTGCCGTGGCGAAAGGCATTATTTCCTTACCAGTCAGCCTTGCCTACCTTGGCTATGATTTTATAGATGCCGAACACCGCAGAGAGAATCAGGATGATAAATTTCGATTAGCAGCGCTGGTTAAAAAAATAACCTTTAACGATAAAATTATTTATAAAGTTATTGAACCATTTATAGATGATTTTATATCTCGGGTTGATATGCCTTCTGTTACACTTCACATCATCGGTAATAGTGCGGGTAAGGCACTTTTTTCACAATTTACTGGTGTGAAATTGGGATATATGATTTCGGAACGAGCAACAACTGCATTGTTTGCGGGCACAGTGATCGGATCGTTACTTTCAATTGGCGCAGAGGCATCGCGTGCAATTTACACATCACGATATTTACGGCAAAGAAACCCTGAGGTTTATTACAAATTGAAAAATATGGGGGATTTGGACCTTTTATATTTCCTTGTCGAAGATACAGTCAAACCTTTCGAAAAAGCATGTAGCATACATGAACTCAATCCAGAAGAGTTTAGTAGGATTTGCAAATATTTCTTTGGTGGATTATGAATATTTTTGGAAAAATAATTTCTATTGTGCTTAATATTATTTGTGCAGTTGGCGCGACGCTTGTGCTTTGTGGGCTACTTCTTGTGCTTTGGTTTTTCTTTGTATCAGAGATGGAGAACAGATTCTATTGGGGAGGAGGGGCTTTTATCGTTGCATGTCTTGGTTATGTAATTTATCGGTATGCATTCCCAAAAATTCATAAAAAATGGGGGGATCATTATTAGTTCATATTTCACTTAGTTTAAATGGATCGTTATGAGCATAAAAGATTTTATACTTATCATTGTTTCACGGATCGTGGCCAGCATCGGGATGACGCTAGGGACTATCAGTATGGTATATTTTTTCTACTGTATCTTCTTTTCTGCTAATCCTTACCGATTTGTTTTTGGAGGGGCGAGTATAGTAACCTTTATCATAGGTTATGGATTTTATAAATTCTCCCTGAAATATATTTATGATGAGTGGGATCATTATAGATAGTACTCATTATATCTGTTGAGCTTGATTTTATTCGATATCATTCTGATCCGGGACAGGAGTTATACAAATGGAAAATATATTTAAAATAACAGAGGGTATCCTTAATCGCTATAAATTAGATATTCCTACCTGCCCTTATCCGTTGGATGTGGAACGTTTTGATGGTTTAGAACAAATGAGTGCTCTATATCATTATACCATTCGTTTTACTAGCCCACATCCGGACGTTACGGCTGAAATGATGTTGAGTAAAACAGCAACGCTGAGCATGGGGATGGGGGAACTATTTACTCCTATTGTCGGTAAAATTGTCCATGGTGTGGTGACAAATTTCCGGCGCCTGACAGGCTCACGCGATCAGGTTACGTATGAAATTATTCTGGAACCTTTTATATCCTTGTTGGATAGGCAGTATCGTACTCACCGTTTCTTCGTCAATAAATCAGTGCCGGAAGTGGTAGCGCAAATTCTTGGCGAGCATGGTTTGAAGGGGTGGGAATATGAGTTCGCCCTCAAGGCTGAGTATCCGAAACGCGAACAGATAAACCAGTATCAGGAAAACGACCTCGCATTTATCGAACGCCTGTTGGCCGAGGTAGGCATTTTTTACTTCTTCACTCTGCAGCCGGATACGCAGACTGAGGTGGTGCACTTCGCGGACAAACAGAGTGCTTGGGCGTTTGGCAAAACGCTGCCGCTAAACAGCCCGTCAGGGACGAATGACAACGGCATTGATTCAGTATGGGGCGTGCATGTCTGGCATAACGTGGTAGAGCGCTCGGTCACCGCCAGTGATTACAATCACCGTGAAGCCCAGAATATCTTGACTTCAGCGCCGGCGGACATGACTCGCGGAGACGGGGAGGGGAACACTTACGGTGATGTGTATCACTACCGCCCACGTCACCTTGAGCGCGGTGATAAAATCACACCGACGGCAGAAACCGGTAACTTCTGGGCGCGTCTGGAGCACGAACGTTTCCTGTCTACCCAGACCACGGTAACTGGCAGCAGTACTGACCATGCCTTGGGTCCGGCGCAGGTACTGACCATCACTGAGACGGCTATCCTGCCGACACTGCCTCGAGAAACAGAAAACGGGGTCGTCATTATCAGCGCCGGTTACTCAGCCAGCCGTCAGAACGCGCTGAAGGTGGAGTGGGCGGCAATGCCATATTACGAGAACCGCTGCTGGCGTCCTGCCGCTAAAAAGCGTCCGGTAGTCAGCGGTACGCTGACGGCCCGCATAACCAGCGCTAAAGAGAACGATATCTACGCCTGGCAGGATGCCTCGGGGATGTACCGAGTGAAATTCGATGCCGACCGCGATGATAAGCGCCAGGGCCAGGAAAGCATGCTCGTGCGCTTCGCCAAACCTTACGGTGGTGACAAATACGGTTTCCACTTCCCGCTGATACAGGGCACAGAAGTTGCCATTGCGTTCCATGAAGGCGATCCGGACCGTCCTTATATCGCTCATGCCCTGCACGACTCCCGCCACGTTGACCATGTCACGGAGGCTAACAGCACGCGCAACGTTATCCGCACAGCGGGTCTGAACAAACTGCGGATGGAGGACAAGCGCGGGGAGGAGCACGTTAAGCTCAGCACGGAGTATGGGGGGAAGACGCAGCTTAATTTGGGGCATAACGTGGATGCCTCCCGTGAGTTGCGTGGTGAAGGGGCTGAACTTCGTACCGACAGGCACGTTTCCATCCGGGGTGGAGCTGGGGTGTTTATCACTGCAGATAAACAGCCGTTTGCTGGGGACAAGATGCTTTCCATGCAGGAGGCGATTGCCCAGCTCGAGAATGCACTGAGTATTGCCCGAACCATGTCAGACGCAGCTGAAACCGCGCAGGCGCTACCCGCTGATATTCAGAGTCAGGTGAAGTTGACTGATGCCCTCAAAGATCTGGTGCAGCCAGGAATGGTGTTGAATGCACCTGAAGGAGTAAGCATCACCAGTCCGCAGGCTGTGCGTGTGGCTTCTGGTGCAGCCAGTGTAGGGATCATGTCCCAGCAAAATACTGATATCAGCGCGCTTAAGCGTTTTACTGTGGCTGCGGGTGAAGCTGTGAGTATGTTGGCTCGTAAGGCCGGGATGAAACTCTTTGCTGTTAAGGGAAAGGTAGAAATTCAGGCTCAGGATGATGCGCTTGATGCGATAGCCAAAAAGGATGTGACCGTAACCAGTACGGAAGGGCGGGTTGAAATCACGGCAGCGAAAGATGTCGTGCTGAAAAACCTGGATGGATCGTTCATCCAGTTGCAGGGTAAAAATATTATTCTGGGCTGTGAAGGTAATATCCTGTGGAAATGCGCCAACGCGCAGAAAATGGGTGCCGCCAGCTCTACATCCTCCGCACCTGATTTTCCTGGTGGGTATAGTGAGTATTTCGTGGCGCACGATGATAAAACTGGGCAGATCACACCGAACACTCGCTATCGGATTACGACTGGTAAGGGTGTTGTCTATTCAGGGGTGACTGATTCTGAGGGCAAAACCGCAGAAATCTTCACCGCATTATCAGATAAGATAAAAGTTGAACTCGGATAATTAGCTCGGATACACCAGAATAAATTTAACAGGAGTTGCCTCCATGAGTAATACGACAGAAACCGTTCATGGTAGTGGTAAAACAGGGATGCAAGCGAATGGTATCAAAGCCAATCATGTTACTGGCATCCGACTATATTTCCATGCAGATAGTGAAACATTTCTGGCTGTTGACGGTGATAAGCTTGAGCAGGAAAGTAATGAGCTAAATAGGTTGTTAGGTGACCAGGTTGATACGCAAATGCGCATAGATGATCTAACAGCTCAGTGCACAAAATTAAGCTGGGGGCAGGTTGGGGAGAAACAGGTTCTCCAAACTCAGATACAACAAGAAGTCCAAAGACTTGATGGTCTCAATAAAAAGTTGAAAGTTAAACTGACGACGCTTACACCGACAGAGGAACTTCCGAAAGCCACACTTCTTGACAGCAGTAGCAAAAGTGCTGTCGGGTTAATGGAATTAATTGAGGTTCGCGGAAATATGAAAGGTGTTCGGTATATTTACGCTATGTCAGATCAAATTAACAGCCAGTGGCGGCGTTATCCTCTTGGGGAAGGAGATAAAAAATCTGGAGGCAAAAGTTTTGTCGTCACTGAGTCATATACTGATAGTGAAGGAAAGACAAAAACACGGGAAAGAATTGATTATGACAAGCTCAAATCCCAGGTAAGTAAGATAAAACCAAAAATGCTGAAGGCTGAACAGGAATTATTGGAACAGCATACAGGTGTTCTTGGACAGTGGGCCAGAGATATGAATGATAGCCTTAAACATTCTCCATACCAGGGGGATAGATTTGGCTTTGATTCCCAATCCCAGCTCATGCGCTGGACTTATGGCGCGGGTTTAACGGAAGAATTAAACCCATTTGAAGTAGATTTTCGTAACAAGGGTAAAAAGTTAAAAAAGGAAGCTGCCACTAGCGGAAAAGCAAGTGCTTACGCAAGTCTTGCTCTCGCTGAGTCTAAAAGTAAATTAACCCTGTCGCTTCCTGACATACACGGTATTACGATGACCTATCCGCTGAAGCCAGAAATGGGTGGGGGAACCGGTAATTTGGGTACACTGCGTTTTGACTTTGAACTGGCATTGGCCGGTAGTGTTGGTGCAAGCTTAGGTGTTGAACTCGGCGTATCGATGAAAAGTAACTGGGCAAAAGGAGTTCCCGGATCTTCAGACAATACAGGCGCTCCCGGAGAGCGAAAAATAGATATAAGCAAAGCTGTTGAGGATCCAGAAACCACGGGAGAATTAACTGTTTTTGCCGGAGCCCAAGCCTCAGCGAATCTTTCAGGTGCTATTAAATGGCTTAACCCTGACAAAAAGGATTTAAAATATACGCAACTGGCAAAAGTGGCATTAGGGGCTACGGCTCAAATGGGAGTGGGTTGGAATGGTTCTTTCCGGTTCAGTTACGAAAATGGAAGAGTCAAGGTTCTGGCGAGAGCTGGAATGTGTTGGGGAGGAGGGGGAAAAGGAAGTGTTGCTTTTGATATAGATGGAGAGGCAATTATTACCGATTTCATGCCATGCTTAACCTACATGCTTCGGAATGCTGATTATATTCAGCTGTCAGAGAATGTAATCAGAGAGGGGGATTTTTATGCATTCTGCGCTTTACCGTTACTTATCGGTATGTACGGAGCTAATCAGTTGACTGATCATTTAGAAAAAGAAACAGCTCTGATATTAGAAAGGTTAAGAGATAGCTGGGATGAAAAAGAGCGGCGTGTACAGTTAATGCAACACATTTTAGATACACAAGGGGAGTGTTTAAGATATTCACCTCCCGAA
The DNA here is from genome assembly GCF_040932435.1 of Kluyvera sp. STS39-E. Classification (NCBI taxonomy): domain Bacteria; kingdom Pseudomonadati; phylum Pseudomonadota; class Gammaproteobacteria; order Enterobacterales; family Enterobacteriaceae; genus Kluyvera; species Kluyvera sp. STS39-E. The sequence continues at coordinate 141,172 of NZ_JBFQGA010000009.1, read as the reverse complement.
AGTAAAGGAGCAGCGATCGCTTCGTTGACCGAGCGAAATTTCTGGGATGATGTTGCCAGCCCCGCAAGCCATGCCCAAACGAAGTGTGAAGGTCAGGTGACATATAGTGCAAGAAAACGGGCCGTACTGCTGTCATTACGTTGGATTCAGTCAAAAAGAGATTATGAAAATGTTATGCAGCATCTATCAAAAGCATTCGAAATATCAGGTTCATGGCAATCAAACCAACAGAAAGTAGCTGATTTTCTTGCATTGGGCGAAGAGGTTCAAACATATGGATTAGGGCGTGTTGTCCCAAATGCATCCTCCGTTAAGCTTTTTCCAAGCCATTACGCCAAAAATTTAATCTCAATCTACGAAAGCTTACCTGAATCAATAGATGTTCGTGGTAATGAATTGAAATCATTATCGGAAGTTTCTCCTTTTTTGATGGGAAGCTGCACCAGAGTTGTTGTTGATGGCATGGAGTTGAAAAAATGAAAATAAATAAAATTACTTTTTTTATAGCTATTAGTAGTTTCATTATTACTGGTTGCAATGAAGAAAAAGGCCAACAAGAACAAAGGAAATTAGCTTCACAGATTGTCGATTCAATGGTAACAGTAGATGGTGGGCGTTATCAGATGGGGGATTTTGGGCCTCTCGTTGGAGAAAAACTACCGTTCAGCAATGATAATAATAACAAGCCGCTGCATTGGGTTGATTTGACGAAATTCAAAATGGCAAAAAACAGAGTGACGTGGGGAGAATTTAATTTATGGTTATCTTTAACTAACAAAGATGCCAATAAATATTATAAGAAAATTTCAAATAGAAAAGTTGAAAGTAAATATGACGAACGTATGCTTAAGTACATTGGCGATGATTATCCAGCGGTGGCTAATTGGTCGGATGCATCTTCGTTTTGCCACTGGGTCGGTGGTGTTTTAGGACGGAAAGTATCATTGCCCACGGAAGCCCAATGGGAATATGCTGCACGCAGTCGCGGAAAGTTTAGACAGTTTGCTAATAGTGATAATATTTATGATCTAAGTGTTCCCGATTCAAAACTTAATTTTACTCACGACAGATCTCCAGTAGGCGCTTTTCCGCCAAATCCACTGGGACTTTATGACATGATGGGTAATGGGCATGACTGGGTTAATGACTGGTATGCTGATGATTATTATCAGCATTCGCCTGAAAAAGATCCTCAGGGGCCAGCTAATGGGACTGAAAAAGTAGTAAGAGGTTACTTAGGGTCAATGTTTGGTTTGTATGATATTACTCGAGGAAGCAATAAGCCGGAAACTGAATCAACAGGCTATGGATTCCGTTGTGTAGAAAACTAAATTACAGGGATAATGTTGCCAGCCCCGCCCCAAAATTTGGTTTCATTAACAGACCAAATCCAGGTTGGGTTCGCGTAGTGTGGAATATGAATGGAGAGAAGGTATGAGGCTAATAGTTAAAGCAATATCATTGTTATTTCTGGTCGGTTGTAACAGCAGTTCAGCAACTAATACAAAAGGGGATATTCATGCCCCGTTCGATGAGTGGTACTTTACATTTTCGACGCCTAGACCTCTGCCGGCCAAAGTTACACTTGTTAAACTTATTGATGTGAATAGATATGGAAAGGTCTTTCAGACAATAGATCAGCCACAAGGGCAGAGTATAGGAGTCTGAAGTCAACATGCAGGCCAAGGTATATCTCCTTTTAACAAAGCGAAATCTCCACCTCAAGTTATAAAATTTTGCTGGGATTCAATTATTGATAAAAAAGTCTATGAGACCACATTGATTTTTTCTTCAGATACAAAAAATAAAATGCTAAGTACTGAACCCAGTAATTACTCCCATGGAGATACATATTTTTTCCAATGTATAGTTATCGGGTTAGCTCCTGAAGGGAAAGTGCGAGTATGGTTAAAGAATAATGGAAGACCAAACTTAGAGCAAAAAAACACTCAGATTATCACAGTTTCTGGATCTGAATTGGATATGTGCAAAGGTGTGACGAAAAGTAACTTTAGCTATGGATATGATGACGATATCATAGACTTTATTAAAAATAAAAAATATCCTTATGGGGCATGGTGAATCATCATATTTTAAATGCGATAGGGGCTAAGTATCCGTAATTAATTCGAACCCCGGTTGGGTTCGTGCTGTCTGGAATATGCAGGGAGGAAAATCATGAAATCAATCACCAGAATAACTTTGGTTTTATTACTTGTGGGTTTTGCTAATGCCTGTGCCAGTGAGCAACCTAACAGTCTCAAAACTCCATGGGATAAATGGTACTTTGCCTTTACTACCCCAAAAGCTTTACCGGCGCAGGTTACACTATTAAAGCTGTTAGATGTTGATGGTTATGCATCGACATATAGAACTATTGATCAGCCGCGTGGAATCAGTGTCGGAAAATGGAGTGAGCGGAACTCAGCGGGGAGTACGCAGTTTAATAAAGCCGATAGATTGCCGCAGATAATGATGTTTTGCTGGGACTCGATTATTGATAAAAAAACATATCAATCAACTTTATTTTTCTCCCAAAATACATGGGATAAAATGATTAGCCCTTACCCTGATGTTTTAGAACCTGGGAAAGATGCATACCGGCAGACGATGCTGATAGGTTTGGCACCTGAGGGAAAAGTACGAGTCTGGTTGAGACAATATGGTCATTCGGACATCCCATTAAATGATACAAAAATAACGACTGTATCAGGTAAAGAACTTGATATGTGTAAAGGGGTGACAGGGCACCCTGATGGGTATGTTTACTATGGTGATACTCCTGATTTTATCAAAGGTAAGATATATCCTTATGGTAATTGGTAATCGTTGAAAACAGTGATTTTTAAAGATGTACATCACAAACCATTAATGGTCTATCATGCTTTTGTGAAAGGTGTTTTTATGAAACCATTTTACGGATTAGTATTGTTTTTTATCTCCAATCTGTGTTTTGCTGAAACGGTCACTATAGACCCAACATCAACAACTAAAGCCGACGATGCAAACTCAATTGCCAATATGTATCGTATGGGTATGGGTGTTCCGAAGGATATGAAAAAAGCATTTGAACTCTATCAGATTGCAGCTGAACTCGGAAACACGGATGCTCAGATCGATTTAGGTGATATGTATTATTCTGGAAAAGAAACCACTCAGAGCTACGAAAAGGCTAATTATTGGTATGAGAAAGCTGCGAATAAAAATAATGCCACAGCTCAGATGTATTTAGGTTACGCATACCTTAATGGCAAGGGAGTTGTAGTGAATTATGATAAAGCAAAGAGTTGGCTTGAGCTTGCAGTCAAACAAGGTGAACCTTCAGCTATGTATCATTTAGGCACGATGTTCTTTGATGGTAAAGGCGTAACTAAAGATCAAGACCAGGCTACCCCACTATTCAAAAAAAGCTGCTCCGAAGGTGATTCGAATGCGTGTGATAAGTTAAAGGAAATTAAAATAGAGAAATAATGTTCTTATCTGCATAGAGAAATGCATATGTGGAAATTAAAAAATGGAGTTTCGTATGTCTAAAGGCTTTGTATTGATTGGTGATAACACTACGCACGGCGGACAGGTTATTTCTGCCTCATCAACAATGGTAGTAAATGGCAAAAAGGTTGCTCTCGTTGGCGATAAAGTCAGCTGCCCAAAAGATGGACATGGCATTAATACCATTATTGAAGGATCGCCTGAATGGACCTCTGACGGTAAAGCCGTGGTTGTGGATGGTTGTCACTGTGAGTGCGGTTGTCAGGTGATCTCCAGTGCACCGGATTGCGTAATAGGATAAGTAATGAGCTGGGAGCGTCAGAAATCAACGATATCGGCTAAGCCCGAAGAACCTTCATTCATCCTGTGGATGATGCTGGGGGTTCTTGCGCTGGTTGGGTGCGTACTGTTGTTTGTCTTGCATGCCAATCAACTGGCCGGGCCACTTCAAACATTTAATCTTTGGGCTGTCACCGCATGCCCAACAGTTATCTGGTTTTTCTTTCTCTGTCTACGTGGCTGGCTCTATAACAATGCGGTGGACAAATACGAATTTGAATCCGGTGAAGCAGAATTTGCACAACAACAGTGGGTGAACTGGGCTGGGCGCAATATCGTAGTATTACACAGTGGCGTAATGCTACCTGCAAATCTGACGCCTCAACTTTTTTTGGCAGCCCCGCCAACACTGGAGCAAAGCACATCTCTGACCCGACGAATTTGTCAGCAAGGTAGTCACGAGGCGTATTGTTTTGTTTTGCTGTCAGGGTTAGCCAGCGCTATATCAATCCACGCTTTGTCACCACCGCTGGGAGTTTTATTCAGCATAATACTCAGTTATTTTATGTTTCCAACGGTGAACATGTCATTGTGGCCTGGCGTGGTACGCAGGAGGTGAGGGACTGGGTAACGGATATTACCTTTAGCCCACAGGTGTGCCCATCCTATCTTGCCCCGACGGGTAAAATTCATAAGGGTTTTTTAGATGCTTTTGAGTATGCTAAGGAGATGTCGCTTTCGAGTTTTGATGATATAAAATCGTTTATAATTGAAAAGAAACAACTATTCTTATGTGGGCACAGCTTAGGAGGAGCGCTGGCATTGATTTATGCCGCAGAGTTAAAATCAATAAAACCGCTTCTTTATACCTACGGTATGCCGAGGGTGTTCACCGCCGACGCCATTCTGCAGCTTACGGACATCACGCATTACCGGCACGTTAATGACTCGGATACCATTACCAGCGTACCAATGGATGTAAATCTCTATAACTGGTTTTATGAGATTTATGGTCCGATTGGTAGCGTACTGGGGACTACATGGTCCGTAGCGGAGTTGCTCTCACAAAAAATCACCGGCATTACCGTGGGGGATTGCTTTTGGCATCACGGAGATATTGTGCTGTTCTATTATACCACTCAGGTAGTGGAAAGCCTGCAATGCGAAGGCTCAATGAGCGCCCCTAAATGCCGTAGGATAAAGTACCGTCTGCCTAAAAAAACAAAATATTATTTAATTCCCTCCCTGGCGGAGGAAAAAAGTATTTCTGCGAAAAATCAGGATGTACAATTTATTCGATCTTTAACACCCGATAGCCTGAAGAAATGTTTTCCAAAAAATACCAACCCAGATTTAGACTCCATACTTACCGACCCGCGCAACCATTTTATGCCCGCCGCCTATCTGCCGTATATTAATGACCAACTGGTGGAACTGGTTTGCCCCGATGCCCCCCTGAAACGTAAAGAGAGCAGGGCCGCATTCGAAAAACAGTTGTCAGATGCCGGTATCCCGGATAATGAAAAGGAAAGAAATCGACTGTTTGCCGCGTTGCAGCGTCTGGTAGTGGAAACCCTGAGAGTGACGGAACAAATGCCTGAAGGGAAGCCCGCCCTGGAGCGTTTCCGTAAGACAAAAAAGGAATATGCTGAATGAAAATAGCTACTGTATTATACCTGCTGCCGTTATTATCACTTAGCGGTTGTGCGCTAAGCGAAAATTTCACACCTCCACCAAATGGTAAAACCGTAAAAGTTGCCGTTGTTAAACCTGTTGATGTCGATATTCTACCAATGGATGTAATTTATCGCTCGGAAAAATGCAGGGATAAAATATTTACCTCAACGGGAGCGATAACTTCCCGGGCGGGATATCACCTGCTTACCGTTTCTTTTAATCCGGAAAAAGGGAGCGATATAGTGAGCAACAATATTTTCCTTGATGGTGGCGGTCAGTATGAGTGGAGGTTAAGCAATATCCGTTTCCAGTTTAAGTTCAGTAATATGGAAAAATTTGGGGCTGATATTAAAAAGAATGTTCCTAATGATATCGTTTTTGTTTTTGATAAAAACGATCCCCCACGTGGGGATGGGCATTATGAAGATATATCTGGCGACGTTGTAATTAAGCAAGATTATTACCCCCTTGTTAGAAATGATCGCATGATAGATCATGCTAAAATTCTAAGGTTAATAAATAAAGATATGTTGACTTATAGAGTTAGCAATTCAGAGAGTCTTCTTTTTGAACCTAATGTTCACTCTGATAAGGTCATTAATGTATTAGGGCCAGAGAAATTTGGTGAAGATTCTATAACCACATATCCTGATGGCACTCAAACAACTAATGCAAAAGGGCCCGATCCTATTAATTTTGAAAAATTAAACTCGATAAAATAAACTCGGTAACTTTGAAGAGTTGCCAGTGTCTCTATAGCATTATATCAATCTTAAAAGGGAAAAGAGCAGGATCGCATTCGAAAAACAGTTGTCAGATGCCGGTGTCCCGGATAATGAAAAGGAAAGAAATCGACTGTTTGCCGCGTTGCAGCGTCTGGTAGTGGAAACCCTGAGAGTGACGGAACAAATGCCTGAAGGGAAGCCCGCCCTGGAGCGTTTCCGTAAGACAAAAAAGGAATATGCTGAATGAAAATAGCTACTGTATTATACCTGCTGCCGTTATTATCACTTAGCGGTTGTGCGCTAAGCGAAAATTTCACACCTCCACCAAATGGTAAAACCGTAAAAGTTGCCGTTGTTAAACCTGTTGATGTCGATATTCTACCAATGGATGTGATTTATCGCTCGGAAAAATGCAGGGATAAAATATTTACCTCAACGGGAGCGATAACTTCCCGGGCGGGATATCATCTATTGACTGTTCCTTTTAAGGCCGAACCGGGTAGTGATACTGTTAGTAACAGCGTTGCGCTGGATGGGGGGGGGCAGTGTGAGTGGAAACTCAGCAATATAAAATTTGATTTTCAATATCATAATATGAAGAGATTCGGGGCGGGGGTTAAGAGAAGTATACCCAGTGATATTGTTTTTGTTTTTGATAGAAATGCCCCCCCTAGGGGAGATGGGCATTTTGATGATGTCTATGGTGCTATAGAAATAAAAAAAATTACTACCCTTTAATTAGAAAGAAAAACACAGATGAGGAGATATTAGTTCTTAGTGTACAAGGCCAGCCAATGTTGACTTACCGTGTCCATGACGTAAATAGTATTGTATTTAAACCCATATTCCACTCTAACATGGTTGTTAATGCCGTTCCTCCAAAGAAGAAAGGTGATGGATATACGCTCACTTATCCTAATGGAGATGAAATAATAGATCGTTACTTCCCAAATTCAGAAAAAACGAAGTATGAATTTGTAAAACAAAAATCTCGTTAAAACATTATTAATGGCTGTTATGGGAGGGACATGTGTCTAAAGGGTTTGTACTGATCGGTGATAAAACCACGCACGGCGGACAGGTTATTTCTGCCTCATCAACAATGGTAGTAAATGGCAAAAAGGTTGCTCTCGTTGGCGATAAAGTCAGCTGCCCAAAAGATGGGCATGGCATTAATACCATTATTGAAGGATCGCCTGAATGGACCTCTGACGGTAAAGCCGTGGTTGTGGATGGTTGCCACTGTGAGTGCGGTTGTCAGGTGATCTCCAGTGCACCGGATTGCGTAATAGGATAAGTGATGAGCTGGGAGCGTCAGAAATCAACGATATCGGCTAAGCCCGAAGAACCTTCATTCATCCTGTGGATGATGATGGGGGTTTTCGCGCTGGTGGGGTGTGTACTGTTGTTTGTCCTGCATGCCAATCAACTGGCAGGGCCACTTCAAACATTTAATATTTGGGCCGTCACTGCATGCCCAACAGTTATCTGGTTTTTCTTTCTCTGTCTACGTGGCTGGCTCTATAACAATGCGGTGGACAAATACGAATTTGAATCCGGTGAAGCAGAATTTGCACAACAACAGTGGGTGAACTGGGCTGGGCGCAATATCGTAGTATTACACAGTGGCGTAATGCTACCTGCAAATCTGACGCCTCAACTTTTTTTGGCAGCCCCGCCAACACTGGAGCAAAGCACATCTCTGACCCGACGAATTTGTCAGCAAGGTAGTCACGAGGCGTATTGTTTTGTTTTGCTGTCAGGGTTAAGCCCAGCCCTGGAAAAGTTGCCTTTAGATATAGAACCCGCGGTCACGCTGCTGACCGACTCTCAAGATGATTTGCCAGCATTGCAGGATGCATTTGCACATGCTTGGCAGGCAGCCATTCTTGTTCGTCCGGTGCCGCAGTTGACCATTCTTAAGTCAAAGTCGTTCCTCTCGCTTGATGAGCGAATTAAATCACCGACGCTAGATGTGGATTTAATCCTGATTCACCAAACTCAAGGGCGAGATGCGTACAGTGATGCGCTGGCTGTCCTGTTGCTGACCACCGATGATGTTGCCACAAAATATAAGCTCTCTCTTAATGCCCGTCTTTTGCGTCCAATGGCACTTGATATGACGATTTCAGAAAATTCACTGGATACGTTTTTATCGACACAAACTCAGGCCTGTTCCACCGTCAGTATTGTTGGCGACAACGTGGAGTGGGGGAATGCTTTTCCCGGTCTGCTTGAAATAGCACAAAATTATGGCGGCCACTGGAAACCTGAACAGCTCCATTGGCTGGAGCAATATGCCGGGATCAGCGGCCCATTTTCCCCATGGATTCTGGCTGCAGTAGCTAGCGATATCGTGAATATACAAAAAGCAGACTGTCTGATGCTTTCTACAGATGGTGAGCAGAAATTTATTAATACAGTGCAAACAGGGAACAGAAATAATGAAAACGGGTAATTCGTCATGGCGTGGAGGCTGGGGCCGGCTGGGGTTCTCCGCCCTCATTGCTGGGGGGATTGCCTGGTTAATCTGGCAATTTGGTGATCAGATTGGACTGCACACTACGCTGCTGAAAAGCCTGGCGCTTGCCGGTGCGTTATTCTTGTTACTGATGCTTCGTCATGGCAAAACAATTGGCCTTGCCATCAAGCAGGGCTGGCATCGTTTTCAGGCTAAGCGAAAGAATGTCCTGCCCGCCGATGAAGGTCGCGTTAAACAAACCCCACCCCGCAACGTCACCGTCGACACCATCCGTCTCGCCATGCGTAACCTCTACGGCCGTCGCTGGGGGCGTAAAACCCGCATCCTGTTGATAACCGGTACTGCCGCTGAAGTGGAGCAACTGGCCCCTGGCCTCACTGGGCAGCTCTGGCAGGAAGATCGTGGGACATTGCTGTTGTGGGGCGGTGATCTCAATACGCCAGCAGACAATACTTGGCTAACCGCGCTGCGCAAACTGCGCCGCCGTCCGGTGGATGGTCTGGTGTGGGTGACCTCAGCGTTCGAACAGTTATCAGCACCGGGGTTGGAGCCGCCATTACCCGTGCCGTCTGAAAGCACCATGGACTCCCTGTCTCATGCCATCAGCACTCGTATGGATACGCTGGGCTGGAAAATTCCCCTGTACGTTTGGTCCCTGCATCCACGCGCCGGTCAGCCGGCAGGCCGCGTTGTGCAGGCGACAGGCTGTCTGCTGCCTTCCGGGTGTCGCACCGAGGAGTTGGCTGAACAACTCACAACCCTGACGCCGGAACTGACCTCGCAAGGCCTACAACAGGCCTGCAATGAGGTGACACACAACTTCCTGCTGACGCTTGCTGACCAGCTCATCCGCGCGCCGGAGAGCATCATCGCGCCGTTGTCGGTGATGCTAAACCCGTATCGCCCACTGCCGCTGGCGGGCGTGGTGTTCAGCCAGCCTTCTGCCGGCGCGGAGCGTGCCGTGGCGCATCACTGGGGCATGGATAAGCGCTGGGATATTCTGCCTGAATCTGTCCGGATGCTTCCTGCTGGGCTGCGCCCCGTTAAACCGGGGATTCCGTGGCGTAAGGCGATGGCGTCTGTTGCTGCGCTCACGATGATAGGATGGGCCGCCTGGATGGGCATTGCCTATGTCACCAACCGCACCCAGATTGACGGCGCCAATACCCTAGCCTCGATGGCTTCCCGGCAAAATCAGCCGCTCGAGCAGCGCCTGCATGCGCTGTCGGAGCTACAAAAAACGCTGTCTCGTCTGCAGTACCGGTCAGAACACGGCGTGCCATGGTATGAGCGTGCCGGGCTAAGTCAGAACAATGCGCTGCTGGCGGCACTTTGGCCGAGTTACCAGAACAGTGCATTGCCTCTGCTACGGGATGCGGCAGCCGATCATTTAAAGCGTCAGCTCGGCGCCTTTAATGCTCTGCCGCCGGGCAGTCCGCTGCGCGAACAGATGGCGAAAAGCACTTGGGAACAGCTGAAACTCTACCTGATGCTGGCGCGTCCGGAACATATGGATGCTGCCTGGTTCAGCTCTGCATTAATGAGCGACTGGCCGAAGCGTGACGGCGTGAAGGACGGCGCCTGGCAGGGGATGGCTCCGTCGCTGCTGTCGTTCTACGGCACACAGCTGATTGCGCATCCAGAGTGGAAACTCCGCGCGGATGAGGGCATGGTCAGCCAGGCGCGTTCGCTGCTGGTTCGCCTAATGGGTGTGCGTAACAGCGAATCAACCCTCTACCAAAAGATGCTCTCGCAGGTGGCGCACCTGTATGTCGATATGCGCCTTGAAGACATGACTGGTGATACCGATGTATCCCGTCTGTTCAGCTCCACTGAGGTTGTGCCAGGCATGTTTACCCGTCACGCCTGGGAGCAGGCTGTGCAGCCGGCCATTGAGAAAGTGGTGAAAGCGCGCCGGGATGAGCTCGACTGGGTGCTCACGGACAGTAAGCACCAGGTGAACAGCCAGGATGAAACCTCTCCGGAAGTACTGAAAATGCGTCTGACGGAGCGCTATTTTGCTGACTTTGGCGGGGCCTGGCTTGAATTTTTGAACAGCCTGCGCTGGAACCGGGCCACCACCTTGTCCGATTCCATTGACCAGTTAACCCTGATGGCCGACGTGCGCCAGTCTCCTCTGGTCGCACTCATGAATACCCTGAATGTGCAGGGGCGTACCGGACAAACCGGGGAGGCGATTGCGGATTCACTCGTGAAATCGGCAAAAAACCTGCTGGGGAATGACCCTAAAGATGCCATTGACCAGAGCGCCGGTGTGTATGGCCCGCTGGACGCAACCTTCGGGCCGGTGCTGGCGTTGATGGACAAGAGCCGCACCGGTGCACAAGACCTCAGCCTGCAGTCATACCTGACCCGAGTGACCCAGGTCCGCTTGCGCCTGCAGCAGGTAACCAACGCCGCTGACCCACAGGCCATGACCCAGACTATTGCCCAGACGGTATTCCAAGGAAAAGCCGTTGATCTGACCGAAACCCGCGACTACGGCAGTCTGATTGCTGCCGGGCTCGGTCAGGAGTGGAGCGGATTTGGACGCACGGTGTTCGTCAACCCGATGGAGTTGGCTTGGCAGCAGGTGCTGACCCCGGCGGCTGACAGCCTCAATGCCCAGTGGCAACAGGCTGTCGTCAATGAGTGGAATTCAGCGTTTGGCAGTCGCTATCCGTTTAACGTTGCCAGCAGCGATGTTTCCCTGCCGTTGCTCGCCAAATACCTCAATGCTGATGCCGGGCGGATTGCGCAATTTCTGCAGACCCGACTCAAAGGCGTCCTGCACAAAGAAGGCAACCATTGGGTGCCTGACAGCATCAATTCACAAGGGCTGGTATTTAATCCGGCATTCCTCAATGCCATCAACACCCTGAGCCATATCTCGGATGTGGCCTTCACTGAAGGCAATGCTGGGATGAACTTCGAGCTGCGGCCAGGCACCGCCGAAGGCGTGATGCAGACTGACTTGATTATCGACAGCCAGAAGCTGACTTATGTGAATCAGTTACCCGCGTGGAAGCGCTTTACTTGGCCTGCGGACACCGAAGCGCCCGGTGCAAACCTAAGCTGGATTAGCACCCAGGCGGGTACCCGCCAGTATGCGGATATTCCGGGCAGTTGGGGGCTGATACGGCTTCTTGATAAAGCCAACGTGAAAGCGTATCCGGGCATGGGGAGCAGTTACAGCGTGAGCTGGAAGGCTCAGGATGGCCGCATGCTCAACTATACCCTGCGTACCGAAGTCGGTGAAGGGCCGCTGGTGTTGCTGAAACTGCGCAATTTCCGTCTGCCGGAAACCATCTTTAACACAACCGGTATGGCAGCGTCAGAGCAGGTCGCCAGTGCGTCCAGTGATACAGAGGAAGTCTACTAATGAGCTCGCTGAATACCTTACTCAATGCCTGCCAAACAGAGCAGGTACCACTGCTAGCGATGACCCGAGAACACGTGGCGAGATGGGACAACTGGCTGCAGCCGCTGTCTGGTACATCGCCTGTGGGCGAAGACCCCGGTTATGACGATGACTTCCAGCAGATGCGTGAAGAGGTCAACAAGCTCTCTGGGGCAGATACCGAACTCATCTGCCGGCTTGCGGAGAAACTGCTGACCACCACCGCGAAAGACATTCGTGTCGCGACGTACTACTGCTGGGCCAGGCTGCACCGTGAAGGCGAGCAGGGGCTGGCTGAAGGGCTTGAACTGTTGGCTGGTTTGCTGGATCGCTTTGGTACACAACTGTATCCGCAGCGTGACCGCAGTCGTAAGGCGGCGTTGGAATGGCTAGCGGGTTCGCGCATGACGGATTCGCTCTCGCTGTACCCGGAAGTGGTCAGGGAGGAGGCGATGCGCACCACCGGGGCGCTGTTGCTGATTGCGCTGCTTACCGAAAAAGAACCGGATGAAATACGCCCGGGTCTGAACGCGCTGTACGGTGCACTGGAAAGCCGTCTGCAAAAAGCGGGTGGCGTGGATGCGGTGGTGCCGCAGAACGCCAGCGCCAGCGAAACCCCTTCGACGACCAATCACAACGATGTCCCGGTCATTGGACGCATCACCTCCGGTCAGGATTTGCTGGCTCAGGCCCGCACGCTCGCTGAATATCTGCGTGAGCAGCCCGACGGTTGGCTGTCGGCGCACCATCTGATGAAAAGCCTGCGCCACGATACCCTGCGGACCATTCCCGCCCCGGATGCGCAGGGCCGCACACGCATCGAGCCGCCAAGGGCAGATCAGCGTGCCCTGCTCAAACGCCTTTACCTGCAGCAGAACTGGGCTGAGATGCTCGAAACGGCGGACAGCACTTTTTCCCGCGGGGCCAATCACCTGTGGTTGGATTTGCAGTGGTATATCCACCAAGCGCTGACGAAGTCCGGCCAAGATACGCTGGCCGATATTATCGCCACCGACCTTAAAGGTCTGCTGACCCGCCTGTCCGGGCTTGAAACGCTGGCATTCAGCGACGGTACGCCGTTTGCGGATGAAGTGACGCTGAACTGGATCCGGCAGAGCGTGCTGGATACGGCTGGCGGTTGGGGCAATGACTCGCCATCAGCTCCGGCAACCGCCGGCAACGATGACATTCTGGCACTAGAGCCGGAGGCGCTGGCGCTGGCGGACAGCGACGGCCCGGAAGCGGCACTGGCTTGGCTCCAGAACCGATCGGGCGCCTCTACCGCGCGGCAACAGTGGTTGCTGCGGCTGCTGATGGGCCGCATTGCTGAGCAGTACGGTAAAAATGAGCTGGCGGCGCACCTGTTTGCACAATTGGGTGAGCATGCAGGGGAACTGTCCCTCAACGACTGGGAACCTGAACTGCTGTTTGAAGTTCGCGCTCGCCATCTGAAAATCCTGCGACTGAAAGCGGGTCGCAGTGAGGTTGACAAAACCCGCCTTACACCGGTCATGGACCACTTGCTAGCCGAGTTGATCGCGACCGATGCGGCAAGGGCCGTTGTGCTTTGCGGTTAGAACCACAGGAAAATGAACAGAATGGAAGATTTAACCCTCCGTTATTTCGATGCGGAAATGCGCTACCTGCGCGAAGCCGCGAAAGAGTTTTCTCAGACCCACCCCGACCGCGCTGCGATGCTGGATCTGGATAAGGCCGGGACACCGGATCCCTATGTTGAACGCCTGTTCGAAGGTTTTGCCTTCTCGATGGGGCGCTTGCGTGAAAAGATCGACGACGATCTGCCAGAGCTGACCGAAGGGTTAGTCAGTATGCTGTGGCCACATTACCTGCGCACTATTCCGTCGCTCTCGGTGGTGGCGCTTACGCCAGCATTGCAGACTATGAAAATGGCGGAAGTGGTGCCCGCAGGCCTTGAGATATATTCCCGTCCGGTAGGGCCGAAGCACACCGTCTGCCGTTACCGCACTACACGGGATGTGATGCTCAATCCCCTGTCTGTTTCGGGTATCACCATGACCACTGAATCTGATGGTCGTTCACTACTACGGATGCGCTTTTCCTGCAGTCGCCAAGCCGACTGGTCCAGCGCTGACCTGAGTCGCGTGAGTCTGTATCTCGGTGCGGATGCCCCCGTCAGCAGCCAACTGCATCTGATGCTGACCAAACGGCAGGCGGCACTGTACATGCGTCTGCCGGGGCAAACTGACCGTATCCGGCTTGACGGCTATTTCTCACCGGGCGGATTTGCCGAAGAGGACGTGCTGTGGCCGAAAGGCGATACCGCGTTCAGCGGCTATCAGTTGCTGCTGGAGTACTTCACCTTTCGCGACAAATTTATGTTTGTCCACCTCAATGGGCTGGGCGGGATCACGCCGCCTCCGGGGACGGAATATTTCGATATTGAAGTGGTGTTTACTACGCTGTGGCCGTCTGACCTGCCGGTCACCGATGAAGCCGTTCGTCTGCATTGCGTGCCGGTGATTAATCTGTTCACCCTTGAAGCTGACCCACTGACGATTACCGGTCTTGAAAGCGAGTACCTGCTGCGCCCTAAACGTTTGCAGGACGGGCATACAGAAATTTACTCCGTGGATTCGGTCACCGGCTCGAACCGGGCCAGTGATGCTGAGTACGTGCCGTTCAGCAGCTTCCGCCACAAAGGTGGGATGATGCGTCGCCATGCGCCGCCACGTTACTACCACACGCGTGTGAAGCGCAGCGTCACCGGGCTGTATGACACTTGGCTAATCCTCGGGGGCCATCAGTGGGAAGATGACCGGCTTGTCGAGCGCGAAGCCGTGTCGTTGCAAATCACCGGGACCAACGGTCAACTGCCGCGTCGGGCCCTGCAAAGCACGTTGCTCGATCGCTGCGAACAGGTGGTGGACACCCAGCTTTCAGTGCGCAATCTCTGCAAGCCAACGCTGCCCGTCTATCCGCCGGCGGAAGACCGTTTCCACTGGCGAGTATTGAGCCACTTGGGCTCTGGGTTTCTGAATATGATGAGCACCGCCGAAGTGCTGCGCGGGACGCTTGCGCTCTATAACTGGCAGGACGATGAGCTGAACACCCGGCGTTTAGAGGCCATTCAGCATGTAGCACATCATCGCCTGCAGCGCTTTGAGCAGGGTTTCCTGCTGCGCGGTCTGGATATTGAGATCACCCTCGACAGCAATGGGTTTACGGGCGAGGGCGATATCCACCTGTTCGGCGAAATGCTTAACCGCTTCTTTGCGCTCTATGCCGACATGAACCAGTTTAACCAGCTTACCCTTATCGTTCAGCCAGAAGGAAAACGTATCCGGTGGAAAGAGAATCACAGTCCGCGCCTGCCCGGCTGATAGCGCAGCTGGGCGACCGGCTGCCGTACATGAATTTTTACCGCTTCTGCCAGTTACTGGAGCAGAGTCAGCCGGATAAAACGGTCACCGGCAGCACATGGCAGGTGCGACATGAACCGGTACGCTTCCGACCGCATCCGGGAATGGGCTTCCCGGCTTCCGAAATCAAAGGCGTGGAATTACCCGAGCATCCGCACCTTCCGCCGACGGTGCGCATCACCTTCATGGGGCTCTACGGCGTGGAGTCTCCGCTGCCGACGCACTATATCGATGACATCACCCAGCGACGGGAAGGGTATGAGGCGACGGCGGACTTTCTCGATATCTTCAATCACCGGCTGATAGCCCAGTATTACCGCATCTGGCGCAAATATTCGTATCCGGCGACCTTTGAGGAAGGCGGACGGGACAAAACTTCGCAGTATCTGCTGGGGCTGACGGGGCTCGGGATTGACGGCTGCACGGACGGCATCGCGGCCCCGGCCTCTCGCTTTCTGGCGCTGCTGCCAGTCATGTTGCTGCCGGGGAGAACAGCAGAGGGTATGGCTTCGCTGGTACGTCTGTTGGCGCCTAACACGCAGGCAAAAATTTGGCACCACGACAAACGCCGCGTGCCGTTGAAGAGGCCGCTAACCATGAGCGTCAGCCAGCCCGTCACCCTGACAAATCGCCCGGTGATGGGTCACTATGCCACCGATGTGAACAGCCAGGTACTGATGCGTCTCACCACCACCGATCCAACTGAAGTGCAGGGCTGGTTGCCGAATGGGGAGCTTCACACGGATTTAATGGCGCTGCTGCATGTGTATCTTGGGTCACGGCTCGATGTCCGTTTGCAGCTGTGTGTCGACCGCAGCCTGCTGCCGGATGCGACCATGAACGCTAAGCCTAAAACCGGCGCAGTGCAGCTGGGCCGCACCGCCGTGATGCGGCCATTAAATGTGGCAAATACCGCCACCCATCCCAAAACCATAACCATCAATCTTGGCCGCTATGAGCGGGTACAGGAAAATATTCACCGCAGGGAGACCGATGAAGATGGCGATTACCGCTGGTAAATTTCCGCAGATTGCGCTGGCCACAGGTATCACGCTGATACTGGCGGGCTGCGGCTTGACCCAAAAAGTGACAGACGGCACCGTTGCCGTGACCAAATCGATTTTTTATAAGCAGGTGAAAACGCTTCACCTCGATATTCGCGCCCGCGAGGCGGTAAACCACAATGCCAGTGGCGTGGCATTGTCCACCGTTGTGCGCATTTATCAGCTTAAAGACCGCAAAACCTTCGATAGCACCGACTACCCGTCGTTGTTTAAGGAGGATAGCCAGGCCATCAAGGCCGATCTGGTGGCTGAAAAGGATATCAGGCTGCAGCCGGGCGGGGCGGTGATGGTGGATATGCCGATGGAGGAAAGCGCACAGTATGTGGCGGTGGCCGGGATGTTTATCTCACCGGACCAGCAAAACAACACTTGGCGTGTGGTACTCAGTCGTGACGAACTCAGCCCGAATAAGGCACGCGTCATCGAGGCGGGGAACAACCAGTTAACCCTACAGGCGCTGAAAGATGAGTGAGTCATCTAGTCCTTCGCTGTATGAAATGCTCTACGGCAACTTTACCGGCGGTCTCGACCTGCATCAGGTCAGCGAGCAGAACCAGGTCATTGTATCGGTTCTGGATAATATGCAGCGTATCCTTAACTGCCGTGCGGGCACGCTGGCACATCTACCGGACTACGGTCTGCCGGATATGACCAAAATTCTCCAAGGGATGCCGGGAACGGCCCATGAGCTGATGGGCACCCTGTCGGTTGTTCTGCTCAAGTATGAGCCGCGTCTGAAAAAAATCACTGTTGTCTTGCTGGAACAGAGCGTTCCGGGCGAACTGCGCTATGCCATTGACGCTGAACTCAAGGGCGTTGGCCTTGTGCGTTACGGCACGGAGTTTATGCCGGAAGGACGGGTGCTCCTGCGACATCTTAAACAACAACAGTATCTCGACACGAGCACCCGTCTGTAAGGCCAGAGAGCCCGACGGATTTAGCTGTCCGAACAATAGCTGACGGGGAACGGAGCTAAAAATAACAAAATATATCAAGGAGATGAAAATGATAAAAATAATCTTCCTGCTGGTACACCAAATGGAAGGCTGGTCATGAATAACATCACCACACGTAAAATTAAAACCGGCGGTGACCCGCGCATGCTAGCGGATTATGCCGCTTTGTGTGATGAACTGAGTAAGCTGACGCATCCGGCTCGCCCGGATGTGAACTGGCATTATGTCGAAAAACTCTGCCTCTCACTGTTTGAGCACAATGGCGTGGAGCTGCAGACGGCGGCTTGGTACACGCTGGCGCGGACGCAACATGCCGGGCTGTTCGGCCTCAATGAGGGGCTGGCGATACTCGAAGCGCTGATAAGCCATCAATGGGGGGCGCTGTGGCCGCAACCCGTTCATGCTCGCATGGAAATCCTCAGCAGCCTGAGTCAGCGTCTACAGCAACGGATGCGTTCGCTCCCGCTGAGTTACAGCGATCTCAGCCAGCTGTATCGGGCGGAGCAACTGCTTACCCGTTTGGGGGAGATGCTTGAGCGTCTGGAGCTTAAGCATCTAAGCCAGCTAGATACCTTGCGGACGTTGATGCACAACAGTGCTATTCGGCTGGAAAACAGAGATAGCGCAGCCAGCCAAAGACCAACGGTTGAGTCAGATATCGTGCTGCCTACCGCCGTTGTGAATGATGCAATGGCGAGTCGTCTTACTGAAGATGTGCCAGACGGTGCAGTGAAGTGGGTGTACGTTACGCAGCCAGAGCATCAGGTGAATGTTGAAGTCTTGGCGGCAATGCCTACTCCGGTAAAAAAGTGGAAGTCCTTCGCCGCCGGAATGTGTGCCATGCTGGTGATAAGCATCGTAGCAGTATGGGGCTGGCTGCATCTCCACCGGCCTGACCCGCTACAGGCTCAGTTTTTAGCTTCACTGGCACCGCTTCCCGCGCCTCTCATACCTGAACAGCTAGAGAGATTGCGCCAGCAGACTTCGTTGCCCGAGGACCTGATTGCCCAAACGCAGCAGCAGATTGCCCGACTGGATAAATTGCCCCCTGACTGGGCTCTTACTTACAGCCAAAAACTGACAGAACAGATTCAAGCGCTATGGCCGGGGCAGGCCAAGCCCTTGGTACAGCAATGGCAGCAACAACGCAATGCTGGCGCCTTGCCGGAAGAACAACTCAATGGCTGGCATCAGGGAATGACCCACCTGCAAAAACTGAGCGATCGGCTGAACGGGCTTGATGAGCAGAAAGGCAAATATATGACCGTTAGCGAACTGAAGTCGGTGGTATTTGCTGTCCGGCAATCTTTTAATCAGTCCATACCGGCTGAAGAGCAACTGCGAGTATTGTCAGAAAATCCTGCTGGAGCGCCTTTGCCCGCAGCAGCTAAGGCCCAACTGGAAATGCATTTGAAACAATTGGCTGCACGCTATGCTGAAATAAAACAGAGTGCCTCAGAGTAAACTGGCACCAAAAAATATCAGTGACACTGGCTGATATGAATGCAGTTATTGGATTGAGCTAGTTTGAATGAAACGTGAAATAAGCTGGCCAAATAACAAAGGGGCTACCGAAAGGTAACCCCTTTTTGCTTTTGAACTCTGGCATAAAGCTTTTTAAGCCCAACCATCAATCCTAACTTGGCCACACAACGCCCGGTTAACGGCGAATAAATTCCAGAATATCTTTGTTAATAACATCAGCATGGGTGGAATGCATACCGTGCGGGAACCCTGGATAGACTTTTAACGTACTGTTGCTGACCAGTTCGCCCTGAAGCAGCGCCGCATTTTTGTAAGGTACAACCTGATCGTCATCGCCCTGCAGAATCAGTGTAGGGACGGTGATGGCTTTCAGGTCCTCGGTCTGGTCAGTCTCTGAGAACGCCTTAATTCCTTCATAATGCGCTTTGGCGCTACCAATCATGCCCTGACGCCACCAGTTTTGAATCGTGCCCTGCGAGATTTCCGCGCCGGGACGGTTGTAGCCATAAAACGGGCCCGATGCGACATCAAGATAGAACTGCGCGCGATTGGCAGCTAACGCCTGACGGAAACCATCAAACACCTCAAGCGGTGTACCGCCGGGGTTGGATGGCGTTTTAACCATCAGCGGCGGCACCGCGCTTAGCAATACCGCTTTCGCGACGCGCTTCTGCGGCTGGCCAAATTTCGCGACGTAGCGTGCAACCTGTCCACCGCCGGTGGAGTGTCCAATGTGGACCACATTTTTCAAATCGAGATGCTCTACGACGGCGGATACATCGGCCGCGTAGTGATCCATATCATGACCGTCGCTCACCTGGCTTGAACGCCCGTGGCCACGACGATCGGACGCAATTACGCGAAAACCTTGCGACAAGAAGAACAGCATCTGTGTATCCCAATCATCAGCGCTAAGCGGCCAACCGTGATGGAAATAAATAGGCTGTGCCTCTTTAGGGCCCCAATCTTTATAGAAGATGCTGACGTTATCTTTGGTGGTGACAAATGACATGGTCTAACCTCCGGCGTTGGATAAAAGATGTGAGTATTCAGGTGCTTCAAGGCGGGTAAAGAGGAGCATGTAGTGCAAGTAATCCTATTAAAATCTGATTTTTTTTAAATTACGCCTACTAGTCTAGATGATAAAAACAGATTTGGTTCCCTGAGTTTAGGACCATGCACCTCGCACTCGCGGGGGACGTCACGATCGATATTTAATTGCCAGCTATTGATGTTTTTTAAAAATAGACTACAAGGGCAATGGGATTTACAGGTTAGTTTATTATGGATAATGAATTTCTTTTTAATTTAAGCGGTGCTTAAGGATATATTTTATATTCTGAAAGTTACTGGTGTATTTAACTTAAGTTATTGTTTTTTAGCGATTGATAGGATTAGTCTGAATTTAAATAAGTTATTTGTTGATGTAAATCAATGCATTGATTGAGCCCCACTAATTTTGGTTGTGCTTATATGAGCCATATCTCAATGTTGCCTCAACACAAAGTTAATTCATGTCATACAATCGTATGAGAAGTCCTTAAAAGAGGTTTTATTTTCTAATACTTGTGCGGTCTTGGGAGGTTTCAGGAGATTAAATTACATGATGGTCATCACAAAATTTGCCGTAAAAGATTAATCCCTACGTGCGGGTACCTTTGTCGCAAAATGGGTAATACGTTGTGAAATCCTTATCTGGCGATTTATTCAATGGATGAACGATTATAGATGGCATCTATAAAAAGAGCATTCAGGCGGCAAGTATTTTTTTGTCGTCGATTTTAGGGAATAGCGCATAAAAAAGAATAGTTAGCCAAGTAAATTATTTTCTTAATAAATCTAAAATAAATTTCTTCACATTGATTTTTCTGGCTTTTACATCGTTTGCTAATGGTGTGGATAACCCATATCGCTACGGTTTATCAGCCTGTTTTACATCGGGATATATTTGTTTGGTTGTTAACAATAACTCATTCATTACTGCTCTGTGACGAGGTCCTAATCATATGGCTAATATCTCCATTATTGCCCGGAGTGGCGGCACGACTTCTACCGTTTCTGGTGAATCCGCAAGCGTTGTCTCTCCTAGCATCGTAAAACTCAAAATCAATCCGCAGGACATCGCTGAGCTGGATCGCAGTGGAAACGATCTGGTGATTACCCTAAAGGATGGCGAGAAGATAACCGTTGAGAACTTCTATGCCGTGGATGCGCAGGGCAACGGTAATGAACTGGTATTGGAGGACCCGAATGGTGCGCTGTGGTGGGTCAAAGATCCGCAAACCGGCTTGCACTTTGCGCCGCTGACTGACATTGACGATCTGATGCTGGCTCAAGCCGGCAATCATAGCGCGCTGGGCTGGGGGCTTGGGATCTTAGGCGCCGTTGGGATAGGCGTGGCAGCAGCTGCTGGAGGCGGCGGTGGGGGACATAATAATAACGATGACCCGCCCACGACCGGAGGCAAACCGGACCCAGAACCGACCCTGCTAGATAACGTTGCAAACCTAGTTATTACTGACAACGTTGCGCAAACCACGGGCAGTATCGCCCGCGGCGGTTCCACCAATGACAGCACGCCTACGCTAAGCGGCACGGCGATCCCCAATTCCATTGTCACCATTTACGATGGCACCACCAAACTTGGCAGCGTTCAGGCCGACGCCAAAGGGGCTTGGAGCTTTACGCCAGCCAATCTGTCGGACGGTGTACACAGCTTCTCAACCACGGTCACCGTGGGTAATCTCACCAGTTCAAACAGCGGCGGCTTTGTGGTGACCATTGATACCCACGCGCCGGATGCGGTGACCCTGCTTATCGCCACCGATAACCAGAAACCGGGGCTGGGAACCCTTGTTAATGGTCAGTCAACCAACGATAACACGCCGGTATTAAGCGGCAAGGCAGAGCCGGGAAGCACGGTCAATATATACGACGGCAATACCCTTGTGGGAAGCGCGGTTGCCGATGCTCAGGGAAACTGGGGGCTGGAGCTGTCCACGCCGCTCAAAGATGGGGTGCACAGCCTGACGGCAAATGCCACCGATCTGGCGGGCAACGTGGGGCCAACCACCACGGTGCTGAACTTTACGGTCGACACCGACGCGCCGAAGGCGATGACCACTTTTGACATTAGCGATAATGTCGGTGGCTATCAAGGGCCGTTGCACAGCACTGACGTCACCGACGATAGCACTCCAACCTTTAGCGGTGCTGCGAATAGCGTCGAAGGTGGCGCGACGGTCAGCATCTATGATGGCACTACGCTATTAGGCAGCGTGAAGGCGGCAGCAGACGGCAGCTGGAGCTTTACGCCGGGCGCTCCGTTGGACCCGGGCAGTCATACCTTTACCACCGAAGTCACCGATGCGGCGGGCAACGTCAGTGATAAATCACCGGATTTTGAGCTTATTATTTTGCCTCCGACGGGTCTGGTTACCGGGTTGACGGTGAGCGATGATGTTTCGCCGGTTACCGGGCCGCTAGCGAACGGCGCGATAACTAACGATAACACCCCGACCTTCACCGGGAAGGCATCTCCAATATCTGTGGTGACAGTCTTCGATAATGGTGTGCAGATCTCCGGCTCTATCTTAGTGGATCCACTGTCCGGCTGGTCATTTACGCCGCCATCGGGATTAGCCGATGGCACACATGTCTTTACTTTCGCCGTCAACGGCAGCATGGATCCGCAGTCGTTTGTCTTGGTTATCGATACCAAAGTGCCAGATCCGGTCGGCGACATTACCGTTGTTGACGATCTCAACCCGGATATCGGCCAGCTGCACAGCGGCGACTCGACTAACGACGGCACGCCAATTATTAGCGGTATGGCGGAAGCCGGTACGACGGTGACAATTTATAATAACGGCATCGCTATCGGCACTGCGCTGGTGGGTAGCGATGGCCACTGGGGCTTTACGCCGGGAACGGCGTTAACCGAAGGATCTCACACTATCACCACCACGGTGACCGATTTAGCAGGCAACATCAGTGCACCGTCTGCCGATTTTGTGCTGGTCGTTGATACCGAGGCTCCGCAGCCGGTCGCGCTGTTTATTGCCACGGATAACTCCAACCCGGTAGTTGGCACCATTGTGTCCGGCGATGTCACCAACGACAGCACGCCCGTTCTCAGCGGACAGGCGGAGCCGGGCAGTGAAATTATTATTTACGACAACGGTGTTGAGTTAGCGCGTGCAGTCGCCGATGCGAAAGGCAATTGGGGGCTGGAACTCTCCACTCCGCTCAGCGATGGTTCTCACAGCCTGACGGTCGTGGCGGTGGATGCCGCAGGCAACGTGAGCCAGCCGACGCCAGAACTGGTCTTTAGCGTGGATACAGCAACCCCGCTTGGCGCGATAAACATCGTCGTGACCGATGATGTCGGGCCGGTTCAGGGCAAACTGACCAGCGGCAGCACCACCGACGACACTACGCCAACCTTCTCCGGGCGCGCCGAACCGAACGGCACCGTCAGCGTGTATGACGGCACGACGCTCTTGGGACAAGCCACGGCAGATTCAACCGGACGCTGGAGCTTTACCCCAAGTGCACCGCTGCCTAGCGGCCTGCATCATTTCACAACCACCGTCACCGATGCGGCGGGCAACGCCAGCCCGGCTTCACCGACGTTTGATTTGACGATTTCCCCGATTGCCGGGCCGATAAGCGGGCTGGTGGTGAATGACAACGTCAACCCGATAATTGGTGCGCTGACGAACGGCGCGGCGACTAACGACGATACGCCAACCTTTAGCGGAAAAGCGACCGCCAACAGTACCCTGCGGGTCTACGATAACGGTGTGCTGGTCGCGACGATACCTGTAGATGCCAGTGGTAACTGGACGTACACCCCGTCTCCGGCACTGGGCAACGGTTCGCACAGCGTGACCTTCACGGTCGACAGCGGCAGCGGTCCTTCCGTGCCGTCCGAACCGTTTGTGGTCACGGTTGATACCGCAGCACCGAATGCGGTCACAGGCCTGACCGTGGTCGATGATAAATCACCGGGGATTGGGCAACTGGTCAACGGTGGCATCACCAATGACAACACACCGATTATCAGCGGTCGCGCCGAGCCCGGCACGACGGTAACCATTTACGATGGCGGCGTGGTAATCGGTACGGCGAAAGTTGACGATGACGGGCAGTGGGGCTTTACTCCCGGCACGCCGCTGACGGACGGCACTCACCACATCACCACCACCGTGACTGACGCGGCTGGCAACGTCAGCGCCGCATCGCCAGACTTTGTGCTGGGGGTAGACGTTACCGCGCCCAATCCGCCGACGCAGTTTATCGTCACCGATAACGTACAGGCTAACGTGGGGACGGTAGATTCAGGCGCGGCAACCAACGACAGCACGCCAATTTTGAGCGGCAAAGGTGAAGCTGGCGCTGAGATTATTATTTATGACGGCGAGACAGAAATTGGGCGGACCACAGTTGATGCCCTGGGTAACTGGGGCCTTGAACTGGCAACGCCGCTAACCGACGGCGCGCATAGCCTGACGGCGGTGGCCGTTGATGCGGCGGGGAACGCCAGCCAGCCAACCGCCGCGATAGATATCACCGTAGATACCCTCGCGCCGAATCGGGTGACCGACCTTGTCGTGACGGAAGACAATGGCGTATTGAATAACGGCCAGCTAACCACCGACGCAACGCTAATCTTTAGCGGCACTGCGGAAAAAGGCACCACGGTAAGCGTGTACGACAACGGTGTGCTGCTGGGCACGGCCCCAGTGGGCAACAACGGTACGTGGACGTTTACGCCCGATGCCCCGTTGACGACAGGTGCGCATACGTTTACCACTCAGGTAACGGACTCAGCGGGCAACACGAGCTTAGCCTCCGATCCATTTATTACGTCAGTGTCGCCGCCTCTCGATTCGGTCACCGGCGTGATGGCGATAGATAATGTCCTTCCCGTGAGCGGGCTAGTGACGAGCGGGGGCACCTCCAACGATAACCATCTGACTTTCACAGGCAACGCCCCGATTGGCTCCACGGTTACGGTTTATGATAACGGTGTGCCGGTGATGACCGTTCAGGTTTCGGTGCTCGGTACTTGGATATGGTCATCTGTGCCGGCATTAACGGAAGGGCTGCACAACTTTACCTTTACGTCCACTGTCGGAACGTCGATTTCAGCACCGTCAGCGCCGTTCGTGGTGACGATTGATACCCATGCCCCCGATCCGGTGGCGAATCTCACCGTTGTCGATGATGCCGATCCGAGCATTGGCCAAGTGGCTAACGGCGGGTCAACCAACGACGGCACGCCGATAATCAGCGGTACCGCTGAGCCGGGCACCACGGTAACGCTTTACGATGACAATATTTATATCGGTCAGGTTACCGTAGGAGCTGATGGGCATTGGGGCTTTATCCCTTCAACGCCACTGGTGGAAGGTAACCATTACATCACCACTCAGGTAACCGATGCTGCCGGCAACACCAGCGGGCTCTCGCCGGTGTTTGTGCTGGAAGTGGATACGGGCGCGCCTTCGGAGGCAACCAATATCCAGGTGTACGACGATCGCGCACCGAGCGTCGGCTATATTGTGAGCGGCGATGCCACCAACGACAATACGCCAACCCTGAGTGGCAGGTCTGAAGCCAACGCTGTCATCACCATTTACGACGGCAACAACGTGATAGGCACTACCCAGGCAAATGGACTGGGAATTTGGAGCTTCACGCCGACTGCGGTGTTGAGCGACGGGCCGCATAGCTTGACCACCACGGTCACCGATGGAGCGGGCAATACCAGCTCGAAATCACCGCCGTTTACTCTGACTGTGGATACCACCCCGCCTGCGGTTATCACTGCCATGACCATCACTGCCGACACTGGCGTTCTGGCGCCGGGCGGCAGTACCAAAGACACCACGCTAACCGTGAGCGGCAACAGCGAGCCGAATAGCATTGTTAATATCTACGATAGCGACGGTAAAACACTGCTGGGCACCGTGACGGCGGGGCCGAGCGGCAGTTGGTCGGTAGCGATTGCATCGCTGGGTGAAGGCTCGCATTCGATAACCGCCACCGCGACTGACGCCTTAGGCAATACCAGCGTCGCGTCGCCGCCAGCCGTGGTCGTTATCGACCTTTCTGCCCCGGCGCAGATGGGCGCGATTACCGTCACCGACAACAAACAGCCGAGCACCGGCGTTATCCATGCCGATGATCGCATCAACGATAATTTGCCAACCCTCAGCGGGCGTGCGGAAGCCTATAGCACCGTTAATATCTATGACGGCCTCACGCTGGTGGCGACCACGCAGACCGATGCCAACGGCAACTGGAGCGTTACGCCGACGGCGCCATTGGGTGATAAGAGCTACACGCTTACCGCCACCGCCACGGATGCGGCGGGCAACACCAGCGTGGCTTCTCCTGGCTTTAGCTTCACCGTCGACACCCAAGCGCCGAACGCGATGTCTGGGCTGACGGTTGCCGCCGATGGCACGCCTTTATTGGGTGGGGCCAGCACTAACGACACCACGCCAAGCATCAGCGGCGTGTCTGAAGTTGGGGCCACTATCATCGTTTACGATACCGATGGTAAAACCGTATTAGGGACAACCGTCGCTGGAGTCGGCGGTGCGTGGACGGTGAACCTGCCGGTTCTCAGCGAAGGCTCGCATACGCTCACCGCCACGTCCACCGACGCCGCTGGCAACGCTAGCGTCGCCTCGTCGCCGGTAGTGGTGGTTATCGATACGACGCCACCAGCGCAAATTAGCGGCATTACCGTCTCTGACACCAAACTCCCGACCACTGGTCCCGTGGTTGGCGGCACGGATATTAACGATAACCTGCCGACCTTAAGCGGCCGCGCCGAAGCGAATAGCATTATCAAGGTGTACAACGGCTCAACGCTGATTGGCACCGGCCAGGCGAATGCAGATGGCGACTGGAGTTTCGCACCGACCGTCGCTCTGCCTGACGGCAACTACAGCCTGACGGCAACGGCGACCGACTCGGTAGGCAACGTCAGCAAACCGTCTCCGTCCTTCTCCTTTACCGTTGATACTCAAGCGCCAGATCCGATTACTGCGCTGATTGTCACCGATAACGTAGCGCCGGTGATTGGCAACGTAGCGAATGGCGGCAGCACCAACGACACCACGCCAACCTTCAGCGGCAAAGTCGAAGCCGGGGCGACCGTGACGCTGTATAACGGTGCCGCTGTGATGGCGACCGTCAAAGCGGACAGCAATGGTAACTGGAGCTATACATCTGCGGCGCTGGACCAAGGGACTTACCATTTCACGGCTAAAGTGACCGACTCAGCGGGGAACGCCAGTACCGCTTCCACCGATTTTGTCCTGACTATCGATACTGCTGCTCCGCTGACTGCACCGACGTTCACCGTCTCCGATGACGTCTCGCCGATTATTTCACCGGTATTGACCGGAGGCAGCACCAACGATCCGACGCCAACCCTCAATGGCTTCGCGGAACTGGGCAGCACGGTGACAATCTACAATGGCACAACGATACTGGGCACCGCCCAGGCATCCGCCATAGACGGCAGTTGGACCTTCACGCCGGGCAGTAATCTGCTTGATGGAGAGTACAACCTCAAGGCGACGGCGACGGATGCCGCGGGCAACGTTGGTCCGGCATCACCGATATTCGACCTGATTATTGACACCGTCGCTCCTGCCAATGTGACCAATCTGGCGGTCAGCGACAATGTTTCACCGGTGACCGGTTTGCTGACCAGCGGCAGCAGCACTAACGACACGACGCCAACCTTCACCGGGCGTGCAGAAGCCGGAAGTACGGTCACGTTCTACAACAACGGCAACGTGCTGTTGGGGGCGGTGACCGCAGACAGCAATGGGCAATGGACCTTTACGCCAACGCTGTCGATAGATGACGTTTACAAGATAACCACGACCGTCACCGACAAAGCGGGTAACGTCAGCATTGGCACGTCGCCAATCTTTGAGCTGACTATCGACACCGTCAAACCAAATCCCGTTGGCAGTTTCGTGGTTACAGATGACGTTCTGCCCGTTTCGGGAAGCGTCGGTAACGGTAAAGCGACCAACGACACTACGCCAACCCTCAGCGGGACTGCTGAGCCAAACAGCAGCGTCATTTTGTTCGATAACGGCGTATGGGTGGCGACGGTCAAGACGGATGGCGGCGGGGCGTGGCAGTATCTGCCGACGGGCAACTTGTCTCAGGGGCAGCATAGCTTTACGACCATCGTCGAGGATGCGGCGGGCAACCAGAGCGTAACTTCACCGCCGTTTGTGATTACCGTCGACAGCGTTGCGCCAAACGCCGTTACCGGCCTGCTGGTGAATGATACGGTTTCGCCGGTTAGCGGCTTGCTGACCAGCGGTAACAGCACCAACGATATGCGCCCAACCTTTAGCGGCAGCGCCGAAGCCGGTACCACGGTTGCGCTTTATGAAGGCACAACCAAACTGGGCGAGGTGCAGGTGGATGTCAACGGGCACTGGAGCCTCAGCCCGACCGATCCCCTTGACCCTGGCTTGCACAACATTAGCGTGGTGGTGACGGACGCGGCGGGTAACGTCTCGACCAGCAATCCAACGTTCACGCTGACGGTGGATACCGTCGCCCCGGATCCGGTCAGCACGATTACGGCGTCGGATAATGCCGCCCCGCAGGTTGGCACTATCACCAACGGTTTTACCAACGATACCACGCCGACGTTTAGCGGCACCGCTGAGAAGGGCAGCACGGTGACTGTCTATGATGGCGTCAAGGTGCTGGGCACCGTGACGGCGTCTGCAACCGACGGTTCATGGAGCTTTACGCCAACCACGCCGCTGGGCGAGGGGGCGCATACGATCACCGCGACGGCAACCGATGCGGCGGGTAATGAAGGCCTCGCCTCTCCGACTCTTAACCTGACGGTAGATACGATAGCGCCAGCGGTAGCCAATTTTGTGGTCAACGATAACGAGCCCGGTGGTAAGACAGGGAATCTCGTCTCGGGCGATGTGAGCAATGATAGGACGCCAACGCTGAACGGCACGGCAGACAACGGCGGCACGGTGACCATTTATAACGGCACTGACCTCCTGGGCACCGTGCCCGTCTCTGATACCGGCGTATGGACCTTTACGCCAGGTTCGCTGTCTGACGGCACCTATAACTTTATTACCGTGGTGACCGACAAAGCCGGCAACGTCAGCGGCCCATCAGCGTCGTTTACGGTGATAGTGGACGGCACCGCGCCGGTCAAACCGGGGAGTATTACGGCTACTGATGACGTTGCGAATTATCAAGGGACCGTGCCGGCAGGTGGGCTGACCAACGATCCAACACCGACGCTGAGCGGCGTGGTGGAGGCTAATGCGCTGGTGACTATCTATCAAGACGGTGTCTTTATCGGTACGACTAATGCGGATGCGGCCGGGCGGTGGAGCTACACGACGGCGCCGCTTACTGACGAAACCTATGGTTTTTATGTGACGGCTACTGATAAGGCCGGGAACGTCAGCGATCGCTCAGACACTCTAAGCCTGGAGATAGACACTAAAGCACCGACAGGGATATCGATACTGCTGGTTTCGGATCTTTCTGGCGCTATTGTCGACAGCAACCAACCGACCTTCACAAGCCTAGCGTTGACTGGTGAATTGGATGTTACGATCAATATTTATGATAACGGCAAGCTTCTCGGCAGCACCACAGTCGACGGCGCAGGGGTCTGGCAATTTACCCCAAATGTACCGCTAGCTGATGGCCCACATAATTTTACCGTTACGGTTATGGATAAGGCCGGCAACGAAAGTCCGCCAAGTGCTGCTGTCCAGGTTACCGTAGATACCTCTGGGCCAAATGGTGGGATTACAGATCTGGCGGTTTATGATGATGTGCAGCCGCTTGTTGGCAATATTACCAGCGGCGGCGTTACTAACGATCAGCGGCCAGACTTCAGCGGCAAGGCACCGGCCGGAGCCGAGATTACGTTTTATGATAACGGACAGGAGATTGGCAGAACGACGGTAAATGGTGATGGCACTTGGAGTTTCACTCCATCTTCATTACTCGATGGCTCTCACCTCATCACTACCACGGTGACTGACGGGGGCATCACCTCGCCGCCGAAAGCGCTTATCCAATTTACCGTGGATACCTCCGCCCCTAGCAACCTCGGGACGCTGGTGGTCACTGACGATCAGGCCCCGGGGCTTGGCAATCTCACCAGTGGTGACACCACCAACGATAAAACGCCAACTTTCAGCGGCGGTATTGTCGGGACGGAAATCGGTAGCACGGTCATTATCACCGATGGAGGACTTGAAATTGGTCGCGCAACCATCGGGTTGACCGGTCTGTGGAGTATCACGCCAACTATCCCGCTGGGCGAAGGGTTGCACAACTTTGTCATCACCGTAGTCGATCAGGCGGGCAATAGCAGTGGAACCAACTTCACGTTAACTATTGACTCACTGCCGCCAGCGCAGATAACGACGTTTACGCTGGTTGATGATGTTGCGCCGGGTCTGAGCAATATTGCGCAAAACGGCTTCACCAACGACACCAAACCCACGTTGGTGGGTGCAGCGGGCAGCGCCGAAGGCGGCAGTACCATCAGCGTTTACGACGGTATCTTCCTGCTGGGCACCACCGTTGCAAATCCTGACGGCTCGTGGAGTTTCGAAACGCCAACCTTGTTAAACGGCAGTCACAGCTTGACGGTTACCGCAACGGATAGCGTTGGTAACGTCAGCATCGCTTCACCAGCAGCCAACTTCACGGTCGATACCCTTGCACCAACGCCGATTCTGGCACTGACGGTCAGCAACAACGTTGGCTCCCCGGCGCTGGCAAGCGGGGTGGTCAGTAACGACAATACGCCGATTATCAGCGGGCGTGCGGAAGCCGGCAGCTTAGTGACCGTCTATAACGGCGCGGCGGTTGTCGGCACGGTGACCGCCGCAGCCGACGGCACTTGGAGTCTTGCGCCATCATCAATGGGCGACGGCACCTATGTTCTGACCGCCACCGCCACCGATGCTGCGGGTAACGTTAGCACACCATCGCCGAGCTTCAGCCTGACGATTGACACCGCCGCCCCGAATGCGCCGCTGGCCTTCACCGTCACCGACAATATTTTGCCGAACACGGGAAGCATCGCCAACAACGGCGCCACCAACGATACCCGTCCGGTGCTGACGGGGGCTGCGGGCAGCGTTGAAGCGAATGCGCTGGTAACGGTCTATGATGGCGGCACGCTACTCGGCACCGCCCGGGCGCAGGCGGACGGCTCGTGGTCGTTCACGCCGCTGCTGCCGCTGGGCAATAGCAGCCATGCGCTGTCGGTCACCGCGACCGATGCCGCGGGTAACGTCAGCGGTAGCTCGCCGATATTTAACGTCACCGTGGATACCATCGCCCCCGTGCAGCCGGGGGCGATTACCTTCAACGACAATGTCGGCTCCATCGTCGGCAATCTGACGAACGGCGCTGCGACCGACGATACGCAGCCGTTGCTTAGCGGTACCGTGGAGGGCGGGGCGAAGGTCAATATTTATGATAACGGCGTGCTGCTGACTACGGTCACGGCTAACGGTGCCGGGCTGTGGACCTTCCAGGTCACCACACCTTTGGCGACGGGAAGCCACAGCTTTAGCGTCACGGCAACCGATGCCGCCGGTAACGTCAGCCTGCCGTCGGCAAGCTTTAACGTCACCGTCGATACCACGGCCCCTGCGCCAATCTCTTCATACACCGTGACCGATGATGTCTCGCCGGTAACCGGCACCCTGACCAGCGGATCGGCCACCAACGATAATCGGCCGACGATTTCCGGCCTTGGCGCGACGCCAAATTCGACGGTGATCATCATGGATGGGGCGGTGGAGATTGGGCGCGCGGATGTCAATGCGCTGGGGATCTGGTCGTTTACACCGGTCACCCCGCTGGTCGATGGGCCGCACAGCATCACGCTGCGGGTCACCGATGAGGCGGGCAACACCAGTACCGCAACACCAGCCTTTAACCTGACGGTCGACACGTCAACGCCGACGGTGGGACTACTGCCGATTGTCAGCGACAACTTCGGCGCGGTGGTGGGCGATTTGGCGAACGGCGCGCGATCTGATGACAACACGCCGACGCTTCGTGGCACGGTCGAAGGCTCTGCCTGGGTCAATATCTACGACGGCAGCACGCTGCTGGCGACAGTGCAGGCCAACGCCTCCGGCGCGTGGACCTACACTCCGTCGGCGCTCAGCGACGGTGTTCATCGCTTCAGCACCACGGTAAGCGATAGTGCCGGTAACGTCAGCGCCTCCTCGCCGGTCTTCACCCTGACTATCGACACCACGCCACCGGCGGCGGCATCTAATATCACGGTCAGCGACAACGTGAACCCGGTGAGCGGACTGGTCGCCAACGGTGGCTTCACCAACGACAATACGCCAACGCTTAACGGCACGGCGGAAGCGAACAGCACCGTGACGATTTACAACGGTAACACGGTTCTCGGAACGGCCCTCGCGGACGGCAACGGCGCGTGGACATTCACCCCGAGTGCGTTGACCGATGGCACCTATACCCTCTCAACCACGGTCACCGACCAGGTAGGGAACGTCGGGGCGCGTTCGCCGAACTTTGTCATCACGGTGGACACCCAGGCACCGGCAACCCTTGGGGCGTTGACGGTAACCGACGATGTTCAACCGAACATCGGTACGGTGAATAACAACGGCAGCAGCAACGACACCCGTCCAACAATCGGCGGCGTTTCGGAAGTGGGGGCCACCATCACTATTTATGATGGTGCGAAGGTTCTCGGCACCACCACGGCGGGTGTTGGCGGCGTATGGAGCTTTACGCCGACCGTCGCGCTGGCGGACGGTGCTCATACCTTCACGGCGGTCGCCAGCGACGCGGCGGGCAACATCGGCGGCACCTCGCCAACGTTTACCCTCAATATCGATACCGCGGCACCGGCAGTCATTACGGGGCTGACGGTGACCGATGATGTCGCCCCGGATTTGGGCAACCTGACTACCGGCAGCATCACCAACGATACCAGACCGACCTTTGCTGGCGTGGCGGAGGCCAACAGCCAGGTCAATATCTATGATGGCGGCGTGGTGGTTGCCACGGTAACGGCGGGGGCCAACGGGCAATGGACCTGGACGCCGACCACCGCGCTGACCAGCACCACCCATAACTTCACCTTTAGCGCCACCGATGCGGCGGGTAATGAGGGGCCGAAAACACCGGTCTTCACGGTCACCATCGACCCAACCATCGGCACACAGATCTTGAATGCGGTAAATGATGAGGTCGGGCTGTCGCTGACCACGTCCGTTCAGCAGATTAGCGGCGCAACCGGTGCCACGCAGAACCTCAACGTGCTGAACCTCGGCGTTGGCGATCTGCTGACAGTGAACTTGATTCAGACCAATCAGTTGCCGACCTTCCACGTTGACGAAGGGGCGTCGCGCGCGTTGTCGCTGAAGGCCAGTGCAACGGGTGTGACACTGCTGTCGACCTTCGATCTCTACATCTATAAGGCCAACGGTGATGGCACCTATAGCATGTATCAGAAAGTCGATAACCTGCTGAAAATCCTGCTGCTGACCGGCTCGTCGGGAACGGTGAACCTCAACTTGCCGAGCGGCGATTACGCGCTGATGCTCAAAGCTGACGATGGCCTGTCGTTGCTGACCGGCAGCCAGCTGCAGATAATCTCCGATGTCACGACCGGCGTCTTTGTTGATACTGCGGGCGGCACCACCACCGGTAACGTGATTACCGGCGCGGGCGGCGGCGGGATCGATAGCGCACCAAATGGCACCGTGGTGAGCGGCGTCAGTATCGGGGCGTCCAGCAGCATGACGACGGTGAACGCCACCGGCAATACGGTGATCAACGGGACCTACGGTACGCTGACTATTAACGCCCAAGGCGGCTACACCTATGCGCTGAAAGCGGGGGTATCGCCGTCTAGCATTACCGGGCCTGAAGTATTCACCTACCAGCTTAAAGCGCCAAACGGTAGCACCAGCAATGCAACGCTGACTATCGATCTCAGCCTGCCGAACCTGCATGCCAGCAGCGATGTGGTGACCCTTGAGGTCGACCCAACGCCGATGGATGTGAATACTGCCGGGATCAGCACCACCTCGCTGGTACTCGCCAGCGTCACGCTGGGGACGGTACTGGCGGCAAATATCAGTACCGCCGGACAATTGCAGATTGACGTCCCCGAAGGCGGCACGCGTACCTTTACGCTCGGCGGTAGCGTGGTTGGCGTAGCGCTCGGTGCGACCTACGATCTCTATATCTACAAATACAACCCAACCACCGGGCAGTACGAGCAAAGCCAGTTCCTCGATAACTGGATTAAGGCTCCGCTGCTGGCAGGGAGCAATTCGCAATCCTTCACGCTGGGTTCAGGGCACTACGTGTTCTTACTGAAGGCTGATGGTCTGCTGTCGGTGGCGACCTTTGCCACCATCACCACCAGCAACGACGTTACCCACACGCAGCAGGCGGCGGTGGAGTCGGTCACCGGTAACGTGATTACCGGTGCCGGTAATACCAGCGGCGGCGTGGATGTGGCACCCGCCGGGACGGTGGTCAGCAACGTCAACGGTCAGGCGGTTGCCGCCACCGGTAACACGGTTATTAACGGCAACTACGGTACGCTGACCATTAACGCGCAGGGGGTCTACACCTACACGCTGAAAACCGGTCAGCCGGCGACGTCGTTGGGTCAGGAAACCTTTACCTATGTCATCCGCAACGGCTCGTCGGTGAGCACGGCCACCTTGACCATCTCGCTGCCGTCAGTCGGCCAATCGGCGGCACCACAGTCGATGCTGTCAACCATGGCGCTGGTTTCGGATGAGAGCGTGGTTCAGGACTCGACCTCAACGCAGACCACCGCGCAGGCGGCGACGCTGCTGGCGAGCACCAGCGAGACCACGGCGGAAGGCACGACGCTGCAGGTTGCCAGTGCAGACGCGTTGGAAAATTCGGCCCTGGTGCTGACGTTCTCCACGCTGCCAACAGCCAATGGGCAGGCGGTTTATCAAATCCTCGATGCGCAGGGTCACTTGATAGCCACCGGTACGTTGACCGCCGATCTGACAACGCTCACCGCGAATATTGCACTGGGTAACACCGTGCTTCACGACGGTCAGTACAGCATTTTGCTGCAGGATACCGCAGGCAATGCGCTGAGCAGTGAATTCGGTACGGTGCTGACCAGCGTGGCGGTGACGCCAGAAGCGGCGGCAGCAGGCGTCACGGTTGAAGGGCAAATTACGGAAATCGCCCAGGGGACGCTGTGGGCCAGCATCACCTTCGTCAACGGCAGTGGCCAGCAGGTCACCGAGACCGCCGGAAGCGGGGTGTCGCAAACGTTGCAAGGGCTGTACGGCACGCTGGTGCTGCACGCGGACGGCAGCTACAGCTATACCCTGCGTGATGGGGTCAGCATGGCTGACCTGACCCAGCGCGAGCAGTTCGAATACACCCTAAAAGCCGCGGACGGCACGCTGAGCCACGGAAACCTGACGATTGATCTCCATCCGCACGTGGATGGCAGCGATAAGTCAGATATCACCACCAGCAGTGCGTATGACGATACCTATACGCTCGGCAGCGGCGGCGATACGGTGGTCTTCAATCTGCTGGACGACAAGGATGCCAGCGGTGGCAACGGCCATAACAATCACTGGACAGATTTCTCAGTTAGTGACGGCGATCATATAGATATCAGCAAGCTACTGACCGATTGGAGTGGTAAATCTGAAGATCTCGGCCAATATTTATCTATAGAGCACACGGCATCGGGCGACACGGTGGTCTCAATTGACCGCGACGGCGCAGGAACGCAGTACCAGTCGACGCAACTTATCACGCTGGACGGCGTGCAACCTACGCTTGAGGAGCTGCTGCACCAAGACCCATCGGCTCACCACGGATAACGTTCTGCACGGTTGCAGCAGGTCTGATAGGCCTGAAACAGTATCGCGCACCGTTACGCCGCCGCAAGGCTGCGTAACGGCTGTCGCATCAGGAAGGCATCATCTCAGGAGCACGACCCTCCGCCCTCGCGGTTTCCCTATGGAAGGGACTTCACCGTGGGGAAGGATATTCATCAATAGTCATAAAAATATAAACGACCTTAAAAGGTCAAAATATTGATATTATTGGGGATGTTGTATGGGAACGCGAAGCGGTAAACGCACGAGATTTTTTTGGTTAGCGGTCTGTATCCAGCCGCTACTTTTCTCTAATGCCTGGGCCGTATGGGGGCGTTCGGATAGCGAAATCGCCCGCCATATCGACCCGCAAAAAATCGCCGGGCAAGATCAGCTGCCCAATCTGCGTGGGCGTGACCCCGGCCTTGGGGCCAGCAACGTCACGCCGCCGGCCAATCTTAATATCGGCCAGGCGGTTTCGCGCGCTGTCCAGTGGTATCCGGATATTGGCACCGAAGCCGGCAAACTGTTTACCACCGCCGAAAAGGTGGATGTTGCTCGCGCCCGCTACTATCCGCAGATTAGCGGCGGCCTAAATAACGGTGTCACCAACTCCTATTCCAATCACGGTAACGTCCCTTCGGTGGTGCTATCGCTTTCTCAGATGCTCTATGACTTTGGCCTGACGGACAGCGCGGTGAGTGAAGCCAACGCTGCGGTGGCAGGACAACAGGCCGTTGTGCTGCTAAGCATTGATAAAGTGGCCCACGATACCGCGGCTGCGCTGGTGCAGGTGCAGGGCTACCAGCAACTGGTGGCGATTGCTGAAGAACAGCTCCGCTCACTGCAGCAGCTTGGCAAGCTGGCAAATGAACGTAACAGTGAAGGGGCCAGTTCGCTCTCCGATGTGGTGCAGACCGACGCGCGTATCGAAGGCGCACGGGCGACGCTGGCGCAAAACCAGGCGAATCTTCAGCGCTGGCGGGCGACGCTGTCGACCTATGTGGGCTGGGATAATATCGCGCAGGTGAGTAACGAATTTCCCGCATCGCTTGGAAAATCCTGCAGCGTGGCAACCGTCGATGATCAGCTTGTCCCGTCGGTCTTGGCGGCGCGAGCGCGGGTCAACCAAGCGGTGGCGCAACTGGCGGGGGCCGAAGCGCAGATGAAACCGACAATCTCGGTGGAGTCTGAAGTCACCCACTATCTCAACGACCGCTACGCCAACAGCGAGCAGCTCGACCGAACTCAGTACACGGCCTACGTGCGGGTTAAAATGCCCATTTACCAAGGCGGCGGATTGACCGCCAACCGCGATGCCGCTCAATACAGCCTCGATGCCGCCACCACGGCGGTACGTAGCGCCCAGCTTGAGGTCCGTCAGCAACTGAGCGCGGCGCAGAGTGCGTCGGTCAGCCTGCAACAGGCGCTACAGATCCAGGCGCGCCAGCAGATCCTGACGCAAAAAACCCGCGAGCTCTATCAGCAACAGTATCTTGATCTCGGATCGCGTCCATTCCTCGATGTGTTGAACGCCGAACAAGAAGTCTATCAGGCGCAGTTCACCCAGCAGGAAACGGAAAGCCAACTGCGCACCCTGCAGCTTGACTGTCTGTACAACACCGGACGTACACGTGAGCAGTTTGCGCTTAACAACCAGTCCATTCAGGGCGTGGAGATCCAACCATGAGTGGGAAAGCCAACATCACCGAACAGGAAATATTGGACGCCAGCGCGCTCAGTGATTGGGTCGCCGTGATTAGCCAAATTGCGACGCACTATCGTCTGTCATTTTCCCCCGGCGGCCTGCAGGCCATGGCCCGCTGGCAGTTGGGTAAACCGCTAAACGTCGCCCTCAACAACATGGCGCGTCATGTCGGGCTGACGGCGAGGCTGCTGCATGAAAAACGCGATAACGTCTCCGGCTGGCGATTGCCGCTGGTGGTGCAGCTCAAAGAAGGGCCTATAGGGGTGATCCACAGCTTTGACGGCAAGGAAAACGTCGGCGTTAGCTTTACCCGCGATGCCAACCTGATAGTGACCCAGCCGCTCGTCGAACTGCTCGACAAAATTCAGGTGGTGGTGGCGTTTCGCCCTGCATCTATGGCGCGCGATAGTCGTACCGAAGAGTATCTGGCGGACTTTAACCCCGGCTGGCTTAACGAGCTGGTGATGGTCAAAAGTAAACCTTACTGGCACGTGATGCTGGCCTCGCTGATCATCAACGTTCTGTCGATGGCTGGCATTATTTTCTCCATGCAGGTTTACGACCGAGTGATCCCCGCGCAGTCCTATCCGACGCTGTACGTGCTGTTTATCGGCGTGCTGATTGCGGTGATCTTTGGCTTTGCCATGCGCCTGATGCGCAGCCACGTCAGCGATATTCTCGGCAAACAGGCCGATATGCGCATTTCCGACCGCGTGTTCGGCCACGCGCTGCGGTTGCGAACCAGCGTGGTGCCGCGCTCAACCGGCAGCTTTATCTCGCAGCTGCGCGAACTGGAATCGATCCGCGAAATGGTCACCTCGACCACCGTTTCGGTGATAGCCGACCTGCCGTTTTTCTTCCTATTCCTTTTAGTGATGGCAATTATCGCCCCGCAGCTGGCGTGGATCCCTCCGGTGGCTGCGCTGGTGATGATCGCTCCCGGCCTGTTGCTGCAAAAAAAATTGGCCGATCTTGCGCAGGAGAACGTCAAAGAGTCGACCCTGCGCAACGCCGTGCTGGTCGAGAGCGTGCAGGGGTTGGAGGATATTAAGCTGATGCAGGCGGAAAACCGCTTCCTGCAACAGTGGAACAGCTACATCCGCATCACCGCCCAAACCGGGATGAAAAGCCGCCGCCTGACTCAGGGCCTGCTGGCCTGGGGCAATACCATTCAGGGGCTGGTTTATGCGGTGGTTATCGTGGTGGCAGCGCCGATGGTGATTGGCGGTGACATGACCACCGGGGCCATCGTTGCCGCCTCACAGCTCGCGTCGCGCATGATAGCGCCAATGGCGGCGCTGGTCGGCGTGCTGGCGCGCTGGCAGCAGGCGAAAGCGGCGAAAGGCGGCATCGACAGTATCATGCAATTGCCGGTGGAAAACGGCGGCGATTCCCAACGCCTGCACCGCGACGTGCTGCACGGTAACTATCTCTTTGCCGATACCGCGTTCCGCTACCGCCCTGACTCGCCGACCGTCCCGCTGCGGGTGGCAAAGCTGGAAATTACCGCCGGCGAGCGAATTGCCGTGCTGGGGCGTAACGGCGCGGGCAAATCGACTTTCCTACAGGCGCTTATTGGCGGCGTGCCGCTGGAGCAGGGCGAGCTGCGGCTTGACTCGCTCAGCCTGCCGCACATTGATGTCGCTGACCTGCGGCGCAATACCGGCCTGATGACGCAAAATGCCCGGCTGTTCCACGGTTCGCTACGCGACAACCTGACGCTGGGCGCGCCGCAGGCGAGGGATGATGAAATCTTCGCCGCCTTGGTGATGTGCGGCGCCGATGTGCTGGTCAGCAAATTGCCTCACGGTCTCGATCACGTGGTGATGGAAGGCGGGCTGGGGCTGTCCGGCGGGCAACGCCAGTCAATCCTGCTAGCGCGCCTGATGCTACGCGACCCTAACATTGTGCTGCTCGATGAACCGACCGCTTCGCTTGATGAACATACCGAACGTGATTTCCTCGACCGCCTGAGCCATTGGCTGGCGGGGCGCACCCTGATTATCGCTACCCACCGTAGTGCGGTGCTGTCCGTTGTTGACCGCGTGCTGGTGCTAAAAGACGGTCAACTGGTGATGGATATGCCGAAAGACAAAGCGATGGCGACCAGAAACACCCGTGATGCGGAGGTGGAAAATGAAAGACGACCAGCCTGAAACCGCCGTCATACTGCCCGAACAGGCACCAATCCCGACGCCAGCTAACGCTCAGCCGCTCAATTGGAACGGCGATAGCGGCGAAAATGACCTTGATAACCAGAGCCTGTCGAAGTCTGGACGCATCGTGACAATGTGCGGCGTGCTGCTGCTGGTGGCCTGGGGCTGGGCATCATTCAGCACATTGGATGAAGTCTCGACCGGGACCGGCAAGGTGATCCCCAGCTCTCGTGAACAGGTGCTGCAATCACTGGACGGAGGCATCCTAGTGGCGTTGAACGTGAAGGAGGGGCAGCGCGTCGAGGCGGGCGAAGTGGTGGCCCGGCTTGACCCCACCCGTTCGGAATCTAACGTCGGCGAGAGCCTAGCGCGTTACCAGGCAGCGCTGGCCGCCAGCGCGCGGCTATCGGCGGAAGTGAATGAGCTGCCGCTGACTTTTCCGCCGGAGCTTAAAAACGTGCCCCAGTTGGTGGCTTCGGAAACCCGGCTTTATAAGCTGCGTCGCAGCCAGTTCGCCGACTCGAAGGCGCGGGTGGCTGACTCCGTATCGGCAGTGGAACGTGAGCTAGAAATTACTCGCCGCTTGGCGAAAACCGGTGCCGCCAGCAATGTGGAAGTGTTGCGTCTTGAACGCCAGCGTTCGGATCTGCAGCTTAAAATTCTCGACCTGCGCTCTCAGTACTTAGTTCAGGCCCGCGAAGAGCTGGCAAAAGCGACGGCGGAAGCGGCATCGCTGGCTGAAATCATCCGTGGCCGCACCGACAGCGTGACGCGCATGACGGTACGTTCGCCGGTGAAAGGGATCGTCAAAAAAATCAAAGTGAACACCTTGGGCGGGGTCATTCCGCCGAACGGCGAGCTGATGGAAATTGTGCCCCGCGATGACCATCTGCTGATTGAAACACGCCTGTCGCCACGTGATATCGCCTTTATCCACCCGGATCAGGCGGCGCTGGTGAAAATCACCGCCTATGACTACGCTATCTACGGCAGCTTGAAGGGCGTGGTGGACAGCATCTCACCGGACACCATTCAAGATGAGGCAAAGCCGGAAGTCTATTACTACCGGGTGTTTATCCGTACCGAGCACGATTATCTGCAAAACAAAGCCGGCAAGCATTTCAATATTGTGCCGGGGATGATAGCCAACGTGGACATTAAAACCGGCGAGAAGACGGTGATGGATTATCTGGTAAAACCGTTTAACAAAGTCAAAGAGGCGCTGCGCGAACGCTAGCGTTGAGGATGAATCCGCCGTCTCCGCCGCGGCGGCGGACTCATCTCGCTAATTAAAGCCGCATTATTAAATGCGGCACACGAAAATAGCGGCCGTCAGATTATTATTTATAATCTAATCCATGTATTACTACTATCTCGCACTTATATATCAGTAATAGACGTTCAGTATAGTCATTTATGTGGCACAGAAGGATAAGTTGAGGATGAATTAATCGGCTAACATAGGTTTTTAATAACAAGCCGTGATTTCCATGATTTTAATTAGCTTACTTTTGCGCATCATTCTTTTTGTTGTGGCCGTCGCTGCCGCCGTTCTCTGTCTGCATGTTGATGTTAACCTTCTCAAAAATGGCCTGTCTGAAACCTCATTTACCGAGGTGGTTCAGGAGTCGATCCTCTTCATTATTGTTGTCATTCATCTGGTCCGTGCGCGTAAAGATAGCGCGATGAGACAATGTAATGTATTGATTGCAGGTTTCTTTCTCGCCATGCTTATTCGTGAACTGGACGCCGTATTCGATCTCGTTCGCCACGGCAGCTGGGTCTGGTTTGCATTAGTGGCAAGCATCGTGACCATTGCCTATGCGCTGCGGAAACCTTCGCAGGTCGCCCAACAGCTTATCGCCTATGCCCGTCAGCCGTCCTACGGTGTGATGGTTGCTGGCCTGCTGACGATTTTGATTTTTTCCAGATTATTTGGTATGTCGATTCTCTGGCAGTCCATATTACAAGAAGGCTATGCCCGTATTGTCAAAAATATGGTTGAAGAGGGCGTCGAGCTGTTTGGTTATATTCTGTGCTTAGGCGCGTCTGTGAATTTATTGAGCGCCAGAGCTTCCTCCTAAATTGGCAGCAGAATAACCTTATCGGCAGAAATATATTTCGAGATTGGTCAAATAACCCCCCGCTGATTCTTGATACCGACGGCGGCCCCAGCAGGGGCCGCTTTTTTGTGTCCGTTAGGCAATCGTTTGTTTTGCGCCGCTTATTAATTGCAGGTAGGATGCTCCGCGGCGGTTTTATCCCTACACAGAATGACGGGAAAAACCCTGCGGTTGATGCGGATAGTCGTTCATTTTCGCGTCGGCCAGAAGTCTTCCTTTAATCAGACAGGTAACAGGGAAACGATGGAAACACAAAACACACAGGCTGCGGAAAAACACGCGGCAAAACGGCGCTGGCTCAACGCGCATGAAGCGGGTTACAACAAAGCAATGGGCAACCGCCAGGTCCAGATGATCGCCATCGGCGGGGCGATTGGTACCGGGCTGTTCCTCGGCGCGGGCGCGCGTTTACAAATGGCAGGTCCGGCGCTGGCGCTGGTTTACTTGGTTTGCGGGATTTTCTCCTTCTTTATTCTGCGTGCGCTTGGCGAGCTGGTTTTGCACCGGCCTTCCAGCGGCAGCTTTGTCTCCTATGCACGTGAGTTCCTTGGCGAAAAAGCCGCCTACGTGGCGGGTTGGATGTATTTCGTCAACTGGGCGATGACCGGGATTGTCGATATCACCGCCGTCGCGCTGTATATGCACTATTGGGGCGC
Organism: Kluyvera sp. STS39-E; assembly: GCF_040932435.1. Lineage (NCBI taxonomy): Bacteria > Pseudomonadati > Pseudomonadota > Gammaproteobacteria > Enterobacterales > Enterobacteriaceae > Kluyvera > Kluyvera sp. STS39-E. The sequence continues at coordinate 98,610 of NZ_JBFQGA010000009.1, read as the reverse complement.
ATTTGGCGACGTTCCGCAGTGGGTCTTTGCCCTCGGCGCGTTGGCTATCGTGGGCACCATGAACATGATAGGCGTGAAGTGGTTTGCCGAGATGGAGTTCTGGTTTGCACTGGTGAAAGTGCTGGCTATCGTCGTGTTCCTCGTGGTCGGCACCGTTTATCTGGGGAGCGGAAAACCGCTGGATGGCAACGCCACCGGCTTCCATCTGATAACCGATAACGGCGGCTTCTTCCCACACGGCCTGCTGCCTGCGTTGGTGCTGGTTCAGGGCGTGGTGTTTGCCTTTGCTTCTATCGAACTGGTGGGGACTGCCGCCGGGGAATGCAAAGATCCGCAAACCATGGTGCCGAAGGCCATCAACAGCGTTATCTGGCGTATTGGCCTGTTTTACGTTGGCTCCGTGGTTCTGCTGGTGCTGTTATTACCGTGGACCGCATATCAGGCGGGGCAGAGCCCGTTTGTCACCTTCTTCTCTAAGCTTGGCGTGCCGTACATCGGCAGCATTATGAATATTGTGGTACTGACCGCCGCACTCTCAAGCTTAAACTCAGGCCTTTACTGCACCGGGCGTATTTTACGTTCGATGGCGATGGGCGGTTCTGCACCGCAGTTTATGAGCAAAATGAGCCGTCAGCATGTGCCGTACGCGGGCATTCTGGCGACGCTTGCGGTGTATGTGGTTGGGGTGTTCCTCAACTATCTGGTGCCGTCCCAGGTGTTTGAGATTGTGCTGAACTTTGCCTCACTGGGTATTATTGCTTCGTGGGCGTTTATCATGATCTGCCAGCTGCGCCTGCGCAAAGCCATTAAAGAAGGTCAAGCCGCCGATGTCAGCTTTAAGCTGCCGGGCGCGCCGTTCACCTCTTGGCTCACGCTACTGTTCCTGCTGAGCGTACTGGTGCTGATGGCGTTCGATTATCCGAACGGGACGTTTACCATCGCCTCTCTGCCGCTGATTGCCATTTTGCTGGTCGCTGGCTGGTTTGGCGTGCGTAAGCGCGTGGCGGAAATCCACCGTACCGCACCGTAATATAACATCGCCCGGTGGTGCTACGCTTACCGGGCATACATACTCAACGTAGGCCTGATAAGGGTAGCGCCATCAGGCAATAACCCCGACACAGAGTCAGACACACCTAAAGAAGTCGTGCTCCTCCGACAAAACCTTACACAGAACACCTTGCACATACATCTGTATTGTTTATGATTCCGCTGTTCTGAATTATCCGGGAAACTATGCGTAATCGTCAGCGTCTTGCGAAATGGCTTTTGATATTAACCTGCCTTGCCATGCTTATCTGCATGGTTCAGCGGGCGGTCTATCTGCACCATTTTTTACAACAAGCCGCAAATCCAACGCCAATGCTTTCCGTCCCCGCACCAGATGATGCCTCGGCCGGCCCGTCGCCGTGCCAGCTTAGCGCTAGCTCCTTACTGTGCGCGCAGCCGGTATTCTTCGATGGTGCACTGCCCGCCGTTATTCTCTTCCTGACCTTGCTGCAACTGTTCACCGAGGTCCGCGCGCTGGTCTTTAGGGATATCCCCGTACGGCCGCCTACACAGCGAATACACCTACAAAACTGCGTCTTCCGTGAATGAATAATCGCCGTTAACGCGACCTATTATTTATTTACGGAGAAAATATATGCTGAATATCTTCAGGGGATGCGTCCTCCTGTTGCTGTCATGCATGGGCATCGCCTATGCGGCAGATACCGGGTGGCTGACGTCACCCCAAAACGACCACGCCCGAATTCGTTTCCAGGCTGAAAGGCACGACGACCAGCTTCGTGGGCTGCTCACCGTTGAGCTACAGTCCGGCTGGAAAACCTACTGGCGATCGCCGGGAGAAGGGGGCGTTGCGCCCGAAATTCAATGGCATAACGGAGAAAAGGCCCAGTGGTACTGGCCGGTTCCCTCGCGCTTTGAAATCTCCGGGCTGACCACGCAGGGCTACCACGACCGGGTCGTTATCCCGATGGTGATTACCGGCAAGCTCGCCGATGTGCTGGATGGCACGCTAACGCTCTCCACCTGTAGCAACGTCTGTTTGTTAACCGACTATCCGCTGCATCTGGATTTTAATCAGCCGCCGGACGCTGATTTCCCGCAGGCGTTTGCCCAAGCGATGCGCGCCATCCCGCCTGATAGCGGGATCTCAGACGATCTTGTCGCCCATCTCTCGGGCAGTAATCTGGTCATTTCCGGCACGACCGCCGGTGAGTGGCGCGATGCGCAGATCTTCTTTGACCCGCTCGATGGCGGCATTATTCCCGGTGCGCCAACGCTCAAAAGCCAAGGGGCAACGCTGCAGATAAGCGCGCCGGTCACCGATGAATGGGGCGAAAAAGTCACCACGCTTGCGGGGAAAAATCTCTCCTTTGTCCTCACCAACCAGGGGAAAGCGCAGCAAACCACCCTGACGGTCGGAGCGGACGAAACGACAGCCTCTGTGACAAGCATAACGCCCGCTAATCTGGCGCAGATTCTGCTGTTTGCGCTGCTTGGCGGGCTTATCCTGAACCTGATGCCGTGCGTCCTGCCGGTGATGGGCATGAAGCTAAACTCGGTGCTCCATGCCGGGAACGATAAGTCCCGTATCCGTCTGCGTTTTCTGGCGACCAGCGCCGGGATCCTGACTTCCTTTGCGCTGCTTGCCGCAATGGTCACCGCGCTTAAGCTCACCGGCGCATCGCTGGGATGGGGGATTCAGTTCCAAAATCCGTGGTTTATTGGCCTGATGGTAGCGGTCACCTTTATTTTTGCCATGAACCTGTTTGGGCTGTTCGAGATGCTGCTGCCGTCGTCAATGAGCGGACGTCTGGCGACCGCCGGGGGCAATGGCGTGGCGGGTAGCTTCTGCGAAGGGGTTTTTGCCACGCTGCTGGCGACCCCCTGTTCGGCACCGTTTCTCGGCACCGCCGTGGCGTTCGCACTGGCGGCACCGCTAACGGAACTGTGGCTTATCTTTATGCTGCTGGGGCTGGGCATGGCGCTACCGTGGCTGTTTGTCGCGCTAGTCCCGAAAACGGCACTGTTGCTGCCGCGTCCCGGCCCATGGATGAATACCCTCAAGGTGCTGCTGGCGCTGATGATGCTGGCATCGAGTTTGTGGCTGGCGTCGCTGCTGGGGTTACATATGGGAAGTACTGCCAGCGGCATCATCACCCTGCTGCTGACGGCTGTCGCGTTGGTTGTTTTCATCTATACGGGAAAGCACCGGACAACACTTTTCTGGCTGGTGGTGGTAACGCTGGCGGCTTTTGGTGGCTACCAGGTGCATGGACTGTTACAGGCCGACACCGCCGTACCATCGCGTGAAACCGGCCCGCAAATTGCCTGGCAGCCGCTGAGCGAGGAGGCGATTACCCGCGCGCAGGCGCAGGGGAAGCGGGTGTTCGTCGATATCTCCGCCGATTGGTGCGTCACCTGCAAAGTGAATGAACTGCGGGTATTAAATCAGCCGGAAGTGATCGCCGCGCTAAACCAGCCGGATGTCGTGGCGCTGCGTGGCGACTGGAGCCAGCCATCCGAACTGATCACCGCGTTTTTGCATAAAAGAAACAGCTACGCGATCCCCTTCAACCAAATTTATGGGCCAGGACTCACGGACGGCAACATTCTGCCGCCGCTGCTGGAAAAGCGCACTCTCCTGGAAACCCTCAAGAATGCTAAAGGCTAATTAACCATGAAAAAAACACTTCTATCACTAATCCTGCTGGCTGTTTCGCTGCCGCTTTACGCCGCACCGGCATTGACGGCGGCGCAGGAGGCTCGGGTACAGGAGCTGGTTCAGGAAACGCTGCTCAATCATCCGGAAATTCTCACGGCGGTGGCGGAAAAGTTGGACCGTCAGGATGCGCAGGCCAATCAACAGCAGCTCGATAAGGTGATTGCTGACCACGCCGACTTCCTGTTTCGCGACCCGAATTCGCCGCGAATAGGCGCGAAAAACCCACGGCTAACGCTAGTGGTATTCACCGACTACAACTGTCCTTATTGCAAAAAGCTCGACCCCTATTTGGAAAAGATTGTCGCTAAATATCCCGATGTGGCGGTTATCTTTAAATTCCTGCCGTACCGCGCGGAAAGCTCGGTCACTGCCGCTCGCGACGCGCTGACCGTATGGCGGGAAAAACCGCAGCAATTTCTGCACTTTAACGAGGTGCTGATGGCGAAAAAAGGCTACCACGACGACGCCAGTATTGTGGCGGCGAAGAAGAAAGCCGCCGTGGTGGTAGATACCCCGGACAACCAAAGCTTGGAAACGCTCAAGAAAAGCCTCTCTTTGGCGGAGCAACTGGGCATTCAGGGCACGCCCGCGACGCTGATCGGCAACGAATTGCTGGCAGGCTGGGTACCCTTCGAACAGTTTGATGCTATGGTCAGCGATGCGCTGAAAAAACGCTGAGCAGTTAAGGATGATGGGAAGCGGTAGGCCGGATAAGGCGTTTACGCCGCCATCCGGCAATGGGTGCCGGATGGCGCTTTGCTTATCCGGCCTACGGCGATAATTCCCTTTTCTGAGCGGTATTCCCTCGTATAAAAGGAACAATGATGAAACGTATTATATTGACCGCATTAATGTTGGCTCCGGTCGTGGCCTACGCGCAGGACGCCGTACCCGATATCGTCAAGCGCTTTAGCGAACAGCAAAATATTACTCACCTGAAAGCCGTCGACGCCCCCGGCGGCCTAAAAAGCTGGGTTGGGCAGTATCAGGACATCGGGGTGAATCTGTTTTTGACCCCTGACGGGCAGCATGTCATCTCCGGCTATCTGTATGATGCACCGGGAAAAAATCTCAGCGAAGGCTATTTCAAAGAGCAAATCTATATTCCGCTTGGCCGGGAAATGTGGAAGACCTTAAATGAGGCGAAGGCGCTAAAAGAGGGACCGGATACCGCGCAGAGAAAGGTGTTTGTCTTTGCAGACCCGTTCTGCCCTTACTGCAAGGCGTTCTGGTCTGCGGCCCAACCGTGGGTTGCCGCCGGAAAGGTGCAGCTCAATACGCTGATGGTGGCGTTTTTGAATCCGCAAAGCGGGCGCTACGCGACGGCAATCCTAAACGCACCCGATCCGGTTGCGGCCTGGCGTGATTACGAATTGTCAGGAGGCAAAAAGCTGCCTCGTTTTGATGGGGTGACGCCGAAAGCAACTTTTAATCTGTTGCAGCACCATCAAAAGCTGATGGATGACTTAGGCGCCAATGCGACCCCGGCAATTTACTACATGAATGCTAACAATGAGCTTTCGCAGGTGCTCGGTATGCCGGATGAAAAACAGCTGGTAGAGATGTTCGGCCCGCGCCCTTAAACGGGCGTATCAGGATAGGGTGGCGGCTGCTTGCGGGCCGCTATCCTTTAGGCCGTCAGGTTGAGGATTTGCCACGCAGCTTATTGACCACCGGTGTTAGCACCATGACCAGCGTAACGAAGGTGAACAGCAATATTGCTGAAAGCCATTTATGGTTATTGATGTTGTTTAATATTGTCGGCAACGTCAAATGAATATCCTTGCGAATAGCGGCAGCGCTGTAAATGCACCCTGATAAATAGGAGGTGCATAAAATGCTATTTATGTGTAAAGAGGATCTTGACTAAAATCAATATAATCGGACGGATGGCGCAACGTATTAAAAAATGATGTGCATCAATTTACGCTAAATATAATATTTTGGGTGTTTTGTTATTATTCCATGAGGTGTTTAAGGGGTGATAATACCGGGGTAAATAATAACGTAAAAACCATTATAACTGCGCACTGGAAATGCGAATTATATTATCCAGAGGATAGGGCGTAGGAGTACAGACGGCGATACTTAGCCCGTCGGTCTGTAAGTCGGTGACGAAATACCCCGCATTGCGGGTGCTGTCCACGCTTGCCATCTGCCAGACGCTGCCGCCGCGCTGTTTCACGATAGCTTCTTTACGCGTCCAGATTCGCCAGAAAGCGGCAAGCTGCTGCTCGGGCGCTTCAAGCGTTATCTGTTCCCGCTCGGCGGGGCAAAACAGCGACTCGGCCAGCGCCGGCCAGTTTTTTCGTGCCCGAAGCACTTCAATGTCGCAGCCCACTTCACCTTCATCGCTAAGCAGCAGCGCAATATCATCACCGCTGTGGCTCAGGTTGAACCACAGCGACGAGGCCACGGCGAACGCCGGTTTACCGCGCTCGGCGTAGCTTATCTCCGGTAGCGGCGAAACGGCCCGGCAAAGTAGAACCCGACCGGCCAGCCAGCTTGCACGTGTCGGCCCGTTGGGTGCGCGGGCGATGACGTTGGCAGGTAGCTCACCGTGGCTTAATTGCGACACTTTGCCCAGCCAAAAGCGGTACATCTTAGGGCCAGCGCCGAATAATGATCGAGGTGTTAATTCCACCGAAGGCAAAGTTGTTACTTTGCAGAAATTCGCAGTCGATCCGGCGGGCCTCGCCCATGATGTAATCCAGTTCGCCGCATTGGGCATCGGGATTGCGCAAATTAAGCGTCGGCGCAAACCAGCCTTCGCGCATCATTTGCAGGCTCATCCACGCCTCCAGCGCACCGCAGGCTCCCAAGGTGTGACCAAAATAGCTTTTCAGTGACGATATCGGCACGTTTTCGCCATAAATCGCCGCCGTTGCCTGACTCTCAGCAATATCGCCGCGATCGGTTGCTGTACCGTGAGCGGAAATATAGCCGATATCCCGAGCGCCTAAGCCCGCCATTTTCAGCGACTTTTCCATGCAAATTTGCATGGTTTCACGCTGCGGCTGAGTAATATGCGCGGCGTCACAGTTGGTGGCAAAGCCGATGATCTCGCCGTATATCGTCGCACCGCGTGCTTTGGCATGCTCCAGTTCTTCCAGAACAAGCGTCCCGGCACCTTCACCAATCACCAGACCGTCGCGCAGGGTGTCGAACGGGGAAGGGGTAGTTTTCGGCGCATCATTACGCTGGCTGGTGGCAAACAGGGTATCAAAAACCGCCGCTTCCGAAGGGCACAACTCTTCCGCGCCGCCGGCGACCATCACCGTTTGATAACCGTGACGAATGGCCTCCCAGGCGTAGCCAATCGCTTGGCTGCCGGAAGTGCAGGCGCTGGACGTCGGGATAACCCGCCCACGTAAACCAAAAAACAGCCCAGCATTGACGGCGGTGGTGTGTGGCATCATCTGCACATAGGTGGTGCCGGTAATGTTACGGGTGTGATGTTCGGTGAGCATGGTGGCGAATTCGCTCACCGAATCGGTGCTGCCGGTCGACGAACCGTAAGCAATGCCGGTTTCACCGTTGGTCAATACCGCCTCGCCGATTAGCCCAGCCTGTTCCAGCGCCAGTTCGGTGGCGCGGGTAGCGAGTTTTGACACCCGGCCCATCGCGCGAATACGTTTACGGGTGTAGTGTTCCGGCAGGGTGAAATCGTCAATCGGTGCGCCGAGTAGCGTTTGCAATCCGTCATAAACCTGCCATTCCGTCATGGTGCGCACCGTATTCTCATACGCTAACAGCCCAGCGGACACCTCCTGCCAGCTGTGACCAAACGCGGTCACGCCGCCCATGCCAGTAATCACCACGCGTCGTGTCATAACATCCCTCCATTGATTGAAATCACCTGGCGCGTGACGTAACCCGCAATATCCGACATCAAATAGCGGGCAAGGCCTGCAACCTCATCGGCCTGGCCCATGCGTTTCATTGGGATTATCGCCATCGCTTCTTTCAGTGCGGTTTCTTCCATGTCGAGCATTCCGGTGTCGATAAGCCCAGGCGCAATGCAGTTGACGGTAATTTTGCGCTTCGCCAGCTCTATCGCCAGCGCCTTAGTTGCGCCGATAATCCCGGCCTTGGCGGCGCTGTAGTTGACCTGCCCACGGTTACCCATCACCCCGGAAACGGAAGAGAGGGTAATGATGCGCCCTCCCTGACGGGCGCCGATCATCGGCATGACGCACGGCTTTATCACGTTGTAAAAACTGTCGAGATTGGTGTTTAGCACCTGATCCCAGTCATCGTCGCTAAGCGCCGGAAACGCCGCGTCACGGGCGATCCCCGCATTGCTGACCACGCCGTACCATGCGCCGTTTTCGGCAAGATCCTGCTCCAGCACTTCCCGACACTGTGTGCGGTCACAGACATCAAAACACAGTAAACGGCCCGCGCCGCCAGCGGCAGTGATTGCCTCCAGCGTTTGCTGTGCGCCTTGCGCATCGCGGTGGTAGTGGACGCCGACGACAAAGCCGTCTGCCGCCAGCGCCAAGGCGATAGCACGACCGATACCTTTACTGGCACCGGTCACCAAAACTGAACGATTCATGCGGACGTTCCTTGCTGAAATAAAGTATGAAGTTCTGCCGTTGTGGGCTGAAAGGTGTTGATTCGCCCGTGGGCGAGCACCGAATTATTCGCCTCAATAGTGCATTCAAAGCTGCCGAAGCGCGTATCTTGCATCAGCCGCGTGGCGCTGATGATGAGCGTGGAATCCGCCGGCAGGCGACCGGCCTCGCAGAGAAGTTCACGCGCGCTGAGCACCATGCCTAACGCAATATGTGTTTCGCCCCGCTGATGGCGGTGCCAGCCGGACCAGACGCCCACGGTCTGCGCCATCAGTTCCAGCGAAAACCAGCCGGGTAGGTCGCCAAGCGGGTCGAGAAACGGCGCCAGAACGCCGTGCGGCGTCACCGTGACGCGGCAGGTTGCTGACTCTTCACTCACATCGACCACCTCTTCAAGCAACAGCATCGGCGCGTCGTGCGGCAGATATTCGCCGGGCGGTAAATAGTGGCTCATGAAACTCTCCCGAGCAAAATGCTGGCGTTATTGCCGCCAAAGGCAAACGAATTGGACAGGATAACCGGACGCGCCAGTGCCTGCGGCGAGGTCAAAATGCCACACGGCATGAGGGTTTCGTCCCACGAAGAGTGGCTGAAATCCTGCGGCGGTAGCGGCAGATCACGCTGGAGAATGAGCATGCTGAGGGCCGCCTCGGTTATTCCCGCTGCCCCCAGCGTATGCCCGGTCAGATGCTTCGTTGAGCTGCACGGCACCGTCTCGCCAAACAGCGCGTTCACCACCGTGGACTCAATTTGGTCATTTAACGGTGTCGCGGTGCCGTGCAGATTAATATAGCCCACCTGTTGCGGGGTGAGTCCGGCGTCGCGTAGCGCCTGCTCGATGGCGCGGATAGCGCCTTCGCCCTGCGGATGCGGCGCGGAAATATGATAAGCGTCGCTCGACTCGCCAACGCCCAGTAGCGCAATAGGCTGAGGCTCTCGGGTCAGCAGCATTAGCGCGGCACCTTCGCCAATGGTAATGCCACAGCGATTGCGAGCAAACGGCTGGCATAGCACCGGCGAGAGCGACTCCAGGCTGTGAAAACCGTTTATCGGCATCCGGCTTAGGGTATCGGCCCCGCCGACAATCGCCACGTCGGCAAGCCCGGCTTCAATCAACCGCCGCCCGCTGATGATGGCTCGGGCGCTGGAAGAACAGGCGGTGGAAAGCGTAAACGCCGGGCCTTCTAGCGACAGCCAGCGGCTGAGAAAACGCGACGGGTCGCCAAGTTCCTGTTGCGCATAGTGCCAGTTGGCGCTTTCTCGCCCGTGTAACGTCAAATCAACGTGTCTGTCGCCTTCATCGAGCCCGGACGTGCTGGTGCCGAGAACCACCGCCACCCGATCGCGGCCAAAACGGGCGATGGCCTCATCAACCTGCGGTTGGATCTGCGCCAGCGCCGCCAGCAATAGCTGGTTGTTACGCGAACGATGGGCGCTAAACGCTGCGGGAATTGCCGGCAACGTGGCATCAACTCCGGCGAAAACTGCCTGCGGTTGCCCCTGAAGCCAGCCTTCGCGTACGCGCATGCCGGGGGCTACACCTCGCGTCAGATTGGCGGCGATTTCGTCCGCATCGTTGCCCAGCGCATTAATCAAGCCGACGGCAGAAATTGCGATCATCTCAGTCACCCAGATATTGAATGGTGATGTGGTATTTAAAGGCCAACTGCGCGATGGCGATAGGCATGCGCTGACCGTGACGGTTCAGATAGGTGATGACGGTGACCCGCTCGCCGTGGGCATTGCGCAGTTCGCGTTTATCGCCGATATCGCTGAGCGTCCAGCCTTTGGGCAACTGCGGCTGCCAGGCGCTAATCGGCCAGTGGCTCAGCATGACGTCGGCGAGCACTTGGCTTGCAGGCGGTAACTGCGGCACCACGATCGACTGCTCGCTGTGCAAACCTTTGTCGTCATAGGTCAGGAGAAACAGACGGATACCGACCGACGACAACCCGGCGAGGGTCACTTTTTTCTCGTCAGCGTTGAGTATCACCAGCAGCGACTGGCTGCTGCCGTTGAAACTGCCGGTTAGCAGCTGTTGCGCGCTGAGCGGTGTAGAAATTCCCGGCGGCGGTAAGGTCACGCGGGTGCCCGGCTCCAGCCACGCCTGCGGGCGTGCGCTGTTTTGCGGCTGCGGATGGCTACAGGCCGCCAGCAGCAGGGCAGAGAGCACAATAACGGCCTTCAATCGGCGCAGTATCGGTTTAATCATGGCGTTTTTTTCTCTTTTTACCGGGCATCGCCAGCGGCGAAAGCAAGAAGGCGGTGAAAATGCCGCTCACCAGCACGATACCAAAACTGCTGATGGCCTGGGTGGCGCTGAATACCAGCATTCCGAGGGTCAGCAGGGTAGTCAGCATCGCCAGCGTGATAGCCAGCAATGAGGTCAGCGGCGTGCCGCGCGGGTTGCTGAAAAACAGCGTGTAGTTAATACCTATCCCCAGTACCAGCACTAGCGCCAGCAGTGAAAACAGGTTGACCGGATGACCGCTGAACGCCAGCGTCGCCAGGCCACAACTAAGCGACAGCAGCGAAGGCAGCAGGCTTTTTAGCCCATGACGCCAGCCAAGCCGAATTATTGCGCCGCAGGCAATCACCGCCAGCGCTACGGCCAGTAGCCCGGTCAGCAGATGACGATATAGGTTGAACAGCGTGTCGAAACTGCTTTTCCGGTCCACCCATGCGACACCTTCAGTACCACGCTGGCTCAGCTTGCCCAGCGCCGCGCTGTCTTTCACTCCGCTCACCGGCAGCAGAACGGCGCTTTCACCATTCGGCTGCGTCAGCCACATCAGCCGCCAGCCCTCGCTTGCCGGGCTGGCGAGCCAATCCTCTACCGTCACCGGCATGGCGCTGAGATCGGGGTTAACCTCCGTCACGCCCGCGCCGTTCAACGCGCGGGTCACAGCGGGCAGCGCGTCTTTCAATAAGGCCACATCCTGCTGCTGGCGGGTGAGCGAGTTCAGCGGAATGGTGCGATAACCGTCGAGTAATCCATCGCTCTTGGCCTGCTCCAGCGTGGCGGTAAATGCCTCCATCCGCTCTAGCGTTTGCTGCGGCGAACGGCCGTATACCACAAACCATTTCTGATCGACGCTCTGTCCGGTCAGGGCGGTGATGGTTTTTTCCTGCGCCAGAATGTCCTGCGGTAGCGCCTGAAGCTGGGAGATATCATCGTTCACCGTAAGCTGGGTTATCCCCGCCAGCGAGTAGAGAGCCAACACCACCGGCAGGCCGACCAACAGCTTTTTATGGCGTCGCCATCCCGCCAGCCAGCGCAGCATCAGCCCCATTGCTGGCACCGGGCGCACCGGCAATCCCCGACATAACCACGGGTGCCAGAAAATCACCGTCAGGCAGGACGCGCTCAGACCCACCGCGGCAAATAACGCCATTTGACGAATGCTCGGGAAGGGGGCGAGCATCAGCAGCAGATAGGCGATGACGGTGGTCAACAGCGCCAAAAGCAGCGCATTACGCACCTTAGCAAGGCTTTGCCACGGTGAAACATCGTGACCGTGCACCATTCGTTCGGTCAGGTAGTAGAGCGTGTAGTCGGCGGAAATACCGATAATGCTCATGCTCATCACCAGCGTCATCAGGTGCAATTCGCCGAAAATCATCAGCGTCGTCACCGTTCCCGCCAGCGCGCCCATACCAATAGACAGCAGGCACAGCAGTAGCGGCCGCAGTGAGCGAAACACGGCGACGATCAGCAGCAACACGCCCAGCACCGTCACCACGCCGAGGGTGGTGATATCCTTTTGCGCCTGCTGGCTGGCGTAGTCGCTGTAAAACGCCGTGCCGCGTGACAGCACCTGCGCCTGCGGATAGCGGGCCTTCAGCGCATTTTCCTGGTCGCCGAGCAGGGTCACCAGCCGGTGGGTTTGCTGCATATCAAACGAGGAACCGGCCAGCTCGCCGTGGAGTAAATACCAATAGTTGCCTTGTGCGTCTTGGGTGACCAACCAGCCGTCCATCAATCTCAGCCGCTGGCCGTTTTTGGCCATCGCCAACTGCTCTGCGCGCGTTAACATCAGTGGATCGTTTTGCAGCTCTTTACCGCTGACGCCGGAGAACGCCGAGTAAAGCTGGGCGAGCACCCACTGGGCCTGCGCCTCGCCGCCGTGCTGCAAGCGGGCGCGGGTGTCGCTATCGATAAGGCCATTACGGTGATGCCAGAAGAACGTTCCCCACGCCTGCTGGCTGGCGGCATCCATCGGCCCCTTTACATCGGCGAGCAGAGTGGAGGCCGAAAGCTGTGCCAGCCACTTTTGGGCGACAGCCGGGTCGGCTTTTTTTCCAGGGCTGACCAGCCACACCAATTGCCGGTCGAGGCGCTGCATAAAGCCGTCGTTAAGGGCCGGTGGAATGGCTCCCAGCGTCTGTTTTGGCAGCATCGCCAGCACGCTGCTGTTAAGGCGCGCCTGCGGCAGCAGCGTGAGCAGCATACCCAGCAAGAGTAGGCCGACGACTGCCCACAGCAGTGCCGGGCGTTTACTTGGCGGCAAAGCGTTGGCGTTCGTCATCGGTCAGCTGTGCGGGGGTTAATTGGTGTTGGGAGAGGGCAATATCGGTGCTGTCGCCTTGTTTGTCGTTAAGCTTGATGGATTCAAGATAGGTCTTGCCGCCCAAATCGATGGTGGCAAAAATCTTATCCAGCGGCGTAGTGATGGGCGTCAGACGCAGTGTCCAGCGGCCATCGCCAAGGTCGGCAAATTCGACGCGGAAGTTTTCTTCCAGCACCTTACGGTCAGCCTGAAACAGCGCGCGCAGCAGATGGTTAAATTGGAACATCTGCGGATTGTTCTCAGCGGTGATGGTCTGCGGCGGCTGGCCGTTAATGGACTGCACCATCCGCTTATCGTCCAGCAGCAGCTGCATCGGGAACGGCGAGGTTTGATCCCACAGCAGCCCTTGGTCGCGGGCAATTAGCATCTGGCCTGCGGAACGCAAAGGCTGCGGCATATCTTTAATCGTCCGGGTTTGCGTGAAGTGCGCCCGTACCACCGGCTGTTCGGTGAAGCGCTGCTGGAGGGTATCCAGCGTCAGGGCGTTAACCAAAGGGCTGATAAGCAGCATCAGCAGCGGCAGGAATTTCATGGCGTGACTCCCATCCGTTCAAAAAGCACCGCCGGACTGACGAAGCACAGCTCGCGGCTTTGTTCCTCCACCGCCACCTGGATGGTGTAACCGCTGGTGGTGCGCTGGCCGCTTTCGGCATCAAAAATGTCATAGGCGATGCGCAAACGGTTTTCATACTCTTCAACCCGCGCACGCACGCGGATACGCTGTTCAAAGGTAAGGGCATGACGGTACTTCACGCGGGTATCGACCACCGGCCACAGATAACCTGAAGCCTTCATCTGCCGATAGCCGTAGTCAAACTGGTTGAGCAGCGCTTCGCGGGCAATCTCGAAATAGCGGAAATAGTTGCCGTGCCACACCACGCCCATCATATCGATGTCGTGGAAAGCAATGGACAGCTCGACTTCAGCCGTAAAACGGGGATCGTTAAGCACCCTCTACTCCTTATCTTTGGGTTCTGGCAACTGCCAGAAATCGAAAAAGTTAAACCAGTCGAGCGGCGAGCGCAGGGCATAATGCTCGAGGCGCTGTGCGTAGCGGTCGACAGCCTGCTGTAGCGCCTGTTGCCTATCGGCGCGCGGCAACAGCAGCGGGTCGGAAAACGGTTCGCAGTGAACGTGCAGCTTGCCCTGCTCGCGGAGGGCAAACAGCAGATCCACCGGGCAGCGCAAGATTGACGCCAGAATGAATGGCCCCTGCGGGAAGGGGGCATCTTGGCCTAAAAATCGGCTCCAGCAAACGCGCCATCCACCGCCGCGCTGGGGATTAACCGCGACGCGATCGCCAACGATAGCAATCCACTCGCCGCGCTCGAGCTTCTCTTTGAGCAACATGGCGGTATCGGGGCCGATGTCGGTAACCGGCATCAGGTTGACCCCGGCCTGTGGCGCCATCTCTTGCATGATTTGCTTAAAGCGCCGGGCATTATCGCTGAACACCAGAGCGTTGATGGTTTTGCTGCCCTGCAATTGCGCCAGCGCTCGACACACTTCGACGTCGCCGAGATGGGACGCCAGCAGCAGCTTGCCGCGTGGGGACGCCACGTTGAGTGCCGCTTCAGCGCCGGGGGCAAAAACCACATCGCGGCCCCATTGCAGCTCGCCACGCCAGCCGGCGATTTTATCGAGCATCGCCTCACCAAAGCGCAGGAAGTGACGGTAGCTGGAGAGGTTCGCCGGTATCGGCATCTGGCGCTCGGTCAGCTGCGAACGAACGCGTTGCAGCCAGTTTTGCGACGCGCGGCGCGCGCGGGTGGCGCTGAGCCAGTACACGCCCACTACCGGATGCAGCAAACAGGTAAACGCCCGGCGGCCCAAGACGCGCCAGACCCACAGCATCAGCTGCATTCCCCAAAGTCCCTTGACCTCCTGCTGTTGCGCCCAGTGCGGTGTAGCCCGGCGAAACAGCAGCGAAGGTATACGCGGCAGCATGCCGAGAAACAGCCGGGTGTGCATCCAGGAGATGCGCAGATTGTCTTTTAAGGCATCGAAATGCGACAGCCCGTCCTGCGGATAGGTGACGCAGGTGGGGACAAAATGGCTGCTGTTGCCCTGCCAGTAAAGACGCACCATCACCTCGGTATCAAAATCCATCCGTTGACCGAGCGTGACCCTTGCAGCCAATGCCAACGTCGGCTCTACCGGGTAGACCCGAAAGCCGCACATGCTGTCTTTTAGCTGCAAGGACAGGGTTTCAATCCATACCCATACATGAGTGACCCAGCGTCCATACAGTCGCGAACGGGGAATGGAGTCGTCGTAAAGGGGTTGCCCTGAAATCAGCGCGTTCGGGTATTGCTTCGCCTTGGCGAGCAGTTTGGGCAGATCTTCAATAGCGTGCTGACCGTCGGCATCGACCTGTACGGCGTGGCTAAACCCGGCCTGCGCTGCCGCGTGTAAACCGCGGATCACGGCGGCCCCTTTACCGGCGTTTTGCGCTAGGCGAATCAGGGTTAAATTTGGCGTTTGTGCCGCAAGGCGTGAGAGCGTCTGCGCGGTAGAATCATCGCTGCCATCATCGACCACAATGCACGGCAGGCCGAACGGCTGTAAACGCGCGAGCACCCCCGCCATCATCGCGCCGTGGTTGTAGCAGGGGATAACTACGCAGGGGGCGAAGGCTAGCGACATAGCGAAATCTTGCCGCTGCTGGCGGCGTGCCGCGCATCACCGTCGTGGCGCTGGTAGCTAAAGGTCAGCAGTTGACGTGCCTCCTGCCAGTTTAGGCTGAGCGTCACAACGGCGCCCGGCAGCAGCGGCGATTGAAATTTGACGTTTTGCAGCGCGCGAAAGCGCCAGCCGGGGGCAACAAGGCTGGCGTAGTGCATCACCCAGTCAATCTGCGCCACGCCGGGCAACAGCGGCTGCACGGCAAAATGCCCACGAAACCAGGGGAGGGCAGGGTCGAGGCGCAGCGTCACCTCGAGCTGCTGTGGATGCAGTTGGCGGCGCTCAATTTCAGCGGGCTTCATCAAACAACTCCTGTAATTGCGCATCAACACGCTTGTTCATCCCATTGACCGGGATCTCATCGACCACCCGCCAATAGCGCGGAACCGCCACCGGCGTCAGCCAAGCGCGAAGCGCTTTGCGCCACGCCAGTATCTGCTTTTTGTTCCCGGAGGTACGGTGGCCTTCTTCCAGCACCAGCAGCGCGCCAATAGACTGACGCCCCCCGCGGTAAACCGGCACCGCCGCCGCTTCGCGAACCCCCGCAAGCGCCAACAAGCGGCGTTCGATTTCGCAAAGCGAGACGCGATTTTCTTCAATTTTGACGATTCGGTCGTGGCGTCCCAGTAGGTGAAAATCGCCGCTCTCCAGAAACTGCAGGTTATCGTCGAGACACAGACCGTTATTATCGGCAATGAGCGGGGAAAATATACGTGTTGCTGCATTTTCCTTGCGCAAAACCACGCCGGGGAACGGTTGCCATGCGGCATCGTTGTGTTGACAGCGTTTAGCGACAATCCCGGTTTCGGTGCTGCCGTAGATTTCATCCGGCCAGACCCGTAGCCCTGCGGCGGCCTGTGCTGCCAGCTGTTCGTTTAGCTCACCGCCCGCGCTGACCGTCACCGCGATGGGCGGCGGCGTAAGCTGATAGTCCAGTCGTTTTAAAAACGCGGGGCTGGTGATAAACGCATAGCGGTGGCGATGGCTTAACGCCGCAAGCTGCTCGGCAAAACCGATCACTCCCGCGTGCAGTGTTAAACCTAATGCCATAGGCAACACGATGCGAAATGTCAGGCCGTAGAGATGCTGATGGCTGACCGAGCCTACCACCCGACAATCGGTTAAACGTTCGGCAAAATGCCCGGCGAGCAACGCGGCTTCATCGTCGAGCTGTGCCAGCGTTTTCACTACCCGTTTGGGCGCGCCGGTTGAGCCGGAGGTATAAAGTTCAATGCTGGCATCGGGTGGGATCGTGGGGAAATGACCCGTTGCAACGGCGGTCATCGCCGAGGTCACGCGGTGCACCGGCCCCGTCCACTCCAGCGTGTCATCGCTTAGTATGCCGTCGAAAAGCGGCGGCTGTTCGGTGAATAGCGCGAGGTTGCGATGCCCCGGTAGCACCGGCGTCTTGCCGGCGTGCAGCGTGGCGAGCATCGCCACGATAAACAGATAGCTGTTGTCAAAGCACAGCGCCCAACGCGTGCCGCGATGCTGTTGCAAATAGGGCAGAAGCTGTGCGACGTCGTGACGCAGATGGCCCAGCGTCCAGACGTGGTCAGCAAGCCATGCAATAGGCGTGTCTGTCGGACGCGTTGGGGCAAGCCAATCAGCCAGTTTCTGCGTTGAGTTCATGGCTTTTCTCGTCTCCTGACCCGCTGGCGCACCAACCACTCGACGGCCATAAGGGTGCCCATCAGCAGATAGGCAATCATGCCGTTCCAAATGGTCCACAGTGACATATCGCCGTGCAGCGCGGTCAGCAGCGCTATTGTGCCGTTGATAATGAAAAACAGGCACCACACTTGGGTGACGCGGCGGGTATACCTGACGCCAGCAGGCGTGAGTTCCGGCTCGCGCAGGCGAGCGATGCGTTCAACAATTGGCATCGTTGACCATAGAGAACCGCCAAAGACGGCCAGCATGACGCCGTTCACCACCACCGGATAAAACAGCAGCAACTGGTGCGTTTTCAGTAGGTAGCTGGCAGCGCAGAGCACTATCGCCACAACGGCAATCCGCTGCATCACCACCGCCAGCGGCCCGGCCTGATGACGCATCTGCAATGCGCGAACTCCGAACACAACCACCATAAGCGGCAGCAGCCAGCGCAGGCCGTCATGCGCCAGCCCGAAGCCGATGAGTAACGGCCAGGCTAGCAACACTAATCCTGTCAACAAGGCGAAGAGAGGCCGCGAGCGGTTGCCCGACACGGTGAGTTATTCTTCTTTAAACAGACGTTCTACCGCATCCACCACATCCTGCACGGTGCGCACGGCTTTAAACTCTTCCGGCTTGATTTTATTACCGGTTTTTTTCTGTAGATGCACAATCATGTCGATGGCATCGATGCTGTCGAGCTCCAGATCTTCATACAGACGCGCCTCGGGGCGAATATCCTTAGGATCGAGTTCAAACAGCGTCACCAGCAGCGCGGAGACTTCGGTATAAATGGCGTTTTTATCGGTCATGCGCGCGCTCCGTCAATATAGGCGGCTAAGGTGGCGACGGAGAAGAAGTGCTGACGCATCTCTTCGCTCTCGGACGACAGCACGATGCCGTACTGATTTTTCACAGCCAGCCCCAGCTCCAGCGCATCGATGGAGTCCAGCCCCAAACCTTCGCCAAACAGCGGCGCATCGGTATCGATATCGTCGGCGGACAGTTCATCCAAATTCAATGTGGTGATGATGAGATTTTTTATTTCAAGATAGAGCGCTTGCATCGTTCATTCCTGTGCCAGGCGTACAGCCTGATTGTAATTGATGCAAAAGATGCCGGTTAAGCTGCCTTGCCGCCAGCGCCGGTTCTTGGGTACTTGCATCGTAAAATTGGTCAATCTTCACCCGCTCGCCTACCGTAACGGTAAAGCGAGGACGGGTTGGCGGCGCGTTGTACCACTTGCTCTGTTTACCCAGCATATGTTCGGTACAGCGAATAACCACCAGACGTAAATCGCTACCGCAGCGCACGGCAATATTCGCCGCACCGCGCTGTAGCGTCATTTTTTCCCCGGGAAGAGTACGGGTCCCTTCGGGAAAAATCAAAATCGTATCGCCCTGTTGTAGGCGCTGACGACAGGCGGGGAGCAAATCCTCCGCCCGTTCGTTAATCAAATAGTCCGCCGCGCGGATGACGCCGCTGAGAAACGGATTCTTTAACAGCGCGCCCTTCACCATGCAGTCGGTTTCCGGCATCACCGAGGCCAGCATCACATAATCAATCAGGCTGGGATGATTGGCTATCACCAGACATCCGTGCTCTTGGCGCAAAATGGCCTGTCCTTCAATACGATAATCAAGGACGCCGACGCTTTTCACCACCGCCAAAAATAGGCGGAAGCTGGCGGAAATGGAGCGTCTTGCCAGACGGCGACGGCGCTGTTTATTGCGCACGATGACCAGCAGCAGGTTGAACCACACCATCGAGAGTATCAGCCCGCCTAGGCCAAACAGCGCAAAGCAGACTCCGGTCATTGCTGCGCGCCATATCCGGTTTAGCCGTGAAAAAAGCCTGCTCACGCCCGGCTCCAGCGCCAGGCTAAGCGTTCACCGGCGAGGGTGAAGTTGGGCGAATCTTGTAAATAGTGCTGTAAAAATTGCAGGCTTTGCGGCAGGGCAACCTCTGCGCCATCGTGCGGCCGCGTCTCGCAGCGTAAATCGCCGCCGGCTTCAATCACCAGCGCCACGGCATAGGCCCAAGTGGGCATCTCCGGCGGCAGGTGCGGGTGATAAAACTCAGGCAGCGCGCCGTCGAAATCAACCATCAGCACGCGCTGATAACCGGCCTGCAGCAAGCAGATTACCTCGCACAGCCCCTGCTGGAACGTCTCGCTTCCGGCGGATAATGACGAAGAGACAATCGGCTTTTTTGCCGCAATGGTCAGATTGCCTACCGCTGAATTATGCACCGACAGGGCAAAATCCGTAGGGGACAGCGCCTGTTCCGTCGCCAGCGCGTGCAGGATGCGGTAGTTACGTTCCAGCTCACCGTGACGGCTGGTATAGAGCACGGCATCAATTTGATGACGGCGCAGCATCGCCATGCCGCATTCCACGGCCAGCTTGCTGCCGGAACTCAGACGGCGGGCAGTCATCATCGGTAGCTCGCAAAGTTTTGCCTGTGGGGCGTCTGGATGAATGGCGAACGGCTGCCGTGCCCATGATAGCCACTGTGCCGGGTCGCTTAATCCTGGGGCCATTGCCTGCCAGTCAATAACGTTAATTGCGAATTTCATTAATGTGTATGGGTCATCTACCGGTGAATATCATGGCGCTGTTCAATCTTAGAATATCGGCGCGATTTTAGCGGTAAATCGTCGGCAAACTATCGCCTGTTATCCGATATTTGCTGCACATCATACCGTGTTGTGGCAAAACAAGGGAATAAGGGTATTTACCGGGTCAGAATTTGACCCGGTAATAGTAGGAAATTACTGCGCGGGGGTGTAGCTCAGGATAACCTTATCATCCGGAATATCGGTGAAGCGGGTAATCAGCGTGTGGTAATCCGCCAACGGGTCGACATCCTTAAACTGCGTGGGGTAGAAAATCTTACTCAAGGTTTCAATGGCGATAATATTGTACGGATTATTGTAGAAATGATGATACAGCGCGCCCGTATGCCCAGCGACAACCGCCGGAATACTGCTGACACCTTGGCGGCCTAGCAGGGCGTTAAAGGCGTGGGTCACATCAGACTGCGCCACGTTATAGCCGAACGGGATAATGGCAGTGCCTTTGGTCGAACGCTTGGAACCGGTCATCAGGTAGTAGTCCGGGTTCATGGAGATTATCTTCTCCACCGACACGTTACCGGTCGCGCCCGGCAGCAGTTGCGAGCCGATATTCTCACCGCCTGCCGCTTCGACCAGCCCGCCCCAACCGTTATGCGCGTGGGTAAAGCAGCAGCCGTTATCCAACCCGGCCACTCCGGCAATTGGCTCGATAAACACCAGCGGTTTTTTCTTCACGTTTGCCAGACGCTGATGCAGCAAGTCCAGACGCTGCTGGTAGAAATCAAGATAGGCCTGCGCGCGGGCGCTTTGTCCCAGCACTTTGCCCAATAGCGCAATACTTGGGCGCGTGTTTTCAACCGGATGCAGCTCATAATCAACGAACACCACCGGCACATGCAGCGCCTCCAGCTTGGCCAGTACGCCGCTTTGGGTCAGCGACGGCTTGGCGCGTAGTTGGGCTATCATCAGATCCGGATGGCGCGAGAGAATGGTTTCTAAATCGACGTTGCCCTGATCGGAAAACTGCATGTCGAGGATCTTATCCGCCTCGGGCCACTTGCGTTTGAGGACGTCCCAGGTTTGGCTATCCTGCTTTTTCGGCAGGTTATTCCACGCCACCACTTTGGCGAATGGGTTCTCGCGCTCCAGCACAGCCAGTGTCAGTATGTCGCGTCCATCTTGCAAAATAATGCGCTGCGGCTCGTGCGCGATGGTGACCGCGCGGTTATCGAGATCGGTTACCGTCACCGGCCAATTCTGCGCCAACGCCAGCAGCGGCGAGAGCAGCAGGGCGGCGCCCAGTATTGCCTTTTTCATCGTCATATTTCCCCGTGTTGCATTTATTGTTGTGTTGTTAAACCATCGACCACCACGTGGGGCAGCCCTTGTGAACAGCGTTCGACGCGTCCGCGCACGCCGTAGACCGTTGCCAAATTGGCCGGTGAA
Source organism: Kluyvera sp. STS39-E (assembly GCF_040932435.1). Taxonomy (NCBI): domain Bacteria; kingdom Pseudomonadati; phylum Pseudomonadota; class Gammaproteobacteria; order Enterobacterales; family Enterobacteriaceae; genus Kluyvera; species Kluyvera sp. STS39-E. The sequence goes on along the minus strand of NZ_JBFQGA010000009.1, from coordinate 77,361 downwards.
ACCACCGCGCCCGGCTCGCCGCTTGCTATCAGCGCGCCGTTTTTGAGCATCACCGCGTAGTGAGCGTGACGCAGAGCGATGTTGATATCGTGGACGACGACCACGGTGACGATATTGCGTAACCGGGTTTCACGGGCGACGATATCCATCACGTGGAATTGGTAGTTCAAATCGAGGGCACTCAACGGCTCATCGAGCAGCAGCAGTTCCGGCTGGCGAATAAGCGACTGTGCCAGGCCAATGAGCTGCTTCTGCCCCCCGGAAAGCTCCTCGAGGTAGTGCATCGCCAGATGGGCGACGCCGAGCTTTTCGAGGATCGCGTAGGCCTCGGCTTCAGAGTTACCGGTGCTATTGCCGCTGGCGCGGCGCGCCACGATTACCGACTCCAGCGCATGCAGATGCACCCCCGCCGGCAGCGACTGCGGCAGGTAGACCACCTTTTGCGCCCGCGCCGCCGTTGGCAGCGCCATCAGCTCTTCACCGTTGAGACAAATGGAACCCTGTGCTGGATTAAGACTGGCGAGGGCGCGCAAAAGCGTTGATTTGCCGCAGCCGTTTGGCCCCAGCAGCGTGGTGATTTTCCCGCGTGGTAGCGTGGGGATAGTGAGGCCGTCGATGACCTTTTTCTGGCGATACCCGCTACGCAGATCGCTCACGGCTAAACCGTCCATTACAGCGTCCCCCGGTGGCGAATAATAATGCTTAGGAAAAAGGGCACGCCGACCAATGAGGTGACAATGCCGACCGGAATAATCACCCCGGGCACGATATTTTTCGATACGACCGAGGCCAGCGACAGCACCAGCGCGCCAATCAGCATGCTTCCCGGCAGATAAAAACGGTGATCTTCGCCAAACATCATGCGCGAGATATGCGGCGCGACCAGGCCGATAAACCCGATGGGGCCAACAAAGGCGACGGTCAGCGCGGAAATAATGCTGATGCGCAGCAGCGAGGCGAGGCGCAGCTGGCGCACGTTAATGCCAAAACTAATGGCCCGGTCTTCCCCCAGACGCAGCGCGGTGAGCTTCCACGCGTTTTTAAGCGACAACGGCACAATAATCACCAGCGCCACTGCGAGAACCGCCAGCTTGTCCCACGAGGCGCGCGCGAGGCTGCCCATGGTCCAGAACACCAGCCCCTGTAGCGTGTCTTCGCTGGCGACGAACTGCAAAATGGAGATCAGCGCATTGAAGGTGAAGACCAGCGCGATACCAAACAGCACCACGCCGGAGGTGGCGACCTGTGTCCAGCGGCTGATGCCGTCGAGAATAAAACAGGCTAACAGTGCAAAAACGAAGGCGTTGACCGAGATAAACCATTGTTCCGGTACGCCGGGGATGCCCAACCCCAAAATGATGGCGAGCGCGGCGCCAAACGAGGCGGCGGAGGAAACGCCTAGGGTAAACGGGCTCGCCAGCGGGTTATTGAGGATGGTCTGCATTTCCGCTCCGGCAAGGCCCAGCGCTAGGCCGACCATAATCGCCATCAGCGCGAAGGGCAGGCGTAACTCCCAGACGATCACCCGAATACCGGCGTCGGCAGCATCGGCATGAAACAGCGTTTGCCAGAGCGTATGCACTGAAATGCCCGCAGGGCCGAGGGTAAAATCAAGCAACAGTGAGCAGAGAATGCACAGCAGGACAACGCCGGCGAGCAGGTAACGTTGCAAGATGACACGACGATAGCGGCGGGCAATCGCCAGCGCGTCTGGCTCAACGCTTGCGGTAAGGCTGGAATTCATTGGATAACCTTATGGAACACGGCAAAGTCAAAAGACCTCCCACCCGTCCATTGGCGAAAACTGCAGGATATCCAATATCCTGGAGAGAGCTGGCGACAATATAAAAAGTGATAATGCTTATCAATTCAAGATTGAAACTATTAGCGTTCCATTGATTGATTGTTTAAGTGAGCAGGGCTGGTAGCGGACGAGTGGGTCATTGCCAGCCTCATGTTGCACAAATGTGATCATGCCCGCTAACCCGATTTAATGCCGGATTTGTCCTGTCTTATGTCATCTCTGTCCGTTGCTTCAAAACCGCATCCGGCTTGTTATGAGCCATGCGGATTTTTCGAGTGCTACTGCCTGGAGGATGTGAGAAATGAGCCATCAGATTACCCTTCGTTTTGAAGACGGTGTAACGCAGCAGATAGACTGCCGTGCCGATGAGTCGGTTGCCAGCGCCGCGCTGCGTGCCAAAGTTGCGATACCGCTCGATTGCCGCGATGGGGTATGCGGCACCTGTAAAGCCACCTGTCGTTCAGGGGATTATCAGCTTGGTGACTATGTGGATGAGGCGCTATCGCCACAAGAGGCCGGAGCGGGCCGCGTACTCACCTGTCAGATGCACCCATCTAGCGACTGCGTGGTGGATATCAATGCTGCGTCAAACGGCGTTAGTGTGCGTGACTTCCATGGTCGCATCACCGTCAGTCGGGCGCTGTCACCGACGACGCTTACCTTCTCCATTGCGCTCAATGAGCGCGATGCCCTGACCTTCCTGCCGGGGCAGTATGTCAACGTGCAGGTGCCGGGTAGTGAACAGACCCGCTCTTATTCATTTAGCTCGGGCCCTTCTTCAACCGAGGTGACGTTTGTGGTGCGCAACGTCGCGCAGGGGCTGATGTCTGGCTATTTAAGTCAGCAGGCCAAAGCGGGCGATGCCATCTCATTTCGTGGTCCGATGGGCCGCTTTTACTTACGCCCGCTGGAAAGACCTGCGTTATTTCTGGCCGGCGGCACCGGCCTTGCGCCGTTTTTGTCGATGCTGGAAAACCTCGCCGTAACTGGAGAAACCACGCATCCGATCCAGCTTATTTTTGGTGTGACCCGCGAGGAAGATATCGTGGCGCTGGACAAGTTAGAGGACTACGCGCGTCGGTTGCCGAATTTCCGCTATCTGTGCACCGTGGCTGACCCGCAAAGCCAATACCCACATAAGGGCTACGTCACTCAACATATTGACTCTGCGAATCTTAACGGCGGCGATGTCGATATTTACCTTTGCGGCCCGCCGCCGATGGTCTATGCGGTGAGTGACTATCTGCAAGCGCAAGGGCTGACGCCGCGCAACTTTTACTATGAAAAATTCGCGGGCAGCAGCGTGGCGACGACCAATGAGGCGCATCCGGCGCTAGCCGACATCGACGACGCCTTTGATTTGCGTCTGGCGCTGGAATTGGGCGCGGTACAACTGACCATGGGGCGGCTTTCCGGCGAACAGTTGACCATCTTCAGACGGTTGGCGGAGGCCACGGCAACGCATGTCTCCGGGCGGCGATTTGTTGACGTCACGCGCTACGCCGAGGCCAACCACGCTTTCCATCTGTTTTTGATTGAGGCCACTAAAAACGCCCAGTTGATTGCGCTCTACAGCAAGCTGGCGGTGCAGGAATACATCAGCCGTGCGCTAACGGCGAGCGTGGAAATCGTCGGGGATATCGTCCAACAGCATCGGGATCTGGTAGCGGCGTTTGAATACGGCGATCTCAACGCCGCCCGGGACGTTCTTGTGCGGCACGCCCAGCACTCGCGGACCACCATGAGCCGGGCGCTGGCGCTGCGAACGATACCCGCCGATGCTTGCGCGGTTGTTCCGCCGGCCGATAGTGCAGTCCTTGTCAACGAGGAGGCGGATATTTCGCGCTGCCCGTTCCACGCCATGCAGTCCGCGCTGCCACCGTATTCCCATGAACTGAACTGGCCGCCGGGATTGGAACCGTTCAAAGTGGTGGATGACGGTTCGCAGGGCGATCCGTACGAACATTACCGATGGATGCGAGAACATGCGCCGGTGCTGCGCTGCCAGTCGGCGACCTCCGACGTCTGGTTTCTCTCGCGCTACGACGACGTCTACCAAGCTATTCGTAATCCGAAGCTGTTTTCGTCTGAGGTAGTCAGCCCGCCGCCGCTCACCTTCTTGACGCTGTTTGATGCACCGGGGCATACCCGTTTGCGTAAAGTAGCGCAACCGTCGTTTATGCCGCTATCGTTGGACCCGTTTACGGCGCAAATTGAACAGCGCGCCGAAGCGCTGCTCGACAGCATGTTGGCGAGAGGCGGTGGCGATGTAGTGGAAGATTTTGCGATCCCGCTGAGTATCGCCACCATTTCGACGATGATTGACGTGCCCAATGAAGACGAAGAGAAGATGAAGTTCTGGTCGGACGAAACCTTCAGTTACTTTGGCCGTTTAGCGCGCAACGCCCCCGGCACCGGTACCGACGAGCAGAGCGCGATGGCGTTTTTTGCCTACCTGAAAGAGGCGATGGAGCGACTTTATCTTAGCAATAGCCAGTCTATCGGCGGCCATATCGCTCGCATGTGGAAACAAGGGTTACTGTCGGAAAAAGAGGCTAAAGAGCTGTGCGCCTTTGTGTTTATCGCCGGGCACGACACCACCACCATTTTGGTTGCCAACGCGTTTCGCATGTTTGCCGAACAGCCGACGCTGGTGGCGCGCATCCGGCACAATATCGACGACGCCGACAACTTTGTCGAGGAGGTGGCTCGCTATCGCGGCACCGTGCAGCGAGTAAGCCGCATTACCACCGAACAAACCACCGTGGCGGGCGTGACTATCCCAAAAGGGGCGATGGTGCGCCTGCTGCTATCGGCGGCGAACCGCGATAGTCGCAAGTTTGCCAACGGCGAAACCTTTGATATCGACCGTGATACTCATGGGCATCTTGGCTTTGGCAACGGCATGCACAAGTGCTTGGGCCAGCCGCTGGCTAAGCTGGAAACGCTGATCGCCACAAAGCTGGTGGCCCGCAAGGTGGCTGAGATTAGCCTCGACTTGACGCGGCCCATTGAATACGTCCGCGGCAACAACCTGACCAACTCCGGCCCGCAGCACCTGTATGTCAACATGACCCGACGGATGGATTAACGAGAAAGCACCAGGCGGCCCTGCTCCTGCAGACGGTATTCAGTAGGGCGCAGCCCGGTTTGCTTACGGAAAAAACGGCCAAAATAGGCCTCATCGCGAAAGCCCAACTCGCGGGCAATCTGCTTGATGCTATAAGACGAGTAGCCTAACAGCCGCTTGGCTTCGTGGATGGCGCGCCTGTCGATGGCTTCGATAGCCGAGATGCCAAAAGCTTCACGGCAGAGGCGGGTGAGTTGGCCTGCGGAAATTCCCATCGCCGCGGCGTAGCTCGCTACCGGCTGACGCGTGCGACAGCGGTCGTCGAGGAGAGTGCGGAAGCGTTCAACGCGTGCAACGGTAGCGGCGCGCGCCGGGTTTTCCGCCCGCTGAACTTTTTCACTAAGCCGCGCAACCTGCACCAGCAGGGCGATGGTTAACGCCAGCCCGGCGGTGTACTGCCAGCGTTCTGGATGCTCGGCCTCGCGACCGATGGCGTCAAACAGTGCAGTGAGCGAGGAGGTGGAATGTTCGGGGGGAGCGATAGGCAGCACCGCGGGCGTGCGCACCACCGTCAGAAGATCGGGCGCGGCGGTCATCGCCACCGACTCAATCGCAGATTGCGCTGTGGTGACAACGTGACCGTCCACGTCATGGCGAAAGCGAAAACCGTGCACTGAGCGCGCGGGGATCACTAGCAGGCAAGGGGCGCTGAACCGCCAGACCTGACCGTCAATTGAGGTTTCACCGCCACCGTGGGTGATATACAGCAGTTGAATCAACGCATCGTGGAAGTGCGGCTCGATGTCAAAACCAAAGCGGCTGGCGCGTGAAGGAATGCGCTCGTGATGCACGATATCGACGGTGGATTGCGCGGCCTCTGCGCCGTAAAGCGCGTAGTTAGGCAGCGCCCGACGCCCGTTGACGTTAGCAGGCATGATGCCGGTTTTGTCCGGTCTGATGACACAGCATAGTGGCACAACCTCCAAAGAGAATGAGCCTGAATTCGGCGATAAAAAACGCGGTGAGGCAAGGGGCAATTGTTCATCTTGTGACATCGACAAGGCTTAGCGTGTGGCACTTCTTTATTGCCACGTGGGCGTAAAATTCGAGCCAGCACACACTTTGCGACAATTGTCGAAAAGTGCAGGTTTTGGTTGGAAAGTGGCCTTCTTTTTCCTCCGCTAGCTGTGAAAAATGCATGAGTAACGTTTTTTAAACATAAATAAAACAATAAAGATCATTCATCTGCGAGGTACCCTATGGCTGTAGAACTTCCCGCCCGCGAGTGCGATGTGCTGGTGATTGGCAGTGGTGTCGGCGGCCTGTCCGCTGCGGTAACGGCCGGTCTGAATGGGCTTGATGTGCAGATCCTCGAAAAAGAGCCGGTCTTCGGCGGCACGACTGCATTCTCAGGCGGCGTGTTGTGGATCCCGGACAACCATCTGGCACGCCAGCAGGGAATTGAGGACAGCCAGAGCGCCGCGCGCACCTATCTACAAAGCGAGGCGGGCGAGAGTTTTCGTCCTGACCTGGTTGATGCTTTTTTGCAACACGGCCCGGAGATGCTGCGCTTTTTCGAAGATAACACCCGCTTTCGCTGCAACCTGTATCAGTATCCCGATTACCATCCGGATGCGCCCGGCGGCGTGATGCGCGGCCGCTCGGTTGTGCCAGAAGCGTTTGATATTCGCGAACTGGGCGACGCCATGTCACGGCTGCGCAAACCGCTGCGCACCATCACCTTTATGGGCATGATGTTCAGCTCATCCAACAACGACCTGAAGCACTTTTTCAACGCCACCCGGTCATTGAAATCTTTTACCTACGTGGTCAAGCGGCTGAGTCGTCATCTGCTGGAGATTGCGCGCTACGGCCGTGGCATCACCGCCAACGGCGGCAACGCGGTGGTAGCGAGGCTGGCGTGCTCGGCGCGGGATCTCGGTATTCCCATTCACACCGGCGTGGCGGCGAAAGATCTGCTGGTTGAGCAGGGCGCGGTGCGCGGTGTGATTGCCGAGGTCAACGGCGAACGGGTCAAACTGTACGCCAGACGCGGCGTGGTGCTGGCCTCTGGCGGTTTTGCCCGCGACGATGCGCGATTAAAGAAACTCTATCCCCACGTTCGTCGCGGCGGCAGCCAACTGTCGCCAACGCCGCCGGGCGTGGATACCGGGGATGGCATCGCCATGGCTGAGCGTATCGGTGCCCGCTTTGACGACAGCTACCCTCATGGTGCGGCGTGGATCCCTGCGTCGAAGGTGCAGATTGGCCGCAAGGAGTACGTCTTCCCGCACTTGGTCGATCGCTACAAACCCGGCTTTATTATGGTTAACAGCCACGGAGTCCGCTTTTGCAACGAAGCTGATTCCTATCACGATGTGGGCATCGCCATGATTGAAACCTGCCGTGAAGATGCTGAAACCTTCGCTTGGCAGATTTGTGACCACCGTGCGCTGCGCCAATACGGTATGGGTTTTGCCAAACCAGCACCGATCCCGGTGTCGGTGTATTTGAAAAACGGCTATTTGGTGACCGGAAAAACCCTCTTGGAGCTGGCGCAGAAAATGGCACTTTCTCCTAGTGCGCTGGCGCGCACCGTTGAGGAATACAACGCCGATGCCCGACTGGGAAAAGATTCGCGCTTTGGGCGCGGCAAATCTGCTTACAACCGCTATCTCGGTGATGGCAATCATCAACCTAACCCCTGCGTGGCACCGATTGAACAGGGGCCGTTTTACGCGGTGAAGATGTTTATGGGCGATCTTGGCACCTTCCACGGTCTGAAAACCGATGGCGAAGCCCGGGTACTTGACCATCAGGGGTTGCCAATCCCTGGCCTGTTTGCCGCCGGTAACGAGATGGCTAGCATTATGGGCGGCAGCTATCCGGGCGCGGGGATAACCCTCGGCCCGGCGGCGACCTTCGGCTATATCGCCGCCCGCAGCATGGCGGCTCGTGGGGAAACCGAAATCTCGCCGCAACGCGCAGCATCATGAATCAGGAGAACAGCATGTCGACACTTTTTAGTCCGTTACAGATGGGGCCGCTGACGCTGGCTAACCGCATTGTTGTGCCGCCGATGTCGCAATATTCTGCGGCGGCTGATGGCATCGCCACTCCCTGGCATGCCCAGCATATCGGCGGTTTGGCAATTTCCGGCGCGGGCATGGTGATTTGTGAAGCCCATGGCGTGACGCCAGATGGCCGTATCACCCCGCACTGCTTGGGTCTGTGGAATCGCGAACAGGCGCAGGCGCTGCAAAAGCTGCTCGCCGATATTCGCACCTACAGCAACACGCCGGTCGGCGTGCAGCTTAATCATGCGGGGCGAAAAGCCGGCACCAACGCGCCGTGGCGTCATCAGGGCGCATCTTTGGACGATAATGACGGTGGATGGCCGACGGTTGCGCCGTCGGCTGTGGCCTATAAACCCGGCTGGCGAGTGCCGCAGGCGCTGGACGAAGCCGGGATGGCGCGAATCATCGACGGCTTTGTGGCGGCAGCCGAACGGGCGCTTGCTGCGGGCGTTGATTTTGTCGAGCTGCATGCGGCCAACGGCTATCTGCTCAACCAGTTCCTGTCGCCGCTAAGCAACCAGCGTGACGATGAATACGGCAGCAGCCCGCAAAACCGTATGCGTTTCCCACTGCGAGTGGCGCGCGCTCTACGCGACGCATGGCCGAAAAGCCGGGCGCTGGGCGTGCGCTTTAACGGCGGGGAATTTGCCGAAGGCGGACTGGCGCTGGAAGAGGCGGTGCAGTTTGCCCGCGAGCTACATGCCATGGGCTACGACTACCTGCACGTTTCCGGTGGCTATAACATCTATAACCAAACGCCACCCGCCGATCGGCCAGGTTACATGGTCCCGTTCGCGCAGGCGGTGAAAGAGGCGCTACCGGAGGCTGTGGTCATTACCGTTGGGCTAATTTATGAAGCGGCACAGGCCGAGGCAATTGTGCAAACCAAACGGGCGGATCTGGTCGCCATTGGGCGCGGAATGCTCGATGACCCGAACTGGCCGATTCACGCAGCCATTGCGCTTGGTGAAAAGGCCCCATGGCCGCAGCCCTACGATCGTTTTGGTCCGCTGGGCTGGCCGACGCATCAACTGCAGGAGGCCAAATAATGACGCTACCGATTGTCGATCATCGGATTTACACCATTCGGCTACGCAAAATGAACGAATTTATTGAGGTGTTTCAGCGACTGGCAATGCCGGTGCTTATCGACACGCTCGGCAACCCGCTGGGTTTTTACACCAGCTTCGTTGGGCCGCAGAACCAGTTCGTGCATCTCTGGGGCTATGAAAGCCTCGATGAGTACGAACGGCGTAGCCGCTTACGCGATGTTCACCCGGATTTTGCCGCCTATCTTAAAGCCTCAGAGCCGTATATTGTGGCCCAAGAGACCCGGCTGATTCGCGCGACCTCGATGCGCTGAACCTGTGCCGCCCCGGCAAGCGCTGCCGGGGAGTGTCCAACCCAAACGGAGACACCATGAATCTGGCCAATAGCATCCCGGTATTCAAACTCTACGGCGAAAGCTGGCACTGGCCGACGCCCGACCTGTTGCACTGCGAGTCGATTCACAGCCGCAGTAGCCTCTACGACTGGCGTATTCGCGCCCATCAGCATAGCGATCTGGTGCAAGTTCTCTATCTCCAGCAGGGGCAGGGCGATATTGAAATAGAGGGTGTCAGCCAGCCGTTTATGAAGCCGTGCGTGCAGATTATTCCCGCGCTATGCGTACACGGATTTCGCTTCTCGCCGGACACCAACGGCTTTTCACTGTCGCTCGCCGCACCGCTTGTCGCCCAGTTTGAACAGCAGTTCGGCCGCGCAGTACAGGTGCTGAACCGGCCCGCCCGTATCGGGGTTGGCGACGCGAAGGCGCAGCTTAACGCGCTGTTTCAGACGTTGCAGCAGGAGTATCTGGCGGATAACGAGGTGCGAAATATGATGCTGCATTCGCAGCTTAGCGCACTGATGGTGTGGCTTAACCGCCAGGCCGCGCCACAGGTGCAGGTTAGCGATAAGGTCGAACGCAAGCGCAGCGCTGTGCGCCGTTTTAACCAACTGGTGGAAAACCACTATCGCGAGCACTTCCCACTTGCGCGCTATGCCAGTTTGATAGGCATGTCCGGCGTGCATCTCAACACCCTGTGCCGTGAGTTTCATGGCTGCAGCGCGTTGGGGGTGCTGCATCAGCGATTATTGTTGGAAGCCAAACGCAGCCTGCTATATACCAGCATGACCGTCAGCCAAATTTCCGACTATCTCGGTTTTAGCGACGCCACCTATTTTTCCCGTTTCTTTCGGCGTGCCACCGGCTTGTCGCCGCGTGATTTTCGCGATAGGCCCAGCGAAATAGGCTGTGAACCTGCCCAAGCGCTGTCGCACACTGGGCAGGAGAGCTGATTAGCGGGTGAAGCCCGGTCGTGGCAGTTTCCCCATCAGCATGGTGGGCAGACCGCCGTCCACCCCCAGCTCCGCGCCGTTGATATAGCCTGACTTATCGCTTAACAAGAACAGTACCGCGTTGGCAATATCCTCCGGCTTGCCGATGCGCTGGCTGGCGGTAAACGCCTCGCGGCTTTCGCGCACGCCGGGTTGGGCGTAATAGTCGGCAGTGAGTGCGGTTTCAATCATCCCAGGCGCCACCAAATTACTGCGAATGCCATCCTGACCCCATTCCACTGCAATCTGCTGTGACAGCAGGCCAACCGCTGCTTTACCCGGGCTGTATGCGCCGCTCCACGGCTGCGGAATACGCCCGGAGATAGAGCCAATGTGCACAATGCTGCCACGTTTGGCTCGACGCATATCGTGGGCAAACTCACGGGCGCACAGCAGATAACCGGTGAGATTGACGTTAAGCTGAGTTTGCCACTGCTCGACGCTAATCTCCGCAAGCCCCGCTGGACGCAAAATACCGGCGGCGTTGACCAGCCCGTAGCAATCGCCAAGCCGCGTGCGAACGCTCTGCGCCGCTTCCTTAATTTGTGCCTCGCAGGCCACGTCACAGGCCACCGCCAGTCGTCGCCCGGGATAGTGCGAAAGCTTCTCGCCCAACGCCTCGCAGCCCTGTGGGTTACGGTCGAGTAGGGCCACATCGGCACCTTGCGCAGCCAGCGCTGTGGCGATAGCTTCGCCAATGCCGCTTGCCGCACCGGTGACGGCGAAGACCTGTCCCGTCAGCCCCAGCCAGTCGTTATGTTGATCTGATTGCGTCATGGTTTTCCTCTTATTATTTGTGTACAGAAAGCTCCTGCATTGTCGGGTGAGGAAGGGGCAAAAGGAATGCACGAACGAAAACCAGACGGGCACTTTTTGATGCGATTGGCGCAGAGGCGCTTTATTCTCTAACCTATTCATTCTTTGATAAAAGACGAAACAGAGGCCCGATATGGATAATGCTGCCGCCCGCGAGATACTGCCGCTCTACCAGCGTCACGCCGACGCGTTTGCCCGTCTACGCTCACGCTCGCTCTTTGAAAAAACGTGGCTCGATAAATTTATGGCCGCCATGCCGCCGTCCGGGCGGGTTTTGGATATTGGCTGCGGTAACGGTCAGCCAATCGCGGAATACCTTATTCAGCAGGGCGTGGAATTGACCGGGGTCGATGGGGCCGAGGCGATGCTGGCCCGCGCGCGTAGTCGTTTTCCCGCGCAGCGCTGGTTGCAGCATGACATGCGCACGCTGGCACTGGGTGAAACCTTTGATGGTCTGATTGCCTGGGACAGCTTTTTCCATCTTACGCAGGACGACCAACGGCAGATGTTTCCCATATTCGCTCGTCACAGCCGTCCTGGCAGTGTGTTGATGTTCACCAGCGGCACCGGTGACGGCGTCGCGATGGGGCAGTTCGAGGGTGAGCCGCTGTTTCACGCCAGCCTCGCGCCGGATGAATATCGAGCCAAGCTTACGGAAATAGGCTTTGCGGTGCTGGAAATGAAAATGGAAGATCCGGACTGCGGTGGGCACACTATCTGGCTGGCAAAACGGGTTTAGCGCTAACAGGCGCTATGTTGGAAATAGCGCTTTAAATATCCTCTTTATATTTACTATCTATTACCAATATTTCGTGAATTAAAAGTATACAATCTCAAAAATAATAAATAGAGGGACTATCCCCCATGAAATGATAATCCGGAAGTTTTGTTTCCGCTTGCGCGGAAAATAATGTGAGGTGGGTTTTGTTTTTGCCCTCTGAATATCGTTTTTGGGATTTTATTGCGCCAGAACAAATTATCGATTAGATGAGCCTGTATGGTAGCCGGCCAAATTAATGACGGTTTACCTTAAAACGATGAAACGCATTTTGTTACTTTTAGCACTCTTTTCTGCCCCTGCTTGGGCACTGGACTTTTCTTCTACGATCTTACGTTTAAACTGCCCATCGCGCGGCTTGGTGCAAATCACGCTGCACGTTTATGGTCACGTCTCTGAGCTGTGGAAAGGCAATTATGAAGTCGGTGGCGGACACCGTTCGCATAATGGCGTGGACTTGGTGAAATTCACCAACGGCGACCAGTTTATTCATAATTCAAATAGCAATGAGTTTATGTTTCGCTATGCGGGAAAAAAGGCGCTGCAGCATTGTCATAAGCTGTCAGAAAACCGTCTCACGGTTCAGACTTTGCCTTACCACCATTAGCCATTCACCGAGCCAAGATTATCCTGAACCCAGTCGATAAAGGCTTTTTTGGGCAGCGGTTTGCTAAACAGCCAGCCCTGCCCATAGCGTACGCCGTGGGCCACCAGCCACTCGCGCTGGTTATCCCACTCAATACCTTCGGCAACCGTTGATAAATTGAGCGATTTCGCAATCTCGATGATATGACCGATGACGTGATTAGATTCGAGCGTATCAACAAAGGATTTATCGATTTTTAGCGTATCGACTTCAAGATCCTGAAGATAGCTGAGGCTGGAATACCCGACGCCAAAATCGTCGATATATACCGCATGACCCAGTTCGCGATAGGCCTGAAGTACGGGACCCGCCGTATCGGGACAGGCTACGCAGCGTTCGGTTAATTCAATAGCAATCTGCTTCGTTGACAGTTGCCAGTGCTGAATCTGCTGATGAATCAACAACGGAAGCGTGGGGGAGTGAAGATCGGCCGCCGCGATATTAATCGAAATATACAAATCCGGATGCTGCTTCAGCCAGCGCCCCATATCGTCAAAAACATGGCGAACAATGTATTCCGTCAACGGGCTTATCACCTCGGCTTGCTCGGCGAGGGGGATAAAAATATCCGGCGATAACCAGCGGCCATCCGGCTGCTGCCAACGAACCAGCGCCTCAGCACCAACCACACGACCGCTGTTCAGCGCCACGATGGGCTGGTAGTGCACGGTAAACTCCCCATCCTTAATGGCATCAAGGATGCGGTAGTGGGAGGATTGCAGTCGGCGCACCATACGCAGCGTAATGAAGGTGGCAAGCGCGCTTATCACCAGACCAACCGGCAGCCAGAACAGTAACTGACGGAGCATGCTGGCATTGAGATGTTTTTTCGGCGACCAGATTAATAGGATGGCGCCAACCGTTGGCAACAGTTGTTGCTGATAGACGATACCGTTAACCTCAAGCGTCGGCTGGTAGGCCCGTAACGTGTTTTGCCAGATATTGGGGTCTAGCGGATGGGTGCTGGCGATCACGTGATGGCTGCGGATGTTGATGAGCGCGGCATAGATCGGGTACGACGGGTTCGGGAGCACATCGATAAGCGCATCAGGTGAGACCACCGCCATATATTTCCCTCTGCTGATGGCTATTTTATTGTTGTCGGTATCGAGGTCATGACGGGTGGTTAACCATACGTGGTAGCCCGCAGGCGTGGAAAATTCCGAGCCGGGCACTTTTTCCGCCAGCGCATTACTGAGCAGGTTGCAGGGGCTACCGCTGTCATTGAGATAAAAAATGCGCTGAATGTACTGATGAACATATGACACTTTCTGAATATGCTGCAGATGCTCAGGGCTGCAGAGAGCGCCACGAAAGCGGTTGGCCTGTTCGAGGGCGATGTGGGTCTGCTCTTTAACTTGGTTGGTACGTGCCACAACCTGCTCGGCATAACCGTCCATTTCCTGCTGAAATAGTTCGTGTGCCTGGCGATGCGCGAGCCAGAGGCTCAAAATAATGGGTAAAAAAATAGAGACTGTCAGCACGCACGTGATGTGTTTGACCGGACGCTGCGTGGGCATCGAAAATCCTTAACGATCGAGCGGTGAATGGGCGGGGTAATCAAGGCGGGAATTATATAGCCAGCAAACCACCTCGGCTATATCAATATAAAGAATGTTCCTATTATCAGATTTTTCAAACTATGAGTGGGTAGATAATCACCTCTTGAGGATTATCTAGGTGGAAGACTCGGTGGCGCAACCTTAAAGGTCAAGGTCGCACCAATGAATCTATTTTCTGTTTACGGATTGCGCAGGCAGCGAAGCGCGGTGACGGCAATGTTCAGCGATTCCATTACGTAAAAGAACATAGTTACGCTATGTCGCTCATGATGCGATTTTTACCGCTGTGTTTAGCGTCATACAGCAGGCTATCCGCACGCTCTAGCGCTTCTTCAATGCGCAACTCACCCTTCATGCACATACCTCCGCTAAAGGTCACGTGGAGATGGGGTTCACGGAACTGGCGCTGGTCGCAGGTTTCCCGCCAGCGGTTCAGATACCCCAGCGCATCAAGCGGAGTTATTCCTTGGAACAGCACGGCAATCTCTTCACCGCCGTAGCGATAGAGGGTGATGTTATCCAATCCGCGCAGTCGCATGCCGAGATCTGAGACCGTTTTCAATACCATGTCGCCGGTGGCGTGGCCGTAGGTGTCATTGATGGCTTTAAAATTGTCGATATCGATAAGGGCCACACATACATCGGGCGACTGCTGGTGGAATTCAATATCGTTATCAAAAGCACGCCGGTTTTTAAGCTCGGTTAAACCGTCGGTTAGCGCCTCATTTTTGATAGCCTCTTGCTGTGCGCTGGAATTATGGATCTCCTCGTACAGAAGCTGTTCGGCGGCTTTTTGCTCGATGGCGCCGTTACGAATGCTGTTGGCGATGCGAATATAAAGAGCGTTGAGCGCATTGCGCACTGTCCACCAACAGAAAAGCAGCCCCATCAGCGCAAAGATCAGGCAGTAAAGGACATTGGCACTCTTGCCGTAGATCTGCTTGTCCATGTCTTGTGCGCTAACCTCATGCACCATCACCCAGCCGCTGTTGCCAATGCTGCTATAGAAATACCAACTCTTGGTTTCGGAAAGGTAAAAGGAGGCGTTATTGCTGTGCATCTTCGCGGCAGAGGCGGCAACGGTTTGTAAACTGAGCGTTCCTTTTTCGCTGGCAACTAACTGCCCTTTGGCATCAATAATCCACGTCTGACCCGGCAGGGGGGAACTGGCGGAATTGATGACACTTTCACTGGATTTCTTGTTCAGACGAATCGCCATGACCCCGACCTTTTCTCCGTCTTCACCGTTAACCAATGATTTAGAGATAGTTAGCGTCTGTGTGCCATCGTCAAAAATATCCTGACTGTGGGTATAGTGCGCGCTGTCAAAATCGTCTTTTGCCGCACTGACGTACCAAATATGGCTGCGGGCATCAATGGTGAGCTGGGCCTCTTTGGGGAGTACAACATTGGGCACACGAATAAACTTTCCTTTCCTGTCGGCGTACACCAGTGAACGTACGTCCGGCATGGCGTTAAAGCGCTCGAATAACCAGTGGCGAAGTGTGTCGTCGTTTTGTGTAGTGATGATGCCATCGCTGGTGTCGTCAAACTGGCGGAGCGTCTCATCCAGCATCTTTTCATAGCCGATAAGATATTTATGGGTGTAAATGGCCAGATTCTGCACAAACCGCATGTTCTGCCGTTGGTAGGAGGATTTAATCTCATACCACTGGACGGCCATCAGCAGAGAACAGATTAACGTTAGAACACAGGCCGTTATCATAAAATACATATTTAACGGTCGGCGGAAATTCAGGTTTTGAATCACGGCTTTCTCCAAAGCAAAATCAGGCATTCCATTTGCATAAAAACAACGTACTCGCAACACGTGTTATTTTGGATATATACATTTAATCGCAGAGTGTATGTATAAAGGGGGCTTTTTTTAAGGAGCGCATAGTACGATCTGAACCATTAATTGTCAAAGTCGATTGAATTGTCTGATATCGATCGATGAAACCGATCTGGATGAATAGCATTAAAATCTCAGTTTGTAGCGATCAATAATGAGTTATCGATCGGCGAAAGCGATCTTTATTCTTTTGTTTTATTTAAAAAATCAAATAAAAACATACGGTTAAATTTGATTTGTGGAGTTATTATTATCTTTTCTATATTTTCGGTAAAAATAATAAAAATTAATCTATCCGTTTCTATTAATGTTTTTTCTAGTTGTTTGTTTTACGGTTGCTAGTGTCTGGTGTTATTTCTCTGGAAGGTTTATTTCCCGCCATTGCGGAAATAAATATTCCTTAACTTCCTCTTCAAATATATATGTTTGGGAAAATAGGCGATGATCAATGGTTTGATGCGCAGAGCATCTTCACGCGTGGCAAGCGGCAATAAAAAGGCTAGCGAATTGTCGCTAGCCTTGAGCCAGTGTATATCCGAAGACCGTGAGGTGACTAAACCATGCTGCGGCTGATTATCTCATCCTGGACTTCTTTGCACAGTTCAACAAAGAAAGCGCTATAACCGGCCACTCTAACGATCAGGTCACGATAGCGCTCGGGGTGCTGCTGGGCGGCAAAGAGGGTAGCGTTATCGATACAGTTAAACTGCATCTGCCCGTTACCCATAATTGAAGCCGTACGCAGCAGGGTGGTGATGGCGTTTTTGCTTTCCGGCGTATCCAGCGCATGTGCACTCAGCTTAAAGTTATGCGCCATTCCGAGGCTCATCGACTCAACGTTGAGGCGCGAAATGGATTTGATGATAGCGGTAGGGCCTTGGCTATCTGCGCCCTGCGTCGGACTCATGGCATCGGAAAGCGGGGCAAACGCCGCGCGGCCATCGGGCGTGGCGCCAATCATCCCGCCAAGCGGCGTATTAAATGATTGAGATAGCGTGCCATGGATATGGCGGGCATACAGCGAAGGGTACTGGTTCATCCGCTTTTCGGTGTAGTCGATGATGTCGGCGGCTATCAGATCCGCATACGGATCGTCATTACCGTATTTGGGCGCGCTTTTACAATCACGGCGCAGCGCTTCGAATCCTTCCCAGTTGGCGTCCAGCGCATTTTTGATTTGCGAAAGCGTGTACTTTTTATCGTCAAACACCAGCCGTTTGATGGCGGCCATGCTGTCAACAAACGTCCCCAGACCCGCAAATATGGTGCCCGGCCCGTCGTAGCATTCGGCACCGCCCGCCGTGACATCTTTGCCCGTCTGCATGCAGCCCTGCACAAACAGCGACATATACGGCGTTGGCGTGGTATCACGGAACACGCGCTGAATAATATTGCTGCCTTTCGTATTCATGGCGATGAGGTAATCGAGCTGACGTTTGACCAACGCGTCAAATTCTTCATAGTTCGCCAGCGCATCGATGGCACCGGTATCCAGCCAGCGCTTATCACCATATGACTTGAGCATCCCGCGGTTTAGCGCCATTTCCAGCGTGATGGGCCACTGGGTAAATCCACCGGCGGTCCATTGGTGCATGCGTCCAGACTTTTGTGGCTCGACGCAGCCCATTAGGCAATAGTCGCGCGCATCGTCAAAATCGAACCCTTTGCGCAGCATTATCTTGATATGGGCATCGTCAAAGTGGCAGGCGGGCATGCCGATTCCGGTTTTAATGATATCGGTGATTTTGTCCAGATAGCGCTGCGGCGACTGGTTGTGGATGCGACAAGACAAAGACGGTTGATAGACTTTGACCTTCTCCACGGCCTCCATGACTAAGTAGGTCAACGCGTTGGTGCCATCGCCGCCTTCTCGCCGCAGACCGCCGACGGTCATATTGATAAAGGGCATATAGCCGGCGAAATATTTGGCGGTGGCGCTTGGGGTATACCAGATCATTTCCGAACATTTGATCAAGAAGCAGCCAAGCAGTTCTAGGGCGTGGGCATCATCTAACCGCTGGGCCGATTTATCACTGGCAAAGTAGGGGAAGACGTACTGGTCTAGGCGGCCAAGCGAGGTGCTGCACTGATTTTCCTCAAGTAAGAACAGCGATTGAATGGTCCAAATGGCTTGTAACGCTTCATGAAAACTGCTCGGCGGGTTGGCGGGTACGCGCGTGTTAACGGCGGCAATCAGTTCGAGTTCAGCTTTGCGCTGTGGGCAGCGCTCTTGCTGCGCCAATTCTAGGGCGTAGGCCGCCAGCCTCGTGGCATAAATTAAAATCCCGTCGCAGATTTCAAGGGCCGACTGATAAAAAGCGATGCGCTCGCGGTTGTCATCGACGTCGGGAGATAATGACTGGAGGGCGCTTTGTGCCTGCATTCTCAGGCCATTTATGCCGTGTTTGAATAAGATATTGTCGTAGCCCGGGCTGGTATCACCGCCGCCGCTGGTGATGTGGTAAGTCAGGTCGCTTATCGCGGCGGTGATGCCAAACTCCCAAAGCTCTTCATCTTCTTCGCGCAGTGTTTTTTCGCAGGCCTCCGCCAGTGACTTTCCCTGCCAGAACGGAAACAGCGCGTCGCGCATAGTCCGTTTATCCGCTTCGCTGATGAAATAAGGGTCCTGTGGGCGCGTGCCGATGGTGTCGAGTTCATCGGCAAGCCATTGCCAAGCGGTATCGGGCGAAAAGGCCCCGGCGCGGGGTTTACCGCAAGGATGACCCACAATCAGTTCGTTGTCTTGAATCAGTAAAGGCGCAGTTTCACAGGCGCGACGGAACCCTTTTGCTCGACGAAGATTGGCGGGAAGGTCCGGATATTGTTGATAGATTTCGGTAAACGCCAACGCGCGGTGAAGGGTAATACTGGGCTTGGCGGCAAGCCACGCGGTTTTCAACTGCTGTAATCGTGTTGGGAGAGGGCTATGGGATAAGCTCATCACGGATGCTCCGAGAAATGATGGGCTACCTGACGCTGCGGTGCGTTGAATGCGTGCCGCAACGTCAGGTATTGAGGGTTACATACCCGAGAACACGTTCATGATGATCCCGCCGCTGATAATCAGCACCATGGCGAAGATGGCCGGCAGGTCAGGTTTTTGCTTATAGAGGATCATCGAGCAGATGGTCACGCCGACAATACCGAAACCGCACCACAGTGAGTAGGCCACGCCCACCGGGATGGTGCTCATCGCGCGGGTCAGCGCGAAGTAGCACAGCGCGTAGGCGCACACCACCAGAATCGACGGCGCCAGTTTGCTAAAACCGTTGGTCTTTTTGATCATCGAGGTGCCGGTGATTTCGGAACCGATAGACAGTGCCAGCCATAAAAATCCGAGATTAAACATATGAAATTCCTTTTCTATTAGTTGGCAACGTTTTTATCGAGGGTGGAAACCGGCGTCGGCGGTGTCTCCGGCTCTTCTTCATGACCCATTTTCGAGAACAGGTTCATAATCACAATGCCGCTGGCGATGATAGCCATGCCGATAATGGCCGCCGTATCCGGGTGCTGGCCGTAGAAGGCCATACCGAGCGTGGACACAACCAGAATACCGGTGCCAGACCAGGTGGCGTAGGCCAGCCCAACCGGAATATCCTTCACCGCGCGCGACAGCGAGTAGTAGCAAATGCAGTAGAGCACGACGATCAGCGCCAGCAGCAGGGTTTTGGTGGTCCCTTCACTGGTATCAAACATTTTCAGTGATGAAGTTGCCGAGGTTTCAGACACGATAACCAGCAGCATCCATAGCCAACATTTTGTTTTCGAGGACATAATCTAAACTCCAGGGTTTATACCCGTCATACTTCAAGTTGCAGGTGCGTTGGCTGCGCTCGCTCACCCGAATCACTTACTAGAGTAAGCTCATCGGGACTCACTCACCGCATGATTCGGCCTGAAGGCCTCACCCCTGAAGGGGCCAGCGCAAGCGCTGTTCAAAACGCCAATACCGTTTTGTCCTGCAACTCGAATTATTTAGGGCATCTTATTGAGGTAAGGTTATTTTTCTTTGTGCTTTTAAATAATCGACGGCGGCATCGGTCATCACGGCGTTGGGCTTCCCGGCGAGTGACGGATTATTGACGATATCTGTGACAGTCAGATAACGACGCGTCGTCTCGATTGGTGCTGCCTGAGCGCTACCCAGTGCCAGCTCCTCCAGCAGCGCGTTCATGGTGCATAAGCTCACGCCGCAGTTCGTCAGTTGGGCCAGCGTAGCGTCCACGTGCGCGACATAGGCGCTGTCCTCAACCGCTCCGCGCAGTTGGTTTAGCTCGCTGTGCGGACAGCAGTGGTAACGCAAGGCCAGCACCGGAATTCCGGCCAGCAGGGCGTCGTGCAGGCGGCGCGCCACGGGGTTTTTCAGCGTACCGCTCACCAAATCAACGGCCAGCGGATAGTCGAGAAACGGCACCACCACGGCCTTATAGCGAGTGATTGGCCCATCGGTGGCAAGCTGCGTTTCGCCCAACGCCTGCCACTGCAACGCATCTTCCAGTCCGTCGTCTAGCGCCAGGTGCAGGCGTTCACCGCAGCCGGCCAAACGCTGGCGAATAGCGTCGCGATAACCCGTTCCCGGCGTCACCATGACCAGCACCGGCGGCTGCAGGCGGGCCACAATAAGCGTCACCAGACGGTCGAGTTGTGAGTCGGTCATGCTGGCCTCCATTAACGAACTAACGTCACCTGTGCGCCGTTCTTCAGTCCGGCAGCGTTGGCTTCTTCAGTGTCGATGTGGAACTCAAGGGCAAAATCTTCCCGCACCCGCACCACGACTTCATCAAAGGTGAGCTGCCGTTCGCCGTCGCTGCGTACGCTGACCTTCTGCCCGTTGCAGACATGTAAGCGGCGGGCATCGGCAGGCGACAGATGTATGTGTCGCCAAGCGCAGATCACTTGGGATGTCAGCTCGACGTGGCCTTTCGGCCCCACCAGCAGCGCGCTGCCCGCGCCGTCCAGTTGCCCGGACTCGCGAACCGGCGCTTTGATGCCCAGCGCAAAGCAGTCGGCACGCGATACTTCAAGCTGCGTGACCGGGCGGGTTGGGCCAAGCACACGCACGTTGGCAAGCTGTCCTTTGGGGCCGACGATGGTCACGCACTCTTCAGCGGCAAACTGTCCCGGCTGACGCAGTGGTTTAAACGGCGTGAGCGCGTAGCCTTTGCCAAACAGCGCCTCGACGTCGGCCTGTGACAGATGGACGTGGCGGTTAGAAATGCCGACCGGGATCCCCGGCGCGGCCTCATTCAGTCGGGCGCTGATTTTCTCCTGTAGCAGGGTGTCGATCATGCCTTTTTCCCTTTCTTGTGCGCGGCATTTTTGTCATCAACCGCAGGCTCAGGTGAGAGGGCAGGTTCGCTTACCGGCGCTTCGACGACCTGTGCGGTCGGCGCTGGTGCTGCCGCTTTTGCCCGTGGCGGGTGCCCTTTCAAATTGCTCATCGCCTCAACGACGCTGCGTTCCGGACGGGCAATCACCAGCGAGTGAACCTGTGCATCAATCGCTTTTGCGACCTCAACGCCGCGTTCCACGGCGGTCTGCACTGCGCTGATCTCGCCTTCAAAACAGACGCTGACCAGCCCTGAACCGACCTTACGATAGCCAATGCAGGTGACACCTGCAGCTTTACAGGCCGCATCGACGGCCTGAATGGCGGCGACCAATCCTCGCGTTTCAATAACGCCTAAACTTTTCATTATCGGCTCCTTTAATGACGCACTAAGCGAATATCAAAATCAAACTGGGCGAAAAACGTTTCCAGCTTGTCCAGCTCTTCGACGCTGTAGGTCGGGTCCTTTAAGATTGGGTAGGGCATTTCCAGACGCTCATACTTTTTGCGCCCGAGTTGGTGGTACGGCAGCATATCGATGCGGCGAATATTTCCGCGTTTCGCCAGCTTCTGTACGTAGTCAATTGCCCCGGTAATCGCTTCCCACGAATCGTTATATCCGCGCACCAGCGGCATACGTACAATCACGCTGGCCCCGGAATCCACCAGCCACTCCAGGTTGCGGCGAACCCCTTCGTTGCCGATGCCGAACAGCGATTTATGGTGATCGCTATCAATCTGCTTGATGTCGAACAAGAAGGTGTCGGTGACCGGCGCCAGCTTCTGGTAGTTGGAAAGCGGCGTGGTGCCCTGGGTTTCAACGGCGGTATTGAGCATCATCTTTTTGCATTCGCTGAACAGGGCGACGGCAAAGTCGGTCTGTAGACTCATCTCGCCGCCGCCGATGGTGACGCCACCGCCGGAGGAGATATAGAAGTCATAGTCCTGCATGATGATTTCCATCAGTTCGCTGACGGTGACGTCTTTGCCCATAATATCCAGCGCGCTTTGGGTGCAAATTTCTTCGCACTTGCGACAGCCAATACAGTCTTTATTACGGTTGACGAAGTGCTTCATCTCACCGTTTTCTTCCGCGCGATAGTGGATCCCCGCCGGGCAGACGTTGACGCAATCGCCGCAGTTAATGCACTTATCCTGTGAGAACATCACCTGGAACTGGCTAGACAGCCCTTCCGGGTTGGCGCACCACGGGCAGCGAATATTGCAGCCTTTGAAAAACACCAGCGTGCGGATGCCATCGCCGTCGTAGATCGAATATTTCTGAATATTGAAGATTCGACCGGTTAATTCTGTCGTATTGCCAATCACGCTTGCCTCCTGAAAACGTCGGACTTCCTTGTCCGTTTGCTGTCCGTGTTATCAGAACTTCTCAATCACCGTACGGCTGATGATCTCGTCCTGAACTTCTTTGCACAGCTCGACGAAGTAGGCGCTGTAGCCCGCCACGCGAACGATCAAGTCGCGGTATTTTTCCGGCTCCTGCTGCGCTTTTTTCAACACTTCGTTATCGACGTAGCTGAACTGCATCTGGCCGTTGCCGAGAATCGATGCGGTGCGCAGCAGCGTAATCAGGCCGTAGCGACCTTCTGGGGTATCGAGCAGCCCCTTGAGGAACTTGAAGTTGTGCACCATGCCGATGTTCATGGTTTCCACGTTCATCTTGCTGACCGACTTGATGATGGCGGTCGGGCCTTGCTTATCCGCGCCCTGGGTTGGGCTGATGCCGTCAGAGAGCGGCATCCACGCCAGACGGCCGTTCGGCGTGGCGTTGGTCAGCTCGCCGATTGGCGTATTGTTGGAAATTGACAAGGTGCCGTGGCTCAGCGTGGAGTAGAGCATTTGGTATTTACGGCACTCGCGCTCGGTCCACTCGGTGATATCCAGCGCGTACTGGTCGACGTAGTTATCGTCGTTGCCGTACTTCGGCGCGTTGAGACAGTCGCGGCGCAGGCCTTCATAACCTTCGAAGTTCGCCAGCATCGCGTCGCGCATCTGCTCGAGGGTGTATTTTTTGTCTTCAAACACCAGTTTGCGAATGGCAGCGAGGGAGTCGACGTAGGTCGCCAGACCCGAGAAAATCAGCCCCGGACCGTGGTTGACCATCGCACCACCGGCGGCAACGTCTTTGCCTTGCTCCATGCAGCCTTCCACCAGCAATGACATCAGCGGCTTCGGCGCCACGTCGCGGTGCACGCGCTGGCTGATGACCGTACCGATAGCCGACAGGCGCACGATATGGGCGATCTGCTGCTTCACCGCGGCATCGAACTGCTCGAAGGTGTGCAGGTCTTTGAGGTCGCCGGTATCCAGCCCCTGATAGCTGTCAAACAGCACCATGCGGCCACGGTTTAAGACAAACTCGATAGCAATCGGCCACTGGGTATAGCCGGTAGAGGTCCACTGGTAGATGCGGCCCGATTTTTGCGGCTCGACGCAGCCCATCAGGCAGTAGTCGCGGGCGTCTTCAAAATCGAAGCCTTTACGCAGCATCATCTTGATGTGTGAGTCATCGAAGTGACAGGCCGGGAAGCCCATGCCCGCTTTGACCACGTCGACGATTTTTTCCATGTACTTCTGCGGTGACTGGTTGTGAATACGGCAGGCCAGCGATGGCTGGTAGACTTTCACAAAGCGCACGGCGTCCATAATCAGGTAGGTCAGGTCGTTACAGGCATCACCGCCGGAACGTTTCTGACCACCAACGGTCAGGTTGATAAATGGTTGATAACCGGCGAAATATTTCGCCCCCAGCTCGCTGGACATCCACATCAGTTCAGCACATTTGATGATAAAGGCCTGCATCATCTCCAGCGCGGATTCATGCGTCAGGCGGCCTTCGCGGATATCGGCTTCAAACATCGGGTAGCAGTACTGGTCAACGCGGCCCAGCGACAGGCCGGTTTGGTTCTCTTCAATCTCAAACAGCGACTCGACGGTCCAGATACTTTGCAGCGCTTCCTGCAAGGTTTTCGGTGGATTTGCTGGAACATTTTGGTTCACGTCGGCGATGGTCAGCAGCTCGGCGCGACGCTGGGCGTTTTGCTCGACGGCGGCCAGTTCACGGGCGCGGGCGGCAATGCGATGGGAATAATTAATCACCCCTTCGCAGGTTTCAATCGCCGCTTTGTAGTAGTAAATGCGGTCGATATCGTCCGGGTTTTCCATGCTGAGGCCGGCGAGATGTGCTTCGGCGTCGGCTTTAATGCCGTTCATCCCTTTGGTGAACAACAGCACGTCGTAGCCCGGACAGGTGTCGCCACCGCCGTTGATTTGATGGTAGGAGAGGTCGCTGACGAAGGTTTCGCCGCTAAATGCCCACACGCCCGCTTCGCGGTACTGGGCTTCACAGATTTCATCCAACGAGCGACCTTCCCAGAACGGTACGATCTCTTCGCGGATGGTTTTCTTATCGGCTTCGCTGATTTCGAACGGATCCTGCGGACGAGTGCTCATGGTGTCGAGTTCGTCGCGTACCCAGCGCCAAGCGATATCCGGAGAGAATGCGCCCGCACGCGGTTTGCCGCACGGATGGCCGACGATCAGCTCATCGTCTTGAATCAGGATTGGCGCGGTTTCGCAGGCATGACGGAAGGCTTTCGCCCGCAGCAGAATGGTTGGCATGCCAGGATTGGCTTTCACCACTTCGGTAAACGCCAGCGCACGGTAGATAGAAACGCTAGGACGTACGGTCAGGTAGTGATCGCGCAGGCGCTGCATACGCGGCGTCAGCCCTTCTGCCGTGGAAGTGGTTTGTGCGGCGGCAAACGGCACGTGGCTGACCGGCTGCACGCCTTTAAACAGACGCACTGGCAGATTCAGCGCGCTGAGGTTTTGCTGGGCGCTCAGGAACATGTCGGAGAGCGGATTAATGCTGGCGTTTTCAAGGCTTGCACCGTGGAGCAGGGCATCGAACATCGGATAACCGTCAACGGCACAGGCGGCGCGCACTTCGCTCAACTCGGCAAGTTTAAGCCACAGGTTTTCGACGATCTCATAGGCTTGAGCGTCGTTAAGCGCGCCATTGGCGATGTCGTGCTGGTAGAACGGCAGCAGTGCTTTATCGGCGCCTTCCGGGTTAACGGCGTAGCTGCCGTTGTCCAATTGGAGCGCCAGTTGAAACAGGTAAAATGCCTGGCAGGCTTCTTTAAAGCTGCGCGCCGGATGAGCCGGAACGTGGTGCAAAATGGCGGCGCTTTCCAGAAGTTCGGCCTTGCGGAAGGTATTGGTTTCGGCGGCAGCCAGCGTCTCGGCGCTGTTTGCCAGATTCTGCGCCAACGCCATCAGCCCGTCACAGGCGTAAATGGCTGCGCGGCAACCGTTGACTTCATCCATCCCGCTGCGGCTAACCGCACTGCCCAGTGAGCGGGTTTTTTCTTCTAGCTGATGTTTAATCGCCAGTACGCCTTTCTCAACCACCAGCTTGTAGTCCGGCGAGTCGATAGCGCTATTGAGATTTAAAAACTGGAAGGCCGAAGGGCGCAGCGCCGCGTTTTCGTCATGGAAAATCGCACCGTGCAGCTTGCGGGTTTGGTTGCCGACAATCAGTTCGTCGGCGCTGATGGTAAGCGGCAGCTGGCGCATCAGTTCATAGAAGCGGCGCGCCGGTTTAACGGCGGCAGGAACGCCGGCGATATCGCTATCGAGCGCGTTCAGCGTGGTGGCATGCTCGGTGCACAAGGTGCTTTTTTGTGAGAGTAGACGTTCTGCCAACACTTTGACGCGCGGCGTTAAGCTGTAGTGGGCCATGTAGTATTCTCCAGATGTTCTTATTGGTTGCCGGCATTTTGCCGGGTGGCGCTGCGCTTACCCGGCCTACATCAGGCGTTACCCGTAGGTTCGGCGATAGAGTTCAGTGAGCGCCTGCGTATCCGGCGCGCGTGGGTTGGTCGGGGTGCAGCTATCGCGCAATGCCTGACCGACCATTTCCGGCAATCGACGCTCAAAATCGGCGGCATCGACGGCGGCATCGCGAATGCCCGCAGGCATCTGCATCTCTTCTTTCAGCGTTTCAATGGCCACCAGCAGGCTGGCAACGCCTTCACGGGCGGTGCTTGCCGGCAGATCCAATAAATGCGCCAGACGGGCATACTTGCGCGCGGCGTCGGTATCGCACTGGCCGTCAAAATCAGCGTTCCACGCCACGACGTTGGCCATCAACAAGGCGTTGGCGCGACCGTGGGGTACGCGGAACACGCCGCCAAGCGCATGGGCCAAGCTATGGGTGATGCCCAGCGAGGCGTTGGTGAACGCCATCCCGGCCATGCAAGACGCGTTGTGCATTTTTTCGCGGGCCAGCAGGTCTTTACCGTCGCGCCAGCAGGTCGGCAGATAGCGAAAGACCTGCTGCACGACTTTCTCCGCCAGCGCATCGGTAAAGTCGCTGGCAGCGCGGGAAACGTAGGCCTCCAGCGCGTGGCACAGCACGTCCATACCGGTGTCGGCGGTAATAGCGGGTGGCACCGAGGCCACAAGCGTAGGATCAAGAATGGCGATATCCGGCAGCAGCGATGGGTCAACCAGCACCAGTTTTTCGGCGTGTGCTTTGACCACCGAAAAACTGGTGACTTCAGAACCGGTGCCGCTGGTGGTCGGGATAGCCACAAAGCATGGGCGTTCACGCGCGGAGTCCGGACGGGTCTGTGCCAGGGCGAAAATAACCGCTTTGGCTGCATCAATCACCGAACCACCGCCCAGCGCAATCACCAGATCCGGATAGCAACTGTCCATCCGCTTCATTCCGCGCACCACGGTGGCGATATCCGGGTCAGCGACCACATCGTCCCAGATCTGGAAGTCGATGCCGCGTTGACGCAAAATCTGCGTGACGCGTTCGGCCAAGCCAAATTTCACCATCGCCTGGTCGGTGACCAGCAGTGCGCGTTGGGCGGAGACTTCGGTCAGTGACGACAGCGCGTCCTGACCAAAGCGGATCCGGGGTTTCAGCAAAAATTCACTCATTGGGTTATTTACTCCTCAGCGTCCCGAAACACGTTCTCGACAATGGCAACTACCGACATGGCCTTGTAGCGCTCTTTGTTAAGCGCCAAATACTCTTCGGCCAGCACGATGTCGTGCATACCGGCCCCCACGCTATCGACGGCGACCCAGGTCTGGTTTTGCATCGGCTGCTGGTCATCATCTAATTTGCTGATGAGCAGCAGGTTGCTTCCCCGTAGCTCATCGCATTTCTGCGTGGCGACGACATGTCCGACTACCTTTGCGAGAATCATTGTTTTTATCGCCTTATATCAATGTGTTACTTACCAAGGCGTTCCAGCACTTGGCGGATGACGCGCTCGACGTTTTGCTCGCTGATCTCGCCTTCTACGCTTGCCGGTGCGCTTGCTGCGAAGCGATCGTCCGCATGTACGGCGTGGCTGGCAGGTGCGGGAGCGGCGAAGCGGGCATCGTCAAGAATGCTGCGGCGCGGGTCGGCGGCAGGGGCGGGAGCGGTGATGGTCGGCTGCGGTTCTACGCGGCTGCCCGGTGCTCGCAGTTCATCAATGGAACGCACGCCGTAGCCCACTTTGCGGATATTCAGCAGGTTCATCGGCCCGACGTTATCAGAGCTTGATCCGCCGCCAACAGCACCGCAGCCGAGCGTCAGCGCTGGGGTGATGTTGGTGGTGGCGCCGATACCGCCGAGGGCCGCGGGCGTATTAATCAGGATGCGGTTCACCGGTTTTTCAAGGCAGAACTGGCGGATAACGTCCTGATTACGGGTGTGGATGACCAACGTATGGCCGAGGCCTTCGTTGGTCAAAAGCTCAACCACGCGATGGCAGGCGGCTTTCCAGTCCTCTTCCACATACAGGCCAAGTACCGGGCACAGTTTTTCGCGGGAATACGGGTTTTTGTGGGAGACGGTGGTCTGTGCAGCAATCAACACACGGGTGCTGGCAGGTACGCAGAAGCCCGCCATCTGGCTTAAATACAGCGCGGTTTTACCCACCACTTTCGGGTTGATAGTGCCGTTTGGACGCAGCAGCAGGGCGGCCATTTTCGCGGCTTCGCTCTCATTCATAAAGTGCGCGCCCTGGGCTTCCAGTTCGCGATGCACTTCGTCGTAAATGCAGCGTTCAACGATGATTGACTGCTCTGAGGCGCAGATCACGCCGTTATCGAAGGTTTTGCTGGTGATGATATCTTTCACCGCATGGTGGATATCGGCGCTGCGTTCGATAAAGGCCGGGCCGTTACCCGGGCCACCGCTGATGGTCGGCGTGCCGGAGGCGTACGCTGCGCGCACCATGCCTTCACCGCCGGTGGCCAGAATCAGCGACACATCTTTGCTGTGCATCAGCTCGGAAGTGGCTTCCAGCGTCAGTTCAGTGATAGCGTCGACAATCCCGACCGGCGCGCCAGCGGCTTCGGCGGCACGTTTCACAATCTCAATCGCCTTCCAGCTACACTGACGTGCGCCTGGATGCGGTGAGAAGATAATGGCGTTACCGGCCTTCAGGGCGATAAGCGTTTTGTAGATAACCGTTGAGGTCGGGTTGGTGGAGGGTACTAGCGCACAAATCACACCGAGCGGCACGCCCACGTCCATCACTTTTCGTTGTTGATCGTCATGAATGATGCCGACGGTCTTCATATCTTTGATGGCGTCGTAAACGCGCAGCGAGGCAAAACGGTTCTTCAGAACCTTGTCCTGCCAGTTACCAAAGCCGGTTTCTTCAGCGGCCATTTTCGCCAGCGATTCGGCGTGGTGCGCCGCTTCCTGGGCCACGTTTTTCACGATGGCGTCGATTTGCTGTTGCGAAAAGGTGGCCATAATCGCTTGCGCCTTTTTGGCGTTGCGCACCCGTTCTCTCGCATTCTGGCGGGAGAGCAAATCGGTATCCAGTTCAATCATGAGTCTATCCTTCATCAGACTAAAAGAGTGCAGACGGGGCGTGCCCGCTCAGTCATGCCTTGTGCTGCGCCGCGATTTTTTCGATGTCGTTGTGCGGACGCGCAATCACGCGGGAGGTGACAACTTCACCAATGCGTTTCGCGGCTTCTACGCCGGAGTCGACCGCCGCGTTGACCGCGCCAACGTCGCCTTTGACCATCGCGGTAACGAGGCCGGAGCCGACGTTTTCATAGCCGATAAGCTCGACGTTAGCGGCTTTACACATCGCATCTGCGGCTTCGATACAGGCCACCAGACCTTTGGTTTCAATCAGACCAAGCGCTTCTTTCATCATGTTTTCTCCGGTTACTCGATAATTTTGTAGTGCGAGATAATTTTGCTGATGTCGTTATGCGGACGCGCAATCACCAGCGACGTCACCACTTCACCAATGCGCTGTGCGGATTCCACGCCGGAATCAACCGCCGCTTTTACCGCGCCGACGTCGCCTTTCACCATCGCGGTGACGAGGCCGGAGCCGACGTTTTCGTAGCCGATAAGCTCGACGTTGGCGGCTTTACACATCGCATCTGCCGCTTCGATACAGGCCACCAGACCTTTGGTTTCAATCAGACCTAATGCATCACCCATTTGCGTTCTCCCAGCGTTATGCTCTGTGGCTTACGCCTTGTGTTTAATGACGATTTTGTTGATGTCGTTGTGCGGACGTGCAATCACCAGCGACGTCACCACTTCGCCAATTCGCTGCGCGGATTCCACGCCGGAATCGACCGCTGCTTTCACCGCGCCGACGTCACCTTTCACCATCACGGTGACGAGGCCGGAGCCGATGTTTTCGTAGCTAATCAGCTCAACGTTGGCGGATTTGCACATGGCATCCGCGGCTTCAATGCAGGCCACCAGACCTTTCGTTTCGATAAGCCCTAATGCATCACCCATGGTTCTCTCCTCTGGACTGTTGTGTGATTTCAGGAAAACCGTCCGTGTCACGGCGTTAACCCACGGCAGCGGCGTTCGAGGGTTACTATAGGGAAGGGGAGGCATGTTGGAATTTAAATCTGTCAGTGATGCTGATTTAGAATATCGTTCTTTAATTTAGCCTTTTATGGTGGTCTATTTATCTATTCATGCTGATTTTTCGGTGTGGATTTTGCTTTCGATGTGGCAAGTTTTAGTGCGTTTTTGCCGAGGGCTTTGTGTGTTATAAAATTGCTAAATAATTACATTGGCAGGGTAAAAAGGCCGACAGGGAACTGTGGGGGGAATCATGTTTTATGACGGAACCTAAACGCAAAAAATGCTTTTTTATCAGCGGGAAAAGTGGGTTAAAAATGCAATGTGCGGTGGATCACACTAAATGAGTGGGTCTATCTGGTGTTTATGCCTAACCCTTGGCGGCTGTGCCTGATGACGCTTCGCTTATCAGGCCTACGGATGGGGTGCGGAGAGGGTGTTGTAGGCTCGGCAAGCGAAGACTGTACCTGATGGCGCTTCGCTTATCAGGCCTACAGATGGGGTGTGGAGAGGGTGTTGTAGGCCCGGTAAGCGAAGCGCCACCGGGCATTGCTGGGAGCAGCAGCCCTATAAAGGCATGGTCTTTTACGATACGCGACGGACTAGTCTAGCTTGCTGCCGGACTTCAGCGTGCAGATCCACAGCGGTGAGTTGATGGAACTCAGTAAAATAGCTTTGTCATTTAGCTTCTGTGCGTTCAGAAAAAGCCCGTCGTGGCTGTCGGACATTTCGCGCATAAAATAATCGAAGATGACGTTGGGGGACTGGTCGATAGACGAAGCGCTAGATTCCCACTGACTTATCCGATAGTGGCGTTCGGTGGCGGAGATGCGTTTGCTGCTATAGGTGAATTTGACATAGCGCTGGAGATAGAGCCAGCCCGCGGCGGAGTCGGTATACCCTTCCACCACCATCGAACCTTTGCCGTGGCTGCCGAAGGTAAAGTGGATATTGCCGTTGACGTTTTCCTGGTCCATGTTTTCAAAACGCATGATGCCCTTGGTTGAACAGCTCATCACACCGTCATTTTTGGCGGGCAGCAGTTGCCAGGCGCAGAAGGCGACGGCGGCGATAAAGACCACCAAGCACAGGGCAAAAAACGGACGCGGCGCGAGTCTCATTACGGCTTCCAAGAGTAGTAAAAGTAGTTATCACAGTAGCTAAACGGATTGTCTTCGTGCATGGCGCAATGGGCGAGGAATACGCGCCCGAGGCCGTTGGTCTCGAGCCTGTCGCCGTAGAAGAACAAGAAGCGCTCGCCGGGTTTACAGGTGACATTCAGCCGCCGGCGGACTTCGTCGAAATTTTTGCCGTATTCGTTGGCGGAAACCGAGCGCAGCATTTCGTCGCTCGCCAGCAGTTCACACTGGCTGTGGCTTATTTGGCTCAGGGCAATCGGCCGCGATTCGCTGACCCCAACCCAACTGAATACGACCAGCAGCAGCGAAATCACCAGCAGGGCAGCACCTGCCATGTACCAGCACATTCCATGGGCATGTGCTGTGCGCGGCTCAATGGGCGCTTCTTCAACCGCCACTGGCTGTGCTTCGTCGGCGAGCGGTTTGGGAAGCGGCAAAGGTGCGGCGGGCGACTCATCAAGCGCTTCAATAATGACTTCTGGATTGAGCTGCAGATAGCCGCGCGAGACGGTGACGATAATATTGTCGATACCGTAGTGGCGGAACGTTTTGCGCAGCATGCTCAGATACTGGTTGAGGTTGCTGTTAGACGAGGTTAATCCGTTGTCGTCCCAGACTTTTTTCAGCACTTCATCGCGGCTGATAATGCCGGTGTTGCGCAGGAAAAAATAGAGCAGGGCGCTGGCGGTGATCGACAGCTGGCTGTCCGGCTCATCGCTTTGCGGCAGCGTTAACGTGCCGTCCGTCGCGTCATAAATAAAACGGGCATTGATGTTGTAGCGCATCGCGGCCTCAGCAGTGGGCTTCACGCGGGAAGCGTCATCTTATTAAGAGAGGCCACCAGTGCCAGACGGTGCTCGGCGCTCATGGTTATCCCTTCCGTTAACTCCGACAGCCAGATACCGTCCGCCGCGTAGCGCACCAGCGTGCCGGTGGGGCTGTTATCAAGCTCATCGCCACATGCCAGTTTCTCCAGCATCCAGTCGCGCCAGCATTTTCGCAGCACCGGCTCGTCGGGCATCGCGAGCGACAGCACCATTAATTGACGGCTTTCATGAGTATCCGTCAGGTCGGCGAGATAGTTCAGATAGGCGCGGGTAAAACGGCCGTAGCTGACGCCGTCCTGTTGCATCAACGCGGTGATAGCTTCTTCCATAATCGCCAGTAAGCGGGCGAACAGCGCGAAGATAAGCGCTTGTTTATTGGGAAAATGGTGCATTAACCCGCCTTTGCTGACGCCAGCTTCGCGAGCGACGGCGTTAAGCGACAGGGCGGCGATGCCATCCCGGCCGGCAATCATGGCCGCGGATTCCAGCAACTGCTGATATAAGCGAACCGGATCTTTTTTGCGGTGTTGGATTTCCATATTCATGCCGCGATCATACCGACCAGACGGTATGTTAATTTTTGATAGCGATCAAAGGTGCGGAAGTAACCCTATTAGGATTGTGGGTAGTGCGTGTGAGGTCACAATTTATCGTATGGATAGGACGATGAACTGATGGGCGTTGGCAGGAGATATCGCAGCTCAATACCGTAGGTGCAGAAAAACATACGAAATTACCCGTTCTCATGGCATGTTAGAACGCTTGCTGTCCTGAAAATGATCAGAGGTTTATGTCATGAATCCAATTGATTTTTATATGGTCGATGCTTTCACCACCACGACCTTTGGCGGTAATGCTGCGGCCGTGTGCCCTTTAGCCGAATGGTTACCCGATGAGACATTGTTAAAAATGGCTAAACAGCATAACCAGTCGGAAACCGCTTTTTTTGTCACCACTGACAGCGGTTTTGAATTGCGCTGGTTCACTACTCAGGGGGAAATCAACCTTTGCGGCCATGCCACGCTTGCGGCTGCTCATGTCATCTTTGAATACCTTGATTACCCCGACACGCGGATTCATTTTGACACCCGTTTTGTTGGCCCACTTTCCGTGACCCGCAATGGTGAATGGTTAACGCTTGATTTCCCCGCGTGGAAAACGGAGCCGGTTTCACCGCCGCCTTTGCTGCTGGAAACATTGGGCATTACCGAGTGCAAAGAGGTTCGCGTGGCGCGAGATTACATGGTGGTGTTGGAGAATGCGCAGCAGGTTGCCACCGTTCGCCCGGACATTAATGCGATGATCCCGCTGGGCAAAATGGTCTGTATTACGGCGCCGGGAGAGGGGGAATACGATTTTGTCAGCCGTTTCTTCTGCCCGGGTGAGGCGGTTGCGGAAGATCCGGTGACCGGATCTGCGCACAGTATGCTGATCCCTTATTGGGCGGAAAAACTCAATAAAACGCAGATGCTGGCGCGACAGGTGTCTGAACGCGGCGGTGATTTACGCTGTCAGCTGCTGGGCGAACGGGTGCATATTGGTGGACAGGCGACGACCTATTTAATTGGCAAGGTTTTATTGCGCTAGCGGTGAGCTGATAAGGTTGCAGGAGAGCGGTAGGCCGGATAAGGCGTTTACGCCGTCATCCGGCAATCGGTGCCGGATGGCGCTTTGCTTATCCGGCCTACCGCGTGTCTTCCCTTAGCTGAGCGACTTATTGCGCATCAGACCATTCGCCCATCTCAATAATGATAAAGTGCGCGTGTTGGTCTTTCGCTTTAAAGGTCAGCGTTGCAGGCCCAACAACTTCGAGTGAGTCCCGTTCATCCAATGTCACAATGCCGTCGACCTTTACGCTGTCTTCAATACTGTTGATATAGGCCTGACGACCGGCTTTGAGTTCATAGGTCACTTCTGCATCGCTGTTGGTCAGCTCACTGACGAACATGTTCACATCCTGATTCAGATGCAGCGGCGCATCGTCTTCATTTTGCAGACTGCCGACGATATGCAGCAGTTTGTTCTCGCGGTCTTCGTCGGTGAATTTATGGTTTTCATAACGGACTTCCAAACCTTGTTCTGGTGGCAGGATCCAGATTTGCAGGAAGCGACACCAATCGTCATGGTTGTTCAGCTCTGAGTGCCATACGCCGTTGCCAGCGGTGACCGTTTGGACATGCCCACGGCTCAGAACATCTTCGACCTGCGTCGCGCTGTCCCAGTGGGTCAAATTGCCTTTCACCAGATAACTGACGATCTCCATATCTTTATGCGGATGGCGATCGAAGCCGCTGTGTGGTTTAACATCATCGTCGTTTACTACGCGCAGCACGCCGTAGTGCATGTTTTCAGGATCGTAATAGTTGGCGAATGAAAAATGAAAATAGGTGTTCGCTGGATGATATTCACTGGCTGGCAGATAATGCAGCAGCTCTGCGCCTTTTTTACGATAATGATTAGCCATAACAGATGTTCCTCGGTGTTTATCTAATGCACGTATGATAGGCAGGGGATTCATACAGATAAATCAGGGTTTAGGTAAGACACCGTTACGCAAAATGAAAGAATACGACCTCATCTCACTTCGCAGCTTTGTCGCCGTCGTTGAAAGCGGCAGCTTCTATAATGCTGCCGTCCAGCTTGATGCCAGCAGCGCGGCCATTAGCCGGCGGGTTTCCGCGCTGGAAGCGGCGCTAAGCGTCAAGCTCATCAATCGCACCACTCGCCAGCTCGATTTAACCCCCAGCGGGCAGCAGTTTTACCAAGACGTTTTAGGTATCCTTAGCGCACTCGAACAGGCTGAAGAACGGCTTAACTGTGCCCAGGAAACCTACAGCGGCATTATTCGACTGGGGGCGCCGCTGAGTTTTGGCACCCAGAAACTGGCTCCGCTACTTCCTGCTTTTTTGAAAAAGTATCCGCAGATTACCGTGACGCTGCAGTTGGAAGACCGGGTCAGCGATCTGCTCAACGAAGGCATCGATCTGTCTTTGCGCATCGGCGAACTGCAAGATTCATCTTTAGTCAGTTTGCCCATTGCGATGATGCCGCGGTTGTATTGTGCCTCCCCGGATTACCTTAAAACTCACGGCAAGCCGGAATCACCCGCTGAATTAAAGCACCACCACTGTCTGCATTATTCACTCCTGTCTACGCGGGATGAGTGGGCGTTTGCCTACGGCGACCAAGAACTGGACGTTCGGGTGCCATTGGCTGCGAATAACGGCGATGTACTGCGCGAAGCCGCGATTCAGGGCCTGGGGATTGCGATGCTACCGGGGTATATCGTCGAAGAGGCATTGCAGGACGGCACGTTAGTCCCGGTGCTGGAGCGCTATGCTCCGCCGCCGTTGCCTCTGTCGATAGTGCGGCCATCTCGCCAGTTTACCCCGGTTCGGGTGACGGTATTGATGCAGTATTTACGTGAAGCTCTCGCTGGGGTTGGCGGTAACAAATAGATTTGAACCGAGAGAGGGGAGTCAGCAGTTTGCATTGCTGCCGTTCAATTATTAAGAATAATAACAACAGAACCTGAAAGACTTTCGGAAATAACTTATCCGCAATATTAACTAATGGTAAAAATAAAGTAACATCTCGTAAAACTTTACTGTTTTGCGTTCTCGTAGACGAGAATTTACATGTCGTGATATAATGCGGCGGTAAAATGTGCGGAATAATTAATCTGCCATTCATGTAAATAAATCTTCGAGGAGAGCATTCCAGTGGGACGTAAATGGGCCAACATTGTTGCTAAAAAAACGGCTAAAGACGGGGCGACGTCTAATGTATATGCAAAATTCGGTGTGGAAATCTATGCCGCTGCGAAACAAGGTGACCCAGATCCAGAATTAAACTCATCTTTAAAATTCGTTATTGAGCGTGCGAAACAAGCCCAGGTTCCAAAACACGTTATTGATAAAGCGATTGATAAAGCCAAAGGCGGCGGAGATGAAACCTTCGTGCCGGGGCGTTATGAAGGCTTTGGACCAAACGGTTCAATGATCATCGCTGAAACGCTGACTTCAAATGTTAACCGCACCATTGCCAATATCCGCTCAATCTTCAATAAAAAAGGCGGAAATATCGGGGCGGCAGGTTCTGTCAGCTATATGTTTGACAATACTGGGGTGATTGTATTTAAAGGGACTGACCCAGACGCTATTTTTGAAATTTTGCTTGAAGCTGAAGTTGAAGTCCGTGATGTCACCGAAGAAGAAGGCAACATCATTATTTATACTGAGTCTACAGACCTACATAAAGGTATTTCAGCGTTAAAAGCCGCTGGCATTACTGAATTCTCAACCACTGAATTAGAAATGATTGCGCAAGCAGAAATTGAACTTCCAGCAGAAGATTTAGAAATCTTCGAAGGGCTTGTCGATGCCCTTGAAGCTGACGATGATGTTCAGAAGGTATATCATAACGTTGCCAATCTCTAATTGCTTATTAAAAGAATCTGTCATTACGGCAGATTTTTAATTAATAAGTTGATTATGAAAAAGCGCATCAGGATCTTATGTCGATGTAAGCCATATTAGCTCCTGATTGCCGCGCAACGTTTTACTTTGTTGTGCTGAATATAACTGATGCCTGCGGCGATAAATAAAGCGCAGGCACCCGAAAGTATTGAAATTGTCATACCATTATTATTGCTCTGGAATGCACTCACCATTAACGGCCCGGCAATTTGCCCAATGCCATAGGTCAGCGTCACCAGCCCCAGTAAATTAATTTTTTGCGGCGCATGAATGCGTTTCGCCAGCGGCATAACTAATGAGCTGGTTCCCATAAAAGTGGCACCAAAGCCGACGCAGCTCAGCGTTAAGAGTAACGGTGAATGGATAAACGAGGCCATGACCACGCAGGTGGCCTGTACGGTCAAGTTCACGCATAGGCACGACAGAATACCCCATCTGCGGGCCGCCCACAGCCAGCCGTAACAGCCCGGAATAACCGCAAGGCCGACAATGGACCAGATATGATTGGCCAGAAATTGATTACCGACGCCACGGGCCATTAACGGCAAATAGGTGGCGACAATGATATAGCCGAATCCCGCTAGGCCATATAATAGCGCCAAGTTCCACCATTGGATATTTGGTTCAGATGAGGCGGCTGCTTTTAGTAAAGGAAGACTATGTTGGCGCTTCGGCAGCAAGATAATCAGTGCCACGAATAACACAGCCGAGAGGATTGAAGCACCGAACCACAGTAGTTTGGAATGCAATGCGAAAGCGATACCGGCAATAACATATTCATTGCCAATAAAAATACCCATTCCCACACCGGCAAACAAAGACGCAATGACAAACGGATTATGGGTGTGCTGTAGCATCAGCATCGAACCAAATATCATCATGCCTGCGCTCGCCACACCGGCCATAAATCTGATTAATATCACCAGCTCAGGATGTGCGATCGCCGCCATGGCAAAAATAAGTATTCCCGTAACCAGCGCACAGGCCAGTAACAGGCCTCTGATATTTTTCAGACCACCGAAAATACCGAATGAGAACAGCAGGCTGCCGACTAGGTAGCCGGCATAATTCGCGCTGGCGATTAAAGAGAGCTGCGAAAAGGTAAAGATCCCCTCGCGTAACATGACCGGCAGCATCGGGGTGTATAAGAATCGTCCAATCCCCATACCTAAGGTCAACACGATCATACCGAAAATCGCGGTACTCAACTGACGATGGCCACCCACACTGTTTTCAAGATCCATTGCTCAGGCTCAATTTGTAAATAAAATTTGATCGTTATGTTACATGAATGAGCAATAATAAAAAGTGAATCAAAAGACGAAAGCATTCACTTTGAGTCACAGACTCGATGAACCGTGTTCCGTACTTGCCCGATTATGCCGCTAAAATCCTAATATTCATCGAATCCGTGTGACATCGGGATGTTTTGCCGTAGCCGCTTCATGAAAAATATCATCAAGCCACCCGACTATCTCGGTTTCCGTAAGGTCGTCGGGAATGATGACGTCATAAAGCCGAGAGAATTTTTGCTCCGACATATCTACACGAAAGACTAGCCAGCGGTCATCCTGGCGTTGCACCCCAATATGTCGGCCAAATACATCGTAAATCAGCATCATAGTTTTCCTTTTACCTCAATATCGCCACCATACCGGGGCATCGACAAAATGTCGTTAATCGCTCATCTCAAGTAGCAGGCGTTCAACCACGCTGATAACGCTTCGAACCCGCTGAGGGATAAAACGAGCGTCGGGATAAACAGCATACAAGAAGCGGTCGGGCAGCCGATAGGCGGGTAACACCGGCACCAGTCTGCCGGCTTTTAGCGCCTCGGCGGCGAGGGGCCGCTGCATACCGCCGATACCGATACCTGACTCAAGTGCCAGCAGCAATGCCGCGCTGGTGTTGGCTCGAAATATGGTATTCACCTTCACGTCGACAGTCTCATCAGCCGCGACCAGCCGTAGCGGGGCGTCTTGGGCAATGCCGCTGAAGCGCACGTGCGGGTGGGCCGCTAATTCGTCAACGGAATGAATCGGCGTAAATCCGGGAGCGGCGTACAGCGCGGTTTCAATTCGTGCAAGAGGGCGTGCAGCATGCGATGGCGGCGGCTCATGGCTCAGGCGCAGTGCGACATCCACCCCTTCTACAACCAAATCGGCTAGACGGTCATCAAGCGAAAGCGTCAGCTGCAATCCGGCGTTTCTATGCTGCAGCGCCAGCAGGTGCGGCAAAAAAATCTGCCCCAGCCCACTCGGCAACTGCACGTGCACCTTGCCTTGCCATTGCGGGTCGGCAGGCGCAAGACGCCTTTCGGCCTCCTGCATCGCTTCCAGCAGCAGGGTCATGTCCCGACGGTATATTTTTCCCTGTTCGGTCAGCGCCATCGCCCGCGTGGTGCGATGCAGCAGGACGACGCCTAGCTCTTCTTCAAGCGCGGCTATCTGCTGGCTAACGGCGGATTGTTTGACCCCGCTTTGGCGAGCGGCGGCGGAAAAAGAGCCGGCTTCGGCAACGCGTAGGAAGGTGGCAATGGCATTGAGCTTATTGTTCATTTAATGATTCTGCTTATAAGTGCCATCAGATTTACGGGATATGTCTAGAAAAAATAATAGATCAAACTGTATCTGTCACCCATTCAGGAGAAACACCATGAGTAAGATACAGCCACAAAAGGTCGCGCTGGTTGCGGGCGCCAGCGGTATTGTCGGTCGGCAGATGGTCAAAACGCTGCTGGATAATCAGTGGCAGGTAATCGGTCTGAGGCATCGGGCAAGCACTCATCCGGATAATATTCCGCTAGTGAATGTGAACTTGTTGGACGCTCAGCACAGTGCGCAGATGCTACAGCCCTTGGTCGGTGTGACTCACATATTTTACAGCGCTTGGGTAAACGCAGCGAACTGGACGGAGATGGTGGCCCCGAATGTGACCATGTTGCGTAATTTGGTCAGCCACGTTGAGAAAACCTCACCGTTGCAGACGGTCAGCCTGATGCAGGGCTACAAAGTCTATGGCGCCCACCTTGGGCCGTTCAAAACACCAGCGCGGGAAAGCGATCCTGGCGTACCCGGTGCCGAATTTAACGCCGCACAGCTCGCGTGGCTCACCGAGTTTCAACGTGGCAAATCGTGGCACTGGAATGCGATTAGGCCCGGGGTGGTGGGTAGCGCGGTGCCCGGTAATACCATGAATCTGGCGCTGAGCATCGCATTGTATGCCTCGCTGTGCAAAGCACAGGGGCTACCGCTGCGTTTTCCCGGTACGCAGCAGACTTGGCACAGTATCGTTGATCACACCGACAGCGGATTGCTGGCCGACGCGACGCTGTGGGCCGCCACTTCATCGACGGCAGAAAACCAGGCTTTTAACGTCAATAATGGTGATATTTGGCGTTGGAGCGAGCTGTGGCCGCTTATTGCACGCTGGTTTGATCTGGAAGCTGCGCCGCCGGTTAATCTGTCGTTTCAACAGCTCTTTCACGACTACCGTGACCTTTGGAGTAAACTGGCCGGGGAGGGGCTGGTGGAGGCGGATATCCTGCGCTTGAGCGACGGTCAATTTGCCGATTTCGTGTTTAGCTGGGATTACGACATGTTTGGCGATGGCAGCAAGCTACGCCGAGCGGGATTCCCGCGTATGCAGGCAACGGACGAGATGTTTTTCAGTCTGTTTACCCAGCTACGTGCCGCGCGGGTTATCCCTTAAAAATGCGTAAACTATTCCTGCATCAGTTCATCATAAAGCGTATGTAGGCGAGTTCTCAGATACAGTACGGCCTTGTGTTTGCGCGACAGCAGGGCCTGTACGCTGACGCCGGTTTCCTCTGCCAGCGCTTTAAAGCTGTAGCCTTCAAGCTCCGTTTTCTCGAATACGTGGCGCTGGGCGTCAGGGAGTTCAGAAAGCGCTTTGTCCAGTTCTTGCCACACCAGTTCGCGCAGATACTCCTCTTCTGGCGATTGTGGGACCCCAAATAAGGTTTCTGCCAGCTCATCTTCCAAAAAGGCGTCATCTTCCTCGCTGTCGTCATCATAGAAAGACAGCGGGAGTTCACGCTTTTTCCGCGCCCGGTCGGTGATTTCGTTGCGTGCGGCGCGAAACAGCCAAGCCGCGACGTTCTCAACCGGCTGTTCCACCTTTATTAGCTGGTAGGTGACTTCCTGCAGGATGTCGTCCGCATCATCGCGAACCGCGGTACGGCCGCGAATGAAGGCTGATAATTTAGCCCGACAGGCGGCCAGCGCTGATAGGATGAGGGACTCATTAGCCTTGTCAGCGCTCATCACTCACGCTCGGTTCCCGCAGGTTTTTGCTCTTCAGTTTCTTGAGCATTAGGCTGCACGGCGGCGTTATCTTGACGGCGTTCGCTCTGGTCGCAAGACCCACCGCGATGATGACCATAGCCATGCCCGCGATGTTCACCATGATGGTGCCCACGGCTTTCATGATGGCAGCCACCGCCACGGCGATGCTGCATAAACTGCTCGCGCTGCTCCTGCGTCATCTGCATCCAGCGCTCGTGCATGCGGCGACGATCGCGCCCCCGGCCAAACATCCCCGGACGCATGCCCAGCCCGCCGAACAGAATGCGGCACAGTACCAATAACCCCAGCGCCTGCCAGAAACCCATGCTGTTTACGCCAACCAACGCGGGCAACACGGCGTTCCACAGTGACATCACCAGCAGCGCCAGCAATGCGACAAATGCGATGCCAATCAATATCGGCTTTGCAAATGATCGATGGCCAAATCCAAGACCGTGACCCCATCCCCGTTTATGCATATCAAAATCTCTCATGTTTTTACTCCTCAATAGATAACTTAAAAGTTGCTTCTGATGAGGTAGACGAATGAGCCGCAGAAATATTGCCAGAAAAATGATTTTTTTTGCTGATGGATTTTTGCTGCGCTCAATCCGTGATGGTTAGGGGGCCATTTGGGCCGCCGAAACGTCAATCGAGCCCATGTCTGCCTAGACCGGCTTGTTCCCGCGTTTGGGCAGCAGGATGATTAAATCCACCACCGGAAAAGAACCCTGCTTTATGGTCAAACAATGCAATAAACCTTTATATCTATGTGTGTTTAATTGCACTAGGTAAATATATCGTTTGTTTTTTGCTCAGTGGTAATGAAAATTAGTCAGCATCAAATAAAAGTAGCGATCTTGCTGAATCCATTTAAAAAATGAAATAGAGTTAACCTGTTGATTTTAGTAAGCTATAATGAGAAAGGGCTTAATGCTTCAATATTAGCCAGGCAGCATGTGTAAATAGCACGATATCTAAATTATAATTCTTTTACATCCAGTAGATAGGTGAGGTTAAAATGCGTGTAATTGTCATGTTTTTAAGCTTGGTGGTGTGCACACAGGTCTGGGCGGGAGAACTTTCCAAACCTACTGGTAAAGTCATTTTAACCGTGTCCGGTAATATAGAAAACACCAATGCGGATGGCAAAGCCGTTTTGGATATCGCTAGCCTTGAGAAATTGGGCATGGAAAGCATCCAGACCACCTCTCCTTGGTATAATGGACGCACCACCTTTACGGGTATTCCAATGCAAAAGTTAATGGATTACCTCGGGGCCAAAGGTTCTATCCTTAAGGTGACGGCGCTTAATGATTACACCACGGTTATCCCGCTTAGCGATTTCAAAAATTACAATGTCATCCTGGCCTTAAAAGTCGACGGAGAATATATGCGTATCCGTGATAAGGGGCCGTTGTTTATCGTTTATCCCTACGACAGCATGCCTGAACTGAATAATCAGGTCTTTTATTCAAGATCGGCATGGCAGGTTAACCGCATGAGCATTGAGTAGGGGTTCAGAAGATCAACATGAACAGAATACTGGCTGGCATAATCTTTTCCCTTTTTCTAGCCACGGGGTATATCTCTTTCCTTGTGCATGAAAGGCAACAAGAGCTACAGAAACTGACTCACTATGCCAATTCTTGGTCAGTGGCGCAGCTGGTATCAGAGTATTACCGATTCGAATCATGGCTTGGTCTTTACACTATTGATGAAACGATGACGCAGGATGATCTGCGCCTGCGTCTCGACATTATGCTTAGCCAGAGTGACCTTATGAAAGAAGGCGATCTGGGGCATTATGTCGATAGCACCAAAGCGCATCATGAACTGGCCTTAAAGCTTGAAAACACGCTTAAATATCTGGATGGTCATCTTGAAAAAATGAGTCGTTCAGACCTTCAGGCCTATTTGAAGGTGATGTATACGCTGGATGCGCCGCTAAGCAGCCTTTCATCCGGTGCATTAAACAAAGATCTTAACGCCATAAACAATGCCAACTTCAAAATTCAGACTCTGTATTATATTTATTCAGCGACATCGGTACTGCTGATAATACTGAGTGCGATATTAGGCGTGCTAATATTCTTCCAGAACAGAAATATCCTCAAGGCCCATCTTCAGGTAAAAAACCTTGCCGAAGAACTCCAAGAATCGAAAGAAACACTGCAAGTACAGAATGCCAGATTGGAGTATGACGTCTACCATGATTCTCTTACCGAGATGAATAACCGACTCTTCTTTTGGGATAACTTA
This sequence comes from Kluyvera sp. STS39-E, assembly GCF_040932435.1. Classification (NCBI taxonomy): domain Bacteria; kingdom Pseudomonadati; phylum Pseudomonadota; class Gammaproteobacteria; order Enterobacterales; family Enterobacteriaceae; genus Kluyvera; species Kluyvera sp. STS39-E. Next base: position 34,136 of record NZ_JBFQGA010000009.1, on the reverse strand, counting down.
AATAAAACGATTGAGCGCGCAGAAAAAAATAATGATTCCGTGACGGTGATGTTGTTCGATCTCGACCGATTTAAGGAGGTCAATGATACCTATGGCCATGATGCCGGTGATGTATTATTACGCCAGATATCTCAACGCCTGAGCTCCATGGGGCTGAATTCCGATACGCTTTATCGCTTAGGTGGCGATGAGTTTGCGTTTCTGTCGAGTGGCCTGACGGAGAGTCGCGCCGTTTCTCGGGCCCAACAGATCTGCGACGCCATCAACCAGTCCTACACGATTTATAACACGATGATCAACATTACCACCTGTGTGGGCATCGTTATTTCGAGCACGGAACGCCGCTCAGATTTTCTGTATAAATTCGCTGATTTGGCCCTTTATGAAGCAAAAAGTGAAGGTTCTGGGAAGATTAAGGTCTTCCGGCAATATATGCTGGAAAAACTGCAAGAAAGCCGCACCCTTGAGCACGATATGGCGTTAGCATTGGTGAACAAAGAATTCGTGGTTTATTACCAGCCAATTGTTGATTTATTCACCATGGAAACTTACAGCTATGAAGCCCTCATTCGTTGGATACATCCGGTAAAGGGCATCCTGTCACCGGATAGCTTTATTCCCGTTGCTGAAAAAACCGGCATGATTAACGAGATGGGGCGCTCTGTGCTGGAAATGGCCTGTTGGGAAGCCGCCGCGTGGAAGGTTCCGGCTAAAATTTCAGTCAATGTCTCTCCTGTCCAACTCAGCAGTAAAGCCTTTGCCGGAATCGTGCTGTCCATTTTGAAAGAAACGGGCCTCTCAGCCGATCGTCTTGAGCTGGAAGTGACGGAGTCTTCTCTGTTTACGGAAAGTGCGACACCGATGAACACCCTTAATAAGCTCAAAGCGCTGGGCGTGAAAATCTCCATCGATGATTTTGGTACCGGATACTCATCGCTTTCGCGATTGAGCCGACTGGCCTTCGATAAAATAAAAATCGACAAGTCGTTTGTCAATTCCGTCTCGACGCAGGACGATGCCCTTAACATCATCAGACTTATCACCGGTATGGCGAAATCCCTTAATATGAAGACGATCGCGGAAGGGGTGGAAACACAAGAACAGATGGAAAGCCTGCAGGCACTGGGCTGCGATTTCGGCCAAGGGTATCTGTTCGGCAAACCTCAATCGTGTGTGGATGGGAAAATTAGGAACGGGTAAATCGAGAGCGTTTTTGCCCGAACTGCATATGAATAATGACTGTAAACCCGAACTGATTGACTCCGCTAACGATGCCACTCAGGCTGCACGAGAAAACACAAAAAAGGGCGAGGCCAATCTCATGCTGAAAAAATGGACTAAACGGGCTGCTTATTTTGTTGTTTTCATTCTGCTTGGCGTATTAGGAACGCGTATTTTCGATATTCAAAGCCAGCCTGAACTGCAGATTTGGCATACTTTTGTGCCACATGAAATGACGGCGCAAGATATCGATAAAGCGAGCTGGGAAGATTATATCAAGGCAGAAGATTCCCTGTTTAAAGAGGTTCGCGCCGCCGTCACCGATAAATTAGAAAGCCGTCAACAGGTGCCGCTTAATCGTTATTACGCGAAAAGCTCGACATACCCGGAGCATTTCAGCCGCGATTGGAATCGTTCTTATATTCTAAAACCGCAGGGCCAGCCTAAAGGGGCCGTAGTATTGCTACACGGCTTAACCGACAGCCCCTACAGCCTGCGGCATATCGCGGTGAATTATCAGCAACAGGGCTATGTTGCTGTTGGTATCCGGTTGCCGGCACATGGCACGGTGCCCGGCGCACTAACGGACGTCGAGTGGCAGGATTGGCTGGCGGCAACCCGTCTGGCGGTGCGGGAAGCCAAAGCGCTCAGCGGAAAAAACCTGCCGCTGCATATTGTTGGCTACTCCAACGGCGGCGCGCTGGCGATGAAATATACGCTGGACGCCTTGGATAATCCGCTGCTGGCAAAACCGCAGCAACTGGTGCTTATTTCGCCGATGATTGGCCTGACGGCCTATGCGCGCTTTGCCGGCATTGCCGGCTGGCCTGCAGTCTTTCCCGCCTTTGCCAAAGCGGCCTGGCTCGGTATTGTCCCAGAATATAATCCCTTCAAATATAACTCGTTCCCGGTCAACGCGGCGCGTCAATCCTATGAGCTAACGCAGGCGCTGCAAAAGCAAATTATGACCGATGCTCGTGCGCATCGTTTGCAGGCGTTGCCGCCGGTTTTGACCTTCCAGTCCGTGGTCGACTCAACGGTCAGCAGCAGCGCAGTCATCTCGGCGTTATATGATAATCTTCCGGCAAACGGCAGCGAAATTGTGCTGTTTGACCTCAATCAAGCGGCGACGGTGATGCCGCTAATGCGGCCTTCATCCTACACTGCTTTATCCTGGTTACTTCCACCGCCGCCGCGAAAATACGGGGTGACGGTGATATCAACAATCACACCGACCACCACCGAGACCGAAGCCCGTATTACGCCGGTAGGTGAGGAACATGAGCGTGTCGAACCGTTGGGTATTCGTTATCCTGTCGATGTTTTTTCACTTTCCCATATTGCCTTGCCATACCCAACAACCGACTCCTTATACGGAAGCGAGCCCCAGCCCCGCAACCAATTCGGTATTAGCCTCGGCACTTTTGCCGCGCGTGGGGAACGTTCGGTACTGGCGGTTGAACTTGATGCCTTAATGCGGATGTCATCCAACCCGTTCTTCCCGTATATGCTCAAGCGGATTGACCAGCAAATGACGACAGAGTAAAGACGTCATCGTCACGCCTATTTCAGCCATTAATCCTCGTCGTTGCTAAGACAAATTATGTCGAAGCTTTTGCGTTTCTGCGCAAAAGTTAGCGGATAGCGCATTATTTTACCTTTAAATAACAAATCACTAGCCTATAACCCTTTTCGATATAAGGAATAACGAATCGTTATTTGTTCCGCCAAAGGCTGTGTGGGAGCGTAAAAAGACAATACAAAAACAGGGTAGCGAACACGTTATGGCAAAGACTAAACAGACTCTCACACAGATTGCACTGCTGGTAGGTTTGACCGCAACCGGGTTGACCGCATTCACGGCGCACGCCGACCAGTTGGCAGATATTAAAGCGAAAGGGGTGGTGAAGGTCGCCACCTTCGACGCCAACCCGCCGTTTGGTTCCGTGGATGCCAAAACCCACGAACTGGTGGGCTACGACGTCGATTTCGCCAAAGCGTTGGCCAAGTCGTTAGGCGTGAAGCTGGAGCTGGTGGCAACCAACCCTGCGAACCGCATTCCTCTCCTGCAGTCCGGTAAAGCCGATTTGATTGTTGCCGATATCACCATCACGCCGGAACGCGCCCAGGTGGTTGATTTCTCTACGCCGTACTTTGTTACCGGTCAGCAGTTCTTGGTACCTGCCAGCGGCGGCGACAAACTGGATGACTACAGCAAATCCCGCATTGGTGCGGTGAAAGGCACCACCGGTGAACAGACGCTGCATCAGCGCTTCCCGCAGGCTCGCGTACTCTCCTATGATGATATTCCACTGGCATTGACCGCTCTGCGCAACGGCAACGTACAGGCAATTACCCAAGACAGCACCATTCTGGCCGGGCTGCTGGGCGAAGCGCCGGACAAAGCGAAATTTAAAATCCTGCCGGATCTGCTGAGCAAAGAAGAGATTGGCGTTGGCGTCAAAAAAGGCGAGCCGGCGTTGCTGAAAGCGGTGAACGATGAGCTGGTGTCACTGGAGAAATCTGGTGAAGCGGCAAAAATTTACGCTGTTTGGTTTGGCCCATCAACCAAAGCACCACAGCCACGTTCATTCACCATAGAAGCAAAATAATATGCTGTCGGCTTTACTCCCTCACTCCGCGGCTAAGGCCGCGGATTTTTCACATCTCGACAACGCCAGCGTGGTGTTTCGTCAGGTGGTGAAAGAATACGGACGTCATCGGGTGCTAAACGGCATCGATTTGTCAATTAACGCCGGCGAAGTGGTGGCGATACTGGGACCTTCAGGCTCGGGGAAATCGACGCTGATCCGGCTTATCAACCAGCTAGAAACGCTCAGCGGCGGCGAAATCTTGGTGGATGCCAAACCGACAAGCCAGCTTGGCGGCAAGGCGTTACGCCAGTTACGTAGCCGGATTGGTTTTGTCTTCCAGCAATTTAATCTCTATGCCCACCTGACGGCGGCGCAGAATATTACCCTCGCGCTGGAGTCGGTACACGGCTGGCAGCGACGCGATGCCGAACGGCGGGCGGTGGAACTGTTGGAACGCGTAGGGCTTGCTGAAAAAGCGCATGCCATGCCGTCCCAGCTTTCCGGTGGCCAGCAGCAGCGTGTGGCGATTGCCCGGGCGTTGGCCTCTTCGCCGCAAATCATCCTGTTTGATGAACCCACTTCTGCGTTGGATCCTGAGATGATCGGCGAAGTATTGCAGGTGATGAAATCGCTGGCCCACAGCGGCATCACCATGATTGTCGTCACCCATGAAATGCAGTTTGCCCGCGAAATCGCCGATCGGGTGGTGTTTATCGACGGCGGTGACGTGCTGGAAGTGGCTCCGCCTGCTGAATTTTTTGCCCGTCCGCAGCATCCGCGCGCGGTCCGTTTTCTGCAAAAGGTGTTAAACCCGCTGCATCAGGCAGGGACGAGTGATGATGCATTTTGACTGGCAAGGCGTGCTGGCCGGGCAGCCGCTGCAATGGATCATTTCCGGCTTTCTCACCACCTTGTGGGTGACGCTTGCCGGGAGCGTGTTGGCAAGCATGTTGGCGGCGCTATTCTTACTGCTGCGCTTGGCGGGTGGGGCGCTGGGACGGGGGATCACTGCCGGTTGGGTGTCGGTCTTTCGCAATACCCCGCTGCTGGTACAACTGCTGTTTTGGTACTTCGCGGCGTGGAATTTTTTGCCGCAAGGATTGCGCGATTTCGTCAACGCTCCACACGACGGGGCAATTCTGCCGGGTGATGTCTGGTGGCTCACGCCAGAATTTCTGTGCTCGGCGTGGGGATTGGGGGTCTTTACTTCGGCGTTTTTGATTGAAGAAGTCGCTGCCGGGCTACAAAGCGTGCCGAATGGGCAGCGTGAAGCTGCATTGGCGCAGGGCTTTTCCACCTCCGCATTGCTCCGCCATGTGCTGCTGCCGCAGGGGTTGGCTAACGCTTGGCAGCCGGTGGTGGGGCAGTATTTGAATCTGATGAAGCTATCGTCACTGGCTAGCGGCATCGGCTTTGCTGAGCTGACCTATCAGGTACGACAAATCGAAAGCTACAACGCGCATGCGCTGGAGGCTTTTGCCGTCGGCACGGTGCTGTATCTGTTGACCGGCGTGGCGCTGGGGCTGCTATTGACCCGTCTGGGGCCAAGGCCGGTGGGGCAGGCAAAGCGTATTCAGGAAACCGTCGGCGTACAGGGAGATATTTCGCATGAACGCTAATCTGGCGGTCATTTACGACAACCTTGACTACCTGCTGTGGGGAAGGCTGGCGGCGGGAGAGCCTGGCGGGGTTGCGCTGACGTTAATGATGGCGATAGGCGCGGGGGCGTTGGCGCTGCCGCTGGGGATTGTTCTGGCCTGCATCGCGTGGCGTTTTCCCGGCACCACGCGGCGTTTGCTGTATCTGTGGGCGGAGATCATTCGCGGTATCCCGCTCATTTTTGTCATCTTCTGGCTGTGGTATCTGCTGCCGATGCTAACGGGGAGCGATATGCCAGGAGCGGTCACGGTGACGTTGGCTTTGGCTTGGTTTACCGCCGCGATGGTGATGCATTCGGTGCTGGCGGGCCTGCAGGCGTTGCCCGTCGGGCAATATGAGGCGGCGCTAACCCAGGGATTCAGCGCCGGGCAGAGTTTACGCCTTGTTCTGTTACCGCAGACGCTGCGCAATGTGCTGCCGTCGCTGGTCGGCATTTTTATTGGTTTATTAAAGGATACGTCGCTGGCGTTTATTGTGAACGTGCCGGAATTGACCACGGTTGCCGGGCAGGTGAATAACCGGGTGCAGATCTATCCGACGGCGATATTTGTCTTTATCGGCGTGGTCTATTACCTGCTGTGTTTTGGCTTAGAACGGGTAGCCAAACGCTGGCAAAGGCGGTCTGCGGCGTAACTGCGGCGCAAAAACGCCGACTTCCGGAGGCCCGGTTGTCGGCGTATGAGCGTTGTGAATTAGACGTTTTTACGTTCTATGGTTTGCTCGCCCCAGAACAGCGCATCTTTATCCGTTCTGCTGAAGGCCAGTTCGAGAACAGCATCGCTGCCTTCTTCCCAGATTTTTTCCGCTATTTTTTCATCGTATTTCGCCAGCTCAAAAATCGCCTCGGCGATTTCCGGTGAGGTGTTACGCAAACTGGCCCATTCGCCAATACGATGTGCTTTGCCTTCTTGTGTGGGCATATCTCACTCCCTAAATCATTCGCTTTTCATTTTGACAGCCAGTCCTGCCACGTACTCGCCCTGATAGCGAGCGATCGCCAATTCTTCTGGACTTGGCTGACGTGAACCGTCCGCACCGGCAATGGTGGTTGCACCGTACGGTGTGCCGCCGCGAACCTGAGAGACATCAAACAGTTCTTGCGCAGCGTAGCCGATAGGGACAATGACCATACCGTGGTGCGCGAGGGTGGTCCAGGTTGAGGTTATCGTCTGTTCTTGACCGCCGCCGGTACCGGTTGAACTAAATACGCTGGCGAGTTTGCCGTACAGCGCGCCGGACGCCCATAGGCCGCCGGTTTGGTCGAGGAAGGTCCGCATTTGTCCGGCCATGTTGCCGAAACGGGTTGGCGTCCCAAAAATAATCGCGTCGTAATCGGCCAGTTCCTGCGGGGTGGCGACCGGAATAGCCTGTGCTTTGCCGCCAGCTTTCAAAAAGGCCTCTGCTTGCATGGTTTCTGGTACGCGTTTGATGACGACATCAACGCCATCGACCTTGTTCGCGCCTTCGGCAACGGCCTTAGCCATCGTCTCAATGTGTCCATACATCGAATAATAGAGCACCAGAACACTTGCATTTCCACTCATCTTAACTCTCCTGTGTCAAATTGGTTGGTCACATAACAAGCCTCATTAAGCATAGTCCCAAATGATGGGTCTGCTGCATCAAGCCCGCAATAAATCGGTGAAAAGAGGATGGTTTGCCTAGAAAGTAAACGATGCGAGGTTTGTTTGAGCGAAATGTGTTTTGCTTATGAATGAAGATATTGGCTGGTATTAATAATTCAAACAAATAGTACCGATTGATAACTATTTATTTGATTGATTGTTATCAACAATTTTGCGCCATGAGTACGGGAAAATTGACCTAGGCTGAGAACAATGACGAAGATCTGTAGATGAGTAAATTGATGGTGGCGGCAGTGATGGTGGGCGCGAGCCTGCTGGTCAGTACGATGACGCCTGTACAGGGGGTTTTACAGTACGCGCAAATCGCCAAAAAACGCGTTTATCAGGGCTTCGATGTCACGGTGACCCGCATTGGTGACCGGGTGACGGTAAACGGTGAAGCCGCAAGCAAGCAGGAGTGGAATGCAGATGCCGATGTGTTTATCTGTGGCCCGTACCGCATTGTCTTTCACCATCGCACCGGCAAAGTCAGACTGATGAAGGACGGATACTATCTGGGCATTTTGAAATAGGCCCGGCGTACAGCCATTGACGCACAATGACACATTTTTTGTAGGCCGATTTCCCGCTATTTTCCCCTGTGGGGACTACCCTTAAAGATACCCGTGCAACCGTGCGGGCGATTACGCTTTAATCTACGTAATGCACTGTATCGTTCTCTCAACTGGAGGTCAGTAATGGCAAACCATCGTGGCGGTTCAGGCAATTTTGCTGAAGACCGTGATAGAGCATCAGAAGCAGGTCGTAAGGGGGGCCAGCATAGCGGCGGGAACTTTAAGAACGATCCCCAACGCGCCTCAGAAGCGGGCAAAAAAGGAGGGAAAAATAGCCATGGCAGTCACCGCAATAGTTAGCGATGAGTGATAAGTTCGCGTTCCTCCCAGCCGCCGGTTAATCCGGCGGTTTCTTTTTGGCGCCGTAGCCTTCAAAATGAGTATGTAAGCGGTGAATATAATGGAGAGGGCGCATGGCTCAGGATGCAGTAAAAAAGAGCGGCAAACGTTCGCAGGCGGTGAGCGCCAAAAAACAGGCCATTCTTAGCGCCGCGTTAAATACCTTTTCACAATTCGGCATACACGGTACGCGCCTTGAGCAGGTGGCGGAGCAGGCCGGAGTCTCAAAAACCAATCTGCTGTACTATTTCCCGTCAAAAGAGGCACTTTACGTCGCCGTGATGCAGCAAATTCTCGATATTTGGCTGGCGCCGCTGAGAGCGTTTCGTGAAGACCTCGCGCCGCTGGTGGCGATTAAAGAGTACATCCGCCTAAAGCTTGAGGTTTCCCGCGACTACCCGCAGGCGTCGAAGCTGTTTTGCTTAGAAATGTTGCAGGGGGCGCCGCTGGTGATGGAAGCGTTGACCGGGGATTTGAAAACGCTGGTGGCGGATAAATCCGCAATCATTGCAGCGTGGGTTAACGGCGGAAAACTTGCGCCCATCGATCCGCATCATCTGATTTTTATGATTTGGGCGACCACTCAGCACTACGCGGATTTTGCCACTCAGGTGGAGGCGGTCACCGGTAAAACACTGCGTGATGAGACCTTTTTCCAGCAAACCGTCGAGAACGTCCAGCGGATTATTATCGACGGCATTCGGGTACGTTAGTTGGCTGGCGGCAGCGGGCAACTGGTGTCGCCTTCTTCGCACTGCAATAGCGAAGCCAGAAACGCTTCGCGCTCCTGCGTTTTATCGGTCAGGCACTGGCTGTGGATCATCGGCTGAATGCTGCCGCCAACGCTCGCGGAGCTGATAAACTCGCAGTCGGCATCTCGCAGGCTAATCCATGCGGTTTGTGCTTTCTTCAGCAGTTCGCGCTGGGCGGGCTGGGCGCGTTTTAGAACATCCTGCCAGGTCTGGTTTAGCTTTTTGTCGGCAGCCTGATATTGGGTGACAGTGCAGGCGTTAATATCGGCCTGGGTGCTGGCGTTGGCGCAGTCATCCGCCAGCGCGTAGTTGCTTGCGAGCAGCAAGGCGAGGGCCGGTAAGACAAGTTTCATTTCGGGACTCCCTAGGGTAATGGTAGAGAGGATATAGCACGATTTTGGGTTTTGGGATATTGCCGGATACCCTCACCCCGGCCCTCTCCCAAAGGGAGAGGGAGAAAAGCTGCTAGGAACCCTTGTGTGGGAGAGAGAAGACCCGCGCTGAACGGTTCCCTCTCCCCTGTGGGGAGAGGGTTAGGGTGAGGGGGTTAACCAATCGTCATCAGACTGGCGTTACCGCCCGCCGCTGCGGTGTTCACGCTGAGAGACCGTTCGTGATACAGACGCTCAAGCAGCAGGTTAGTTTCCCCGCGCGCAAAGCCCTGCACCGAGACAATCGCCCCGTCACGAGCCGCCACCTGCTCGCACAGTTCGCGCAGCTGGTCAGAATCACCGTGGTAGATAACCGCATCGAAGAACGCGTTCATTAAAGCGTCAGGCTTGGCAAAGTGCAGACGTTCCGTCACCGCTTTTGGCAGAGATTTTGCCAGCTCGCGCTGTAGCGGCGCATCGACCCACAGTATTTCGCTGCCCACCGCCAACACGGCGGCAAGCTGGGTCAGCAGATCCATCTCGTTATCGCCAATACACAGCACGCGTTCACGCGGCACCAGCGTCCAGGTATTGCGTTCGCCGGTTGGCCCCGGCAGCACGCGCTGGGTTCCTGCCTGTGCCAGTTCGCTATACTGTTTGCTCAGCGCCAGCAGCTCTGGGCGATTGGACAGCGATCCCTGTAGCTCGGTGAGCGGTTTTTCCAGCAGCGTTTTGAGCTGAGTATCGACAACCTGACCCGCATCCTGACGCGTAAGCGTTGTGGCCAATGCCGTTTCCGGGCGGCTTGCCAGCAAACGGTAGAGATACATTGGACCACCGGCTTTCGGACCGGTACCGGAAAGACCTTCGCCGCCAAACGGCTGCACGCCGACCACGGCGCCGACCATGTTGCGGTTGACGTACAGGTTGCCGACCTTCGCGCTGCCGGTGACTTGGGCGATAGTTTCATCGATACGCGTGTGCACGCCCAGCGTCAGACCGTAGCCGGAAGCATTAATCTGAGCGATCAGCGCCTCAAGCTGGTTACGGCTGTAGCGCACGACGTGCAGTACCGGGCCGAAGACCTCTTTTTTCAGTTCGTCGAAGCTTTCCAGCTCAATCAGCGTTGGCGGAATGAAGGTTCCGCTCTGCCATTCGCGGCTATCATCGGCGTTTTCACGCGCAGCCTGGAACACCTTACGGCCTTTGGCGCGCATGGCCTGGATATGATTTTCAATACCCGCTTTCGCTTCGGCGTCGATAACCGGCCCAATATCGGTGGTCAAACGACCTGGGTTGCCCATCCGACATTCGGCCATCGCGCCGCGCAGCATGGTCAGCGTGTGGTCGGCTACGTCATCCTGTAGGCACAGAATACGCAGCGCCGAGCAGCGCTGTCCGGCGCTATCAAAGGCAGAAGCCACCACATCAACCACCACCTGTTCGGTGAGCGCTGAAGAGTCGACGATCATCGCGTTCATGCCCCCGGTTTCGGCGATAAGCGGCGTTGGTCGGCCTTGTGCATCCAGACGTGTCGCAATATTACGTTGCAGCAGGGTAGCAACATCGGTAGAACCGGTGAACATCACACCACGAACGCGTGCGTCCGAGGTCAACTGGGCGCCGACGGTTTCACCGCGGCCTGGCAGCAACTGTACAACGCCTGGTGGTACACCGGCTTCCAGCAGCAGAGCGATGCCTTGAGCGGCAATCAGCGGCGTCTGTTCCGCCGGTTTCGCCAGCACGCTGTTACCGGCGGCAAGCGCGGCGGCAACCTGGCCCATAAAGATTGCCAGCGGGAAGTTCCACGGGCTAATACAGACCACCGGGCCTAGCGGGCGGTGGGTTTCATTATCGAAGTCATGACGCACCTGGCCTGCATAGTAATGCAGGAAATCAACGGCTTCGCGGACTTCGGCGATAGCGTTGCTGAAGGTTTTACCGGCCTCGCGTACCAGAATGCCCATCAACGGCTGCATCTGATCTTCCATCAGAATGGCGGCGCGTTCGAGGATCGCGGCGCGCTCCTGCGGTGGGGTTGCAAACCATATCGGTGCATTGTTAACCGCGCTTTCCAGCGCCTGTTCCACTTCGCTTTCGCTGGCCTCACGGACATAGCCGACAACATCTTTCGGCTCTGCCGGGTTAATGACCGGCAGCATATTGCCGTCGTTAACCGGGTGCTCAAGCATCGGTTTCGCCGTCCACTTGTGTAGTGCGCTATTGAGCAAAGATGAAGAGAGCGAAGCCAGACGATGTTCGTTGGCCAGATCCAAACCGGCAGAGTTAATGCGATCGCTGCCGTACAGATCGCGCGGCAGTGGAATTTTCGGATGTGGCAGACCGGCAGCACCTTCCTGCAGCGCCATTTTTTCGACCGCCAGCACCGGATCGGCAACCAGCTCGTCCAGCGGCAGGGTGCTGTCGGCAATACGGTTGACGAACGAGGTGTTGGCCCCGTTTTCCAGCAGACGGCGCACCAGATAGGCCAGCAGGGTTTCATGAGTGCCGACCGGCGCATAAATGCGACAAGGACGGTTCAGTTTGCCATCAGCCACTTTGCCAACCACCTGCTCGTACAGCGGTTCGCCCATGCCGTGCAGGCACTGGAACTCGTACTGTCCAGGATAGTAGTTCTGCCCGGCGAGCTGATAAATGGCTGCCAGAGTGTGGGCGTTATGGGTGGCAAACTGCGGATAGATAAGGCTTGGGACGCCAAGCAGTTTTTTCGCACAGGCCAGATAAGAGACGTCGGTATACACCTTGCGGGTATAGACCGGATAGCCTTCCAGACCGTCCATCTGCGCGCGTTTAATTTCGCTGTCCCAGTATGCGCCTTTCACCAAGCGGATCATCAGGCGGCGACGGCTGCGCGTGGCGAGGTCAATTAGGTAATCAATGACGAACGGGCAACGCTTCTGGTAGGCCTGAATCACGAAGCCGATACCGTTCCAGCCAGCCAAGTCCGGCTCAAAGCACAGTTTTTCCAGCAGATCGAGAGAGATCTCTAAGCGGTCGGCTTCTTCGGCGTCAATGTTAATACCAATATCATACTGACGCGCCAGCAGGGTCAGCGACTTCAGGCGCGGGTACAATTCTTCCATCACCCGGTCATACTGCGCGCGGCTGTAGCGCGGGTGCAGGGCGGAGAGCTTAATCGAAATCCCCGGGCCTTCATAAATGCCACGGCCGTTGGAGGCTTTACCGATGGCGTGGATCGCTTGTTGATAAGAGACCATATACGCTTGCGCATCGGCGGCGGTCAGCGCGGCTTCGCCCAGCATGTCATAGGAGTAGCGGAAGCCTTTATCTTCGAGCTTACGGGCATTCGCCAGCGCCTCGGCGATGGTCTCGCCGGTCACGAACTGTTCGCCCATCAGACGCATCGCCATGTCCACGCCTTTACGCACCAGCGGTTCGCCGCTCTTACCGATAATACGATTCAGCGAACGTGACAGGCTGGTTTCGTTATGGGTGGAGACAAGTTTGCCGGTAAACAGCAGGCCCCAGGTGGCGGCGTTGACGAATAGCGACGGGCTGCGGCCAATGTGCGACTGCCAGTTACCGTTGCTGATTTTGTCGCGGATTAACGCATCGCGAGTGGCTTTGTCCGGAATACGCAGCAGCGCTTCCGCAAGGCACATCAGCGCCACGCCTTCCTGCGAGGAGAGGGAGAACTCCTGCAGCAGACTCTGCACCATACCGGCACGACCGCTGGCCGTTTTTTGGTTACGCAGTTTTTCCGCCAGCGTCCAGGCTAGCTGATGCGCCTGTTCTGCAATCGGCTGCGGCAGGCGGGCTTGTTCCATCAGCATCGGGACGGCGTCGGTTTCGCTACGACGCCAAGCGGCGGTAATCGCGGCACGGGTGACCGATTGCGGGAGGATCTGCTCGGCAAACTCAAGGAACGGCTGATGATTTTCGTCGCTCGCCGGGGCGGCTTCGTCACTCTCATTGGCGGCGCCAGAGAGCAGCGCCGGCAGTTCTGGCAGCGTTTCGTTGTTTTCTAGCTTTTCCAGATAGTTAAAAATTGCCTGCTTGATGAGCCAGTGAGGGGTGCGGTCGATTCGTGTCGCCGCGCTCTTAATGCGCTCACGGGTTGCGTCATCCAGCTTAACCCCCATGGTGGTGGTGCCCATGCTCTCTACTCCTGTTATCTGGTTATCTTATTTATTGCGTAACAGGAATATCCATCATGTTGCAACTTTGTGCAACCGTGTTAAATGTGACGCCCGTTGCAGGGTTAAAAATGAAATGAATGTTAATGGAAAAACTTATGCTAAGTACGGGCGCAACGGACGCTCTAGGCGTTGTTTCATGCGCCACTTAACAGAAATTAATGGTGCAACCCGGAAAAATGTGAGGGAGTGCAACCTATAGAAAAATGCTCTGACCGTGGTGGTGCATTCAATGTAAATGCGGTGTTAAATCATTTGTGAAAAATTACAGCTTCCGTCAGGATACGGTCGCCTCAAATTATTGCTTCGTTCCGGCAATGATTAAGAACGGCAAATTGGGATATTGCCGACAAATAATTCTGGAGATCGTAATGACTATTAGCACACCGATGCTGGTGACCTTTCTTGTTTATATTTTTGGCATGCTCCTCATTGGCTTTATTGCATGGCGTAACACCAAAAACTTTGATGATTATATTCTAGGCGGTCGTAGCCTTGGGCCATTTGTGACTGCGCTGTCCGCCGGGGCTTCTGATATGAGCGGCTGGCTGCTGATGGGTCTGCCGGGGGCGATTTTCATCGCCGGTATTTCCGAAAGCTGGATCGCCATCGGTCTGACCCTTGGCGCGTGGATCAACTGGAAACTGGTGGCGGGGCGTCTGCGCGTCCACACCGAGATCAATAATAACGCCTTAACCCTGCCGGATTATTTTACCGGCCGCTTTGAAGACAACAGCCGCGTGCTGCGTATTATCTCGGCGCTGGTTATTTTGCTGTTCTTCACCATTTACTGCGCAAGCGGCATTGTTGCCGGGGCGCGACTGTTCGAAAGCACATTTGGCATGAGCTACGAAACGGCGCTGTGGGCCGGTGCAGTCGCCACCATTTTGTATACCTTCATCGGTGGATTCTTGGCGGTAAGCTGGACCGATACCGTGCAGGCGAGCCTGATGATCTTCGCGCTTATCCTGACGCCGATTATCGTTATTTTCGCCGTCGGCGGCCTTGGCGATTCGCTGGAAGTGATTAAGCAAAAGAGCATTGAGAACGTGGATATGCTCAAAGGGCTTAACTTTGTCGCCATCGTATCACTGATGGGCTGGGGTCTTGGCTACTTCGGTCAGCCGCACATTCTGGCGCGCTTTATGGCCGCGGATTCTCACCACAGCATTGTGCACGCGCGTCGTATCAGTATGACCTGGATGATCCTGTGCCTCGCCGGTGCGGTGGCGGTTGGTTTCTTCGGCATTGCCTACTTCCAAAACAACCCGGCGGTTGCCGGTCCGGTGGGTCAGAACGCCGAGCGTGTGTTTATCGAGCTGGCGCAAATTCTGTTTAATCCGTGGATCGCCGGTATCCTGCTGTCGGCGATTTTGGCGGCGGTGATGTCAACTTTAAGCTGTCAGCTGCTGGTTTGTTCCAGTGCGATTACGGAAGACCTGTATAAAGCGTTTCTGCGTAAAAACGCTAGCCAGAAAGAACTGGTGTGGGTAGGTCGCTTTATGGTTCTGGCGGTGGCGCTGGTGGCGATTGCACTGGCGGCGAACCCGGAAAACCGCGTGCTGGGTCTGGTAAGCTACGCGTGGGCGGGCTTTGGTGCGGCGTTTGGTCCAGTGGTGCTGTTCTCGGTAATGTGGTCACGCATGACCCGTAATGGCGCTTTGGCTGGGATGATTCTTGGCGCACTGACTGTCATCGTGTGGAAGCAGTTCGCGTGGCTGGGGCTGTATGAAATTATCCCAGGCTTTATCTTCGGCAGCATCGGGATCGTTGTGTTCAGCCTGCTGGACAAAGCGCCGTCTGCCAGCATGCAGGAACGCTTTGCCAAAGCGGATGCGCACTACCATTCCGCACCGCCGTCAAAATTGCAGGCGGAGTAAGGTAAGCAGCAGGCCGGATAAGCGTAGCGCCATCCGGCACTCTGCAACAATCAGCCGGATGGCGCTATGCTTATCCGGCCTACGTTTAAAAGCCCGCATTGCTGCGGGTTTTTTTACGCCGGATGAATGTGTTTATTGGCGGTAACTTACACAACTATTACTCCGCTATTTGTTTACATCTCGTCATTATTTCCCACATATTTCACTTGTGTTTCTTTTTGGCTTAATGATAATCACTATCACTCACATTTACCTGTCTTTGCAAAAGTTGACGGCGTTTCACATTTAAGGATGTCTGTATGTTTGTTCCTTTTCTCATCATGTTGCGAGAAGGGCTGGAAGCGGCGCTGATTGTCAGCCTGATCGCCAGCTATTTGAAACGTACTCAACGCGGGCGCTGGATCGGCGTGATGTGGATTGGCGTCATTCTCGCCGCCGCGCTATGTCTGGGGCTGGGTATTTTCATCAACGAAACCACCGGCGAGTTCCCGCAAAAAGAGCAGGAACTGTTTGAAGGGCTGGTGGCGGTTATCGCCGTCGTCATCCTGACGTGGATGGTGTTCTGGATGCGCAAAGTCTCCCGCAACGTGAAACAGCAGCTTGAGCAGGCGGTCGATAACGCGCTGCAAAAGGGCAATAACCACGGTTGGGCGCTGATTATGATGGTCTTTTTCGCCGTGGCGCGTGAAGGGCTAGAGTCGGTCTTCTTCCTGCTGGCGGCTTTCCAGCAAGATCTTGGTATCTGGCCGCCGCTGGGCGCGGTGCTTGGGCTGGCGACGGCTATCGTGCTCGGCTTCTTGCTGTATTGGGGCGGAATACGCCTGAATCTCGCGGTGTTCTTCCGCTGGACCAGCCTGTTCATCTTGTTGGTGGCCGCAGGGCTTGCGGCTGGCGCTATTCGTGCCTTCCACGAAGCCGGGCTGTGGAACGCTTTCCAAGACGTCGCTTTTGACCTGAGCGGCACGCTGACGACGCATTCGCTTTTTGGCACGTTGCTGGAAGGCATTTTTGGTTATCAGGAAGCGCCAAGCGTCAGCGAAGTGGCGGTCTATTTCCTGTACTTAATTCCTGCGCTGGTGTTCTTCTTCTGGCCTCCGCGCGCGACGACATCGACATCACGTATCGCCCCATAAGGCTGATAACGGTTGCTTAGTGACAACAAACTTTATTGAAAGGGATGGAACATGACCAAGAACTTCCGCCGCAGCGCGTTGCAGACGGGCATTGCCGCACTCTTCTCTACCGCGTTTATGGCACATGCTGCCGATATTCCGCAGGTTAAAGTGACGGTAAACGACAAACAGTGTGAACCGATGTCCATCACCGTAAACTCGGGCAAAACCCAGTTTATCATCCAGAACCACAGCCAGAAGGCGCTGGAGTGGGAGATCCTCAAAGGGGTGATGGTGGTGGAAGAGCGTGAAAACATCGCGCCGGGCTTCACTCAGAAAATGACCGCCAACCTGCAGCCGGGCGAATACGACATGACCTGCGGTCTGTTGACCAACCCGAAAGGCAAACTGATTGTGAAGGGCGAGGCCACGGCCGACGCGGCGAAAGCCAACGCGTTGCTGGATCTTGGCGCGGCCATCACCGCCTATAAAGCCTACGTCACCGCAGAAACCGCTGAGCTGGTTAAAGGCACCAAAGCTTTCACCGACGCAGTCAAAGCGGGCGATATTGCCAAAGCCAAATCGCTGTACGCACCAACGCGTCAGCATTACGAGCGCATTGAGCCAATTGCCGAGCTGTTCTCCGATCTTGATGGCAGCATCGATGCTCGTGAAGACGATTACGAACAGAAAGCGGCAGATCCGAAATTCACCGGTTTCCACCGTCTGGAAAAAGCCCTGTTCGGTGACAACAGCGTCAAAGGCATGGAGCATTATGCCGACCAGCTGAACAGCGATGTGCTGGAGCTGCAAAAACGTATCGACGAACTGGCCTTCCCACCGTCTAAAGTCGTGGGCGGCGCGGCTGGCCTGATTGAAGAAGTGGCTGCGAGCAAAATCAGCGGTGAAGAAGACCGTTACAGCCACACCGACCTTTGGGACTTCAAAGCCAATATCGATGGCGCACAGAAGATCGTTGATCTGCTGCGTCCACAACTGCAAAAAGAAAACAGTGCGCTGCTGGCGAAGGTCGACGCTAACTTCAAGAAAGTTGACGCGATTCTGGCTAAGTACCGCACCAAAGACGGTTATGAAACCTACGACAAACTGACCGATGCCGATCGCAATGCGCTGAAAGGGCCGGTTACCACACTGGCGGAAGATCTGGCGCAGCTGCGTGGGATCCTGGGTCTGGACTAAGTACCATGGCAAAGCAGCACATTGACGACCTGAATGAACCTTCACGGCGTCGTTTATTAAAAGGGATCGGCGCGCTGGGAGGCGCGCTGGCGATTTCCGGCGGTTGCCCGGTGGCTCACGCCGCTAAGGCAAGCGAAGCGCCGGCGGCAAATAGCCGTATGGAGACGCAGTCGTTTTACGGCGAACACCAGGCCGGTGTGCTCACGCCCCAGCAGGCATCCATGATGCTGGTGGCGTTTGACGTGCTGGCGGCTGATAAAAGCGATCTCGAACGCCTGTTCCGGTTGTTGACCGAGCGTTTTGCCTTCCTGACCAAAGGTGGCCCGGCACCGGATACGCCAAATCCTCGTCTGCCGCCGATGGATTCAGGCATTCTTGGCGCGTTTATCGCGCCGGATAACCTGACCATGACGCTTTCCGTTGGCCATTCGTTGTTTGATTCGCGTTTTGGCCTAGCGGATAAAGTGCCGAAAAAGCTGCAGAAGATGACCCGTTTTCCAAACGACTCGCTGGATGCAGCCCTGTGTCATGGCGATCTGTTGCTGCAGATCTGCGCCAATACGCAGGACACGGTTATCCATGCGCTGCGCGATGTCATCAAGCACACGCCGGATTTGCTCAGCGTGCGCTGGAAGCGAGAGGGGTTTATCTCCGACCACGCAGCCCGTAGCAAAGGTAAAGAAACGCCGGTCAATCTGCTGGGCTTTAAGGACGGCACCGCCAATCCTGATGGCAGCAATAAAACGCTGATGGACGACGTGGTTTGGGTGACGCGCAACCAAGGCGAACCGGCATGGGCGCTGGGCGGCTCCTACCAGGCGGCGCGTATTATTCAGTTCCACGTTGAGTTCTGGGATCGAACGCCGCTGAAAGAGCAGCAGACGATTTTTGGTCGCGATAAGCACAGCGGCGCACCGCTAGGCATGAAGCTTGAGCACGATGTACCGGATTACAGCCGCGATCCAGACGGTGATGTGATTGCCTTGGATAGCCATATTCGTCTGGCAAACCCACGTACCAAAGAGACCGAAGCCAACTTGATGATGCGTCGTGGCTACAGCTATTCGCTCGGCGTGACCAACTCAGGTCAGTTGGATATGGGGCTGCTGTTTGTCTGTTACCAGCATGACCTTGAAAAGGGCTTCCTGACGGTGCAAAAACGGCTCAACGGTGAGGCGCTGGAAGAGTACGTGAAGCCGATTGGCGGCGGGTATTTCTTTGTCCTGCCCGGTGTGGCATCACCAGACGCCTATCTTGGCAGCACGCTGCTACAAGCCTGATTCCATTTTGTAGGCCGGATAAGCGCAGCGCCATCCGGCAACATATCGCAGCGTGCCGGATGGCGCTGCGCTTCTCCGGCGTACTTGATGTGTTCATCTAAAGCCCACTGCAAAATATCGCCGCAAATCAGCACTTTTTTTCATTTTTTTTCGTATTGATATAAAACTGTCACATAAGTGTCAGATGCTATCTTCAAGGGCTATCGTTATATTTATGTAAATTTAATGTTGCAATATTTGCGCTTGATGGTGTAAATATTATGTAGAGCGGTAGTTCCCGACAGTGATGTTGTTTCACTATGGAGATCGCGAATGGTAGCGTCCTTGATTGGACTAAGCAGTACTCAAACCCGCACCATCCAGCGCGGAGGCCTCTTCTCCGGCAGCGATTTCGTCACCTTAATTTTTCCCCCATGTTCAATTCAACTTGTAGTAAACGATGCCATACGCGGTGCGCGTAGCCGCGCGTTGGCGTCATTTCGACAGGCAGTTGCTATGGCTTACAAGGAAGCCAAACCTCAGACGTTCGTGCGCATAATCGCGCTGTTATTAGCGCGTGTGATGTAAACCAACAACTCAAGGTGCTATCCATGGGAAGACAGAAAGCAGTGATCAAAGCTCATCGCGAAGCAAAACGTGTGCTGAGACGGGATTCACGCAGCCACAAACAACGTGAAGAAGAATCGGTCACCTCGCTTGTGCAAATGGGTGGTGTGGAAGCGATTGGCATGGCGCGGGATAGCCGCGACAATTCACCTATCGCTGCCCGCAATGACGCTCAGGCCCGTTACCTGAATGCTATCGAGAGTAAGCAGCTGATCTTCGCAACGGGCGAAGCGGGCTGTGGCAAAACCTGGATCAGTGCGGCGAAAGCCGCAGAGGCGCTGATACATAAGGATGTGAATAAGATTATCGTCACGCGTCCCGTTCTTCAGGCCGATGAAGACCTGGGGTTCCTACCCGGAGACATCTCGGAGAAATTCGCCCCGTATTTCCGCCCCGTCTATGACGTGCTGGTGAAACGGCTGGGTTCCTCCTTTATGCAATATTGCCTACGCCCGGAAATCGGTAAGGTAGAGATCGCGCCGTTCGCCTATATGCGCGGACGTACGTTTGAAAATGCAGTGGTCATTCTTGATGAGGCTCAGAATGTCACTGCTGCGCAAATGAAAATGTTTTTAACTCGCCTCGGGGAGAACGTCACGGTTATCGTGAACGGGGATATCACCCAGTGTGATTTGCCTCGCGGCGTTCAGTCGGGCCTAAGCGATGCGATGGCCCGTTTTGAGGAAGATGAGATGATAGGGATTATCCGCTTTACCAAAGATGACTGCGTACGCTCGGCGCTATGCCAGCGTACGCTGAAAGCTTACGATTAAGCGTTGTTAAGTCTGCAAAGCCCGGGAAACCGGGCTTTGTTCTTTATGGCTGCTGGATTACTGATACGCCAAAACCCCTTTCGCCACCGGCAGGTAGCGTAATGAGAAGTAGACGCTGTCTTTGCCACAATCAGATCTTTGCGCCAGACGGCTGGCAATCTCAGTTGACGATAGCGGCTCGGCGCTAAAGGTTTTGCCCGGGTTTACGCGGAAAATCTCATAGACAATGCCGCTGGCCGGTGTGGAGGCCGCACAGCCGGTGCTGGCGTCAAGATAGCGCTGGCGTTCGCTGCTGTTCATGGTATTGACCCCATGTCCATCCTGAACCCACACCTTGATGCCCAATTGGTGAATTTCGCTGAGCATCTGGCGGTAACCTTCCGGCGCCATATTGCCGGCAAAGAAGCTGCTGATGTATACCGGCTTGTTGCCAACGGCGGTGAGCTGGCCTTGGGTGTTTTTAAGCCACTCAAGCAATTGCTCGCGGGTGGCTGGATTACGCCAGTTCAGATCGTCAATTTCCGCGCTAAGGTACCAACCATCATACATCGCCCAGTTTTTGGCCTGTTGAACATCCGCAACCCGCAGGCGGGCAAGATAGTGGGTCAACGCCGTACCGCGCTGTTTCTGACGTTGGAAAAATTCCGGATCGCCATGTAAACCGACAATCACCCGCAGCCCAACCGCACGCGCAGCGTCCGCGCGCTGGTGTAATAACGTCTGCTCCTGCGCATCGGCAAAGGCATCTCCGTAGCGCGTCCATTGCAGTACCAGAGTGTCAAAGCCTTGTTGTTGTAGGCTTTGCATCAGACTGTGCCATTGTGGGGCTGAGACCGCATTGTCACGCAGTTGAGGCTGCCAGAAAACCGCCTTCATTGCGTTTGCCAGCGGGCTTGCCAGCGCCAGCAGCAGTAGAAAATGACGTAGTCTCATTACCAGTGAACTCCCACGGTGAAGAAAGCGCTATTACGCTTGTCGATATCCTGATTGATGGCTTTGAAGGTATGCTGATATTCCACGCCAAGGCTGACTTTGTGCGGCCAGGCATCGTATTGCGTCTGCCCGGTCCAAATATTCCAGCGCACGCCAATGCCGCCAAGCTGGGTGCCCTGTGTGTGGTCGTCACGATAGCCGTTAACCTGCACGTGTGCGTACGGCTCAATGGTTTGTTGCGACGCCACTTTCTGGTGCCAGCTGGCGCGGTAATCTGCGGTCCATGCCTGAATGTCCTGATGGACATATTGCGCGGCATCGAGGTAGAGGTTCTGGGCAAACCAGCCGTTACCGTTCGGGTGCCACTCATCGCTGTATTTGCCGTTATTAAACAGCGACGCGCTCGCCCGTACCATAGTGTCGATTTCACCGTGATGCCTGTCGAGCGGGAACTGTTCTTCCAGCGCCAAGAAGAAGGTGTAATCGTGAAGCGGTTTCCAGCGAAGCCCGGTGCCGATCATGGGATCTTTGACCGGTAGCAACACGCCGCTGTCACCGCTGCCGGCAAACAGGCGGCTGTAAACGGAGAGCATATCACCATCCAGCAGCATGTTCCGACCAAGGCGATATTCTGCTTCTAACTGACCAAAGCTACGATAGCTCTGCGAAGAGGATGGGGCGCTCTGCTGGCTGCCAGAAGGGCTCATCGCATTGGAATTGAGCCCGATGGAGGAGTCGAAATTGATGGTCCAGCGACGACCAATATCCTCATGCAGGCGACGAACGTCGAAACGTTCCTGATTTTGCGCAGGCGTGAGCGGGGCGATTTGCGCGTTGGCATCGAGTTCATCGACGACCTGGCGAGCATAACCTTGGGTTTGTGGAATATCGCCGAGGCGTTCATTCACATACATCAGTTGGCGAATCAGCTGCGGATCGTCCGGCGAGGATTTTTGCGCCTGTTCCAGCGTGTCTCGAGAGGCGATGTAATCACCTTTGCTCCACAGCGCGTAGCCCAATGCCGCTTTCGTGGCGCCGTCGTTTGGCTCTATAACCAAGGCCTGGCGCAAATCGTCGACGGCGGCGGCGTCTTGTTTCAATTGCCGATGCAGCGCGGCGCGGGCGGTGAGGGCACGTACCGTTGGGGTAATCGCAATGGCCTGATTGAGGTCGGACATCGCCTGTTCTGGCTGGGAGGGCAGGTAGCGCTGGGCGTGAAGCCACCACCAGGCTTCACTGTTATCCAGCCCGCGTTGCCGGGCTTCATCGACCCACAGGTCGCGTGCGGTGTCATCGCCTGCGGCTTGGGCGGTATTGGCTGCCGCCATCACGTCTTCGTTGGTTAATTGATTGTTCGGTAGTTTTTTCCACGCCGTCAGCGCGGTGGCGTAATCCTCGACCTGGTAGGCTTTATAGGCCACGGCGCGATGCTGGTAGGCATCCGGCTGACGACGCTCTGCCAACTGCTGTACGTACAGCGCCATGCCCGGCAAATCGTCACGGTAGCATTCGGCCAGTTGACTGAGGCTGCTTGCGTCATAGCGCGGCGAGAGATCGCCTAACAGCGCGCGCGTCGTTTGGCAGTCGGCGCTGCTGCCCAGTAAACGGCTCTGCGTTTCGCGAAGCGTCGCGGTTGCCAGCGGACGGCTCAGACGCGCACGCGTGGCATCGGTGAGCATATCTGGATACCGCTGGAGTAGTTCAGCCAGTCGCGTGACCAAGGTGCCTGCTTGCGTGCCGTTGCCGTTAAAGGGATAGCGCGACAGCAGTAAAGAGGCGGCCTGGCGCGACTGACCGCTTTGCATCATCTGCCAGCTGTAGGTGTCGAGCAGCGCAAGATTGTTCGGGGAGCGTTGATACATTAGACCGGCGACCCGCAGGGTCTCTGCTTGATTATGGGTGGCAGTGCTGAGCGCATAACGTTCGTTGAGCATCTGATCCGCCGGCACGGTATCCAAAAACTGCTGCGCCTGCTTGTAGTTACCCGCTTTCATGGCGGCCGGGAAGGCTGCGCCGTCGGCAAAACGGCGGTTGGCGGCAAAGCGCGGGTCAAAGCTTTGCATCATGGGAATCGGATCTTGACCGTAGCGTGAGATCAGATACAGCCAGTTTTGCTCCTGTGCCGTGGTGTCAAAACGCGGCCGGTGGCTGGACAGATAGCGCTGTAAATCATCCCGTTTATCGCGGGACGCCAGCGTACTTGCATAGGCTAACTGCTGTTCGGGGCTGTTCATCAGGCCTTGCGACTGCAACTGTTCGATGCGCTTATCAAGCTGACCGGCCGTCAACACGTCAAACCACTGCTGCTGTTGTGTCGCCGTCAGGGCGCCACGTTGATTTCTGCGGCTATAGATATCGTCCGCATTGCGCCAGTCTTTGAGATAAATAGCCCGCTGGAGAACGCCCTGTTCGAGGTCTTTACCCTCCGGCGTTTGGCTAAATTCGCTATCGGTAAGCTGCGCCTGCGCGATATCGAGCTGTCCCAGCTTGAGTGCGTACTGGCCCGTCTCGCTACGACAGCGGGTAGTTGGTGTCGCATCACAGCGTTTTTGCAGCGCTTGCAACTGCTCGACGGTGTTCACGACTTCTGCTTTTTGCGGAATTGCCGCCAGCTGTTGCAGCAGTCGTGGGTCGTTTGGATGACGTTTTAACTGTTCGCTCAAGACCTGCTGTGCCTGATCATTGTGACCAAAGTGGCGATAGGCTTCAGCGAGATAGAGCGTCAGCGGGACGTTATCCGGCGCCTGTTCATGGATATGACGAAATTCGGTAAGCGCCGTATTTTCATCATTTTGCTGCTGCGCCCGCAGCGCTTTTTCCAGATGCGGATAGATGACGAAGTGGCGATAGTCGCTTAGCCCAAGCGCTTTTGCACTGGTGCCTACGTTGGTTGTTTGGGCAAATGCGCCGGTGCTCAACAGTGAGGCAACGACGACGCTAATGACCCGTGGTGAGAATCGAAAGCTATGCACCTTGTTCATGCCGGCTCGTGTCCCTGATTAATTTCTGCCAGTTGTTCGTCGGAAAGCCCGGCGCTTTTGAGGAGTTCAGGCATAGAAAGCTGAAGCTTTTCCTGAATCTCAAGGACGTCATCCAGGGTTTTCTGAGTGATGACGCCTTCCGTGACCAAGAATTCGCCCAGCGGCAAATGGCTGCGCTCGTGGCGAAGCAGCAGGGCGTTCATCGCCGAGTTGTTGATTTTGCCAAGCGAGGTCAATACTTCAGCAAACAGCAGTTGGCTTGGGACGAAGCGTTGCCATAGCGTCTGCGCTTGCTCAGTCGACAGCCAGCCTTTTTCTACCGCCGAGTCCAGCAGCGCGCGATCGTCATGTCCGCGAAGGCGAGCGTACCAGTGACGCAGTCCCGTCACGACCTGGCCGCGCGGCACAATGACGTACTTCACGTTGTATTCCATTTTGCGGTTCAGCGCCGCCAGCGACACCGGGTCGATACCGTCTTCGCTGGCAACGGTCAGCGTGCGTTCTTCAAGGCGCAGCGGTAATACGGCGTAACGCAGGGCAACGGCTTCCGGCATTTTGTCTATCAACGTCCGGTTGATCTGCCAAGCGTCAATGGATTCCATCGGCACGCCGTTTTGCTCGGCAAGTGCGCGGGCAAGCTGTTCTGGCGTCACTAGTCCCTGAGCCAACAGTGAGCCGCCAAGACGCAGACCCATGACGCGGTTGGTTAACGCCTGTTCCAGCTGCGCTTGGGTAAGCGCGTTTTGTTCCACCAGGATTTGGCCTAGTGGACGCAGGGCGCGGTTTTCGCCAGTTACGCTTGGGAAGTCATGGGTTGTTTTGTCCCACGCTACGCGGCGAGGATCGCCATGCTGAATAACCTGGCGCAGGGCGCGCCAGTTGGCCATAAAGTTAATCAGGTTGCCCCAGAACAGGCGCAGCACCGACAGCAGGCCCTGGGTGAGCCCGTAGTAGCCGGTTACGAAGATGACGCGCTGAAGAATGCGGTTGACCATCAGACCGAAGTTGAGCCATAGCAGGGTGACCAACCACGGGCCGCCGGTAAAGATGGATAAGAACTGCCAAGCGTCCGGCCAGGTGTGCTGATAAATAAACAGCAGCACCAACTGGATCATAATGATCATGGCAAAGAAGCTTAAGAAGTTACTGATTGCCCCTTTGCGGTCGCGCCAGAGGAAATAGTTCAGCGTGGGGTTGCTGGTCCAGCGGTGCGTTTTAAAACCCTGGAAAACGATACCGATAATCCAACGTGATTTCTGGCGCATGGCGGTGGTAAAGGTATCCGGAAAATATTCGCGCACGCAGATAACCGAAGAGGTGCGAGCGCGCTGCAAAAATTTACGCGCCTTTTTGGCTTCGGCAGAGTTATCAACCACTGGGAAGCGGCAAAAAATCTCCGTCATGCCTTTGGCTTTCAGGCGAAAACCGATGTCGTAGTCTTCGGTGAGACTCTGCACATCAAAGGCAATACCGTCACCATCGACCAACAGGGCCAAGATTGCGCGTCGGCTAAAGCAGGTGCCGACACCCGCACTTGGAACCTGACCCGCGACGGCTTCGCGCACGGGGACATCTTTACCATGCAGTTCGGCAAATTCATCGATGTAGGTCATGCTGGTGAAGTGTGACCATTTACGCTCAAACGGATAGACCGGGATTTGAATCAGATCTTTTCTGTCGACCAAATAGTTAAAGAGGCGCAGCTCCATCGGAGAGATGACATCTTCGGAATCGTGCAGAATAAACCCAGCAAAGGTGAAATTAGCGCTGCGTTCAAACTGGGTGATGGCGTCGAGAATGTTGTTGAGACAATCCGCCTTGCTCGTGGGGCCTGGGCGTGCGCAAACCACTTTATGGACGTTTGGGAAACGGGCGCACACTTCGTCGACATCGCGCTGAGTATCTGGGTCATTAGGGTAGGTGCCGACGAATATATGGTAATTTTCGTAATCTAGCGTCAGCGCGGCGAACTCCGCCATATGGCCTATTACGCCGGTTTCATTCCACGCTGGAACCATGATGGCGAGAGGTTTTTCATCGGGCTCATATAACACATGGTGATCCATGTGCGAATGTCGTCGATATACCGTGAAGGCCCTCAGTACGCGGCGACACCAGTAGACGATATCGATAATGAGATCGTCTAACCCACTAATTAACATCATAATTGCTAGCGCAATCGCCACCATCTTAAGACCATAAAGGTAGGTGGAGAAAATATCTACAAACCAGCCCATTATTCACCAGAGAATTACTTGTTTTCTAAGATATATGTATAGCTTACTACACATACCCTACTAACCGTACGGACAATGGCATGTTGTGTTCATTCTTTTATTTTAATTTTATATAGATAGCTATGCTTGATTTTAGATTTTTCTTAGATTTCTATTCTGACTTGTATGTTTTAAACGACGTAAAATAACTTTTAATTCTCGTGATTATCCGGGCGTGGATAGGGGGACGGGTGCCCGTCTTTCGGGGATGCGCGGGAAGGAGAGGTGGCTTCAAAAATGGCGGTGAGGAGATTGCTTGATTTGTTCACCGAATGCGTCTGTTGTCAAAATTGGTCATACAACAGACGAAAAAAAAGCCCGTACTTGCGTACGAGCTCTTCTTAAAATATGGCGGTGAGAGAGGGGTTCGAACCCTCGATACGTTGCCGTATACACACTTTCCAGGCGTGCTCCTTCAGCCACTCGGACACCTCACCATATTGTTTCGCCGCTCACCTTGGGTGGGCAACGGGGCGCTACTATAGGGAGTTGGCTTAAAACGGTCAAGTATAATTTAAGCTTTATGTATCGTTCGGTTAATCCATGAACACTGCCCCGTCAATTATGCCAGGGCAGTTGGTTTAGGCGGGAAATCGATGCTCCCGAAGTTTAAATTTGACCAAAACGACCGGAATTAAAATCGCGAATGGCTTCCTCGATTTCGCTTTGACTATTCATCACGAAGGGACCGTAGCCCGCAATCGGTTCAAGCAGCGGTGCCCCTGCCAGTACCAGCACTTTGGCATCGCGGCTGGCGTGGAGATGCACCTGTTTTCCCTGCTGGCTTAATACCACCAGCTGCGCTTCCTGCGCGCTGATGTCGCCGTTTACCATAACGCTCCCCTCCAACACGATAATCGCGCTGCTCCAGCCGTCTGGCTGTTCAAAGGAAACCTCTTTATCTTGTCGGATTTGCATATCCCACACGTTCAGCGGCGAGAAGGTCTTCGCCGGCCCGGTTTCCTCCCCGTATTGGCCAGCAATGATCCGCAGCGAGCCGCTGTTGTCAGGCAGTGCAACGGTTGGGATTGTCGTTGCTTCAATGCTCTGATAGCCCGGAGCGGTCATTTTGTTTTTCGCCGGCAGATTGACCCATAGCTGGATCATTTTCAGCTCGCCGCCACGGCGGGAGAATTCAGCTGAGTGAAATTCCTGATGCAAAATCCCAGAGCCAGCCGTCATCCACTGTACGTCACCCGGTCCTATAACGCCGCCCTTGCCGGTGGAATCGCGGTGTTCAACTTCACCGGCATAAACAATGGTTACTGTCTCAAAACCACGGTGAGGATGTTCACCTACTCCACGTTTGTTGCCATCGGCAGGGAAGCTATGTGGTCCGGCGTAATCCAGCAGTAAAAAAGGACTGAGACTTTCGCCGTGCGACTGATAAGAAAATAGCGAACGGACCGGGAAGCCATCGCCTACCCAGTGCGGACGTGGTGCGGAATAAACACCCGTAATTTGTTTCATTTCATTCTCCTGCGTAGCGAACTTTGATGTTTATTAGCTTATATCGGTGCGAGTTATCTCGCTAGATTGCACAATTGGCCTACACTGTTGCAAAAATAGGACAATGAGGTAGCGATGCAGGATCTCAATGCATTAGCGTGGTACGTGCACGTGGTAGATAACGGCGGCTTTGCGGCGGCAGGACGGGCGCTGGATATGCCGAAATCGAAGCTGAGTCGGCGGATTGCTCAACTGGAAGAGCAACTGGGTGTGCGTTTGATATACCGGACCACCCGACAATTTGCGGTAACGGAAGTCGGGCAAGCGTTCTATCAGCATTGCAAGGCGATGCTGATAGAAGCCGAAGCGGCGCAGGAGGCGATTGCGGCTCTACAGGTAGAACCACGCGGCTGCGTGAAGCTGGCCTGTCCGGTGACGTTATTACATGTCCACGTTGGGCCGATGCTAGCGCGTTTTATGGTGCGCTATCCTGATGTACAGATCCAACTCGAGGCGACTAATCGGCGGGTCGATCTGGTCGCGGAAGGCGTTGATGTCGCTATTCGGGTCAGGCCGCGACCGTTTGAAGATAGCGAATTGGTCATGCGGGTGCTGGCCGATCGTGGACATTGTCTGGTGGCAAGTCCTTTGCTGGTGTCGAGGATGGGGAGTGCGCGCGCGCCAGACTGCCTCAGCCGCTGGCCGGGCTTGAGCATGTCGGCTGGCAAACTCATTCATAAATGGCTGCTGGATGGCCCGGACGGTGCCAAGGCTGAAGTGCGCTTCACGCCGCGCTTGATATCCGGTGACATGCTGGCGTTGCGTGAGGCTGCCATTGCCGGAGTGGGAGTGGTGCAACTTCCGGTCCTGATGGCCAAAGAGCAGTTGGCTTCTGGCGCATTAGTCCGTGTGCTTGACGGCTGGGAGCCAAAGCGCGAGGTGATTCACGCCGTATTTCCGTCGCGCCGCGGTATGCTGCCTGCGGTGAGAGCGCTGGTTGACTTTCTCGGTGAAGAGTACGCGCAGATGATTGAAGATTGAATTTATACTTTATCTATCTTCTTGAGGCACAGCGGACCACAGACGAAAAAAAAGCCCGTACTTGCGTACGGGCTCTTCTTAAAATATGGCGGTGAGAGAGGGGTTCGAACCCTCGATACGTTGCCGTATACACACTTTCCAGGCGTGCTCCTTCAGCCACTCGGACACCTCACCATATTGTCGTCCCTGTGTTGCTGGGACGAGCGCTAATGTAGGGAAAAGGCCTGTCAGCGTCAATAAACTTTTTAAAAAAATCGTGCGTTTAGACAAACTTCGCGCAACTTGCTGCTTAAACACGCATAAATCGTCTTTTTTGCGATCGGTGCCGCATTTAGCAGGACAGGTATATGAAATTTGATATGCTGTTTAATCACAAAAATAATCAAAAATGCATCCGGCGAACGCTCGCTGAGATGCTTTATATCAGGAGCCGCAATGGAGATCATCTTTTACCATCCTACGTTTGATACCCCTTACTGGATTGCCGAACTGAGCAAGAAATTGCCGGGCGCTAATGTTCGTGCGTGGCAGCGTGGCGATAATCAGCCGGCAGACTATGCGTTGGTATGGCACCCTCCGGTAGAAATGTTGCAAGGCCGCAAGCTGAAGGCAGTGTTCGCCTTAGGCGCAGGGGTTGATTCCATTCTGAGTAAACTCAAAGCGCATCCTGAAATGCTGCCGCAGTCGACTCCACTGTATCGCCTTGAGGATACCGGGATGGGAAGCCAAATGCAGGAATACGCTGTCAGCCAGGTGTTGCATTGGTTCCGCCGTTTTGATGATTATCAGGCCTTACAACGCGAAGGCACTTGGCAACCGCTTCCCGACTACAGCCCGGATGAGTTCACCATTGGCATTATGGGGGCGGGTGTTCTCGGTTCTAAAGTGGCGCAAAGCTTGCTGGCGTGGGGATTCCCGGTGCGTTGTTGGAGCCGTAGTCGCAAAGATTGGCCGCAGGTTACAAGCTTTGCCGGGGAAGATGAACTGGGCGACTTCCTAAGTAAAACTCGCGTACTCATTAACCTTCTGCCTAACACTGCGGAAACTATTGGTATTATCAATCAGTCTTTGCTCAGCCAACTACCGGACAACAGCTACGTGCTGAACTTGGCGCGAGGCGTTCATGTTGTGGAAGATGAACTACTCGCTGCGCTTGATAGCGGTAAGCTGAAGGCGGCTATGCTCGATGTCTTTAGCCGGGAGCCGTTGCCAAAAGAGAGCCCTTTATGGCGCCATCCACGGGTGACCATGACCCCGCATGTGGCTGCCGTTACCCGCCCGCAAGAGGCGATTGCCTATATCTCGCAGACCATTACCCGACTGGAGCGCGGCGAAATTGTTGATGGACAGGTCTGTCGTGAGCGTGGCTACTGATTTACCAAGCTAATAAGTAGGGGGCTTTCCTGCTATTCTTGGTTTATCACGAAAGAGGAGAATGTGATGTATCCTGTTGACTTACATATGCACACCGTGGCGAGTACGCACGCTTATAGCACGTTGCATGATTATATTGCTGAAGCGAAACGCAAAGGGATCAAGCTATTCGCTATCACCGATCATGGCCCGGATATGGCGGATGCTCCGCATTACTGGCATTTCGTCAATATGCGTATCTGGCCGCGAATTGTCGACGGCGTTGGGATCCTGCGCGGTATCGAAGCAAATATTAAAAATACCGACGGTGAAATTGACTGCACCGGACCCATGCTGACCTCATTGGACTTTATCATTGCAGGCTTCCATGAACCCGTCTTCCCGCCTCAGGATAAAGAGACGCATACTCAAGCGATGATTGCCGCGATGGCGAGCGGTAACGTCCACATGATAAGCCATCCCGGTAACCCAAAATTCCCCGTAGATATCCCAGCGATTGCGGCCGCCGCGGCAAAATACAATGTGGCGTTGGAGATAAATAACTCCTCTTTCGTGAGTTCGCGTGTGGGCAGTGAGCAAAACTGTCAGGCGATTGCCGCAGCGGTACGTGACGCGGGCGGTTGGTTAGCGCTGGGTTCGGACTCGCACACCGCGTTTACCTTGGGTGAATTTACACAATGTCAGAAGATCCTTGATGCAGTGGCTTTCCCGCAGGAGAGGATCCTCAACGTGACGCCACGACGTTTTCTTGATTACCTTGAGTCGCGCGGCATGCCGGCGATTCCTGAATTTGCTGAATTTTAATAACCACTGGAATAACTGAATGAACGAGTTTTCAATCATCTGTCGCGCGCTTGGCTCGCTTTACTACCGTCAACCGCAAGACCCGCTGCTGGTACCGCTGTTTACCCTGATCCGTGAAGGCAAGCTGGCGGCAAACTGGCCGCTGGAACAGGATGAACTGCTGGCTCGTCTACAAAAAAGCTGCGATATCCAGCAAATTGCTGCTGACTATAATGCGCTGTTTGTGGGTGAAGAGTGCAGCGTGCCGCCGGTGCGTAGCGCTTGGGTTGAAGGGGCGACGGAAGCTGAAGTCCGCGCGTTCCTCACCGAACGCGGCATGCCATTAGGTGATAATCCTGCGGATCAACTGGGAACGCTGCTGCTCGCCGCATCTTGGCTTGAAGACAATGCGGGTGAGGATGATTCCGACGCGCTGGATATTCTATTTGAGGACTACATTCTACCTTGGGTGGGGACTTTCTTAGGCAAACTTGAAGCGCATGCGACGACGACTTTCTGGCGAGTGATGGCAACGCTAACCCGTGAGGCGATCTCCGCGATGTTTGACGAGCTGCAAGAAGAACAAGAAGAGTGATTTTGGTCACAAAACCAATGTAATCGAAAATACTATTTCGAGCATTTTGTGTTCGTGATCTCATCAAAATAGCGAGCATCTGCTAAGATGCTCGCTATGAACGTTATCTTAGCTATTGCAATCACTACAGGCATTCTCTCCGGTATTTGGGGATGGGTTGCCGTTTCCCTCGGGTTACTCAGCTGGGCCGGCTTTTTAGGCTGTACGGCCTATTTTGCCTGCCCAACGGGTGGGTTAAAAGGGTTGGCAATTTCCGCCAGCACCACCATGAGCGGTGTTATTTGGGCGCTGGTTATTATCTATGGCAGCGCGCTGGCTCCCCATTTAGAAATCGTCAGCTATGTCATGACCGGCATCGTGGCGTTTCTGATGTGCATTCAGGCCAAGCAACTGCTGCTATCGTTTGTTCCGGGTACGTTTATCGGTGCCTGTGCGACTTTTGCCGGGCAAGGTGACTGGAAGCTGGTTGTTCCCTCTTTGGCGGTGGGGTTGCTCTTCGGTTATGCGATGAAAAATAGCGGCCTCTGGCTTGCCAACCGAAAGCCTAAAACTCAGTCTGCGAAAGAATCGGCGCTCTGACGGCGCAACAAATCAAAACGGCGACCGATTTTAATCTGTCGCCGTTTTTTTATGTCTTGATTTAGTGTTTAAAATTGTCGTTGGCCCACGAAACGGCTTGGGTTCGATTCTTGACGGCAATTTTTTTGAACAGATGGTAAAGGTGGGTCTTTACCGTGCTCTCGCTGATAAACAACGAGCGAGCTATTTCTACATTTGAAGCACCAATGCGGAGTTTGTTCAGGATCTCTTTTTCTCTATAGGTCAGGATGGTGCTTTCTAAATTGTCATAGCGATAGTTGCCTGAATGCATAATGAGATAGCTGGCCAGCTTGCGGGAAAAGTAGCATTCTCCCTCCATCACTTTTTGTAACCCTTTGATCAGAAAATGTTCTTCATCATGTGAGTAGAATATGCCGCAAATATGGGGCCAAGTCTCAATATCTGAATAAGGATAATCTTCAGGTGCGTTAAAGAGCAGTAACTTAACGCCGCTTTTAATTTTACACAGTTCTTCCTGCCATCCTTTTATTAACCGCCTGTCAGTATCGATTAAATCAAAAAGAATGATGCCATTAGATATGTTTTCTATGTTAACTGTATGAATATTAATGATTTTAATATCCATTTTTAGGAGCTTTTTCAGATTCTGAGAAAGGGCGCACGACTGGAGCGACGGCCTTGTGATCAAGAAAAGAGTCTGGCTTGAAAAGTTGAGCTCTTTTGTCATGATGAGTCCCCAAATTTTTTATTAACAACAGTCACATATTATAGAATCATCTATTTAAGCACTGCTGAAAAGTGGTTGCTGTATGGATTAAGTGTTAAGAATATAGAAAAAATGCTCAAGAGTTCTTAATTTAAAATTTAGTCGTTGGATACTTTAAAGCAAGAAATAATCATGAAACATAATGTAAAAATAAATTACAAAATGTAAAAAAGTTATATCCATTAAATTTCTAGCGTATTATCTTAATGATCATACATATACTTGAATTTGGATTAAGAACTATTGTTATCAAATCGATGTAAAATTAATCTGTTGACATAATATGATCTCATCATCCTTTTTGTATGATGATTTGCTGTGATGCTTGCCGCTCTTCAAACTTTAGTAGAAGCCTCATCCTTATAAGGTGTTGTTTTCGTGCTGCGTTCGGGAAATGTATTAATAGCGTAACCGATAATACTAAAGTTTGACTTTTTCAAAATAAATCATTCTTTGTTATGAGAACATCATACCTTTCTAATATGCATACTCATCCATATAGCAGCAAACCACTGAGTATTTCGGTGTTGCAACACTTACGTATCTTTCTTTCGATTATTCCGGCACGGTAAGGCGGCAATCTTTTAAAGATTAATATGGTTGGGAACTCATTAAATGGCGAACGGTAGAGGCTATGATTGTTATTTAAATCAATAGTGAAAACTGTATTGGCTATTAAATATCGGACGTAATCATATTTTGATTGCGGGAGTTCTCTACATTCAGATCTTTTGTTTTCGTGCCTTTCATTATCATTTGGATTTGTAACTTCTTGAAATAAATGTATTTTTTGCCTCCATTTTAATTGCGTACTTATCGTTAGGACGTTATGTAATTTACTGAAGGGTGTCGTGATTATTTCTGGTTATATTTGTTTTTATTACAAAATGATCGGTTGTTACGGCAATAGCACACAGCAATTAATAACGCGTGAAGGGTTCATCATGAAAATGAAGCAACTCGCCATCATTGTGGCGCTCACCGTTTTATATCCTGCATCGACTATATATGCCGTAGCTGCAGGTGGTAACGGTAATAATGGCAATAGTGGCCAGAACACTAATAGTAAAGGAAATGGTAACGGCAATGGAGGCGGTAGTAACGGTAATAATGGAAATGGCAATGGCGGCGGTGGAGCCCATGGAGGCGGGGGCGGTAACGGAGGCGGTGGCGGCAATGGCGGTCACGGCGGCGGCATCGGCGGAGGTATTG